>NZ_LWQS01000049.1:67776-206368 GCF_001650695.1 Chloroflexus islandicus
GCAAGAAATTCTGCCGCCGCCCCGGCAGTCGTGCCCGCGCCGGTGGTTGCACCCGCGCCGGCAGTCGAGCCGGCCCCGGCGCCGGTCGAGATTCCTGCCGACGCTGAACTGGTGCCGTTGACGCCCATGCGGCGCAGCATCGCCGAGCACATGGCCCGCTCGGTGCGTACCTCGCCGCACGTGACCACGGTGATGGAGGTCGATCTGAGCCGGGTGCTCGCGCACCGCGCCGCTCACCAAGAAGCCTTCAACCGGCAAGGGGTGCGCTTGACCCTCACCCCCTACTTCGTGATGGCGACCGTGGCCGGTCTGCAAGCGGTGCCGGTCTTCAACGGCAGCTTCACCGAGCAAGGCATCATCATGCACCGCCGGATCAACATCGGCGTAGCGGTGGCGCTCAATGAAGGCTTGCTGGTGCCGGTCATTCCCGACGCCGACGAGAAGAATCTGCTCGGTCTGGCCCGTGCCGTCAACGATCTCGCCGAGCGGGCGCGCACTAAGCGGCTGCGGCCTGAAGAGACCCACGGCGGCACGTTTACCATCACTAACCACGGCGTCACCGGCAGCCTGTTTGCCACGCCAATCATCAACCAGCCGCAAGCGGGCATTCTCGGCATCGGTGCGGTGGTCAAACGACCGGTTGTCATCACTCAAAACGGGCTTGACGCCATCGCGATTCGCCCGCTCTGCTACCTCTCCTTCACCTTTGACCACCGGATCGCCGACGGCGCCACCGCCGATCGCTTCCTCGCCACGGTCAAGCAGCGGCTCGAACAGTGGGAGGGGTGAGCGGAACATAAGCGCGTATTCCACGCGCAGACGGCAGGTTCCATGGAACCTGCCGTCTGCGCGTGGTTGCATCCGGTTTTAACCCGCATCAATTCGCCAAACCGCTGTAGCAATGCGCGCCAGCTCACGTTGGCGGCGTTCGAGCAACTCCATTGTCCATTCCTCTGGCGCCAGTTCAGCAATGTCTTTAGTCAATTGATACGTGCTCTGCCGGTAGATATCCACCTTTTCACGATAACTGGCATTGCCGGCGCGTCGGTTGGCCGGTGCATGAAGCAAGGTGAGATTTCCTAAGCGATAAACAGCAGCTTCCCATTGTGATTGCGGAAACATCTGTTCCCATTCTTGGCTCGGATTTTCAGGCAGAATATGTTCAATCGAAGCCGGATCGGTATCAGGATCGCAATGGCGGCCAGATCGATAGCTTTCGAGCATTGCCAAGATATATTTGACCAGCTTTTTGCGTTGGCCGTTGGTTGAAATGGCCAAGGTAGCGAAATCATTCTCGAATTTATGGTCTGGCACGTAAATCGGACGCAATAGCTCAAATACTGCCGCTGGTGTTTTGGCTTGATGAGAGATGATAGCTTTGGCCGCTTCGTGATATACCGGCTCCAATTCATTAGGATTTAACGTGCTTACCACTGTATGTCTAAACGAGATGATCGAAACCATCCTAAGAATGCTGACAAAATTAGCAGGATTATCGGGCATCCATCGTTCCCAAGCGGCAAATAGCACTGGTGCCATCTGGCGCACATGGAACAGGTTGAGTTCGCGAATGTATGGTCGTGCCTCGCTGAGTTCAATCCAGAAACCATGATTTGGATCCGACAAGGCGGCGAATAGCTCAGCCCGCGACTCAAGCGCGGTAAGTAGCGCGAATACCTCAATCGGATCGCGCACTCGTTCCCGAATGAGTTTAAAGAGTCGTTGGCTGCGCACTTTGGGTAGTTCACAGAGCAAGTGATAACGCAAAAATTCGGGAAAACGCTCAGGGGTTACAGTATCAATCAGCTTTTGCCAACGCCGTTGCAACGCTTCCTGATCAGCTTTTACCTTAACCAATGAGAAAAGATAATTTTTGAGCAAATCGGTCGTGGTTAGCTCTAATCCTCGCGCATTCAACGTTTCAAATACAGTGTACGCACTGAGATCGTCGGCGACAGTAATCAGGATGAACAGCAATTGGCGGGCGATTGTCTCAGATAATAAACGAGTGAGTTCAATCCCATTCTGTTGAATATCGCTTAAATCACCAAGGCGCTCCTTGAAATATTGAAAACATTGCCATAATAACCGATTGGATTTTGGTAAGATTCGTGGATTAATCGGCTTGCGCAACTGTACTAAATAGTCTTGATAAAACGGGTTATCAGTTTCGTTAAGCGTCAGCCGGCTACTCTCGATTAACGAGGCCGGATCGCGCTCACCGATAAACCGGTTGCGCAGTTCTTTGGCCCGTTCACGATTGTCATCCGCATCAATCCCTTGTTTAGCCAAATCACCAAGTCGATCAATCACCGCCAACGCTAAGATACTGAGTGTCGCCATGCGTTGTTGGCCATCAATAATCAACAGATCATGATCGCTGCTCGCCTCTTGTACAACCAAAGCGCCCATATAGTGATATTCATTGGTTTGCTGGCGCAAGGCGAGAATATCGTTCCACAAATCTTCCCACTGCTCTTCCGACCACGAATAATCACGCTGATATGGCGGCACACGATAGCGTTTCCCATTTCCAATCAGCTCAAGAAAGCTGATCGTGCGCGTATTGAGCATTGTTGCACGGCTCATAGCCGACCTCACGAATAGAGTATTGTTTTCTAGATCATAGCATATTCCGCGTTCAGTAGTCTTCCACATCTACGAAAAACTGTTATGCCCCGCCAGCACTCTCACCCATACCGGGCCGGTCTGGCCGGCTTAGTCTGCGCTTAACAATCATCATCTACAATGGACATTGCTGAGGTTTTCCTTCACCACCGAGAAGGGCAGGACAATGGCACAATGGCGTAACCCGGCGGCGGCGCGCATCGCTGGTCAAATCGCGACCGGCGCTTTTGCCCTCGCGATGGCGGGGCAGCTTTTGTTGATCATCGGCGTGATCCCGGTCGCGTGGGCATGGGGCGGTACCCAGAAAACGCTCAACCCGACGGTGCAGATTGGCGGGGTGGCGGCAATTGCCATTCTAGCCCTATCGGCCTACGCCATCCGGCGGCGCGCCGGGCTTGACGGCGCGGGCCGTCCGGGGAGAGGGCTGATGATTGTGGCGTGGCTGATAACCGCTTATCTGTTCCTGAATACCCTAGCCAATCTCGCGTCGCCAAGCCTCGGCGAAAAACTGGTGTTTGGGCCGGTGGCGCTGGTCGCGGCGCTGTCGTGCTTGGTGGTGGCGTGGTCAAAGCCGGTTGAGCAGTAGCTTGTACCGCAGAGGAAGCTGAGGATGAAGCGCATTTGCGCTCCCTTCGCGCCCTCAGCGTCTTTGCGTGTACACTCTCTGCGCCTTTGCTCGCTTTGCGCCTTAGCGTTACCCCCGGCCCTGCTCCTAACTCACGACAGGGAGCGTAAGGCATAGCAAGAGCGGAACGCCGTAGCTCCCCTCTCCCGCGCCAGTGGGAGAGGGGCTGGGGGTGAGGGTCAGAAACAATGTCACGACCAACAATCCTTTATTTCCTCCTTGCTTATGGCCTAAGCTGGTGCGTGTTTACGCCACTGGCCTTGCAGGGCCGAGGGATCATCAGCGGCGTGCCGGCGTGGTTGCATCTGCTCGGTGCGTATGGCCCGTTGGCGGCGGCGTTCATCGTCACGTTGCTAACGGCTGGTTTTGCCGGGGTGCGCGAGTTGGCGAGCCGGATGGTGCGCTGGCGGATCGGCTGGGTTTGGTGGCTGGCGGCGTTCAGTCCGGTGGCGGTCTTTGGGGTGGTGGTGGTTGTGCTCCGCCTGATTGATGGCACGTGGCAGGCTGCGGCGGGCTTTGGCTACGTGGCCGAACTGCCGCAACTCGGTTGGCTGGCGGGGTGGGCCGTTTGGGTTCTCACTTTCGGGATTGGTGAAGAGACCGGCTGGCGCGGCTTTGCCCTCCCGCGCTTGCAGGCCCGCTACAACGCCCGCGACGCTGCCCTGATCGTGGGGTTGCTATGGGCCGGTTGGCATGCGCCAGCCTTCTTCTACAACTACGAACCTTCGCTGATCGCCGTTGTCACTTTTGTAGTCGGGATCGTCGCCGGCGCGATGGTGCTCGCGTGGCTCTACAACAGCACCGGCGGCAGCATCTTGGCAACGGCGCTCTGGCACGGCACGTACAATGCCGTCGTGGCTGGCGGCGAAGCGGTGGTCGCGGCAGTCACGACCGCTGCCGTTATCCTTGCGTTCATCGTGATTGTGCGCCGCTATGGGCCAGAGCATCTCGCGGCGCGACCGAGGCAGGCGGTGGGGGAAAGCGGTTGGGGTTGAGCCTGTGGAGTGCGGCAGTTGACTGCCGCATGCGAGACAAAACTCGGTGATGCGCTCGGAATGGTTGGGGTGAGCCTGTGGAGTGCGGCAGTTTGACTGCCGCACTCCATACCAGCTATCGAAACGGCTTGGTTCAGTGGAATAGCATGAGTCGCAGGCGAGGCGGATGCCGGTGTATTCTGCCCATTGCGAGATGATATTCATGCTGGAGAATAATCCGTGAAAGTCACCTTGCTCACCATCGGCTCGCGTGGCGATATCCAGCCCTTCATCGCGCTGGCGCAAGGTCTAGCACGGGCCGGTCACGATGTCATGCTCGGCGGGCCGCCCGATTTTACGGAACTGGCTGCGCGCTATCAGGTGCCGTTCACACCAATTGGCGCCAGCATCCAGATCCTCCTGCAAGATTCTGCCGTAAAAAACGCCATTACCGGCGGCGGTGTGTTGCGATTTTTACGCACTCGCAATACGCGCCGCGCCGATCTCTATGCCCAGTTGAACCGCGAGGCGCTCGCGCTCTGCCGCAGCGCCGATTTCATCATCTACAAAAATGCAGTGCTGGCAGCGTTTGGGATTGCCCAGAAATGGGGTATTCCCTGCGCTGAGGTGCGGTTGCAACCCTATACCCCAACTACGGCCTTTCCGGCTTTCTTCTTGAAAGGAAGAGCAAGTTATGGCAGGCTGATCAACTGGTTGTCCGGGTTCGTGCTGCAGACGGTAGTCTGGCAGATTTTACGCAACGACGTGCGCGCATTCTGGCGCGATGAGTTGCAGTTGCCGCCGTTGCCGGGCTTGTGGCCCGATCGGATGCTGGCCCGAGCCGGAGTTCGCATCTTTTCCCCGATCAGCCAACACGTCTTGCCGCGCCCGCACGATTGGCCGGCCCACCTTTACCTCACCGGCTACTGGTTTCTAGGGCCGCCGCCCGGTTGGACACCGCCGCCAGAAGTGGTTCGTTTTCTCGCCGCCGGTGAGCCTCCAGTCTATATTGGCTTTGGCAGTATGCCTCATCAAGCGCCACGCGCCACCTTCGATCTCATCACACGCGCGTTGCAACGCAGCGGCCAGCGAGGGATTGTCTACAGCGGTTGGGGTGGACTAAGCGGAGAAGTGGTTAGCAACCGGCTGTTGGTGATTGAGAGTGTGCCGCACGAATGGCTATTCTCTCACGTGAAGGCAGTTGTTCACCATGGCGGCGCCGGTACTACGGCGACCGGATTGCGCGCCGGCGTGCCGAATGTGGTTGTGCCCTTCTTTGCCGATCAGCCCTTTTGGGGTTGGCGGGTAGCGGCATTGGGTGCTGGCCCAGCCCCATTACTGCGGCAACGACTTACTGCCGAACGGCTAGCGATGGCGATCGAGCAAGCCGCTCACGATCCGACCATGCGCGCTCGCGCTCGCGAGATTGGGGCCCGATTACAAGCAGAGGACGGGATTGCACAGACGATCGAGCTGCTGCGTGTGCAGTGACCATGATCTCAGATATATTGAAATCATTCCTCATTTTGTATAATACAGCTTACGATCACCCGTCACTCATAAGGAGCACCCCCATGATCAACGACGATCGCCCGATCAGCCGGTTTCCGGTCGTTGACCGGATCGCCGATCTGCCGCCCGACATCCGCGCGCGGATCGAACAGGTGGCCGAAAAGAGCGGCTTCATCCCGAATGTCTTTCTCTTGCTGGCTCACCGTCCTGACGAGTTTCGCGCCTTTTTCGCCTACCATGATGCGTTGATGGACAAACCCTCCAATCTCAGCAAAGCCGAGAAAGAGATGATCGTCGTCGCGACGTCGGCGGCCAACGACTGTCTCTATTGCGTGATTGCCCACGGCGCGATTCTGCGCATCCGCAGCAAAAACCCGCGGCTGGCCGAGCAGGTCGCTACCAACTACCGGCGGGCCGAAATCACCCCGCGCCAGCGTGCCATCCTTGACTATGCGCTGAAAGTCGCGGTTGACTCGGCGCGGATCAGCGAGGACGATTGGCAACCGCTGTACGCGCATGGCCTGACCCAAGACGACATCTGGGAGATCGGCGCGATCGCGGCCTTCTTTGCCATGAGCAACCGGCTGGCGAATATGAGCGCGCTGCGCCCGAACGATGAGTTCTACGCGATGGGGCGGTGATGCGTCGCTGACCGCCGGGGACGCGGGACGCTGTCTCCTGCGTCCTCGGTGTTGCTGTGGTGAACGTTTACCGCCGAGGGCGCGGAGGAAGAGCCACAAAAAGACGCAAAAGGCACAAAGGTATCTCATGAGAGAGCTGTATGGCGTTTGCCCCCTGACCCGCTCTCCTGCTGGGGGATGGCCCCCACCCCTTGCCCCTCCCCCGCTGGGGGAGGGGGGTGCGAGAGGAAATAGCCACAAAAAGACGCAAAAGACAGAAAGGTATCTCATGAGAGAGCTGTATGGCGTTTGCCCCTCCTGACCCGCTCTCCTGCTGGGGGATGGTCCCCACCCCTTGCCCCTCCCCCGCTAGGGGAGGGGGGTGCGAGAGGAAATAGCCACAAAAAGACGCAAAAGGCACGAACAGAACCAAGTTTTGTTACGTGTTCTCTCCCGCGACGAGGGCAAGGTGTTTACCGCCGAGGGCGTAGACAACGCAAAGGGAGGAGAACAGAGCGTAGCGGCAAGAGCCAACGTGTCATTGCGAGGGCGCAGAGCGCCCGAAGCAATCCCCGGCGAGAGTGAATGGAAACATCTTGCTAGCGACCAATCGCGCTGCGTTGCCTGTGACACAAATAGGCGTCCCCTTTGTGCCCGCTGCGGTGGCGAGTTTATCGCCGCGTTTGTAGTACAAAGAACAGTTCGGTGCATGCAGTGTCGCTGCGGTAAGCTGTTAGGTGTTCCTGCCGACCCATATCTTTTACTGTAAGAACATGCGACAGCTCGCAACAAACTAATATGCCACCCCTTGGCCTTGCTTTCCACCTGACTCAGCGCGGTAATGCGCAGCACACCCGTTATGGCTGGCTGCGGCTCACGCCGGCTTACTCTGTCCATACCGTAACTGATCTGCTCAATCGTTATGCGCTGGCTGATGATGTGGTGCTCGATCCGTTCTGCGGTTCGGGAACCGCAGCGGTAGCGTGTGCTGAACGCGGTTTGGCTTGTATCTCGACGGACATCAACCTGTTTTTGGTGTGGTTAGCTCAGGCTAAAACAAGGATATATTCACCGGCGGAAGTTGACCAATTTCGCCAAATTGCCGCTGAGATTATTCAACATGTCGAAACCATACCACGTGACGTAATCTGGTTGCCTGAGATTCATCAGCGTGAAAAGTGGTGGGATGCCGAGGTTTTGCAGCTTCTTGGGGCGCTATGGTATCAGATTCAACAACTCCGCCAGCAGATTTCAGAATCGATCCACGATTTACTCAAGATCGCATTTTGCCGGGTGGTTATTCTGCACTCGCATGCGAGTTTCAGCCATCAATCAATGTCCTTTAAACCAGCGCGCCAACCGGGTCTGTTTGCCCGGACGCTTGATGATCTTGGTTTGACATGGCAGGCGAGCGTCAATGATATTGCGCGTTCGTTGCAGACTCCCATTATCGTGCCGCCGGCAATATATCTGCACGATGCGCGCCAGCTTTCAGCTTTGATCCCGCGCAATGCCATTTCACTGGTCATCACCTCGCCGCCGTATCCTAACCGGATGAGCTATATTCGCGAGTTGCGTCCCTATATGTACTGGCTCGGCTATTTGAACAACGGGCGCGATGCTGGCGAACTCGATTGGCAAGCCATCGGCGGTACGTGGGGGATTGCCACTAGTTATATCGGGCGCTGGCCAATACCGGATGATCACGGTGTTGTATACCCGCATTTTGCTGAGTTGATCCAACAGATTTCCCAACATAGCGATCTGTTAGCACGCTATGTTGCGAAGTATTTTGTTGATATGCGGCAGCACATCGCGGAACTGTATCACGTCACGCGACCACATGCACGGGTCTTTTACATTGTTGGCAATTCGACGTTTTACGATGTGCTGGTGCCTACCGAACAGATTCTGGCCTCGATGCTGCAAGCAGCAGGTTTTAGTCAAATAGACATAACTCCGCTACGCAAACGCACCTCAAAGAAGGAACTGTACGAGTATATTGTGTCAGCCCAGAAAGCATGATTCTTGCTACACAATTTCTGCCTACATACCATCGTTTTACCCCCTCCCACGGTAGACAGCCGCGATCAAGCGTGTTATATTCAAGACAAACCGCCGCCCATACTCAATTTATTGGCATGCAAGAGGTTGTCATCCCATTTCATATTGTGATCGGAGCGCGCACGCCGCAGGGGTATCCATTGCGGGCAATGTGCGGCGGGCGCAGCGCCGAGGAGACGATGCCGCCGCCGGTGTTGGTGAAGCCGCCGGCTGAGCCGGCGACGGAGTTGGGGGAATGGCTGTTGCCGGCGCCCATCCGGCGGTTGTTGATCGAGACGGCGCGGGAAGCTGCCGAGCACGGGGCGCGGATGCAGTTGCGGCTAGAGGTGGCCGCCCCTGAATTGGCAGTCTTGTCGTGGGAGTGGCTGGCATTAAGTAACGGTGAGCAACAGTGGCAGCCGGCCATCCGTGACGACTACCCATTGGTGCGGATCAGCCCCCGTGCTCTGCGCCCGCTGCCGCCGCGTCGGGTCGCCGGGCCGCTGCGCATGCTGATCGCGGTTGCTCGTGGTCACGATGTGGTCGCCAATGCGTTGGGAGAGGCGCTGATTGAGCCGGTGCGGGCCGGGAAGTTGGTGGTTGACCGGCTGCGCGATGCGACCGCCGATGAGATTGTGGCCGAGCTGGCCGCCGAGCCGCGCCATCTCTTGCACGTGATCGGCGAGTTTGAACAGCCGCCGCGCCAAGCGCCGCGTCTCCGGCTGGGGCGAGCGGTGAGCGCCGGTGAGCTGGCTGAGTTGTTGGTGAGCATTGATGAGTTGCGACTGCTCACGGTTGCCGGTGCGCCGCCGGAGGCTTGCGCGCTCTTTGCCGCTGCCCTCCACGAAGCTGATGGCCGGGCCGTAGCGGCGCTGCCCGATCTGAGCGCCGCGGCGCAGGCGCGCTGGAGCGCGGCATGTTATCAGGCGCTGGCTGCCGGCGAACCGGTTGATATTGCGCTGACGGCGGGCCGGGCGGCTCTGGCGAATGCGCAAGAGCCGTGGGGCGCGCCTCAGCTCTACCTCGCACCCGGTGGCGAGCAGCTCTTCCGCCCCGGCGAACCGCCGATTGCACCGGCGCCACCGGAAGCGGTGCGTCCGCTGCGCCAGACCACCACCGCGCCGCGGCCACGGTTCGCACCTACCGAGACGAGTGTGGGTGCGCCGACCAAGCGGCTGCAAGACTTGACCCGTCAATTCCGTCTGCAACCGCAATTGGTGGCGCTGATTATCGCCAGCCTCGTGCTGATCGTGCTGGTTAGCCAAGTGCTGATTGTGCCGGGCAGCGATGCGGTGCCTACGCCGGTGGCAACCCCAACCCCGCCGCTGTTGCTCGACCCGATCCGTATCCCGGTGCCGACCCTCTTCCCAACCCCGGCGCCGTGAGCACCGCATAAGCTGGTTTAGGGTAAGGGCGGGATTCATGATCCAAGCGCAAAGCGTGTAGCATAGCGCCATTGGCACGCGCCTTACCTTCGTTGCGCCCTAACCGCGCCAGAAAGGAACGACGATGACCATCCCGCTCGATGCCGCTTACGCCGATCAGCTCGATGCCGCCGATGATCTGGCCGGGTTGCGGCAGGCGTTTGTCAATGATGAACCTGACCTGATCTACCTCGATGGCAATTCACTCGGACGGTTGCCGCGCGCGACGGCGGATCTGGCCGCCGATCTGGTGCGCCGGCAATGGGGTACGCGCCTGATCCGTGGTTGGAATGAGGGATGGTTTGAACTGCCGGAGCGGATTGGGGCGAAGATTGCGCGCTTGATCGGTGCTGAACCGGATGAGGTGATCGTTGCTGACAGCACGTCGGTCAATCTGTTCAAACTGGTCATCGCCGCCTTGCGCGCTCGTCCCGGACGCGAACGGATCATTAGCGATGACCTCAACTTTCCCTCTGACCTCTATATCTTGCAGGGAGTGGCCGATCTGCTCGGCGGGCGGCACGAAATCGCTATGGCCTATTCGAGCGACGGCATCCACGGCCCGGTCGAGACGATCCTCGGCCTGCTCGACCACAACACCGCCTTGCTCACCCTCTCGCATGTCGCCTTCAAGAGCGGTTTTCTCTACGACATGCCGGCCCTGACCGCCGCTGCCCATGCGGTGGGGGCATTGGTACTGTGGGATGTGAGCCATTCGGTCGGCGCTGTCCCGATCAATCTCTCTGAGAGCGGGGCGGATCTGGCAATTGGCTGTTGCTACAAATACCTCAATGGCGGGCCGGGGGCGCCGGCGTTTCTCTACATCCGGCGCGATCTGCAAGCGCAACTGGTCAACCCGATTGCCGGCTGGATGGGGCAGCGCAACCTGTTTAACTTCGATCTCGATTACGAACCGGCCCCCGGCTTGCGCCGCTTTCTCACCGGCACGCCGCCGGTGGTGTCGCTAGCGCTGATTGAGCCGGGGGTAGACTTGTTGCTGGCCGCCGGGATCGACCGGCTGCGGGCCAAATCGCTCGCGCAGACGGAATATCTGATCGAGTTGTGGCAGCAGCGATTGGCCCCGTTGGGGTATACCCTCAACTCACCGCGTGATCCGGCCCGGCGCGGATCGCACATCTCGCTCGGCCACCCGGAAGGTCTGGGCATTGATCTGGCTCTGATCAACGAGTTGGGGGTATTGCCCGACTTCCGCGCCCCCGATAATATCCGGCTTGGCGTTGCCCCGATCTACACCAGCTTCCGCGACATCTACACCGCGGTCGAGCGCATGGCGCAAGCTGTGACCGAGCAACGCTATCTCAAATACCGCGACCATCGTCCGGCGGTGACGTAGGGACGGTTTTGTTCACATAAAGCGTTTTATCATAGAGTACGACAGTCATACTGCCGCAAGCCATATCTTTCTACACCAGCTTCCGCGACATTCACACCGTGGCCGAGCGCATGGCGCAAGCTGTGACCAAGCAACGCTATCTCAAATACCGCGACAACCGACCGGCGGTGACGTAGAGGCGGTTTTTAGAGAGCATTCTATCATGGAGTACGGCAGTGTGACTGCCGCACTTCATATCTTTCTAGTCACCCGCCAAAATAACCTCTTATATCATTCGCATAATCTGGATGTAATTCATAGTAGCGGCCTCGATCGGGCGCACGGATCAATGGTTCTTTACCGAGCGCTTCAATCCGCATCGTGATACCGGCACGAGCGCCAGCCAATTGCATACCGCTAAATTGGCTGTCGTCAGTTTCCATTTGTAGTTCCTCAATCAACTTGCGGCGTGAAATCTTATCGCTTTGCCTACTTAACACCTTGAACAATGCACGTTGATTTGAGGTTGAGTTAACTAAAAACTGGTAAATTTCATCACGTGTCCAAACACCGGCACTATTGAATGGTACGGCTTCCTCTTCTTCGGCAGGTAACGAGCGACGGAGCGTTGCGATTTCGATAATCACACGCACGAGGTGTCCAACATCAATTGTGTCGATGGGCAGTAGAATGCTCTGGATTTTTTGATTGACATCACGTAATTCTAGGGTATTGAGATCTTCTTTCAGTTTCAACAGGTTTAGCAGGTCATCGCAAGAAATCAGACGCACGCGATCACGGTATGCGCTGCCGCGTATCTGATCAGCTAGCGGGAGAGCATCGCCCTCACCAATGACATACAAACCAAACACTTTCGTGTAAGGAACCCCGACCGTCGTCGCCAGTCGTTGTAAATATTCACCGATCTGGCCCACATCGTGCGCAATCCATGTGCCGGATTTGACTTCGATCACAATATGTTCACCGGTTGACTTTTTCCACAAGCCATCGAAGCTAATGCTATTCCGGTTTGAACTATAGTGGCCAAACTCGATCTGGAAGCCAAGATACTGGCCGATCGCGATGACAATGTCTTGGAGGTGGCGCGGCCATTGTTGTGTGATCGCTTCTTTCACCCAGAGATGAAAGTGTTCGTGTTGCCATCGCGGCTGGGTAATAAACGCGCGAAATGTCTGTGCCGCTCGGTTGCCGTCTTTCAATTCTTCGCCTAAAAGCTGGTTGATACTTGCGAGCGAAATCTGCTCTTTCATCATGGCTCTCCACTTGTGGAGTCTTTATTCTTAGTTTAGCATCAAACAGTAAATATGTCTATATCGTTTCTACAATTGCAAAGCTGTTATGTACGCGACGAACGCTTGTTTCTGTCTATCACTCGTCGGCACTTAACATCAACACCCCGCCCCACTACCGAGTTCAAGGGCGGACAGAACATCCGTCCAGAACCCGGCCCTAAAGGGCCGGGCTAGAGGTACGAAGCCCGCTGCGCGGGCTACTGGCCCTCACCCCCAGCCCCTCTCCCACTGACGCGGGAGAGGGGAGCGCAGTGCCAAGCGTTGAGGCATCGCAAAGCGATCAACGGGGTTGTGCTCGACCAAACTTCTGCCTACCCCTCAACCCTACCGGGGCAGGGTGCATTTCACACCGTAGCATGATCGCTCATTCCAGCTCTAACACGCTATCCAACCCGCGGTGCAGACCAACCAATCCGCTCACCCGGCGGATGGCTAGCAACGCGCCGGCCACGTAAGGCTCGGCGCTGGCGCCGGCGTCGTGGCGAATGGTCAGGCGTTGGTCTGGCATGCCAAACACTACCTCAAGCGCAATAGTGTACCCCGGTAAGCGCACTGAATGCACCTGCATCCCATTGAGGCGCGCGCCGCGGGTTGCCGGCACACCTTTCGTCGCCTCAAGCGGCACGGTCAGCTCGGCGGCGCGGATGCGGCCTAGGCGCGCGGCGAGTTCGCGAGCCGTACCGCTCGGCGCATCGGGTTTGGTATCGCGGGCATAGTCGATGATCTCCCACTGTGCGATATAGCGGGCGGCAACCTCAGCAAACTTCTGCAACAACACTGCGGTGAGAGCAAAATTACCCACTGCCAGCACACCTCTTCCAGCCGCCTGTGCTGCCGTCGCAATCTCAGCGTAATCGTCGTCGCTCAACCCTGAGGTGCCGATCACCACGTGGCAGCCGCGATCCAGCGCCGCCAGCACATTGGCTTTGGCCATATCAGGCTTGGTGTACTCGAAGAAGACATCGCACGGCTGGGCTAGCGCCTCGGCGGCGGTGGCGTAGACCAGACAATCGAGCCGCGGCTCGCCCAACACCGCACCCAACCGCTGGCCAGCGGCGCGCCGGGCCACCGCGGCGGTCAACACAATATCATCCGTCGTGGCAATCGCGCGGGCCAGCGCCGAACCGGCCCAACCGGTCGCGCCGGCTAAACAGACATGAATGGGCATGGGAGACCTCCAGTGGGGACGTGCTGCGAGGAGCCCTTGTTGTGATCAGTGCTTTGATTGTAGCAGAACTGGCTTGTGGTGTTGAGCGGAGGCAATTCCCAGCCGCACTCGCCCAGTGCGACTCTGTTGCTGGTGATTTAAAAGGAATGTTTATAGGTATTTTAATCAAATTATGGTTTGACTTTGTGCGATCTTTGCGAGAGTGTAGCAATATGTGAGGGTTTTCTGCTAGAATCTCTTCAACAAAACGTCAACCATAGCCCCAATCACAAAACCTAGCACCGCTCCCACCGCAATACCCAGCCAAATCTGCGGCCAATTGCAGTAAGCGATGCTCCAGTCTTCGCTCACGGTGGTGATTAAGCATTTAAACAAGGTAAAATCTCTGCCCCAAGGGTCGTAGAGCAACGCAACGCTAACCATACTCACAGCAAGGCCGATCCATTTTGAGCTGCTGTCCATTATGCTACTCCATGTCTAGACCGCATTTCTGCAATGTTGTGAGCAATATCGTATTGATATACATGCACTTATTGGAACCAAAACGGGTATAATAAGTGATCAAACATCCAATCGTTTCCATAGACCTGCGACCCGCCGAGGAGTTTGTACCGATGTCTGTTGTAGTACGTATAGCGATAGTATGGCGCAGCCGCTGTCGCTTTGTCACCCCGTAAACCCTGTATCTGACTTGAAAATTTTGTCATCTTGCCGGCCATCTTTGCCGTTCTGACCCTCTCTTGCCGCACCGCTGCCCACCGGCGCCAGTTGCTCGCTACGCGGTTGGGGTATCCACGTGGCAATAGTTCGTTCGCGCTCCTCCTAACTATCGTCAAACCAGCGGGGCGAGGGGATACTCGCCAAGGATGCGTCAAGCCGCCTTTTATACACCGATCGCGAACATCCTTTGCGCTGTTCCGTCAAGGCGCTGGCCTTGGCGCGCATTGCTTTCAAAGGAGTATTCGCTATGCCTAAGCATCAGCGGCTGGCGATATTGGTGCAGTTGCGGAAAGCGGCTGGGGTGACGTTGACCCAGATGGCGCATGCCTGCGGGTTGCGCGGCAAACGCGCCTACGAATCGGTGGCGGCATGGGAACGCGGTGAAGCGACGCCGCGCCCTACGATCCGCGATCAGTTTTTGCTCTATCTGGCCCATACGCTTCAGCTCGCCAGCCAACCCGCTACCCTGCGCGCGGTTTGGGCAGTGTTGGTTGAGGAGTGGGGCTGGGAACCGTTGCAGCCGGTTGATTGGGGGTTGATCGAGCAAGGGTCGCTGGCGGCGCCGGCAGCTCACGAGAGCGCGTTGCCATGGCGCACGGTGCCTGAACCCGGCCCCTTGCCGGCGGGGTCGTTGCTGCCGTTCACGCCCTATCCCCACTTTGTCGGGCGTACCGGCGAGTTGTTGGCGTTGGCGAACCTGTTTCGCGTTCAGGCTGCACCGGCAGCACGTCACTCGCTATCCGGCCCGCCAACGAGCGTGATCCTCACCGGGCCGGGGGGCATCGGCAAGACCCAGTTGGCGATTGAGTTTGCCTATCGCTTTGGCCGCTTTTTTCCCGGCGGCGTATTTTGGCTGAGTTTGGCGAGCGCTGAAGCGGCGCCGGGTGGGGTTGCGCTGTGCGGGACAGTGATGAATCTGCATCCCCATTTTGAGCGTTTGACCCTCGATGATCAGGTGCGGCTGGTCACGCAAGCATGGGCCGAAGATACGGCGCGCCTCCTCATCTTTGATAGCTGCGAGGATGAGTCGTTGCTCGCTCGCTGGTTGCCGCAACGGGGTGGTTGCCGGGTGTTGGTCACCAGTCGCCGCAGTTGGTGGAGCCAGCGGGAGGGGTTGGCCCTGTTGCCGCTGGGCTTGCTGAGCCGGTCCCAGAGTGTTGAGTTGCTGCGAAAGCATTGCCCGCTCGGCCAGAACCGTGATGAGGAGTTGATCGCGATCGCTGCCGAACTCGATGATTTGCCGCTAGCGTTGCATGTGGCCGGGAGCTATCTGTCGAGCAGGATCGATACGGTGACGCCGGCCCAATACCTTGCTGACCTGCGCCAGAGTCTGGCCGGACACGAGCAATCTCATCCGTCCTTGCGCGGTCAAGGGCCGCGCGGACGCTCCTTGCCAGCCCCGACCGGCCATTTGAACCATTTTGAACAAATCGTCTTGCTGAGCCTCGATCGGTTAGATCGTCGCGATCCGGTTGATGGCTTGGCCTACCGGTTGCTGTTGGCGGCGGCATGGTTTGCTCCCGGCGAACCCATCCCGCTCGACTTGCTGCGTGCTATGCTGCGCAGCTCTGCCGAGCAGATACAGTTTCAGGCCGCTGTGCAACGGATGCTCGATACCGGTCTGCTCTTGCCGGTTGATGCAGGGGCGGCTATGGTACGCTTGCACCGGCTCGTGGCCGCTTTTCTCCACCGGCTCGCCGATGCCCGTGAGGCGCAGATTGCCGCCGAAGCCGCGTTGCTGACGCACGTGCGCCGGCTGAATGACGCTTGCGATGTGCCGGCCTTGCTGCGACTGCAAATCCATCTGCGGGTGGTGACGCAGACCGCGCTGCCGCACGGTGATGCGCTGGCTGCGGCGTTGGCCTTCGAGCTGAGCCGCCATTTGGGCGAGATTGAACAATTCGATGCCGCACTGTCTTACAATCAGCGTTCGCTCGACCTGCGCCAGCGTCTCTTTGGCCCCGATTCGCTGCCAGCCAGCGCTAATTTGCACTACCACGCCTTATTGCTCGATTGGCTGGGTGATTATCCCCGCGCGTATCACTATCACGAGCAGGCGTTGGCGATCCGCTTGCGTTGGCTAGGGCCGGATCATCCCGATACGGCAACGAGTTTGCTGTACGCCGGCGAAGGCGCCCAGCGCATGTGTGATTATCCGGCTGCCCACCGCTATTACGAACAGGCGCTGGCGATCCGGAGCCGTGTGTTCGGCCCTGAGAGTCCGCAAGCCGCCGAACTGTATAACCATCTGAGTTTTTTGCTCGGTGTGTTGGGGGAGTTTGACGCGGCGTTGCCTTACGCCCAACGCGCCGTAGCGATTTGGGACGCGCAACCGCAGCCGAACCGTTCATTGCAGGCGATGGCAATCAACAATTTGGGCTATCTCCACCGCGTTCGCGCCGAATACGATCTGGCGCTGGAATATCTGCGCCGGGCGCTGGCTATTCGGCAAGAAATCTATGCGACGTCGAGTTATATCGGCATGACCCGCAACCATATTGGACGGGTGTACTACTGTCAGGGCCGGTATGCGCAGGCGTTGGTCGAGTTAGAGGCCGCTTTAGCGATGATTGAGGCCGCAGTTGGCCGTGAACATCCGTATACCGCCAATGTGCTCGGCAATCTCGGCATCTTGGCGTTCGATATGGGCGATACCACGCAAGCGCAGCGCCAGTTGGCCGAGGCGCTCGATATTCACCGGCGGATGGTCGGGCCTGAACACTGGTATGTGGCGCGCGACCTCAACCGGCTGGGTCTGCTGCGCTTGTCGTTGGGTGATCAGGCGGCGGCGTACCGCTGCCTCCGCGCCGCATGGCGGATCAGGCGGCGCATCTTTGGGGCGCTGCATCCTGATACGGCGAATAGCCTCAGCCATATCGGGATGCTCTATCTGACCAATGGGCGGCTATCGCAAGCGCGCCTGCTGGCGATCGAGGCGTTGCGCTGCCATCAACTGCGATTAGGCGAACGCCATCCCTATACGGCCCGTAGTCTGTTGCGCATGGGGCAGGTGTCCGCCGCGCTTGGCGATCAAGCGGCGGCACGTGATTACATGGCGCGCGCGATTGCGATCTACATCGCCGTGCTGGGGCCGGATCACCCCTACACCCGCGCTGCCCGGCAGGCGGCGGGAGGAAATCTATAGGGCAACCTCACCCCTTGACCGCGCGTACGCAGAGAAACCCCGGCTCGCGCATCAGTTCGGCGTAGTGTTCGGGGTCTTTTGCGGCAAATTCGGGGGTGGGCAACGGTTCGAGAATCTGCTCAAGCCTGAAACCGGCCCCAATCAGCGGGTTGATGACGGCGCTGAGCGGGCGGCGGTACGAGGGCATCTGCACCGTGATGCCAAAGCCATGCCATTCGTATGCCACCTGCTCGATTGCGAAGTAGTTGCTGGTGGCGCGGTGCTGGTCGAATTTGGTCTGCGGATGTTCAATCGAAAAGATGAAATGGCCGCCGGGCCGCAAGATGCGGTGAAATTCGGCGAAGGTTTGCGCCCAGTCTGCGACATAATCAAGCACGAGCGGGCTGATCACCAGATCAAATGACTCGTCCGGCAGGAATGTGAGCGGTTGGCCAAGATCGGCCTGTAACACCTGCGCGCGACCTTGCAGCCGCTGTTGCGCGAGCCGCACCATCGTGGCATTCGCGTCAAGCGCCACGACCTCGGCGCCGCGGTCGAGCAGCAGTTCGCTGTAGATGCCCGGCCCGCAACCAGCATCGAGCACGCGCTTGCCTTGCACGTCAGGCAACAGCGAGAGGGTTGCCGGACGTTCATAATAGGCGTTGTGCGGTTTGGTCGCCACTTGGGCGGCGTATGCTTCGGCCAGCAGGTCATACGCTTGTTGGGCGATCGGTTCCGGTGGTGGTTGGTTCACAAACGTTTCCTTCTTGTGTGCGCCGCGCTAGCGCTCTGACTCCAGATCGTACACCGGCAGATAGCCGCGACGGGCCAAATGCTGGCAGAGGAGACTGTAGCCAGCTCCCGTACCGATACAAAGCACGAGGGTTGGCCAAAAACCGAACCGGTTGGGCGCCATCGCGACCAGCACCCCAAACAGCGCCATGATCCCGGTTGAGGTAAACACAAAGGCTGCCGCTCCCGGCGGAATGGCTTGATCGCTGGCAAAGGCGGGCAGTTTGCGCCGGCGGAGCGTATGCACGAGTCCGCGACCAAAGGCAATCGCTAACCAGAGAAAAGCCCCAGTGACGAAAGCCAGCGGCAATGCGCCCAAGCCAAACCAGCGCAAGAGGTGTGCGTCAGGCGCCAGCGCGCTGGTCAATGCCAACCCGCCAATTGCCCCGCCGAAGAAGACGGCAGCCATAACCAGAAATGTGATGATAGCCGGCTGGCGCATAGAAAGGCTCTTTCCAGTCGTGTTGAAGGTATGGAATGCAGCAGGTTGACTGCCGCACTCCATGCTCTGAGCCGGCAACCGGCGACGCTTCACAGAGCGGCAAAACGCGCCTCACGTGCTTAACCGCAGCTCACCGCGCTGGCGCAGGCCGGCAGGGTTGCGCACGACAATCTGGCCGCGCCCGCTGCTGATGAGGCCATTTAGCGTCCCTGAGCGCCTGTTATGGAATGCGGCAGTCAAACTGCCGCATTCCAAACTGGCTCCACTTCACAGAGCGGCAAAACGCGCCTCACGCGCCCAACCGCAGCTCACCGCGCTGGCGCAGGCCGGCAGGGTTGCGCACGACAATCTGGCCGCGCCCGCTGCTGATGAGGCCATCGTCGCTAAAATCGGCCAAAATCCGGCTCACCACTTCGCGCGAGGTGCCCAGTTCGGCGGCAATCTGCTGGTGGGTGGCGCTGACGGTCGGCGGGTCGCCTTGGGCGTGGCGCAGCAAAAACTCGGCCAACCGCACATCAACCCGGCGGAAGGCGATCTCATCCACAATCGCCATCACGGTAGCCAGCCGCTGCGAGAGCAATTGAAACACGTAATCGCGCCACGGGCTGTAGCGATCGATCCAATCGCGGAAGGTCGTTTGGCCCACCACAAAAGCGGTGGCATCGTGCTCGACGGTGGCAATCGCCGGGAAGTTGCGCTGGCTGAGCACGCAACTGGTGGTGAGAATGCAACTTTCGCCGCGGCCAAAACGGTAGAGGGTGATTTCACGCCCGGTTTCGCCAATCTTAAACACGCGCACCTGCCCGCCGGCCAGCACCGCAAACGCGCTGCACTCATCGCCTTCGGCAAAGATGGTTGCTCCTGCCGGCAAGCGCAACAGCGTCGCCTGCGCCGTGAAATCACGCGCAATCGCCGCCGCCGGATCGCGTAGGAAGGGCAATATCTCGCTGGCTAGCCGCAGTTCGTGTGCTTGGAGCATGTTGGTTAACGCTGAGACGCGAAGCTGTGGATCATAGTCATTCACCGCTCTCTAATATCGTAGCATACTTATCGGCTTATCAACAACATTCCCTATTTCCCCTGCCTCGCTCCCGCCCCAAGCCGGCCAGCAGCCCGCGCAGCGGGCTTCGTAGCCCTAGCCCGGCCCTTTACGCGGGCACGCTCGACGCAAAGGCGCAAAGGGTTGAAAGTGGGCAGGGGAGGGCGAGAATCTTTCGCTCTACTTGAGGGGCGGACAGAAATTTGGTGGAGTACAACCGTTAACCGCTGGGCAATGCCTCAAAGCTAAGATCTGCTCCCCTCTCCCGCGCCAGTGGGAGAGGGGCTGGGGGTGAGGGTGAAACAGTCCATCTCAAAGCCATAAACTGTATTTACACTCATTGCCTACTGTCCGCCCTTGAACCCGCCCCAAGCCGGCCAGCAGCCCGCGCAGCGGGCTTCGTAACCCTAGCCCGGCCCTTTAGGCCGGGTTCCCTGATCGCAAAGGCGCAAAGGGTTAAAATTGGGGAGGAGGAAGGCAGTGAGTATCCTTCCTCCTCCCCATTCCCTATTCCCCACTCCCTCTCTCCCGCGCTTGCGCGCGAGATGGGGCTTACCCCTTCTGCTCAAGCAGCGCCCCAATTCGCTCGGCCAGTTGGCGGAGCCGCACCGGCTTCGCCAGATAATCATCAGCGCCGGCGGCCAGACAACGTTCGCGGTCACCCGGCATTGCCAACGCTGTCAACACCAGAATCGGGAGGTTGCGGGTGGCTACGTCAGCACGGAGATGGCGCATCACTTCGATGCCATCCATCGTGTGCATCCGCACATCAAGCAGCACCAGACACGGTAGTTCGCCCTGCACGTAAGCTAACGCCTCTTCGCCCGATTCGACATGCACGACCCGGTAGCCGCAGCGCGTTAGGTACTGGGCAAAGAGCGATGCACTGGCTACGTCGTCTTCAACCATCAGCAAGGGCCGATCACCAGCGAGCGGCGAGGCGGACGGCAAATCGGTCGGTACATCGGCTTCGTGCTCCTTCTGGCGCTCATTGGCAAACCATTCAAGTAAGCGCTGTTGTTCATCCGGTTCCCACGGGAGCAAGACGTGGAACCGGCTGCCAACGCCGACTTCGCTTTCAAGGCTCACGCTGCCGCCGTGCAAGCGGGCCAACTTCGAGACCAGCGCCAAACCGAGGCCGCTGCCGGTCACTTCTTGTTGGCGTTCGTTTTCGATCTGCTGGAAGGGTTCAAACAAGCGCGCGGCATCTTCAGCGGCGATGCCAATCCCGGTATCCCAGACGGTAAACCGCACCGCCCCCCGTTCCGGCTCGCCGCGCACCTCCAGCCCCACTTTGCCGCCGGACGGAGTAAACTTGATCGCATTCGAGAGCAGATTAATCAAGATCTGGCGTAGGCGGCGCGCATCGGCCAAGATCACTTGCACCGCAGGGTCTAGATCGTAGATCAATTCGAGTCTGGCCCGCCGGGCCATATCGGCCACCATCGGGCGTAGCGAATAGCAGACATCTTGCACCGAGACGGGGCCGATATCTAGTTCCAGCCGTCCAGCTTCGATTTTAGCAATATCGAGATAATCGTTAATCAGCGCCAACAGATGCTGGCCGCCCTGCTTGATCCCATTGATAGCGTTTAATTGTTCTTCGCTCAGCGGGCCGACCAATTGCGCGCGCAGCACATCAACGAGGCCGAGAATTGCGGTGAGCGGCGTGCGCACCTCGTGGCTCATGCTGGCCAGAAACTCGTCTTTCAGTTTGGTGACGCGCAGCAAGCCGGCGTTGATGCGGGCCAGCTCGACGTTCTGGCGCTGGATGCGGTCTTTGAGCAATTGCAATTCGTTGCGGCGTTGGGTGAGCAGTCGTTCTGAGACGCTGCGGTGGGTCGTATCGGTAATGATCTGAATGAGACCGGTAATCTTGCCCCGCTCATCCATCAGCGGCACGGTCAGCAGATCGAGATAGAGCACCGAACCATCGGGCAATTGACGGTTGATCAACGGCAAGCTCAGCCGGTCACGATCCCCGCTGAGAATCTCGGCTAGCGCCTGCTCGTTGCCAAACAGTTCTGGCAGCAGATCGATCAGGTGAACGCCGATTGGCGGTTCGCCGCCAACCAGCGCTAATAAGCCACCAGCTCCCTGAACGTGCAACTCTGGATCGACGATCAGGTAGGCACTGCCAGTTTCGATCAGCACCTGTTGTTCAACCGTCAATTTCATACTCGTCTACGCTCCGCTCCTGCTTAGATGTTGATACCGCATCGTATATGGAGTCTACCGGATAAAACGTGATCTCAGCGCTCATTCTCATGGGGTTTCGTTGCCTATTCTGAAGGCTCGCCGTCTCGTCACGAGCCAGAGCGACGGATTACGGTCGCGGGAAGGGTGTCACAAGCTCTGGCGGGATCGGTCGCACCAAGCCTACCCACCGTGACGGCACCCATCCAATCAGTTGCACCGGACGTTGATCAATCCGCACATCGACTCGCACCTGATACCAATCGCCATATTGGGCTAAGACGACCACCGGTGCATTGCGTGGTGCGACAATCGGACTGCGCTCGCTGGCTTCATCGGGGAAGCTGTAGAGATAGACATTCCCCGTCATCACGCCATCGTAGGGAATCGGCGTCGCTGTCGGCGTCGGCGTGATGGTCGGCGTTGGGGTAGCGGTTGGGGTGGCCGTCGGCGTTGGGGTAGCGGTTGGGGTGGCCGTCGGCGCAAACAAAGCCGCCATCCGCGCTTCCACGCTGATTACCCACCAGCCGCAGAAAAAGATCGGTGACAGCGCGATCAAAAGCAGCAATGTGATAATGGCGCGCTGGACGAAAGAGTTGGCAGGTTTGGATTTGGCCAACTGGACAGTCGCTAAAGGGATTTGTTGGCGAATAATCGCCTCAGCCTCGGCCACCAAACTATCATCATCGCCGGAAAACGCGCGGAGCCGGTCATAGCGCCCTTCGTGGATCGCGACCAGTGTTTGGTGCAACTGTTCGCGAAAGCCGCTTGGTTCGACGCCGGTGATCACTGCGGCGAGGTACGCGGCGCTGCCGCTCGCAATCACAATCTGGCGCGACTCATAGCTAATCGCGCCGAGTTCATCGCCCTCGCCGAGCGCATCGCGGGCAAAATCGCGAATCGCCGTCAGCATCCCGCTCACTAAATCGCGGTCGCTCGCCGGCGTGCCGGAAGCGGCGATATGGCAGATCAGCAACCCAGAATCGCGCTGGATCAGAAAGACTTCCTGCACCGAAAAGGGTAATTGCTTGCGCAGTGCATACTCGCCAGCCGAAACGCCTTGCGCCCGCGCCTGCCAATAGCCGGGATCGAGCATCAACATAGGGCCGGTGCGGATGCGGGTGTCAATCTGGGAGGCCAAATCGCGAATGGCTTCGGTGGCTGCGCGCGCGATCATCGCGCCAATCACCGGATAGAGCGCGTCAATAATATCTTCGCGCGCCTTATAGACCTGCTGACGAATGGCCTCGCCGATCGCCGGCGCAATAGCGCGCGCGATCTCATCTTTTGAGGTATGGATCTGCTCGGCCAAGATGTCAGCGATCACCGGACTGATCTTATCGACCAGCGCTTCCGGCTTCAGCAACACACGCCGCAGCTCTTCGATCTCACGATGCGTCTGCGGTTCGGTAGCCATAATCGCCTATTATTCATCCTTCGCCGAAGAGAGGCCTTCGAGCAAGCCAGCCACCGGACTGCCGGTTTCTAACCGGGTTGCGATTTCGATCAACATACTGGCCAGCGCCTTGCGATCGGTCTTCTGATTATCGAGCCGGTCGGCGATGCGGCGCAGCTCGGTGCGCAGCGTGTCTTCGGCGCTGCGCAATTCGCGGCGCAGGGTTTGGGTGCGCTGCTCAAGCAGATCGCGGGTCTCAGCGAGGTTCGCGCGGCCCGAACGAATCTCAAGGTCGTGATGGCTCTGTACCCGCCGCAGCTCGCTTACCCCGTCTCCCAACCCGTTCAACGCCGCTTCGTGCTGGCGCACCTGCGCCGAAACCTGCTGCAAGATCGACTCGCGCGCCCGCGCCCGCTCGACCTCGCGCCGCAGTTCGTCATTCAGCCGGCGCGTCTCGACATCAAGCGCATCAAACCGGCGCAGCATCGCCTTCTCAACCTCGCTCAGCCGGTCTTGCAGTTGGCGCACATCGTCGTTGAGGTGTTCGATTTGGCGGCGCAGGTCGCTAAATGCGCGCGCGTATTCCTCCATCTGCGGCCCGAAGATGATATCGCGCAACCGATCGACTTCGGCTTGGCGCGGTTGGCGCGCGCCCGAACCTAAGATAATCTGCCGCACCCGTTCTAGCTCTTCGGCCTCTTCGGGTGTGTTGATCCCATTTGCTTCATTCATCATATCCGCCCCTTTTGTTGTTTAATCCGGCGCCCCAAGATCTGGAACGCCTCATAGACTCCCTCGCCGGTTCGCGCACTGGTGCAGAGCCAGTCAGCCGAGAGCGTTGCTGCTACTGCGGCAATCTCTTCGTCAGCAATGCGCCGTTGTGTGGTTAAATCGGCTTTGTTTGCTGCGATGACTAATGGGGTTTCGGGACTGGCGCGGTGAAATGTAGTGGCATATTCACTCAATACTGGTAATGTGTCAGGGCGGGTCAAATCACAGACGAGCAGCGCTCCGGCTGAGCCGCGATAATAGTTCTGCACGATTTGATCGAACCGCTCGCCGCCAGTGGTGTCCCAGATCAACAGGTTCACTTCGGTCTGTTCGAGGTTCATCGTATGGCGGCTGATCTTGACGCCGAGCGTGCTGAGGTACCGTTCATCGAAGACGCCTTCGACGAAGCGGCGGATGAGGCTAGTTTTGCCGACAGAAAATTCTCCCAGCAAACAGATTTTCGCGACAAGTCGATTCACGGCGCCTACTATTGGTGAAGACGGTTCCAATATATTTCCATCCATGGATCTTGCCTGTAGTATAACACGACTCTCTTACCGTATTGTAGCAATGGTGCGCGCGGCCCCTTCATTTCGGATGACGTAGTTTTGATAGCGAGGGCAATATCTCTCTGTGATTTGAACGTAGGATTGTTTGTGGATTCGTGGCTTGACTTAGCGTGTATTTTGTTAAAGAAAGTTAAAAGTGGTTGCATTGCCGAGAAAGTCGCTGTATTGTATTGTAAATAAGAACGGTTATTAATGCAAGTCTGCTAAATAAATTGAAAATAGGTTTGGTGTCTTAGATGAGAATCGTGTAGTGTATCGCAAACCATGCCTTGGCAATATGTTCTGCCAGTCGTCGTAGATTATGCGCGCTGCAGCACAATGATCGTCTCGATATGCGGGGTTTGCGGAAAGAGATCAATCGGCTGCACCAGAATGAGATGATAACCGGCAGTCGCTAATGGGGCCAAATCGCGCCCGATTAGGCCGGGATGGCACGAAATGTAGACGATCCGTTCCGGGGCATGAGAAATGACCGCCTCGATCAACGCCGGATGGCACCCGCGCCGCGGCGGGTCGAGGATCGCGGCCTGAAATGGGCCGGGCAGGCGTCCTACCACCCGCTCGGCAGCGCCGGCAATATATTGCACATTTGTTATCTGATTAGCGGCGGCACTCTGGCGACCATCCTCGACCGCAGGTTGGTACGCTTCTACTGCCACCACTTCGTCATACGCGGCGGCCAATGGCAAGGCAAAACTCCCCACGCCGCTGTAGGCGTCGAGCAAGCGCCCGCCGTGCGGCGCTAACGCCGCCCGCACCACCTCGACCATGCGCTCGGCTTGTGCGTGATTGACCTGAAAGAAGCTGCTGAGACTCAGCCGGAAGACCACCCCGCCTAATTCGTCATAGATTGCATCAGCCCCCACCAGTGGTTCGTCGCCGAGCGTGACCCCGGCTAACACCGGCGTAGCGGCCATCCACGCTGCGGCCAACCGGGCCAACGCAGTACGATCAGCGCCGGGGGCGGGATCAATCCGGGCGGCGGCGTAGCCATACGTTGCGCTGGCCCGCAAGTGTACCTCATTGATGAGGCCGGCAAAGGGCAGTTGGCGCAATCCGGCCAGCGCCGCGCGCAAGGCCGGCAATAAGAGCGGATCATCGGCCAGATCAACCACCGTCTTGGCGCCGGCGGCGTGGTAGCCTAACGCTGCGCCATCGGCGTGCAGGCGGGCACTGTTGCGATAGCCCCACGGCTGCGGCGCTGCAATCGCTGGCTGGATCGGAACTGCAACGCCGGGCAGAAATTTATTGATCTGTTCGGCGACAATGGCCGCTTTATAGCGTACTTGGGCTGGATACGCAATGTGTTGCCATGGCACGTGATCGCCGGGGCTGATCAGCGGCGCCACCCGATCCGGTGCAGCGTGCAGCACCTCGCTCACCGTTGCGCGCAGAAAGCGCGGATGGCGCTCGCGCACCAGCGCGCGCACTCGCTCTCCCGGTAACGCTCCGCTTACAAACACCACTAGCTCGCCGAGCCGGCCAACGCCGTCGCCACCCTGCGCGATCCCGTCAATGTCGAGTTCGATAACCTCATCCATACCTGCCCGCCGCGAATCCTGCCGGCCAGTTGCCGCAGCGCGCGGGTATTATAGCCGATGCGATGCTATTGGTGCAGGCTGGCTTTTACCGCTGCCTCGAGTTCAGCCAGACTCAGTCCGTACACCGCGTTGAGCATTTCCGGCACTATTTCGCTGCGGAAAGGGCCTAATCCGCTATCCATCACTGAGAAGAGCGGCAGCGCTTGCCGCAGCCGTTCGGCTGGTACGCGGCTAAACGAGCGATAAAAGTCCCAGAATCGCTCGCTGCCGTAGGTGTCGATTAAATATTGGACGACTGCGGCGGAAAAGAGATATTCGGGGCCGGCCCTGCCGCCGATAAAGTCGAATTGGCCGAGTTGATCGGCAGCCGTGAGTTGCGCAAGGCTGATCTGATCGGGCTTGCCTTCGCTAATGAGGTATTGGCGCAGCTCAGGCCGGTATTGGCCGGCGAAGTGTATGGCGGCGCCTTCGATAAGCCAGACCGGCGTGAACGGCATCGTCTCGCGGGCGAGCGCCAGATGAACCATCTCGTGCTTGATGGTAGCTTTCCGGCCAAAGGGGTCATCAACCGCATCGCGTTCAGTGAAGCTGGCCCCGTTCAGATAGAAAGCCCAACCCTGCGTTTGCACTGTCTCATCTAGCAGAAGGTAGTTCCAGATGGCTAACCCCAGCGTGCGCGCGCCTTGCCCGGTTTGCTCACGAAAATCGTCCTGATCAACCATGACGTAGACGGCAAACCGTGAGTCGAGCCTGAGTCCGGCAGCTTGCAATTCGGCGTAGACCTGCTCGCATTCGGCGGCAACGGTATTGGCGAGATCGGCAGCGGCTGGCCGGTAGAAGATCAGGAAATGTTCGCTCTCAGCAAACTGTGCGTCATCGAGCCACCAGAAGGGCGCCGGACGGTCAACTTCGTACCTGCTCACCACCCAGCGGCCATCTTGCCGGCTGAACCAGTAGGTGAGAGTATGCCGGAAGACGTTTTCCTCCGGCAACCCGCGCCAGCGGTATGAAATGTTGACCGTTACCTGCGACTGCTCGCCGCGTTCCCATTCCGATCCCACAAAAAAGGCATTCGGCGCCAGCGCCAACCGGTAATCGGCCAGCGGCAGGTGCCGGCTCCGCTCGAAGATGGCTGTTTGCGCTGGTTGCACATCGCTCGCGAAGGTGCTCAGGTAGCCGGCCAGATCTCCCGCCATCACCGCCTGCGCCTGCCGGTTTAACAGCTTTTCCAGCATTTGCAGCGCCTGTTCCTCAACGGTTGGCGTTGCCCTTGGCGGCGCGCCACCGGTGGCCGAGGTGACGGCGGCGCTCGCCAAGCCGTGTTCGTTGAAGGTGAGCGTGGCCGTGGTATAGCGTGGAAAAAAGAAGCGGATCTGCTCGATCGGTTGCGGTCGCGCGAACGCGATTTCGCCGCGATAGCGTTGCCCCGGCATGAGACCGCCGGCAGGGGTGATACCGTCGCGCAATGAATCACTTACGCGCAGTGGTTTGTAGACGACTCCCTCGGCGTCAAACAGCCGGCTATCGCTTCCGGTCAGATTACCGCTGATCCCTACTGGCCGCCGGCCAGTATTGGTGAACGCAACAGCAAACACGATCTCGTCACTGGTGACCGTAATCTGCTCGATCTGCAAGCGCAGCGGAACAAGCGTAGCGTGGCTGCTGTACAACGCCACGTCGAGCGGGTATCCGCCATTGGGTACGGTGAGCTCCGGTGCAGGCGCCAACCGATCGAGTGTAAAGGTGATGGGATCAAATGCAGGTGTTTGCAGAATAAACGGCCCACCTGCCGTTGGAATCGGGAACGTTATGTCACCCACGTTCGCTTGCCCCGGCAAGTAGCCTTCCTTGAGATTAAACCGTTCAAGATTGGCGCTTGCTGCAGAAGGACGATATTCATTACCGGCGCTGTCTAACAGGCGCAGGTCGTTGAAGCCTATATAACTGTTGAGATACCTCAGCTCAGAAGTTATATGTTGAATGCCAAAACGTAGTACGAGTGCGTTTTCGGTCAGGATTGCCTGATAGAGAACGGCCTCAAACGCAGTGAATTGTTGGCTGTGTGCGCGTTGATTGATGCGGTATGTGCCGGGTGTGGCTGCGAAGCTGTTGGTAATGGGGCGTTGGGATGATGTTTCTGTAGCGCTAGCGGGGGGTGATTGATCTGGCAGATTGGCTGTTTGATTGTGACTGGGCGGCGATGAAGCGGCGCATCCACTGATACACAGGAGTATGATGAGCCGAAAGATTGCGTGCGGTAACTGCGTCATAGCGTCTCCTTGAGGTTTGCGAAAACGGTAGGGATGACGATGAGCAGAGCAGCCGGTCTGATCGAATGGGATGTTGGGCCAGCGAAGGAAGCGCAGGATTTGATGTTTCTACTGCTCAAACTATATCATTACTACAATATGTCAGCAAGGGGTAAATGGCGCGCATTGATGGGTGAGCCTAGCACCGAACGGGTAGCCGGCGTTGGGAGACTAAGGTGTTCTCACGCATGCGTGGTGCGACCAGCACCGGTGGAAACGCGCTGGCATCTCAAGCGATTCTGCTAAATTGCCCTTCAACAAGTGTGCTGACGGTCGAAGTGCCGCAGTATAATGCAGCCAGCACGCTGTTGTGCGCTTCATATCTCCGCTTTTTTATCGCAGGTGCTGCTATGCACACACTATCCTCCCGGCTCACGTCGTTCGCTCGCTTCGCAATGGGTTTGGTCTTGAGTGTGACAATCGCTGGATGCACCCAACCTGCTACCGGGTCGCCTACCCCAGCCGCCACCGCCGTTCAGCCATCGCCGCAGCGTCCGCCAACTGCTACTCCGGTCGCCGGCCTCGCGAATCCTGCTTCAACTTACTGTATCGAGCAGGGTGGCCAGCTTGAGATCCAATCTACCGAGGGCGGCCAGATTGGGGTGTGCCGGTTTAGCGATGGGACAGTATGCGAAGAGTGGGCCTTCTTCCGCGGCGAGTGCCGGCCCGGCGAGCGGTACGATCTGCCGCAGACCGCTCCGACCGAAGCCGCCGCCAATCCGTTGCGCGAGGTGTTTGCGGCGATGCGGGCATCATTGCCGGCGAACGCGTTCGCGCAGTTCGCGGCGCAGCCGTTGCGCACTACCGATGGTCGCCAACTCTGGATGGTGTATAGCAGCGGGATGCGCAATTTTGACCTGACCCCGCCTGTGCCGCATGTGATCGCGCTCTTTGAGGAGGCTGGCGGAAGCTGGCGCGAACTTGACCGGGCAACGCTCGCCAATCCTGATGCCGAAATCGATTATCTTGGCGATGTGCAGCAGGTCACGATCGTCCCCGGCGAGATATGGATTCAGATCGAGGGCGGGATGGGGGCGCATGGCGGCAGTTACTATCTGTATCGGTTCACTGGGCAAATGCTACAGCTCGAGTTGGCCGCCTCTGCGCCGAGTCCCGGCGTGGGCCGGATCGAAGACTTGAACGGCGATGGCGTGAATGAAGTGGTGCTGAATCGTTCTGAACCGTACATCTTCTGTTATGCTTGCGGCGTCTACTATCCATTTTATCAGGTCTACACGTGGCAAAACGACAAGCTGGTAGCGCTAGCGATCAGCGAGCTCACTGCTGATCAGGCGGCGCCGTTCGCCGATCTCAACCAGCAAGCGGTCGCGTTTGCCCAAGCTGACCTGTGGTCAGATGCGTTGGCGGCAATTAACGCGGCAGTGGCGCAGGCCGGCGCTGCCGATCCGCCCACTGCAGCCGGCTCGCTGCGCTGGAATCAGCGCCTGATCCAGTTGATCCACGATGCGCAGCGCGAAGCAGTAGCTGACAGCGCCTACCCGTTGATCAACCATGTCTTCTACGGCGATTATGCCGGTGCGGTTGATCTGATGCGTAACTATGCCCCAAGCGATATTTTCAATCCTGCCTCGCCGTTGATCGCCGGTACGGTGGCTGATGGCTGGCAGTCGGAGCTGAGCACGTATCTGCGTAAAGAGACGGAACGGGCGCTGGCGGTATCGCCTGATTGGGCCGCGATCTATTTCATCCAAGCTTGGGGTAGGTTTTTGGCCGATCCGGCTGACCCGGCGATCGGTGATGATCTGAAGCAGGCGGCGGCATTGGCTCCCGATGATAGGCTCTTTGCTGAAACTGCGGCGTGGTGGGCAGCGCGCTAAAACGAACACCACCGGCGCTTGCGCCGGTGGTGGAATGGTGGGCCCCGTGGGACTCGAACCCACAACCGATTGATTAAGAGTCAACTGCTCTGCCAATTGAGCTAGAGGCCCGCTGAGAATATACAACAACCTGCCCAAATTGTCAACTTGTCGTAACCGGCGAGGTTTTGTACAATGCGAGAGGTGTCCATGACAGGTTCGCTGCATCGCTATGCCGAGTAATCGCTACTATCAAGAATACGGCCCGATCTACCGCCGGCGGGCGGCGCAACGCGAGCCGCTCCCCGGCGATGAGCTGCCCCCCGATGAGCCGCGCCGGCCACGGACGCGCCGGCCCCTGCGCCGGCGCCGCCGGCGTGCGCCGGTATGGGTGTGGCTAGCGTTCGTGTTGCTCTTGGTCGTAGCTGCGCCGGTGGGTGCTGTCTATGCGGTTGATCTGGTCTATCCCAATACGATCTTGCCCGGCGTTTCGCTCAACGGCGAGCCGATCAGCGGGCGCAGCCGCGCCGATCTGATCATCGAACTGCGCCAACGTTATCGCGCCTTTGAACAGCAACCGGTCACGCTCACCTTCCGCGATCGGGTCTGGCAGCCAACCTTGCCGGAGCTGGGGGTGGCGTTCGATGTTGAACGACTAGTAAACGACGCCTTCGCCTTGGGCCGTAGCGGCGACCCCTTGACCCGTGCCCGCGATCTGTGGCTGCTCTGGCGCGAGGGGATCGATCTCAGGCCGCGGTTGGCGGTTGATCTCGGCCAAACGCAGCGGTACCTGCTCGGGATTGCGCCCCAGATCGAGCAACTCCCCGCTGACGCGGTGCTCAGTTTGGCTGATGCGCGCGTGATCGGCCAACCCAGCCAACCCGGTACGCAATTGTTAGTCGATGCCACGGCCAACGATGTGCTGCTGGCCGTGCAACAACTCCGCCCGCAGACGGTGCCGGTGCGCACCCGCCAGCTTGCGCCGCTGATCGACGATACCGATCTGGTAGTGGCCCAGCAGATGGCGGTGCAGTTGCTGCGCAGCCCGATCGAATTGGTCGTCGAGGATCAGCGGATCGTGTGGCCGCCTGAACGGTTGGCCGAGCTGTTGCAGGTGAAGCCGGTTGATGGCCAGCTCGTCATTCAACCCGATACCGAGCGGCTCGCTCGCGCTGTCGAGGGTCTAGCGCAGAGCATTGATACCGGCACTGCCGAACCGCGCCTGCGCTTCAGCGATGGCCGGGTACGGATCGTCGCCGAGGGCCAGCCGGGCCGGCGCTTGCGGCAAGCTGAGGCCGTCACCGCTATCGCCGAGCTGCTGATGCAACCCGACCCGATTACCCGCACCCTCGCGTTGCCGGTTGACCGGATCGAGCCGCAGATCACGGCTGCCAACCTCGATAGTCTCGGCATCGTCGAATTGGTGGCCGAAGGGCGCAGCAGCTTCGTTGGCTCAGCTCCCTACCGCATCACCAACATTCGCGCCGGCGCCGCGCGCATGAACGGCGTCCTCATCGCTCCCGGCGAAGAGTTTTCGTTCAACCGCCAGCTCGGCGAGGTCAACGCCGCCAATGGCTTCGTCGAGGGCTATGCCATCATCGGCAACCGCACCCAACTCGAATGGGGCGGCGGCGTCTGCCAAGTCAGCACCACCGTCTTCCGCGCCGCTTTCTGGGCCGGCTTGCCCATTACCGAACGGCATGCCCACTCGTTCTACATCAGTTGGTACGACCGGTTTGGCCTTGGCCCCAACGGTGACGGCCAAGGGCTAGACGCCGCCATCTTCACCGGCGTGCAAGACCTGAAGTTCGTCAACGACACCGGGCGCTGGCTATTGATGCAAACCAGCATCGATGAGCAAGCGCAAGTGTTGGTGGTGCAACTGTACGGCACCCGCCCCAACCGCGACGTGCGCATCGAAGGGCCGATCATCGCCAACGAAGTACGCGCGCCGAGCCAGCCGGTCTACGTTGATGATCCCACCTTGCCGCGCGGCACCCTGCGCCAAACCGACGTTGCCCGCAACGGGCGCGACATCTCGATCTACCGCATCATCACCGACGCCAACGGCCAAGAACGGCGCGAACTCTTCTTTACCCGCTTCCGGCCATGGCCGAACATCTTTGTCCGTGGGACGGGGTGAGGCATAAACACTCCCCAGCCGGCTGAGGGGTGTGGTGCAACGTAGTGGCGTGATAGGTCTTATTGACAAACAAATGTTCTGCATATATGATGATGGGAAAAGTGCTCTGACGAGGCCGTCGATGATCGATCCGCACGCATACGCACCCGTTCAAGACAGTAAGCATGTTCGCATTGGCGACGCAGTTGTCTACCATGCCGATTGCTTCACGTGGATGCGCGCCGCACCTGCCGAAAGCATCCATGCGATTGTGACCGATCCACCTTATGGATTACGCGAATTTGAGCCAGATCAATTGGCTAAACGGGAACGCGGTCAAGGAGGGGTTTGGCGCATCCCGCCATCGTTTGACGGCCATACCCGCGCACCGTTGCCGCGGTTTACTGCACTGACCGAGGATGATCGCCGGCGATTGGCTGTTTATTTTACTGAGTGGGGCCAACTTGCGCTCAGGCTTCTACGCCCCGGTGGACATCTCTTTATTGCCGCAAATGCGTTACTAGCGCAATTGGTCTTCACTGCCCTGAGCGATGCCGGATTTGAATTTCGCGGCCAGATAATCCGGCTAGTACGCACCTTGCGCGGCGGTGATCGGCCCAAGAATGCCGAAGCAGAGTTTGCTGATGTGTGCTCGTTACCTCGTGGGTGCTACGAACCGTGGGGTTTATTTCGCAAGCCGTTGCCTGCCGGCATGACGGTCAGCGAATGTCTTCGCACCTACCAGACCGGCGGCCTTCGCCGTAATCCCGATGGCACGCCATTCACTGATGTCATTGAGAGCGAGCGCACGCCGCAGCGTGAACGAATGATTGCTAACCACCCTAGTTTGAAGCCGCAATCCTTTTTGCGCCAGATTGTGTATGCTGCTCTTCCCCTCGGTACGGGGGTGGTTCTCGACCCATTTATGGGTTCTGGTTCCACGATCGCGGCTGCATTGGCGGTAGGTTATCCGGCGATTGGCATCGAGCGCAATGAGCAATACTATCAACTAAGCTTGCATGCCATTCCGGCGCTGGCAGATTTGTATCCTATGCAATCAACGCTATTGCTGCAACCGTGATCGTTATTCTCTGTACACCCAATTCTCACGCAATTTTGCCATACCTTGCCGGTTAATCGTGGCGGTGATCGTACGCCGGCTGGTGCTGCTTCGTCCTGAGAATGACCAATCACTTTGCTCAAGTAACGCTGCATAGACGGCTTTGAAGCGAAATGGCGTGTAGTGTATCGTGTGATCACGTTGAGAAGCCGTATGGGTGCTAATCTGAAACACCATCAGCCAGACCGCCTCTAGGTTATGACCTTGCCAGCCTGAAGCATGGCGTGAGGCTTTGATTTCAATGCCTTCACGAGCGTACTGGATGGCATCTTCAGGAAACATACCCTTCGGTATCAAATCTGGATGGCCATTCGGGTAGCGATTTTTAACCAGTTGCGAGCAGTAAAGAGGTAGTCTTGTACTGATAAACTCTCCAACCATGCCACTGATTGTTGCCGGCATCAGCCAGTGCTCCAGATAAGGCAAGGCATGATCCTGCAATTGCTGATTGATAAGCTGCCAAAATGTGAGCCAATCTTGCATTGCATGTCGCACATGGTCAGTAGTAAGTTGGTAGGGCAGGCGACAATGCATGTTGAAGCCAATAGGGTTGAGCGAATGTGCGAATATTGTCATTGCTGTCCTAATGAAGCTGGAGAGGAGGTTATCTATACTTGGTTGTGCGCTATCATCTTGGTAAAGATTTGGTTCAAATGTAGCAGAAAGCCAGCAACGATTGGTTAAGAGTGCTCCATCAAAAATCACTTCCCAATATCTGCATCCGGCTTTGCCTCACTCACTGCCAACGACCGTTCATTCGTTCATTGTGCCATCGCCCTATCTTCAAATTCCTCTCGCTGCCTCATCATTGTAGCGCGGATTGCGGAATACGTTTACTTGCAAGCATTATCGTGGTTGGTCGGACGCAATCGCCACTTCCCCACTTGTCATTGCGAGCCGCCCGCTCGCCGCTTGTCATTGCGAGCCGCGTAGGGGCAATGCGCAGCATTGCCCAGCGCGGCGAAGCAATCCCCCACGCGCACGGGAGCGGACTCTTTCCGCCGCCGGGGGAGATTGCTGTGGGGGCTACGCCCCCTCGCAATGACAATGGTTCCCCCCGCCAGCACGGGAGCGGCCCGCTCAGGCATCCTTCCCGGCGACTCCCTCCCCCAGCGGGGGAGGGCTGGGGTGGGGGCCACGTCTCCCGCTTGCCGGTTGTCATTGCGAGCGAAGCGCAGCGGAGCGAAGCAATCCCCCGCGCGTGCGAGAGCGGGCTCCTTTCCGCCGAAGGGGGAGATTGCGTCGGGGGCTGCGCCCCCTCGCAATGACAATGGTTCCTCCCACGCGCACGGGAGCGGCCCGCTCAGGCATCCTTCCCGGCGACTCCCTCCCCCAGCGGGGGAGGGCTGGGGTGGGGGCATCAGCCCGCGCAGCGGGCTTCGTAACCATAGCCCGGCCCTTTAGGGCCGGGTACCGGACTCTTGCCGCCGCCGGGGGAGATTGCTTCGGTCGGGCGGCACCCAGCAACGCGGGGTGCCGCCACTCCCTCGCAATGACAATCGTTCACCCCTCTTGTCACGGTGGCAATTCCATGCCAATTCGTGGCCAAACTCATTATCTGCTATACTACCAATATTCAAAGGAAAACGAGCATGGCAGCCATCCGCCTGATCCCAACCTTACGCCGGCAAGGCCACCCGCTGGCCGATCCGCTGGCCCAGCAGCAGATACTGGCCAACGTGCCGGCGCCGCCGTTCGCGGACACGTTGGCCGCGTATGGGCTAGGGCCGTTGCGCGCCGGGTCGCGCATTGAGGTGTTGCAGATCAATGTCGGGCGGCGCTGTAACCAAACCTGCCGCCATTGCCACGTCGATGCCGGCCCCGATCGCACCGAGGTCATGCCGCCAGAGATTGTCGCTGCTTGTCTTGATCTGCTCGCCCGCTGGCAGATCCCCGTGCTCGATATTACCGGCGGCGCGCCAGAGATGCATCCTGCCTTCGCCGAGATGGTGCGGCGGGCGCGCGCGTTAGGCTGCCACGTGATCGATCGCTGTAACCTGACGATTGCCCAATTGCCCAATTATCGCTACTTGCCCCGCTTTTTCGCCGAACAACAGGTTGAGATCATCGCCTCGTTGCCCGCTCCCGATCCCGCCGGCACCGATGGCCAACGCGGCGCTGGCGTCTTTGACCAGTCGCTCGCCACCCTGCGCGAATTGAATGCGTTGGGCTATGGCCATCCCGGCAGTGGCTTGCTGCTCAATTTAATCGCTAACCCGACCGGGCCGCATCTGCCTGAACCGCAGGCGACCCTTGAAGCGCGCTGGCGTACCGTGCTGGCCGAGCAGTATGGAATTGTCTTCAACCAGCTCTATACCTTGACCAATATGCCGATCAGCCGCTATCTGGCCTATCTGCACGAGAGCGGCCAACTCGACGACTATATCCAGTTGCTGGTGCAGTCGTTCAATCCGGCGACGGTGGCTGGCTTGATGTGCCGTACGACGCTCTCGGTCGGGTGGGATGGCCGGCTTTACGATTGCGATTTCAACCAGATGCTCGATCTGGCGCTGCCGCAAACAATTGTAGATGTGACGCTGAACGATCTGATCGATCGCGATATTCGCACTGCTGCCCATTGCTACGCATGCACCGCCGCCGCCGGTTCCACCTGAACAGGGGCGATCGGCGCGCCGTGAGCGCGCTGCCCGTCCTCGTGATGATGGCCCGCCGTCCCGAAGCGGGCCGGGTCAAGACGCGCCTGTGCCCGCCGTTAACTCCGGCGCAGGCCGCGACGCTCTATGCCGCGTTTCTGCGTGATCTAGTCGATCTGGTGCGCGTAGTGCCCGGTGTGCAACCGCTGATCGCCTATGCACCGGCTGAGGCGGGTGATTATTTCGCGGCGCTGGCCCCTGCTATCGCCCGCCGTCCGCAAACCGGCGCCGATCTCGGCGAGCGACTGGCTGCGGTGACCGATGCGGTGTTGGGTGAAGGCGCGCCGGCAGTGCTGGTGATCGGCAGCGACAGCCCTAGCTTGCCGCCGGCCCAGATCACCCAAGCCGTTGCTGCGCTGGCTGGCGGCGCTGATCTCGTGCTGGGGCCGGCGGAAGATGGCGGCTACTATTTGGTTGGGTTGCGCCGGCCCGCCCCAGCCTTGTTCACCGAAGTACCCATGAGCACCCCCACCGTACTGCGCGATACCCTCGCCGTCGCCGAGCGATTGGGCCTGCGCACGGCCCTCATCGATCCGTGGTACGACATTGACACCATCGCCGATCTGCACCGGTTGCGCGCCGATCCGGCCCCGCTGCGCCATACCCGGCCCGTGTTGGCAGCGGTGCTGGCCAGCTTGGCAGAGGAACGCTAGCCTCACCCCACCGCTATCCGCACCCGCGGTACGGGCCGGTTCCACTCCGAGATGCGCTCGCCAATCACCACGCCACCCATACGGAGGTAGAAACCGAGCGCATTGGGATCAGCGTCCAGCTCGATCTGCGCGCTGCCACGCTCGCGGCATACAGCGATGGCGTAGCGCAAGAGCAGCTTACCAACGCCGCAACCAATCCATGCCGGCGTCACCCATAGGTCTTCAAGGATGGCTGGGGTCTGTTCGATCAGTAGCCGGCCCCAGCCGATCGGGATTGTTTCAGAGCGGGCCACAAACACCACATCACGCTCGATCGCCGTTGGGGTGATGATCGGCGTCGCCGCCCACGCCTCGATCAGGTGGCTGGGATAGCCCCAATGGCTCTTGGCTGCAATCGCGATCTGTTGCAGGGCAGCGGCTTCGGCGGGTTGGGCGCGGGTGATGATGATTGATGGCATAACGATCCTTTTGCAGTGATGATTGACTTGTCAAAAATCTTGAAAACGGCGATAATGAGGCGGCGAAACCGGTGTGCCGGCGGTAGGACACCTGCCGCACACCATGACGACAAGACATTGTACTGCACAGGTGTCTATGCCAACCGAATCCAGCCAACCCGGCCCGCGCATGGGCGAATTTGTGGCCATGATGGCGCTGATGACCTCACTGGTGGCGCTGTCGATCGATGTGATGCTGCCGGCGCTGGCCCAGATCGGCGCCGATCTCGGCGTCCAGCACGAGAATGCCAACCAGTTGGTGGTGACGATGGTCTTTTTGGGGTTGGCGATCGGCCAACTGCTCTATGGGCCGCTTTCGGATAGCATCGGGCGCAAGCCGGCCATCTACCTCGGCTTTGCCCTCTTTTTTGCCGGATCGCTGCTCGCGATCGCGGCTGTCAACTTTCCGATGATGCTGGCCGGACGGTTGCTGCAAGGGTTGGGGGTGGCCGGGCCGCGCGGCGTGTCGATGGCGTTGATCCGCGATCGGTTTGCCGGGAGGGCAATGGCGCGGGTGATGTCGTTTATCATGGCCGTGTTCATTATTGTGCCGATCGTTGCGCCGGCGCTAGGGCAGGCGATCTTGCTCGTGGCGGCGTGGCGAGCGATCTTTGTTGTCCTGTTGCTGTTAGGGATGGTGGCGCTGATCTGGTTCGGGTCACGCCAACCCGAAACCCTGCCCGCCGGACGGCGCGCGCCGTTGTCAGTGACGCGCATTGGGCTTGCCTTCCGCGAAGTGCTCAGCCACCGGATTGCCCTCGGCTACACGCTCATGGCCGGCGTGGTAGCCGCCGTCTTGCAGAGCTATCTCAGCTCGGCGCAACAGATCTTTCAGCTTCAGTATGGGCTTGGCCCGCTCTTCCCGTTGTTTTTCGCGATCAATGCGCTCGCCATCGGGTTCGCTTCATTCACCAATGGCCGGCTGGTCATGCGTTACGGTATGCGACCGTTGTTGCATGTTGCCCTGTTGGTTCTCGTCGGTGTTACAGTCGTCTTTGTGGGGGTGGCGCTGGCAACCGGCGGCCAGCCGCCGTTGTGGCTCTTGATGGCCTACCTCGTCCCATGCTTCTTCTGCCTTGGCATCCTCTTTGGCAATATGAACGCGATGGCGATGGAGCCGCTCGGCCACATTGCCGGCATTGGTTCGGCGGTGGTTGGCTCGCTCTCAACCTTTGTCGCCATTCCGCTCGGCGCGATCATCGGGCAGGCCTACAACGGCACCGTGACGCCGCTGGCCATCGGCTTTGCCGCGCTGGCGCTCGGCGCGTTGGGGTTGATGCGCTGGGCCGAGCGCGGGCAGATGGCGGCTGCGCCTGACACTGAACCGGTGGTGTGAGCAGCAGAGTTCCGCTGCGCGTGCTGGCAGAGGGCGATGCCCCGCGTTACTTGTGCCAATCAATTCCGCTGTTTTATGGAGCACATACACAAGCAGGGGTCAAACACTCTGGCACTGGCCAGATGAGAGTGCGGCAGGTTGACTGCCGCACTCCATCGTTGTTCACCAGACTTCTTCCAGCATCGCCAACAGCTCTGCTGGCGTCGCCGGACGCGGGTTGTTGAAGATCGCCGGCTCGACGGCAGCCAGCTCGGCCAATTCGGGCAACGCCTCGCGCGGCACGCCAACATCGCGCAGCCGGGTGGGCAAGCCGCAGTCGGCGGTCAGGGTATGCACGGCGGCAATGCCATCGGCGATCACCTCGGCATTACTGCGTCCGCCGACGTTGACCCCCATCGCGCGCGCAATCCGCACATAGCGTTCAGGCGCGACTTCGCTGTTGAAGCGCATCGCCGGCGGCAAAAAGATCGCGTTGGCGGTGCCGTGATGCACCGGGAACTTGCCCCCCACCGCATGCGAGAGGGCATGGACAACGCCAAACAAGCTGTTGCCGCAGGCGATGCCGGCCATGGCTGCGGCCATCAGCAATTGGCTGCGCGCTTCGATGTTCTCGCCGTCATGCACCGCGTCGCGCAAGTGAGTGGCGATCATATCGATCGCCGCCAGCGCCAGACTATCGCTGAAGGGGTTGTTTTCGGTCGAGACGTAGGTCTCAATCGCGTGCGAAAGCGCATCCATACCGGTAGCCGCAGTGAGGCGCGGCGGCAGGGTACGGGTCATCATTGGGTCGAGAATGGCCAGATCAGGGGTGACATAACGACTGACGATACTGATCTTGCGGTGCTCCGCTTCATCGAGAATCACCGCGATCGGGGTCACTTCGCTGCCGGTGCCGGCGGTGGTGGGGATGGCGACCAGCGGTGTCAGCGGTGTCTCGATCACGTTGTAGCCTTCGTAATCCGGGATCGATCCTCCCAGTGTGAGCACGATGCGAACACCTTTCGCGGTATCGATCGGGCTGCCGCCGCCAACGGCAATCAGCAGGTCGGCGCCGGCGGCGCGGGCCTGCTCGGCGGCTTCCGCCACTTTCGCCACCGATGAATTGGCCGGCACATCGTCAAACACGCCAACAATCTCAACGGGGGCAATGCCGGCCTTGATCGGTTCGAGCAAACCGGCTTGCACCACCCCTTTGTCGGCCACAATGAACGCGCGGCGCTGCGGCAACGCATTGCTAATCACTTGCCCCAATTCGGCAGCCAGCCCAATCTGGTAGAGCACACGCGCGCCAAGGCTGAATTCAAAAAAGTCTTGCATCGCCTCGTCCTTTATCTGTCAAAAGAGCACTGCTACGCTCATTATACGACCGGAGGGAAGAGGGGGAACGCCAAGGCGCAAAGCGGGCAAAGGCGCAGAGATTGTTAACGCAAAGACGCGAAGAACGCAGAGGGCGCAGAGAGATGTGGGATGGAGATCGTTCGCTGCGTCCTCTGCGCTCTCGGCGGTAAACACGATCTACCCCTCACCCCCAGCCCCTCTCCCGCTGTGCGGGAGAGGGGCGCTGCTTTCGCGTGCTCAAGCTGTGTCTTGCGCGGAGACAACGCGGCTCCCCCTCTCCCGCCGCAAGGTGGGAGAGGGGGTCGGGAGGCGAGGGCCAGCAGCCCGCGTAGCGGGCTTCGTAACCTTAGCCCGGCCCTTCAGGGCCGGGTACGAGCTGAGGCATCCGTCCCGCTCAAGCGGGAGATTGCTTCGGTCGGGCGCCACCCTGCTGCGCGAGGCGCCGCCACTCCCTCGCAATGACATCTAGGACACGCCAGCGCAACACAAACCCCTCTCCCTACACGTGGGGAGCGGGGCGCTGCGTTATCTCGCTCGATCTCTAGCGCTGCCGAATACCACACTGCACTCCAATCATATCTTTTTTGTGTCTTTTGCGACTTTTTGCGGCTATTCCTCTCGCTCCCTCTCCCCCAGCGGGGGAGGGGCAAGGGGTGGGGCCGTGTGCGTCTCCCCTCCCCCCCATGTCATTGCGAGCCGAGCGAAGCGAGGCGAAGTAATCCCCCGCAAGCACGGGATTAATCCCCTCAGACATAGGTTCCGCCGAAGGGGGAGATTGCTTCGGGCGCTGCGCGCCCTCGCAATGACAGGTCGCGCACGGGAGCCAGCGCTTACTCCCTCCTCTGGCGGGTTGTGGGGCGGACAGAACGTATGAGCGTAATGTAGTTGATGGCGTTGCGATCGCTGGTTCGCCCTCACCCCCAACCCCTCTCCCGCACGGCGGGAGAGGGGCGCTGCTTGCGTGCGCTCAAGCTGTGTCTTGCGCGGAGACGACGCGGCTCCCCCTCTCCCGCGCTAGTGGGAGCGGGGCCGGGGGGTGAGGGCCGACGGCCACACTGCGCTCCAATCATATCTATATTTGTGCCTTTTGCGTCTTTTTGCGGCTATTTCCCCTCGCACCCCCCTCCCTCAGCGGGGGAGGGGGCTAATACAGCTCATTACTCATTGCATAATCCCTCTTATCATTCTAGCCAAACGCGAATACGCCGCTCCAGCTCGCCGATGTCTTCGGGGCAGCGCTGGCGAATGCGCTCGTAGCGGCGCGCTGCCTCTTGCCCTAACGTGCGCCTCCCGCCACCCGGTTCATCGCTCACGCCACGCTGGCGCGCAAGCTGGTCAAAATAGCGTTCTTTTGGGTTTAGCTAAGCACGAATGCTTGCCCACGACCATCCATCGAGCAGGTCGTGACCGGCTAACAGCCAGACCTCAATCTCTTGCCAAGCATGCTCAGCCAGAAACAGCCGTGACTCAGGCAGCAGCGCTTGCGCAGTGCGCTCAAGTTCATCTAGTCGCTGTCGGCGATGTTCGTCGCCATCACGGTCAACGCAGAGCAAAAAGAGATCAACCATTCCCTTATAGCGATCAATAATCTCACCGATCCGCTCGGCTTTCAGTGCTTCACCGATACCGCCGAGCAATGGATCGCGGCAAACGACGATACGGGCGCGTGGTCGTCCAATCGCCGCCATCATCGCAGTCACTAATGGTTGCAAAATATACTGATCTTTCCGAAAGTCTTCTGGAATAACCAGCACTCTCATCGCGCTTCCTCAGCCATCAAAGTGACCGCGTCTTCTAACCATCCCGACTCATGGAGACGCGCGAGATCGTGTTGGTCAATGACGCGCTGCGCTTCGGGAATGTCGCGGAGCCGGATGATACGGGCATCAGCTTGATCGGCTAGCCGATACGTGAGCGTGATGTGTTGGCGCGTTTCCGCGCTTGCAAGTCGCAGCACTTGCGGCGAGTGCGTGCTGGCGACCACTTGAAGCTGGCCTTGTTTGGTCTGGCGTTCAATAAGCTGGAGCAGCAGATGAAGACGGGTAGGGTGCAGACCATTGTCAAGTTCTTCAAAAAAGTAGAATCGAGCTGGTTTCGGGCCGAGCAAGGCGGCCAGCATGCCAAGAAAGCGCAACGTCCCGTCCGACGCGCTGTAGGCGCTGACCTGAGCGCCGTTTTCCTCGACAAGGCTGACCAAAATTCGCCCAATTTGGTCGGATGGGAAGGCGAAGTCAACCGCATCCATCGGCGTCAATTCTCTGAGCCATGCCCGCAAGGTTTCTTTACGCTGAGGATCAGCGCACATAGCGTACAGCACAGCGGAAAGGTTCTCACCTTGATCACCGAGGACGAGTTGGCCCGGAAATGACGCTTGCCGCATCGCCTGCGGATTCAAATCCAGAAAACGCATGTCAGCGAGCGTGTCTAGACCCAACTGGAGCTGCTCGCGCACTGCTGAGGTTACTTTTGGGTGATCAACGCACTGGGCCAGAATCGTTTGATGACGAGAGAGCGTTTGGGTAGGCGTCCGGCCAAGGCCGGCCTTGCGCACGCGCACCCGGATATGGGCCGGATCATGAGGCGCCACTGGCTCTGATTCAAATAGATACTCGTCGTTAACTGCCAAACGCTCAGATGTGACGAGAGGCAACTGGTTTTGCAAGGCCACCTCAATGCGATACGTCATGGTTTGCGTATCGCTTTTCCCCGGTATGGAAAACGTCACTTCCAACCCAAATTGCTGCGCGCCAAACGCAGCAATCTCGCGCGTGCCGCCGCGGATGCCGCGCCATTGCAATACCCCGCCTTCACCATACTTCTCGCCGATAATCTCGGCAAGGCTGTACCCGCGCCCAACCCCGTGGAGAAAGCGGAATGCGTCGCGGAGGTTGCTTTTCCCGCTCGCATTGGCGCCAACAATCAACGTGAACGGGCCAAGGTGGAGCGTGCTCTGCCGAAAGTTTTTGAAGGCGGTGAGGCTCAGGCGCTGGATCATGCACAGCTCCTCACAGGGGCTTTAACAGGCTGATCTTCGATGATTGAGATTATAGCATGGTTGGACAGATAGCCGGCTCCGCAGAGGGTTAACGCCAAGGCGCAAAGCGGGCAAAGGCGCAGAGATTGTTAGCGCAAAGACGCGAAGAACGCAGAGGGCGCAGAGAGATGTGGGATGGTGATCGTTCGCTGCGTCCTCCGCGTCCCGTTAGTCCCCCTCCCCCAGCGGGGGAGGTGGTCAGGGGGTGGGGGCCATCCCCCAGCGGGAGAGGGGGCCGGGGGGTGAGGGCCGACGGCCACACTGCACTCCAATCATATCTTTTTTGTGTCTTTTGCGTCTTTTTGCGGCTATTCCTCTTCCGCCGTGCGGTGGGAGCAGGGGCCGGGAGGCGAGGGCCAGCAGCCCGCGTAGCGGGCTTCGTAACCTTAGCCCGGCCCTTCAGGGCCGGGTACGAGCTGAGGCATCCGTCCCGCTCAAGCGGGAGATTGCTTCGGTCGGGCGCCACCCTGCTGCGCGAGGCGCCGCCACTCCCTCGCAATGACATCTAGGACACGCCAGCGCAACACAAACCCCTCTCCCTACACGTGGGGAGCGGGGCGCTGCGTTATCTCGCTCGATCTCTAGCGCTGCCGAATACCACACAGCGCTCCAATCAGATCTATTTTGTGCCTTTTGCGTCTTTTTGCGGCTATTCCTCTCACCCCCCTCCCCCAGCGGGGGAGGGGCAAGGGGTGGGGGCCATCCCCTCTAGCGGGGGCCGGGGGGTGCGGGCCAACGCCACGCAACGCTCCAATCATATCTTTTTTGTGCCTTTTGCGTCTTTTTGTGGCTATTCCTCTCACACCCCCTCCCCCAGCGGGGGAGGGGGCTGTGCGCGCCTCCACTCCCCCAATGTCATTGCGAGCCGAGCGAAGCGAGGCGAAGCAATCCCCCGCGAGCACGGGATCCGTCCTCTCAGGCATGGGTTCCGCCGAAGGGGGAGATTGCTTCGGGCGCTGCGCGCCCTCGCAATGACAGGTCGCGCACGGGAGCCTGCGCTTACCCCCTCCCCCAGCGGGGGAGGGGCAAGGGGTGGGGGCCATCCCCTCTAGCGGGGAGAGGCGGGGGGTGCGGGCCCACGCCACACCGCGTTCCAATCAGATATGTTTGTGCCTTTTGCGTCTTTTTGTGGCTATTCCTCTCCCGTCACCTACCCATCTGCACAGCGCGCAGCTCCTCTAGTGGGATATGGCAGCGCAGGCGATGACCATCGCCGGCTTCTCGCCACGGTGGTTTCTCGGTGCGGCATATATCGCCGAGCGCGCGCGGGCAGCGTGGCTGAAACGGGCATCCAGTGGCCGGCGCTGGGATCATAGCCTCGGCTTCGCGGAGGCGTATGCCGTGTGGGTTGGTGGCCGCCAGCAAGGCTTCGGTATATGGATGCAGCGGCGGGTTGAGCACTGATGCCACAGGGCCTTCTTCGACGATCTCGCCGCGGTACATCACCACGACATCGTCGGCCAAGTAGCTCACCACTGCCAGATCGTGGGTGATGAACACATAGGTGATGCCGGTGCGCTCTTTGATGCTGGCCAGCACGTTCAATACTGCTGCCTGCACTGAGACATCGAGCGCCGAGACCGCTTCATCCAGCACGAGCAGATCGGGCGTGGCCGCCAGCGCGCGGGCAATCGCCACCCGCTGCTTCTCGCCGCCGCTCAGTTGGTGTGGACGGCGGTTGGCATAGTCGGGCGGTAAGTTCACCAGTCGCAACAGATCAGGTACTCGCTTGGCCGCCGTTGCGCCATCGAGACCTCCCAGCCGGATTAGCGGCCTGATCAGCGCCTCGCTAACAGTCAGGGCCGGGTTGAGCGCCTCTTGCGGGTTTTGCAGCACCATCTGCAAGCGCCGCACCTGTTCGCGCGGTCGTTGTTCGATGCGCGGCGCCAGCGGGATGTCGAGCAATTGGATTTCACCTCCTGACGGCGGGGTCAAGCCGATGAGGCAGCGGGCCAGCGTGGTTTTACCGCTGCCGCTCTCGCCGACGACCCCTAGCGTGCGGTTGCGCTGCACGGTGAGATCGACTCCCGCCAACGCTTGCACCGCCGGCGCAGTTTTGCCGCGCACCGCGTCCACAAGTGACCGGCGTTGCGCAATCGTTTTGGTGAGATGATGCGTCGTCAATAACGGCGCTTTGTCCGGTGCGGCGGTGGCAGGCGCCGGGGCCGGCGGCGCGAGGTCGAAGGTGAGCTGTGACCAGTAATGGCAGCGGGTGGCGTGATCGGGTGCAATCGTAAGCAATGGCGGTCGTTCGCGCCGGCAACGGTCATCGGCCAGCGGGCAACGCGGCGCAAAGACGCAGCCGTCCGGCAGCGCGCCGGGGGCCGGAATGGTTCCTTCGATCGGTTGCAAGGGATGGCTGTCGTAGCGCAGGCCGGGGTGCGGCAGACTGCGCAACAATCCTTGGGTGTAGGGATGGCGCGGCTGTTGGAACAGAGTGCCGGTCGGCGCGATTTCGACCAGCTCGCCGGCGTAGAGCACGGCTGTGCGGGTGGCGATGCGGGCAACAAGGCCAAGGTTATGTGAAATGAAGAGCGACGCCGGCTGTCGCTCGGCAATCAGATCGGCTAGCAAATCAATCACCGCGGCTTCGGTCGTCACATCGAGACTCGTGGTCGGTTCGTCGAGCACCAGCAGGCGCGGCGCGCCGTGCAATGCCATCGCGATCAGCACGCGCTGTTGCATGCCGCCGCTGAGTTCGTGGGGATAGCTGCGCATCACCCGCACCGGGTCAGCGATGTGTACGCGCGCCAACAGCGCAGCAGCTTGCGCTTCAGCAACGGGACGCTTGCCGCCGATCGCTTCGACCAGTTGCTCGCCAATGCGCAGGGTGGGGTTGAGCGCCGCCAGCGGATTTTGTGGCACCAACCGCAGGGATCGCTCCCAGAGCGCGCGCAAGGCTGCCCCTTGCGTTTGGGCGAGATCGAGACCGTCGATCAAGACCCTCCCGGCGCTGATCCGGCCATTCGCCGGCAGCGCGCGCAAGATCGCCAAGCCAAGCGTGCTCTTGCCGCTACCGCTCTCGCCGACGATGCCTACTGTCTCGCCGGCGGCGACGCTCAGGGTTATCTCGCGTAACACCGGCAGCCGTTGCCGGCCAGTGTGGTATTCAACCGCAAGGTTCTCGACCGAGAGGACGGAAGTTGCCATGACTGCTCTTGCCCAATGCAGACCGAAGGGGTGCAAAGATGTTTGCCGGCTCAGCTTCGCTCTGCGCTGTGTGCCTGCTCCACCGCTTATGAGTCGCTGATTGCCCGGCGCACCCCTTCGGCCATCAGATTGACCCCAATCACCAGTAACGCAATCGCGGCTGCCGGGACGTAGAGCGACCACGGCGCGAGCGCGAATTCATTGCGCGCTTCCAGCACCATCAGACCCCAGTCAGGACTGGGCGGTTGCACGCCAACGCCAAGGAAACCGAGCGAGGCGACCAGAAAGATTGCGTAAGAAAAGCGCAGCGCCGCTTCGACCGCCAGCGTTGGCGCCACCAGCGGCAACAACTCGCGCCAGAGAATGTACCCCAGCCGTTCATTGCGCATGCGCGCCGCTTCGATAAAGCCGCGCGATTTCAGCGTCAAGACCACGCTCCGCACCACGCGGGCCACGATCGGGGTATACACCACCACCATCACCAGCAACACGTTCGCGCGTGAAGGGCCGGTGGCGCCAAGCAAGATCAACGCGAGCAAGAGGGCCGGCAGGGCGAGCAAGCCGTCGAACAGGCGAAAGACGGTCTCCTCCAGCCAGCCTCCCAGATACGTAACACTGATCCCGATGAATGCTCCTACGATCACCGCCAAGACGGTGCCGCCGCCGGCCAGCGCCAGAATATCGCGCGCGCCGTAAACGATCCGGCTGAACAGATCGCGGCCCAGCCGGTCGGTGCCAAAGGGGTGGCTCAGCGACGGCGGTTGGCGGATGAGTTCGGCATTCTGCGCAGTCGGGCTATACGGCGCGATCAACGGCCCAAACAGGGCCAGCGCCAGAAAAACAGTCACAATGATCGTTCCAGCCGCGGTTGCCGGATCGGCGAAAAAGGCGCGGCCCAGTCTCTGAACATTCATGGTTCTCGCACGCCGGCAAACACCAAGGTACGTTCGCTCTTGCCCATCTTAGACCGCAATCGTTGCCAGATCGGTGCGGCCCGGAAACGCCTTCGCCACATATCCGCGCAACCCTTCACGGTGGGCGCTGAGTTGAGCAAAGAAATAGGGAATGATAATCGGGCCGCGCTCGATCAAGATCCGTTGTATTTCGCGGTACGCGCGCACCCGCTCGGCTTCATCGAGCGTGGTGCGAGCCGTGGCGGCCAGCGCGTCAAATTCGGCGTCGCTAAAATGGCTTTCGTTCCATACGGCGCCACTCACCAGCATTACATCAAGGTAAAACTGCGGCACCGGGCGCGAACCCCAACCAGTAATGCCCAGATCGACCTCTAGCCAGCCGTTGTCGCCGTAATAGACGCTCTCTGGCTCGACGATCACGTTAATGTCGATCCCGGCTTCCGCCCACTGCTCTTTCAACACCACCGCCAAATCGGGGCGATCGCCCGAATCGGGTACGTGCAGATCGAGTTTCAGCCCGTCAGGATAGCCCGCACTCGCGAGCAACGCGCGCGCTGCCGCCGGATCGCGCGCCGGGAGCGGCGTTGCTTCGGAGTAGTAGGCGCTGAAGAGCGGGCCGATCGGGCTGTCGCGCCCCACTGCGCCCAAACCGGCTTTCACTTGGCGGAAGATCGCTTGGCGGTCGGTAGCCAGCTTGAGGGCGCGGATCACCTCAGGTTTGTTGCCCGGCTCCCGGTCGGCGCGCAACCGCACCAGATCAAACCCGTTGGTCGGCGTCTGCACGGCCACAATTCCCGCTGTCTGTTGCAGGGTTTGGAACAGCGGCGTTGGCATGCGCAGCACCAGATCGACTTGCCCGCCGCGCAGTGCATCAACCGCCGCTGCCTGATCAGCGAAAAAGATGATCTCAAGATTGGCGACCGCTGGCTTGCCGGTTTGGAAATAGGCCGGATTGGCCGCCAGATCAATCCGGTTCTCAGTGCGATACTCGACCACCTTGAAGGGGCCGGTGCCGTTGAAGCTAGTGGCCGGATTCGCCGTGCCGGCCCGGAGGATCAAGGCGTGATTATCGGACAAATCGTAGAGGAAGAACGGATTAGGTGCGGATAGGGTAAAGACGACAGCAGAATCGCCGTCGGCGGCAATCTCGGCGATATTGGCGTAAAGGTCGGCAGTCGGCAATTGCAGTGCGGGATCGCGCAAGCGATTGAATGTCCACACCACATCGGCGGCGGTGAACGGGCTGCCATCGTGGAAGGTGACGCCGCTGGCGAGCGTTAGCCGGTAACGCAAACCATCGTCGCTGATCGTCCATTCGCGGGCAAGGCGCGGAATGACGTTATTGCCGGCATCGATGTCAACCAGATAGTCGTACACGTGATTGAGAATGAGGATTTCGGCGTCTGACGAAGCGAAGGCCGGGTCAAGCTGCACCGGAATTTCGCTCGCCACGCGCAACCTGCCGCTGGGGCCGCTGCTAGCAGGAGCTGGTGCGGCAGTAGGGGCAGGCGCCGGCGCCGTGCCGCCGCAGGCTGCCAGCGCTGTTGCGCCGGCTGACAACCCCAGCGCCAATCCAAGGCGCAGAAACGCGCGGCGGCTCATCCGCCCGGCCAACACCTCAGATCGGGCCATCTGCAACACGTGCAGTTGCTCGTCTGATTGACTCATCGGTTCGTCCTTTCTCTGCAAAACGCGGCTCTCGGCAGGCGCTACCTCCTACGAAAGGGGTACAGACCTGATCTATGGCGTGCGGCAGTCGCACTGCCGCAATGTCTCCCCGGCCATAGCCGTTGAGGAGCGCACAGAACAAGTAGTCGCACCCACCCGTTGATCGCTGTGCAATGCCTCACCGCTCAGCGCTCCGCTCCCCGCTCCCGCGCCAGTGAGAGCGGGGCTGGGGGTGAGGGCATGGGGCCGAATAGCCACAAAGATACGCAAAAGACGCAACAATCGTCCGTTTTTGTGCCTCTTGTGTCTTTTCGTGGCTATTCCACCCGCGCAGTGAGCTAGCCCTCATTCCCCGCCCCTTCTCCCATCTGACGGCGGGAGAAGGGGCGCCGCTGAGTGGACAGGAGAGGCACGGCTCAAGCGGCCCACAGCAGCGCCCTGATCCCGCGCCAGAGGGAGCGGGACTGGGGGTGAGGGCATGGGGCCGAATAGCCACAAAGATACGCAAAAGACGCAACAATCGTCCGTTTTTGTGCCTCTTGTGTCTTTTCGTGGCTGTTCCACCCGCGCAGTGGGCTAGCCCTCATTCCCCGCCCCTTCTCCCACCTGACGGCGGGAGAAGGGGCGCCGCTGAGTGGACAGGAGAGGCACGGCTCAAGCGGCCCACAGCAGCGCCCTGCTCCCGCGCCAGTGGGAGCGGGGCTGGGGGTGCGGGTGAAACAACCTCTACCACCCCCATGTACCGGGGCCGCCCTTAAACGGCCCGACAATATCGCTGGTAATCCAGCCGCCATAAAATCTGCCCGGTTGCGGAGTCACCTGTTCATCATCGACATAGCAGGCATCCATCGGGCCGGCGTAGAAGGCGAGATACCCGCGGATGGGCGCGAAATCAGGCGTGGGTTCAAGGTACGACCACGCCGCTTGCACCGCGCTGCGCTCGCCAACCACCACATCGTAATAAGTAGCGATACCCTTGAATTCGCAAAACGATCGGGCCAGATTAGGGCGCAGGAATTCCATCTGCACATCAGCGGGCGGCACATAGTAGACCGGCGGATGGCTGGTTTCGAGCACCCGAATCGCATGCCGGCTATCGACCAGCGTGATCCCGGCAAAGATCACCCGGATCCGGCGCGAGGTCGGTTCGAGCCGTGGCGGGCGCGGATAGTCCCAGACCGATTCTTGGCCGGGGCCGGGCGGAATGCGTTTGACCATTGTCTTCACCTCTGGCGACAGTGAATACGGCTATCTGCACTATACCATGGTTGTGGGGCAGATTCAGCGAAAAAAAGTACGTTGAAGCATTGCCGTAAAAAACTGTCAGCGTTTTATGGTCTATGCCGCGGCCAGCCTCTTGGCAGCGTGCGCGCGGCGAGGCGGCTCACGCACCAACCCCAGCGCGCATGCAGAGCGAGCCGGCATTTGCCTGATAACCCACTTCCTGCGAGCATGCAGCGTACAGCTTGCCCGCCATTCGTCGCCTATGGCAGATGGCCGGTAGTTGAAAAATGGCGACGAATGGCAGCCATCTGCGCATCGTTTCGCTGTTTGCAGCGGTATACTAATAGGGAGGAAAAAAAGTAGCGCGCCCCTCTTGTCATAGTCGTACACTTGTGCTATTATAGCACATATGTACGGGGCAGGCAACGGCGTTGACAGCGCCCTCCCCATCGAGTAGAGTAGCAAGAGGAGCATACGAGTGGGTACGAATAATGGAGGAGCGCCCGCGATGGCAATCACCCCGGAGAAAGAAAAAGCGCTCGCGGCGGCGATGTCGCAGATCGATCGCAAGTTTGGCAAAGGCTCCATCATGAAGATGGGGGAATTAGGGAACCGGCTGGCCATCGAAGCCATTCCCACCGGTTCGATTGCCCTCGACATTGCGCTGGGCATCGGCGGCGTACCGCGCGGGCGCGTGATCGAGATTTTTGGCCCTGAGAGCAGCGGTAAAACCACGCTGGCCCAACACATCATCGCCGAAGCGCAGAAGATGGGTGGCGTCTGCGCCTTTATTGACGCCGAACACGCCTTTGACCCCGTCTACGCGGCGCGGTGCGGTGTCAATACCAATGATCTGCTGGTATCCCAGCCCGACACTGGTGAGCAGGCGCTTGAGATCTGTGAAATGCTGGTGCGCTCGAATGCGATCGACGTGATCGTTATCGACTCGGTTGCCGCGTTGGTGCCGCGAGCCGAAATCGAAGGCGATATGGGCGATTCGATGCCCGGCATGCAAGCCCGCCTGATGAGCCAAGCGCTGCGCAAGTTGTCCGGCGCGATTAGCAAAAGCCGCACGGTCGTTATCTTTATTAACCAGTTGCGCATGAAGATCGGCGTGATGTTCGGTTCGCCGGAAACGACCACCGGCGGGCAGGCGCTCAAGTTCTACGCCTCGGTGCGGCTTGACATCCGGCGGATCGAGACGCTCAAGCAAGGGCAAGAGGCGATCGGTTCGCGCGTGCGGGTGAAGGTGATCAAGAACAAGGTCGCGCCGCCCTTCCGGCAGGCCGAATTCGATATTCTGGCCAACGAGGGTATCTCGCGCGAAGGCAATATCATCGACATCGGCACCGAGTTGGGCATCATCCGCAAGAGCGGCGCGTGGTTCTATCTCGGTGAAGATCGGCTCGGCCAAGGGCGCGAAAATGTACGCGAGTTCCTCAAGAACAATCCGGCCCTGACCGACGAGATCGAACGCTTGATCAAAGCGCAAGCGTTGACCAATCCGTCGGTGATCGCGCCGAGCGCCGATGTCGGCGACGATGACAGCATCTTTGAAGAGTAACGCCTGCGTTATACACTGCCGGGTGCTGCCGGTGCAAGCTGGCAGCACCCATGTGTTGGCTCATGCCGCCGGTTCCGGGGTGGGCCGGGGGCGATGTGTACGGCAGGCGTTCTGGATGGTGTTGTCGCGGGTGATCACTCGTGCAATAACGTCGCCGTACCCTTCGCCCTGCAAGCTTGAGGGACTAGCAGAACGTGTAGTCGATCATCACCGTTGATCGCTGTGTGATGCCGTAAAGCTCGGTGCTGTGCTCCCCTCTCCCGCGCCAGTGGGAGAAGGGCTAGGGATAAGGGCTAGCAGCCCCGGGCAGCGGGCTTCGTACCCCAAGCCCGGCCCTTCCGGGCCGGGTGCTGGATCAGAGGGTCTGTCCGCCCGTAAACGCCAGTGGGAGAAGGGCTAGGGATAAGGGCTAGCAGCCCCGGGCAGCGGGCTTCGTACCCCAAGCCCGGCCCTTCCGGGCCGGGTGCTGGATCAGAGGGTCTGTCCGCCCTTGAACGCCAGTGGGAGAAGGGCTAGGGGTGAGGGCAAACCAGCGCATCTCAACGCCATCAATCACATCTGCGCTCATGGGTTCTGTCTGTCCTTGAACCTCGTAAGCAGGGCGCAAGCGTAAGAATGACGGTCTGAGCAAGTTAGCCAATGCCAGCCACTCCTCCGCGCGTAGTGTTGAGACGAGAGCTATGCCTGCCGGTACAATCACCGCTCTACGCCAACAAAGCAACGATCCACAGCGCGTCAATGTCTTCATTGACGGTGAGTTTGCGCTAGGTATTAGCCTCAATACGCTGGTGCGCGAGCGTTTGGCAGTAGGCGTGCAGCTTGATGAGGCGGCGTGGGAACGCCTCGTGGCCAGCGAGCAGGCCGATCAAGCGTTGCAGAAAGCGTTGCAGCAGCTTGAGCGGCGACCGCGTTCGACTGCCGAAGTGCAGCGATATTTGCAGCGCAAAGGGTTTGATGAGGCGACGTGCGCGCGCGTGATTGCCCGGCTGCACGAATTAGGTCTGCTCAATGACGCTGAATTTGCTAGTCGTTGGGTCGCTAACCGGCGCGCTTTGCGTCCCCGCGGCGATCGCGCCTTGCGGGCCGAATTGCGCCACAAGGGGATTGCGCCGGCGATCATCGATGAGGCATTGGCAGCGGAAGATGATGGTACAAATGAGCGTGAACGGGCCGAGGCGGTTGCGCGCGCTGTGTTGCCGCGCTATGCGAGGGTTGCCGATTGGGCCGCGTTTCAACGCCGGTTCGGCGGCTATCTGCTGCGCCGCGGATTTGCTGCCGATCTGATCCGGCCCATTCTTGCTCGCCTTTGGCGTGAATTGCATCCGGAGGCGGATGGGCCAGATTGGTAAAATGACCGATGATCAATGTCTTAACGTTAGCATGGGCCAAGATTGTTGCGCAAGGTGTGATTTCGTCTGGCCCAAACACGACAATCCGCCGTCGTAACACTGGAGCGCGGGCGGCTCGCCCGCGGGGGCAGCACCAGCGCGTGGGCGGCTCGCCCGCAGGTGTAGCACCGGAGCGCGGGCGGCTCGCCCGCAGGTGTAGCACCGGAGCGTGGGCGGCTCGCCCGCAGGTGTAGCACCGGAGCGCGGGCGGCTCGCCCGCAGGTGTAGCACCAGCGCGTGGGTGGCTCGCAGCAGCGTCTCTTGTCGCGAATGGCGTTTGGCGAACGGTTATACCCTGTCTATGGATAGCTTCTTATGGTGAATTTGGTTGTGGTAGCATCCGTTTCGGCTAGGAGGATGCGCAGAGTCTCGCTTCTTTCGCTTGCAGGTGGGAAGATGGGGAAGGGAAATGGATGACAACGGCGGATCGTCTTCCCAAAACGCTATCTACGCTATTGGACAGACACCCGCTTGCCGGGTATGATGGTGGGTATGGCAGCGGGCGTTGTGTTCGGCAAATGCCTTTTCCATTTCAAGCAATGAGCGCGCCGCTGTTCATCGCTCGGCGCCATAGCCAAACAAGCTAAGGATTTGATTATGGCTGAAGTGCAATATCTTGGTCATGCCTGTTTTCGTTTGCGCGGTCGCGATGGCACCATTGTCTGCGATCCTTACCATCGCTCGATCGGTTTCGATCTCGGCCGGCCAACCGCGACGATCGTCACCGTTAGCCATCACCATCCCGACCACGACAATGTGGCGGCGGTGCGTCCGTTGCGCGATCGCGTCTTTGTGGTTGATGGCCCCGGCGAGTATGAGATTGGCGGGGTGCTGATTACCGGCGTGCGCACCTTCCATGACACGGTAAAGGGTGCTGAACGCGGCTTCAATACCGTGTATATTATCCATCTCGATGATCTGGTCTTCTGCCATCTCGGCGATCTTGGTCACGAATTGACCACAAGCCAGCTCGAAGAGATTGGCTCGAATGTCGATGTGTTGTTTGTGCCGGTCGGCGGCGGCGAGACGATCGGGCCGGCGACGGCCAGCAATGTCATCAGCCAGATCGAACCGCGTTTTGTGATCCCGATGCATTACGCGATGGGGCAGACCGATTTTAACCCGCCGCTCGCGCCGCTCGAAAAGTTTGTGAGCGAAATGGGGATGAAAGAATATACCCCTGAAGAAAAGCTGGTGATTAATGCGAATGCCCTGCCCGCCGATGAGGAGCAGACCCGGATTGTCATCTTGCGCCCGGCTCATAGTTGACCATTCATGCGTCTTACATGTGGTATACTGAAAAATTGAAGTGTAAACGTGCGGCAAATACATGCCGCTCATCATAGTACGTATTATCCGGTAAACAGCGATTGTGTGGCATGCAATCCGCTTTGGCACAGTGCAAGCGAGCGCCAGCGTGGGTCGGTTCAACCGAAGGTTGACCGACCCACAAATCTTTATGCAGGGAGCAGTCCTCTATGACGAAGTACATTTTTGTGACTGGCGGGGTGGTCTCTTCGGTTGGCAAGGGGATTGGCGTAGCTTCGATTGGCCGCCTGCTCAAGAGCCGCGGCTTCACCGTTTCGGTTATGAAGCTTGACCCCTACCTCAACGTCGATCCCGGTACGATGTCGCCGTACCAGCACGGTGAGGTGTTTGTGACGGCCGATGGTGCTGAGACCGACCTTGACCTCGGCCACTACGAGCGCTTTATTGATGTCAATCTGAGCCGGTTGAGCAATGTTACCACCGGCCAGATCTATTCAGCGGTCATCGCCAAAGAGCGGCGCGGCGATTATCTGGGTGGCACGATTCAGGTGATTCCGCATATCACCAACGAGATCAAGGCGCGCATCGGTGCGTTGGCCCGCAGCAGCCAAGCCGATGTGGTTATTGTCGAAATTGGTGGCACCGTTGGCGATATCGAAAGCCTGCCCTTCCTTGAGGCTATCCGCCAGATGCGCAAGGACGTTGGGCGTGACAATATTCTCTATATTCATGTGACATTGTTGCCCCACATCAGCACTGGCGAACTGAAGACCAAGCCGACCCAGCATTCGGTGATGGCGCTGCGTAACGTGGGTATCAGCGCCGATGTCATTCTCTGCCGGGCCGATCGCCCGATTGATGACGATATTCGCGAGAAGATCGCCTTCTTCGCCGATGTTGATGTGCGTGCGGTGATCCCGGTGCCAACCGTTGATTCGATCTACGAAGTGCCGCTGGTGCTCGAAGATATGGGTTTGGGTGAGTATCTCGTCGAACGGTTGGGATTGCCGGCGGCGGCCCCCGATCTCGACGAATGGCGGGCGCTGGTGGCGCGCATCCGGCAAGAGAAGCGCCGGTTGCCGATTGCCTTGGTCGGTAAGTACGTCGAATTGCACGATGCCTATATCAGCGTGGTTGAAGCCTTGCATCACGCCGGGCTTGAGCAGTCGATCGACGTAGATATCCGCTGGGTGGCCGCTGAAGATGTCGAGCGCGAAGGGCCTGCCCGTTTATTGTCAGGCGTCTATGGCATTCTGGTGCCCGGAGGGTTTGGCGAGCGCGGGATCGAAGGCAAGATTGCCGCCGCCGACTATGCGCGGGTGAACGGGATCCCATACCTTGGCTTGTGTTTGGGCATGCAGTGCGCGACGATTGCGTTTGCCCGGCACGTGCTCGGCACCCACGATGTCAACAGCACCGAATTCAACCCGCAAACCGCCCATCCCGTAATCGATCTGATGCCCGATCAGCGCGATATTACCGAAAAGGGCGGCACAATGCGGCTTGGTCTCTATCCCTGCGATCTCGTGCCGGGCACGCGCGCTTATGCGGCGTATGGCTGTGATCGGGTGGAAGAACGCCACCGCCATCGCTTTGAATTCAATAACCGCTATCGCGCCATTTTAGAGGCGGCTGGGCTCGTGATTAGCGGTGTCTCGCCCGACAAGCGACTGGTTGAGATTATCGAACTGCGTGACCATCCATGGTACGTTGCCAGCCAGTTTCACCCCGAATTCCAGTCCCGTCCGGGTAAGCCGCATCCGCTCTTCTATGGCTTTGTGGCAGCAGCGGCGCAGACGCTGCTCGCCGGCGAAGCGCGCCAGTTGCCGCTCGTGGAAAGCGCCTCGTAACCCTTGTCGAAGCGTATACGCTGATAAGCCCCTCGCTCATCAATTGAGCGAGGGGCTTTTGGGTCTTCTCAATCGGCAATGGCGCTGTTACGACAGCGCGCAGACGGCACCCTCTGGCGCGTGCAGCGCCACCTCTGCGCTGAGCCGCCAAACGCTGCTCGTCCACCGCAGGGTGAGACATTCAAAAATTGCTCACAATTTCTGCGAATCCTTTTGGCATCTCGCGCGGTTTCATATATGAGCACACTTTTTTGTACCGCTGAGGTGTCGCATGCGATTCGTCCACCTGTTCGTCTTACTCTTCGTCCTGACCGCCTGCGCTGCGCCGATGGCCAGTGCCCCTGAACCATCCCGGCCCGTGCCGGCGCCTACCCAAGCCCCTGTGGCGAGTGGCAGGCTGGTTAGCCCATTGCAGCCACGGCTCTGGTTAGTGACCGATTCGAGTGCGGTATTGGCTGCCGCCGCAAACGCAGAGTTTGCCGACTTGCCGCCGGCGCCGCCAACGAATACCGCACACAAATTTGCCGTCGAATGGCTCAAGACCACGCTCAAGTTCATTGCCCGCGACGGGCTACCGCCCAATCGGGCTGCCCGTGAATTGATGCTCGTATCGGTCGCGCTCAACGATGCGTTACAGATTGGGCAAGAAGCCGCACGTGAGCAGCCGGTTGATAACACTGCGCTGCTCGCTGGTGCGATGTGGCCGGTGTTGCGCTATCTCCATCCCCAACACAACGAGATCATTGAGGGGTATGTCTACGTGTCGCGCTGGCATGGGCTATGGCTGCGCGATCCGGTTCCGCCGGAGCAGCTCGCGCGCAGCTTCCAGATTGGGCAAGCGGTGGGCCACGAGGTGGTCGCGTGGGCGCAGCAGGACGGCAGCGATGCGGTGCGCGAGATTGTTTTGCCGGCTAGTGGTGGATGGAACACGAAAAAACTCCCGCTTGATCCTCATTGGGGCACGGTCAAGACTATAGCCTTGCCCGCCGGCGATGCCATTGTGTTACCGCCGCCGCCAGCGTGGGATAGTGAAGAGATGGAGCGCGAACGCACCGCCTTTCGGGCGGGGCAGCAGGTGTTGACCGATGAACATCGCGAACTGGCGTGGTATTGGCACGCCGATGTGGGTACCGTCACCCCTCCCGGCCTCTGGTTTGAGACGGCGATCACGATGGCGTTGGTCAACAAACTCAATGAAATGCAAACGGCGTCGCTCCTTGCCCATCTCGGCGTTGCCATGCACGACACTGCCGTCGCGTGCTGGTACAACAAATACCTGTACGGCTTTCAGCGTCCCGAGCAATGGATGGCTGAGGTTGAGCCAGCATGGCAGCCGGTGTTGCCCACCCCGCCCCATCCTTCGTACCCGTCGGGCCATGCCGCTTTCAGTTCGGCGGCAGCCAATTTGCTGATGGTCACCTTTCCGCACCACAAAGATCTGATTGTCGAGCGTGCCGCTGATGCCACCCGCTCACGCATCATCGGCGGGGTGCATTGGTTTATGGATGGCATGCAAGGCATGAGCTTGGGCCGTGATGTCGCGCGGTATGTGTTGACTCGTTAAGTTGATGCGAGGAGAATAACGATGCCATTCAGCCGTCACTCTTTCATCTTGTTCGTCTTCGCCGGCTTGATTGGACTGATTGCGCCAATTGCCCAACCCGTGACCGCGCAATCAGACCCAATTCAAATGCAATTGATCACCGATGTGACCGGTAGTGTATTTGTATATTTCCCAAGCTTGCCAGCATCTCATTATGAAATACGCTGGCAATGGAATGAACCGCCTACTGACGAAGCAGAGTGGCAATCACTCCACCCCTTTAGCGGCGCTTATTATCGCTATGTGACTTCCCCGCCAGATACTGGCAATCCAGTGTGCCAACACCATACTTTCTACGCCGAGCTACGTGATCTGAGTGGTGACATTATTACGCTAAGCACTCCTTTCACGATTGATAAAGAAGTCGACGTTTTGATAAACGTATTATGGCCGGAACAGGCGATGAACGGCTACACTAACCAAGATAGTTTGGTGGTACAGGTCATCGATCAGCAGGACTGTTCTGGACTTCAGCGGGGGCGTCTGTCTATTGGCGGAATGTCCCACAATCTGGTCATCACCCCACCCGATCAGACGGCGCCATTGTATGCCTACCAAATCCCGCTGCAAGAAGGAGAAATGCGAGTCCAGTTTTTCATCCAAGATAAGATGCGCAATACCTCCCTTCAAGACTTTACCCTTGTGCGCGATGTCACTCCGCCAACATTGGCAAATACGCGGGCAGCGATTCAAAGTATGGACCAGCCTGCCCAGCTTACCATTACCGGCCAGTTCAGCGATGTTTATGCACCATTGCCATGGGCTATCGAATGGCAGTTTCTCAATAGTGATGGAGCGGCCATCGGCGATCCGGTCTTTCATACCCTGAATGCAGAGGAAGTTCGATCAACCGAATCAGCGTTTCTTACTACAGATGGCATCCCCTTTCAGATCAATGTTAGCGTGGGAGCGATCCCTGATCAGGCTGCGGCGTTGCACGTCAAATTGTTTGATCGCGCCGGTAACAGTCAAGCCATTGCTCCCGTCCAGTTCGCCACGTTTGCGCAAACCTACAACCTTTACATCCCTCTAATTGATCGCTAAATAGCCGGTCTAGACCTTCGATACGGCCTTCGCCGGGTGGCGCATAACGCGCCGCCTAGGGTGAAGGCGTGCTCAAAACCGATGACGGAGGCGCACGACGTATGTACCCTGTCACCTACCAACCGCAACGCTGGTTCATTGCTCTGGCAATCATCTTTCTCGTGACAGTCATCCCTCCTCTACCACCGTCGCCAATTACCGCTCAGACCAGCAATGCCGGTTTTGCTAGCGCGGTAGCCTGTTTAGATGGCGATCTTTCGTTGGCAACCACCTGTTTTGCCGATACCATCTTTGCACCCGTTTCCGCCAATGATCCGGCGCTCGTGCGCGTCACCTTGAGCGGGATGAAACAAGCGCTAGCGCCAATCGGGACAACGACCGGCGGAACAAAGCATCGGATAGCTGTCAATAGTGGGATCGGATCGGTGTATGGTCTCGCCTACGATGATGGGTCAATCAGTGGGGTGCGACGTGTGTTTGCAGCAGCATTTACCCGTCGCTTTACGAGTTTTGGCCCGTTAGGGCCGGGAGGAGTGTATGAGTACCGGTTTGATGATGGGCAATGGCATTCATCGTTTACCGTTCCTGACGCGGGTGATGACCGATCGAATGACAATTCGGCTGACGATGCCATTCTGAACGATGTGGGACAGGCTGGTTTAGGTGATATGGAGATTAGTCTTGATGGCACGACGTTATACATTGTAAATCTCGCTGCGCGCCAGATCGAGCGCTACGATATTTCACAGGCGATGCCGATACGACTAGATCCCATTGCGATTCCGTTGCAAACTGTCTCTGCTAATATTCCAACCCAACAATTCCTTCGCCCCTTTGCGCTCGAATTTGCTCCTCTTCTACATAAAGACGAATCACCTCGATTATTCGTGGGTCTTACCAATATCAATGCACCATCTGCGCATGTTTTAGAGTGGAATATTGCTACTGGCACGTGGCGCCACGTTCTCATCCAGTCACTCACATCCGCAGATCTCAATAGCCGCTTGAGCGGAACATTGTTCGACCAAGCGCTTAAGCGACTTTATCCTAATGCGACCTTCCAAGGATGGTACCCATGGAGTAATGATTTTTCACGTATGTTGCCGATTCATAGCAATAGCCACATCTATTATCCACAACCATTTTTGGTTGATATCGAGTTTAGCCCTGATGGGCAAGCGATGCGGCTCGGTTTTCGCGATCGAACTGGCGATATTACGTTTTTCAAAAATCCACCATCAAGACAATTTATTGCGATCAGTCAAGGTGATACGCTCAGTTATCGCTTAAACAATGATCAATGGCAGCTTGAACTCAACGATCGTCCATACGATCATGTGAAAGAGTCTGATCCGAACTTCTTATTCCGTGCCCATTCTACGGATTGGGTTAACGACAACCGAGTAGTGTTTGACAACGCTCCGCCTCCTCATGTGGAAAACCACATGGGTGGGATTGTGAGTATACCCGCACCATCAGGAGATCTCGTCGTCACGACCAGTCTCTTTGGCACTGGATCGTCTGGTCTAGGGATTTACCATCTGCCTGAACGAAATCGGCAAGCCTCACTGACGCTGATTCCGTCGGGTACAAGTAAAGCACCCGGCCTCGGCGATCTCGAATTGCTCTGCACCTATGCCTTGCTTCGTGGCCAGCTTTGGCACGATGTAAACGGCAATGGCGTGCGCGAGGCGGGTGAAGCGTCGCTAAACGGGATTCGCCTTGAAGTGGTTGATCCTGCACGTTCGACGATATTGGGGCAGGTGGTGACTGCGGCTGATGGCAGCTATACGATTGCCGTGCCGCCCAACCGCGCGCTGCACCTGCGCGTGGCGCTCAGCGAATTTGCCGCTGGCCGTCCGTTAGCCGGCATGGTCTACGCGCCGGTGAATGCCGGCGCCGATGACAGCCGCGATAGCGATGCCCATCCGGTTTTTGGCGTGGTTGAGTTTGCTGGCCGGCATGCCGGGAGTGGTATCACCGGTGCTGCAATGCCGTTGCCATTGCGCGAAGAGACAGTTCGTCACGTCGATATTGGCCTGACCCGCCAATTTCAACCGGCGGCGCTCGGTGATCGGGTGTGGCACGATCTCAATCGCAATGGCGTGCAAGACAACAACGAACCCGGTATCGCCGGCGTATCGCTCCGGCTCGAACGCTTGCCCGGTTCGGCGCCGGCGATAAACGCGTACCCACGGGTGGCGGTGAGCGATGGGCAGGGGCGCTATACCTTCGCCAATCTCGAACCCGGCCAGTATCGGGTGGTCGTAGCAGGTACGCAAGGGTATGCCTTTGCGCCATTTGGCCGCGGTGGCAATCCCCAGCGTGATAGCGATGTTGATGAACAGACAGGCACGAGCGCAGTGGTTGTCCTTAGCTATGGCGTGATCCGGTCTGATATTGATGTTGGGTTGGTGAGCCAACCTCAGACCGATCTCAGCATTGCGTTGAGTGGAATGGCTGAAGCGGTCGTCGGTGATGAGTTGGTTTACACCGTAACCTACCGCAACACCGGCAACGTTGCCGCAGCCAATGTTACGGTGCGGATGGGGCTGCCATCTGGCGCAACCTTCCTCAGCGCCAGCCGTGCGCCCAACCAGAGTGGTTCGACATTGATCTGGCAGTTTGCCCGTCTCGAACCAAACACTACCGGTACGATTGCGGTGCGTGTGCGCGCGCCGGCTGCGATTGGCGCCAATCTGAGCCAAACCGTGACCGCTACCGCAACGATTAGCTCTAATCCGGCTGACTCTAATCCGGCCAACAATAGCGCCAGCCAGCAGACGCGCTTAACACGCGCTGAACTCAGTATCAGCAAATCAGCGCCGGCGGCTGTTCTGAGCGGTGATGCACTGTTGTACACCCTGCGGGTGGTGAATCGTGGCAGCGCACCGGCGGTCAATGTGACGATCGCCGATCCGTTGCCGGCGCAGGTGGATGTTACCAGCATCCTGCGCGCACCGGCGGGCACATGCCGCTACGAAGGGGCGCAGCATACCTTGCGCTGCACGATCAGCAGCATTGCACCGAATGAAGAAGTCATTATTAGCGTACAGACGAAACCACGACCCACCGCAGCCGACCGGCTCGATAACCGGGCCAGCGTCACGACCACGACTGCCGGTGACTCGCCGGCGGACAATACGGCGACGGCAAGCACGGCCCATGTGCGTCCCAACCCGGCGGTCAGTCTCGTCTTTGCGCCGGCGCCGGCAGCCGCGGGTGAAGCGACTGAGCTGGTGGTTGGCTACCGCAACCTTGGCAATGGAATGGCCCGTGCGGTGACAGTTACGGTGGATGCGCCGAGCGCAGCAACGATCACCACCTTGCCGCCAATGTGCCAGCGCAATGGCTATCAGCTAACTTGTGTCCTCGGTGATGTGCTGCCGGCGGCGAGCGGCGAGTTGCGGATCGGTCTCACGCTGCCGGCGACGATCGCGGTCGATCAATTGGCGGCGCAGGCCACGATTGCGACGACTACCCCCGAACTGCCTGCGTATCAGGCTGACAACACGGCCAGCGCCACGGTAACGATCGTGCGTCCCAACCCGTTCGTGCAGTTGCGCGCGCCTGCCAGCATTGTCGGGCAGGGCAGTGTGTTTGCCTACACGATTGACTATGGCAATCTGTATCGCCGCCGGCCTGCCCAGACTCGCGCCGCCGCCAATACGACGCTTGAACTAGAGCTGCCGGCTGACGTGCAACTAGTGGGGGCCAGCCGTTTGCCTACCAGCCAAACCGGTCGCAGGCTGCGCTGGAATCTGGGGACGCTGAACCCGCAAGTTGCTGGCAGTATCGAGGTCGTGGTGCAGACGAGTGTGCCTGCCGGCGCGGTCTTGCCGGCGACGGCTCGCATCTCGACCAGCACGCCGGCGGATGATCCGGTTGATAACGTCGCCGCACTCACGATTAATGTGGTGCCGCCACCCTCTACCATCGGCGCAGCGAGTGGTGATTTGCGGGTGGCAATTCGCTCAACACTTGATCCGGCGGCGAATGACGCGAACCAGACGAATGGCATTTACCTCTCGAATGGCGCGGCGATTGCGTGGCCGGCGGGTGAAGTGCTCGATCTGACCCCGCAATTGGCAAATCTGACCTTTGCCGATGAGCCGTTGCCGTGGCCGTATGCCTACCAAGCGCGCGTCGTGGGTTGGAGTTTGGTCGAGGTTGCTGTGGGTGGGCAACGCTTCGATCCGCGCGCCGCTGATAGTCGCGGAATGGCCGGTTGCCGTCCGGGAGCGCACCCGCTCCTCACCTCGCAACTGCTGACCGGCTGTATCTATCGCTATCTCGGCGGGCAGAGCCGTGACCAGCTCAGTGCCAGCGTGCTGCGCGAACGCGATCTCGATGATCAGCTCCATCTCTACTGGAGTCGCCCGCCGGCGCCAGCGATGCGCCCTGATGTTTACCTCTACACGGCTGACGTGCTCGATCGCGCCCGGCTCACGATCCAGATCGAGCTGGAAGTGCAGATTGTCAATCAAGCACCGGGCAGCATCGGCGGGGGGCCGCTACCGCCGGTGCCGGTGGCCCCGCTGCCCAATCCGGCGCGCCAGCTTGTGACCGGCCAGATCGAAATCACGCTGCTGGCGCCGCGCTCGCTTGTTGCGCCGGGCAATTAATTGGCCATCCGTTTGCGGCAGGCAACGCTGGCGCTGCCTGCCGCCAATCAACCCATCTGATGAAAACCAAACGCTCACGGAACCGTTCACCACCCGATGGTGATGAGCACGCAGGCATGCTCGTTTCAAGCGGTGGTGTAGAGAAAGGAGGATCGTGCCATTAACCTCACCGCTTCGTTCGCAATTCTCGGTCTGAACAAGATGTAGCGAAAGGATTTGCGTGATGCGACAAGCTCACCGGCGCGGCCAAACCCTCATCGAGATGGCGCTAGCTTTGCCGATCTTGTTGACCTTGGTCGTCGGTCTCTTCTCGGTCGGCCAGATACTGCTGACCCACTATGCCGTCAGCCAAGCGGCTCGTGCAGCGGCGCATCAGGCCGCGCTGACCGGCGGCAATCGCACCGTTACTGAAACTGCGGCGCGCCAAGCCTTGACTGGCAGCCTTGGGATTGAGCCAACGGCCAGTGAAGTGGTGATCTCGTGCCCGCGCCAGCCGTGCCGCCGGTATGACCCGATCACCGTTGAGGTCCGCTACCGCGCTGCGCTATGGGTACCAGTCGCCCTGTTGCCCTTTGGCGACGAGATCGTGGTGCGTGCCCGCGCCACTCGCGCTGCCGAGCGTGATCAGCAGTAGGAGGCCCGTATGCACTGTCGCCGTTCGGGTCAAGCCTTGCCGCTACTGGCATTGATGTTGCCGGTGTTGGTGCTCTTTGTGATGGTGGTGATCGAGTTAGCCAATCTCTGGTTGGCGGTGGCAGTAATGGAAGATGCGCTCCAGCAGGCCACCCGCTCGGCGGTGCAGCAGATCGAGTATGCCGCTTTGGCGCGCAATGGACAGGCGCTGCGCGGCAACCGCACATGCCAAGCCGTGACCATTCACGCTCCCAGCCAGTGCGCGGATATTGTCAACGTGGCGCATCAATTTCTGCTGGCCAATATGCAAGCGACGCAATTGACCGGGATTGATCCGGCTGCGCTGGCGGCTGCTGCGCGCTGGACCGTCTTACCGCAAGGCGGCGCGTGCGCCGGTGTAGCCAGTCCAACGCCGCTGCTCTGCGCCGAATTACAACCAACTCTGCGCGGCTTGTTCGGCTTAGGCGAAGTACGCCCTCGCATCCGCGCGGCTGACACCATCGATCGTTTGGGCCAACCGTAACTTGCATCGAAAGGAGAATTTGCATGTCCGCTCTTGGCACGCTCAATCAGGCGCTCACCCGTCGCCGCGCGAATCCGCTCCCGGCGATCTTGATCGGTCTCGGTTTGATTATCACTGCGGTGTTCACTGTTCTGGCTTTTCTGGAAGCTGGGAGCAGCGAACCGGTCGTCATTCTGGCGCGCGATGTAACCTATGGCCAGCAGCTCAGCGCCGATGATCTGGCGGTGGTACTGCTGCCGCGCCATCGTCCGGCCCAACTGGCGGGGATCAGCGCGCCATCGCTCGCGGTTGGCCAGTATGCGACCCGCAATCTCGCCGCTAACGATCTATTGCAACCGTCGATGTTCACAGAGCGCCCGCCGGCCCAGCCGGTCTATCCGAATGGCGAGGCCTTGACGGCGGGGATGGTGCCAGTGCCGTTCAGCACCGAAACCATCGGCCCGCTCACCCATCACGATCGGGTCAATATCGGCTTTAACGATCCCAATGGTTCGCCTGATGTGTGCGATCAGACGCGCAGCGCCGCCGAGGGCCGTGCGCCAACGGTGCAGCCGCCGGCATCGCCCTTGCCGCCGCGTCCGTATGCGTGCCGCCTGCTCAGTGGTGCGCGCGTGCTCTATGTCGATACCGAAGCGCAAGTGGCCTATCTCGAATTGACCCCGTACCAGTCGCATGCGATCTGGGCTTTGCAAGCCGCCGGCCTGCCGCTGTGGGGCGAACGCTACAGCAGCGACGCGCCGACCTTGCCTGCGCTCGAACGGCTTGACATTGGCCAGTTTACGGTGAGCGAGTTGACTGCACCGGTTGCGCCGGCTGAAGGCGATAAATAGGTATCGGCGAATACGAGGGGGCAATGTGCTGGGATCGCGGCAGTCTGCCGCTAACCGTCCCACACCGAGCTGGAGTGGGGTTGCGGAGTGACTGCCCGTCCCAAACAAATGACGAAGTGCGGCCAAACATGACCGAAACACGGAAGGAGTTTCAATGATGCAGAGCGGTTGGGACACTTTGACGCAGACGCCGGCTTCCTTGCCAACTACCGGCGCCGCTATCGCCGATGAGTTGCGCATGCTGCTGCGCAGCGGACGTTTGCGTGATTGCTGGCATTTGCCACCAGCGGAAGCCTTTGCGCGACTTGGTTTTGATGGCGCGATCCGCTGGCACGAGGTGGCGTGGTACGGCCCGCTCGAAATCTGGCGCGATCCGGAACACGCTGTCTCAGACATTCTCTTCAACGGCCCGCTCGACTCGCCCTTCTTCGTTGTCCAACGCGGCATGATGGTCAACACCGGCGTGATGGTCCATCCGGCGTGGATTGATTGGACGCAACGCCAACTGGTGCAGCGCAGCCATGATGGCCTTGTCGATGTGCCGGCGTTTGCCCAAGGCGTGGTGGATGGCTTGCGCTATGCGCTCACGAATCGGCGGGCCTCTCCAGCCGGTCCTAGCCTTGCGATCCGGCTGTTGCCCGAACGTTGGGCGACGCTCGACGATCTGGTGCAGAGCAACGTGATCAGCCGCGAGGCGAGCGATCTGTTGCTGGCTGCGCTCAATGGCGGCGCCTCGGTCTTGATCGCTGGGCCAACCGGTAGCGGCAAGACGACGCTAGCGGCGGCGCTCAGCCAAGCAATCGGGGCACGGATGCGGCTGGTAGTGATCGAAGACGGCGGCGAACTGCCACGGAGTGCGAACAGTTTGCATATTGAAGCGCCGGCTGAGGCTGGCGGCTTTAGCCGGGCGGTCACGTTTGCTTTGCGCCAGAAGCCCAACTACATCATCGTCGGCGAAGTGCGCGGCGGCGAGGCAATGGCGATGTTGCAAGCCGCCGCGACCGGCCACCCCGGCTTGGGCACCATCCACGCGGCGACTGTGCAGGGTGCGTTACGCAATCTGGAGCGGATGGCGTTGATTGGCTTGGCCCATGAGACGACCGGCGCCGGGCAAGCGGCAGCGCAGATTGTGCGCGGTCTGATTACCTCTGATGTGGTGAATCTGCTGGTGGTGCTGATTGGGCGCACTCCTCACGGGAAGCGCGGTGTGCTGGCTGTCGAAGAGGTGTTGCCGCAAGGGGCGCAAGGCCAGAGCGGCGATCCCTTCCCGACCAACCCGCTCTTCCGTTACGACCGCGCCAGCGAACGGTTAGCGCGGGCCGGCTACGTCAATGCTGGTTGGGGAGCGGGACGGTTGTAGCGGCACAGCGCCGCTGTGCCTTTGGTCATGGCGTCGCTATGACCCTCCAACCGCCCGTAACGATTGTGGTTTATCAATTCTCAAAAGGAGCAACCCCGATGGAACTCATCATCTTTAGCGCAATCGAAGGCTTGCAGGCCGAAGTCGAGCAATTGCGCGACGTGGCCGTATTGGCGCCATCGCGGATCGATCAGGTGCAGCGGTTGCTGGCCGGTACGCGCCCGCCCGACGCCATCTTCCTCGACGATAGTCGCGGGACGCCGCTGGCCGATCTGTGGGATCTGGCCGCTCGCGCCCAACAGGTGGGGACGCGGGTGATGTTGGGGTTGGCCGGCCCAGCGCGGGCAGCGTTGCCCGATGCGCTGGCTGCCGGTTTACCGGCGACTGCTGAACGCAATCCGGTGGCGCTGGCCGATTGGATCGGCGCACAACTTGGCCGGCGGCGCGGAAGTGGCGCGCAACGTCTACCGGTGATCGCGATTGGCGCCGCGAAAGGCGGCATTGGCAAGACCTTCGCGACCTGCGTGTTGGCCGAAGGGTTGCGCCGGCGCGGACTTGATGTGCTGGTGTGGGATAGCGATATCTCAAATCCCGGTTTGGTGCCGGCGTTTCGCGTCCCGGCCAGCGCCCCGTCGTACCTCCATCTTGTGCAGCGCGGGCCGTCATATTGGAATCCGGCTGGCATCCAGCCCTTCATCTTTCAACCTGAACACACCCGTGCCAATCAACAAGGCTGGGGCCGGATCGACCTGCTGATCGGTTCGCATGCGGTGGCGCGGGCCGAGAATGATCTGCGCCTGCCCGATTGGCAAGGGTTGTATCAGGGAATTGTAGCGCTGGAAGGGTACGATGTGGTGTTAATTGACACCCCGCCCGACTATCTGCGCCGGCCTTATGCGACCCACGTCTTGCAAGCCGGCGGCAGCGTCGTCTTGCCCACCCCGCCCGGCGCCCGCGAGCGCATGGGTGTCGGTCACATGCTCGAACACTTTACCGAATTGGCCCCGGAGCGACTCGAACGCTGCTCACTGCTCTTTATGGAGCCAGAGCGCGGGGTGACAGTGACGGTCGGTATGGTGGCTGATCTCTTTGCCCGTCGCTACCCGCGGATCGGCAACCTTGGCATCTTGCCGCGCGAACCGCGCCTCGCCAGTCTCGCTGATGAACACGATGGCTACGTCTCGATGCTCGACCTCGGCCCGCAAAGCCGGTTTGCCCGCGCTACCCATCAGGTGGTTGAGGCGTTGTGCGCCCATGCCGGCCTGAAACCACGCTTGCCGTTGCCGCGAGTGGGTTGGTGGGCGCGGTTGAGCGAACAGATGTTGGGCCAGCGTGCTGCTGCGCCAGCGTTGTCGTGATGTTGGAGCGGTGTGGTGGGCGACGTGTATGCCGAGCATTGCGCGGGGCGGAATGATCAACACCCTGCGATCAAGCAACTAGCCAACCGCAACGTTCCCAACGCGATACGCATGCGCTTGATGGCCCGTTGTGCTGATCCCTTTCCGGTATGCTATTCGCTTTCGGCGGGGGATCGCTTCGGGCAGGAGGCTCCCACCATTGCTGGGTGCCTACCCGCCCTCGTCATGACCTGAGCCGCGGGGTTTGGTTAGCCACTTACGAACCACTATAAGCTGTCATGGAGGAGATACATGCATCCTGCGTACCGGCCTCTCACGGTGCTGGAAGAGGGTGGGTTGGCCGATTTGATGCCACAGCAGCAGGCAACGGTCGATCCGGCGGCGGCGGCGTTGCAAGCGGCGCGCGATCTGCTGCTCGCCGAGCTGCCGCCCGATCTGCTCGACCCGGTAGCACCGGCTGCCGAGCGTGACCCGGCGGTGCTGCGCGTGCTGCGGGTTGCCATCGGTACCCAAACCGAACGCGGTGGGCCGTTGGCCGGCTTGCCCACCGACGATGCTAGCCTGCTCCGCCTCTTTCACGATACGATCGGTTGGGGGCCAGCCCAACCCTATCTCGATGACGAGCGGATCCAAGAGGTCAAGATTATTGGCGACCGCATTATGGTGCAAGAAGAGGGGGCTGACTTTACCCTTGCGCCGGAACGCTTTAGCTCGCCGCGACAAGCGCTTGATCGCGCCTTGGTGCTGGCATCGCGGCTGGCGGTGCCGCTCGACCGCAGCCGTCCACAAGATACCTTGCCGCTCGCGCACGGCACCCGTATGCATGTGACCATCCCGCCGTGTACGCCTGACGACACTGCGCTGATCTGTATCCGGCGCGGTCGTCGCGCGGCGTGGACGCTGGCCGATATTCTGCGCCGCGGCGCGTGTGATGAACCCTTGTTTGCGTTGCTGCAATTGCTGGTGCGCGCCCGTTGCTCGTTTTTGATCGCGGGTGAGACCGGCTGCGGCAAGACGGCGCTTTTAGAAGCGATCGTCAACTCATGGCCGGGTGAACCGCACGTGATCACGATCGAAGACAACACGCTTGAAATCAATGTTCGCCATGCAGCATGGACGCGCGAATTAGTGCAGACCAGCCTCGATCCGTTGGCCTTTGGGCGAGCAGCGCGGGAAGTCTTGCGCCAGACGCCCTCGCTGGTGGCGCCGGGTGAGACGCGCGCAGCCGAAGCCGGTGCGATTTTGGCCGTCGCTGTCAGCGGCCATGCGGTAGTCACCACGATTCACGCGCGCACCGCCTTGCGCGCCGTGAGCCGGTTGGCCGACTGCGCCGCGATGCCGGGAGCCTACCTCTATGAGGGCCGGCGCGCCAATGCGCTGGAAGACATCTGTGACAACTTCAACGTCGTGATCCATCTCAGCCGCACAGCGGGACGCCGATATATCGATGAGGTGGCATTGCTCGATGGCTGTGACGAGACGGTCTCTGGCTTGCGGCCACGACTGATCCGCTTGGCGTGGGTTGAACCAACCGCTGAAGGGGTGCGCTGGCATTGCGCGGCTCGCGCCGATGGCGATCGGTTGGTCTGGCACGGCGCTGATCAGACGCCGGAGATGCTGGCGCACCGGCTGGCGCTGCTCAAGCTAGCCGAGCGCCCCCGCGCCGTGGCGAGCAGCCGGGCCGTGGTTGATGAAGCGTTGGCTCAAGCTGCGTTGGCCCGCCAAGCCGGTGCGTCCGAGCGCGCGCTGGCCATCTTGCGGCGGGCATGGGCCGAGCGCAACGACGAGCGGTTGGCGCACGCGGCCCGGCAGGCGCTCGCTATCGATCCGGAGCGGCAGCAACAAGCGGCGGAGGCGGCCCGCGCCGCGTATGAGCAGATCAGTACGGTCTTGGCCGCGCGGCGATGGGAGATTGCAGCGACGCTGTATGGCGAACTGAGCGCCAATCTTGAACGGTATGCTGCGTTTGCGCCAGCCGGCGGCTGGCCGGCGTTGGCAGCGGCGATCGCTGCCGGCCAGCGCGCCGATCACGAGGCCGGTGTGGCCATTAACCGCGCTGAGCAAGCATTGGCGCAGGGCCGCACTCGCGACGCGCTCGATCTGCTGGCCAACCTCGAACCGGCGCGCCTCAGCGACGAGACGGCGCTGGCCTTGCTGCGCGCACGTTACGCTGCCCTCAGTGCGCTCGTTGCCAGTGGTGAAGTCGGGGCAGCAGCCTTGACACCGGTGGCCGCCGCATTGCGTATGCGCGAAGCGGCGCTGAAGGCGCAAGGTGCGTAGCGCCTAAAGGTGCGGTGTCTGATGACATTGCGAGGGCTAGGTGGAGTGCAACGCAATGGCTAGCTAGCCCGAAGTAATCTCCTGTGAACAGGGAAGCCATCTGCTGGCTGGCAACAGCAGGTGTATATGAATTAAGGCACGTGAAAGGGTTCAGCTCTATGGAAACAATCACCCATCCCGAAACGGCGTGGCTGCTACGAGTAGCGCCGGCGCTGCTCGCCGCACTGATCACGCTGACGGCAACCTTCGTCTTGCGCCAACCTTTGGCGCGCTGGTTGGCCCGGCTGGCCCAGCGTCGATCGCCGGCGGCGCTGGATCCGGCCTTAGTGTGGCGGCCAACCCTGCTGAGGCCGGCAACGGCGCTGCTCATCGCTGCCGGGGCAGCGGCCTTCGTGAGCGCGGCGCTAGGTTTCATCGGTTCGCTCTGGTTGGGGTTGGCGGCAGCGCCGGCTGCGGCTGCGCTCGCGGTGCGGGTTGGTTTTACGTTGGCTGCGCAACGTTATAACCAACAACTCGAACGAGAACTGACCCCGGCGATTGGCCGGCTCAGTGCCCTGCTTGGCGGCGGTTTGGGTCTGCGCACTGCGTTCGAGCGGTTGCTTGCCGATATAAATGCCGGCCCGTTGCAGAGCGAATGGTCGTGGCTGATCCGGCAACAAGGCGCACCGTTGGCCGATGGCAGCATTGCCACCATGCGTCAAGTGATCGCGGCGCTGGCCACACAAACTTCGGCGGCCCGCCATGCTACCCTGCTCAACCACCTCGCTGTTGCTGCCGACCAACCGCAAGACCTGCAAGCCCGCCGCTGCGCTGCCGCCTACGCTGCCTTGCAAGCCTCGGAACGCCGCCGTGAAGAGGCGCTCACTGAGCTAGCCCAAATGCGTTATAGCGGCTTAGCCGTCGGCGGGGCCGGTGTACTGATGGCCGTCTACTTGATCGCAACCCAATGGGAACGGGTGCGTATTGCCTACAGCACTCCGCTGGGGATGGTCTTTGCGGTTATTGTCGGTTTGGCGCTGCTGGCCCCGATCGCTGGCGGCATCTGGTTCTCGCGAGTGGAGGATGTCGAGTATTAGAGTGCGCTAGCGAGCACATTATGGAGTGCGGCAGTTCAACTGCCGCGTGGTCTGGGTTGGATCACAGTGCGCGACCCAAAGCGGCAGTCCAACAGCCGCACTCGACAATGGCACGCTGCAACACCCATCTCCGGCTTGAGAGTTGGACAGAACATGTGGTTGGGTAAAAGCGTTGATCGCTGTACGATGCCTCAATGTTAGACTTTGCGCTCCCCATCACCCCTCCCCCAGCGGGGGAGGGGCAAGGGGTGGGGGCATCAGCCCGCGCAGCGGGCTTGTAATCCTAGCCCGGCCCTTCAGGGCCGGGTTCCGGGGCAAATGTTCTGCCTGCCCTTGAATCGTTCGGTGGGAGCGGGGCTGGGGGTGAGGGTGAACGATGCATCGCAAAGCCTTCAACCAAATCTGTGCTCATACGTTCTGTCCGCCCTTGAACCCGCGCCAGTGGGAGAGGGGCTGGGGGTGAGGAGCAGCCCGCGCAGCGGGCTTCGTAATCCTAGCCCGGCCCTTCAGGGCCGGGTTCCGGGGCAAATGTTCTGCCTGCCCTTGAATCGTTCGGTGGGAGAGGGGTTGGGGGTGAGGAGCAGCCCGCGCAGCGGGCTTCGTAATCCTAGCCCGGCCCTTCAGGGCCGGGTTCCGGGGCAAATGTTCTGCCTGCCCTTGAATCGTTCGGTGGGAGCGGGGCTGGGGGTGAGGGCCAGCAGCCCGCGCAGCGGGCTTCGTAATCCTAGCCCGGCCCTTCAGGGCCGGGTTCCGGGGCAAATGTTCTGCCTGCCCTTGAATCGTTCGGTGGGAGCGGGGCTGGGGGTGAGGGCCAGCAGCCCGCGCAGCGGGCTTCGTAATCCTAGCCCGGCCCTTCAGGGCCGGGTTCCGGGTCAAATGTTCTGTCCGCCCTTGAATCGTTCGGTGGGAGAGGGGCTGGGGGTGAGGAGCAGCCCGCGCAGCGGGCTTGTAATCCTAGCCCGGCCCTGAAGGGCCGGGTTCCGGGTCAAATGTTCTGTCCGCCCTTGAATCGTTCGGTGGGAGAGGGGGCCGGTGGTTAGGGTGAACCGGCATATCTCAAAGCCATCAACTACATCTGCGCCATGTATTTGGTCTGCCCTTGAGTCTCCGGCTGGCAGAAACAGAGCCGGCGGTGAGAACTGACCAACCTGATACGCACAACGTTCTTGAAAGGAGCATAATGATGCCTCATATCCTAACTACTCCCGCTGCGCCGGCCTTGCTGGCCGCGCTGTGCGGCGCGCTGCTGGCCGCGCTTGGCGTGGTGTTGCGCGGGAAACCCATTGCCACGCCGTCATTCAACGAACGGCAACGGCTGATCATCGGCCAGACCGGCGGCACGGCCTTGGCATTACTGTGTGCGGGCGCGGCGCTCAGTGGCGGCCCGATCTGGCTCGGTTTGGCGCTGGCGGCCTATTTGGCGCTCGGCTTGGTGTGGCCGCGCCAGCCGCGCCGCACCCGCGAACGCACGGAGCAAGAGCTGCGCCGGCTCACGCCGGGGTTGATTGGCTTTATCCGCGTTGCCCTTGGCAGTTTTGAAGCGCCGAGCATGCTCTTGCGCCGTTACTGCGCACAGGCTGCACCACGCCAAGCGCCGATGCGCGAAGTGGTCGCCGCCGCGATCGAACTCGGTGAAGAGCAGCGTATGCGCCCCTTTGCGGCGCTAGCCGAGGTGGCCCGTCGCTATCGTTGCCGCGAGCTGATCGATGCCACCGCTGCGCTGGCCCAAGCCGAAGCTGAAGGAACGCCGGTTGAGATGGTGCTAGCCGCCCAACAACAAACCCTCGAAGCGTTGTTGCAAGGCGAGTTCCGCCGTCTCATTCGCCGGCGCACGATGTACCTGCTCTTGCTCGCCGCGATCAGTCTGGTGGTCGGGATTTTGCTCAACTTGCTCTTTGTGATGGTGGTGGGTAGCGAAGTGTTTGCGTTGTGGTGATGTCGATCGAGTGCGGCAGTTTAACTGCCGCACTCCATACCAGTGTTTATTCGCTGCGCCTGTACTTTAACAACCAAAGAATCAATTTGTTTGAGCCGCTGCCGGCTCAATCCGGTAACTCAGCCAGACCATGCCTGAGTGTTCATACCGGCGTTGCTCGGTGAGCGTGAGCCGGTGTGATCGCCCCGGTGCGGGCAGGAATGGAATGCCGCCACCCAATAACACCGGCGCGACGGCCAGCTCGATCGTGTCAACCATATCCAACGCCAACAGATGGCGAAACAGTTCGCCGCCGCCAAACAGCCAGATGTCTTTGCCGGGACGCTGGCGCAACGATTCGATAGTGTGACGGCTTAGCTCGTTGATGATGGTCACGTGCGGATGGTCAGCCGCCGCGAGCGTGGTTGAAACCACGACTAGCTCTTTCCCGGCGTACAACTGGCCATACTCCGGATCAGTGAGCGGCAAGCCGGCAAAGGTCTTGCGCCCCATCAAGAGGGTGTCGAATTCGGCAAACCATGCGCCAAAATCAATCTCCGGCTCAGCCGGAATCCAACCGGTATCGCCTTGCGGCCCGGCAATATACCCGTCAAGACTACAAGCCACCTGATATCTGATCCGGCGCATGTTCAATCTCCTCGTAGCTTCCCTATCTGCCCGCTCCCTGCCTCTCGGGAGTGATCACCGGCAACGCCGCCTCGATCGCCGGATCGAGCGTGAGCAGCGTGCGATGCACCCACCCCTCTTGCTGGCGGGGGTTGATGATCCGGATCCAGACCCCATCGGCGCTCCGCCCAAGCAGGAACACGGTTTCATAGGCGTGAATCTGATCCAACACCGTGCCTTTCAAGGTTGGCTCGGCCCGCACGTTGCCGCCGTTAAAGACGGTGGCGGTTGGGTAGATTGGCGTCGGTGTTGGTGTTGGCTGTGGCGTAGCCGCCGGTTGCGGGGTGCGGGTAGGGCGTGGGGTGGCAGTAGGGCGCGGCGTGGCGGTCGCTGGCGCTGCCTCCGCTACGATTGGGTTGGAGGCTGGCGCATTGGCGGTTACACCCAAGAAGCTGGCTTGCTCTATCTGTGCTTCGGCGTGGCTAATAGGCAGTCCTCCAAACAAGAGCGCAAATCCGGCCAGCACCAGATTCAGGCCCAGCGCGCCGGCGTAGAGGAGCGTGCTCTCTTGGCTGCGGCGCGGTTGTTGCGCTGCCCGTAGCCGTTCCGCTTCGTCGATGCGTTGCAAGAGGATCCGGTCGTCCCACAATTCAACCCGCTGCCCGCGCGCTTCGAGCTGTGATTGGCGGGTAAATGCACTGGTTGCCACCAAAATCGCGCGATCCGCTTGCTGAATTTGCAGCGCGCCGACCAGATCGCGCACGTAGTTTGGCCCGACCGGTTTAGTGTAGCGCTTGCATTGAATGATAAAGCGTAACCCATCGCGCTCGGCGGTGATGTCAACGCCGCGATCGCCGCTGCCGCCGCGCACCGTGACCTGCTTCCAGCCGAGATCTTCCAGTAAGAGGGCAACCCGCTGCTCGAACTCGCTTGGCGAAAGATCGAGCAACTGCTGGCGGCGCAACCGCTGGAGGCGCTGTTCGCGCAACCAGCGGTTGATGAAAAAGACGATGGTCATCCCGGCAACCATCACGGTCAGCGTCCACAAGAACGGGAGCGATAAGGAAAGACTGCCCAAAATCACCCCAATTGCCAACAAGCCACTGATCGGATCAAACTCCTCGCTAACGGCGCGGGAACGAGCGCTAGAACGCCGGGTCATGCCGGAAGCTCCTGTCAAGTATAACGAGAACACGTAGTACGAAAATGTTAACAAAACGTTATTACCCATCCATTTCCAGCGCCCTACGTTATAATGAGAGAAAACGAGATCGGATTCGTGAAGAAGGGATGCGATAGTGAAGTCACTGGTGCAAGCTCGCTGGATTATGCCATTGCTCGTCGCCGCGCTGGCGGTTGCGCTCGATCAAGCGTCAAAACGCTGGATCGTCGCTACCCTTGGCCCTGAAACGATGACTCGCTTTATTCCGCTGATTGGCGACGATATCCGGCTGGCGTATTCACATAATACAGGGATTGCCTTTAGCCTGTTTCAAGGCAAGTCAGACGTGTTGACTATCGTTGCGTTGGTGATCATCACCGGCGCGATCTATCTCTACATCACGCAATTGCCGAACCGGCGCCGGCTCGTGCAGATTGCGATGGGGTTGATCCTTGGCGGCGCCTTGGGCAATGTGATCGACCGGATCCGGTTGGGGTATGTGGTCGATTTTATTCAAGTCGGTTGGTTCCCGATCTTTAATCTCGCTGATAGTGCGATTACGGTTGGTGCGGCTCTCTTGATGTTGCAATACGCGCTTGATGAAATCGCTCTCCGCCGTGTGCGGCAAGCGATGATGTCACAGTGATGGCGATGCGCACCCGTTGGATGCTGCTCATTCTGGTGGCAATACCGATCTTTCTGCTCGACCAACTGAGCAAGGTCTGGTTGAGCGGTGTGCTGGCGCGTGCCAATCGCCCGATCCCGCTGCTCTTTGATTGGGTGCAGCTCGCCTATCACGAGAATACAGGGGTTGCGTTTGGTCTCTTCCCCGACCAAGGCGGCGTGCTCTCGGTTGGCGCCGGCTTGGTGCTTATCTTGCTGGCCTATACGTATCAGCATCTCCTCCCCGCTGAGTCGCGGTGGGTAACGGCTGCGGTTGGATTGATCTTCGGCGGCGGGATTTCCAACCTCTTTGACCGGATCCGGCAGGGGTATGTGGTCGATTTTATTCAGATCGGTTGGTGGCCAGTGTTCAATCTAGCCGATAGCGCGATCTCGCTCGGCGTTGCGGCATTGGCCTTTCACATCATCTTCATTGGCGATGAACCAGAGCCAGCCGAACCTGAGCCGGTCGATGATAGTTTGCTCAGCGAGTTGTTGAGCCGTGATCCTGAAACATCACTGCCCGCCGAGCCGCGCAATCGCAATTCGGAGTCGCCGTCATGAACGACGCTAGCGTGATGGAATGGCTCGATGCTGATGAACGGGTAGTGATCGTTCCTGCTGAGGTGAGCGGCGAGCGGATCGACCGGTTTCTAGCGGCGACGTTGCCTGATCTGTCGCGGGCGCAAGTGCAACGCTTGATCGAGCAGGGAATGGTGCTCTGCGCTGGCCGGCCTACCCGCGCCAGCCAGCCGGTACGCGCCGGGATGGCCATTCACGTCACGATTCCTCCGCCGGTGCCGACCGAACTGGTGGCCGAACCGATCCCGCTTGACGTAGTGTACGAAGATGCCGATATTGCCGTGATCAACAAACCAGCCGGCATGGTCGTGCATCCGGCGCCGGGCCATACGCGCGGCACGTTGGTGAACGCCCTCTTGGCCCGCTACCCCGATTTAGCGGTTGGTGGCGAGGTGCGTCCCGGCATCGTCCATCGTCTCGATCGCGACACGTCTGGTTTGTTAGTCATTGCCCGTCACGATGCTGCCCTCCGCGCGTTGGTCGAACAACAACAGGCGCGGCGCATGCGCAAAATCTATCAGGCGCTGGTGATCGGCCGTCCGCCAGCCACGGGTACGATTGATGCGCCGATTGGCCGCGATCCGCGTGACCGATTGCGCATGGCGGTGGTGAGCGATGGCCGCCCGGCGCGCACCCACTATCGGGTCATTGCGACCTTTGGCGATTATAGTTTGCTCGAAGTGCAACTCGAAACCGGTCGCACGCACCAGATCCGGGTGCATTTGCGTCACCTCGGCTATCCGATCGTTGGCGACCCGGTCTATGGGCCGCGCCGCGCGCATCTGCACCTGTCGCGCCAGTTTTTGCATGCCGGCGAGTTGGGCCTGTTTCACCCGCGTGATGGGCAGTGGCGGCAATTCACTGCGCCCCTGCCGCCCGATCTGTCGTCTGTTCTCAACCATTTGCAAATGGTTGCATCAACGCACTAAGTCTGCAATATGCTACAATGCGCAGGGATGGCAACGACACACTCCGTCGCATTCCATAACTGGCGCCGCGAAGAGGTGAGGAGACAGTTATGCGCAAGAAAATTAGCATTATCGGGGCAGGGTTTGTCGGTTCGACGACGGCGCACTGGCTGGCCGCCAAAGAGCTAGGCGACATCGTGCTGTTGGATATTGTCGAGGGCGTGCCGCAGGGCAAGGCGCTTGATCTCTATGAGGCAGCGCCGGTGGAGGGGTACGATGTGCGGGTGATTGGCACCAACAATTATGCCGATACCGCCAATTCCGACGTTATTGTCGTCACCTCCGGCGCGCCGCGCAAGCCGGGCATGAGCCGCGAGGATCTGATTAAGGTCAATGCCGATATTACCCGCGATTGCATTAGCAAGGCGGCGCCGCTTTCGCCAAACGCATTCATTATTATGGTCAACAACCCGCTGGACGCGATGACCTATCTGGCGGCTGAGGTGAGTGGCTTCCCCAAAGAGCGGGTGATGGGGCAGGCCGGCGTGCTCGATGCGGCGCGCTACCGCACCTTTATCGCTATGGAAGTTGGCGTCTCGGTCGAAGATGTGCAGGCGATGCTCATGGGCGGCCACGGCGACGAGATGGTGCCCTTGCCCCGCTTCTCGACCATCGGCGGTATTCCGGTGAGCCACTTCATTGCGCCTGACCGGCTGGCTCAGATCGTTGAGCGGACGCGCAAGGGTGGCGGCGAGATTGTCAACCTGCTCAAGACTGGCAGCGCCTACTACGCTCCGGCTGCTTCGACGGCTCTGATGGTAGAAGCGATCTTGAAGGATAAGAAGCGGGTGGTGCCGGTGGCGGCGTATCTGACCGGCCAATACGGTCTGAACGATATGTATTTCGGCGTACCAGTGGTGTTGGGTGCTGGCGGGGTCGAGAAGATTATCGAGTTGCCGCTCAACGAAGAAGAGATGGCGCTGCTGAACGCCTCGGCGAAGGCGGTGCGGACGACGCTTGAGACGTTGAAGTCGTTGTAATATCAGCACGGCGGCGGCGCGCCGGTTCGTGCCGCCGCCTCTCTGTTTGCGAATACTGCTATGGCCAGTTCGGCGCAATCGTCAATGCAATCATCGCCATCACAACGCACAACATCGGCGTGGAGCCCGCTCGGCGGCGAGCGCTTCTATGCTATGGCGCGCTGGGTGATGATCATCTTGCTCGGCGTTGTCACCCAATTCCTGACCAACGGTAGTCTTTGGCCGATCAATGGCGATTTAGAATCGTTAGATGTGATCTTTTGGCTGTATGCCGGGTTTGCGCTGATTTTTACCTTGTTGGCGTTTGTGCCGCCCGCTGCCGGCCTTGTAAGCCTGTCGTACCTGTTTGATATTGCCTTCATTTCGCTGATGGCCTTTTTGGGCGGCGAGCGGATTGTGATCTTTTTTCCGCTCTATTTGGTGCCACTGACCTATGCTGCTATCCGGCAGCCGCTCCACATTGGCGTCCTTTCGGGCGCGTTAGCAGCAGTCACGTATATGGCCGCCTTTATCGGCTGGCGCCGGCTGATTGCGCCTGAAGCCTTGATGACTATGCTCGATTATGTGGCGCTGGCATTGCGTGGTTTGACGCTGGCGATTGTGCCGTGGGTGACGGGAAATCTGGCTGAACGCCAAAGTGAAGCCAATCGCTATCGCGTCGCGCAGGCCCAACAAGAGGCTGAACGGGCGTTGCAAGAAGCCAATGCCTACCGCGATCAGATGCGCTCGCTCTACCAAGTGGCGCTGGCGTTGGGAACAACCGCCGATTATCGGCAGGTGCTGGATACGCTGCTGCGTGAAAGCCGTAAAATTGTGCCCTATCGCGCCGGTGTGGTGTTGCTCTCCTCTGGCCGGCCAAATGAGCTGTATGTCGCCTTTGGCTCAAATCTGGCGCCGGGTGATCTGAATCGCACCGTGCAGATGGATTCTGGCTTGGCGACAGCATTGCGCGCCAATATGGCTCAGACGATTACTTCCTTTGCCCAGTTTCCGTCGTTGCAACAGATCGGCGCGCTGCGTGATTGCGTCTCGGCGGCCCTGATTCCCCTCCAAGTAGGGATGCGCGCCTATGGTCTGTTTGTAGTCGCCACCGATCACATGCTGCAAACGGATCAGACTGAGATGTTGATGGCGTTAGCGAATTATGCCATCGTCGCGTTGCATAATGCGCAACTGATTTTCGATCTCAAAGAAGAACGAGAAAAATTGCTCTCGCGCGAAGAGGAGGTGCGCCACCAGTTGGCGCGCGATCTGCACGATGGCCCCGCCCAATCGATGGCCGTCATCACGATGAAGGCCGAGTATATTAAACGCCTGCTCGATCGCGATCCCGCTCAAGCGTTGGCCGAACTTGATGAGTTGAGCACGATTGCCAAGCGCACCAATTATGAGGTGCGCACGATGCTGTTTGAGCTGCGCCCGCTGATGCTCGAAACGCAGGGCTTGAAGGTGACGTTAGAACAGTATCTGGATCGGTTGCGCGCCAAAGCCGGCAAGACGGCGATCATTCTCGAAGCCAGCGATATTGATCAGCTCCGTCTCGGCTCGAAGGTGGAGGGCGCGTTATTTAACATGATCCAAGAATCGGTCACCAATGCGATTAAGCACGCCAATGCCGCCCATATTTGGGTGCGTTTGCGGCAGTTGCAAGATAAGATGCTGGAAGTGGTGATCGAAGATGATGGCGTTGGCTTCGATAAAGCGGCTTTACTTAAAACCTATGAGAAGCGCGGCAGTTTCGGTCTCTTGAATATCGATGAGCGAGCCCGGTTAGCCGGCGGTCGCGCCGAGATTGATTCGACCCCCGGCAAGGGGACGCGCATTACCATCTTTGTGCCGGTTGAGTCGTGAACCCCTATCTCAATCCGCAACGGATTCGCGCTGCACTGCGCGCGCTCAATCTGCGCCCAACCCGTGGCATGGGCCAGAATTTTTTGCTCGATGGCCATGTGCTGGCAACCATTGTTGCCGAAGCGGCGCTGACCTCATCCGATACCGTTATCGAAGTGGGGCCGGGTTTGGGGGTGTTGACGTGGGAATTGCTGGCCCGGGCAGGCCGGGTAATCAGTGTTGAATTGGATCGCCGGTTGGCTGAACGCTTGGCCGCCGAGTTCCGCGATCGCACCAATCTCGCGTTGGTGCAGGGTGATGTGCTTGAGCTAGCGCCGGCTGATCTGCTGGCCCGTGCCGGCGCTGCGCCGCCTTACAAACTAGTCGCCAACATCCCCTATGCGATTACCGCGCCGCTGCTGCGCCATTTCCTCGAAGCGCCTGTCCCGCCTGAGCTCAGTGTGTTGCTGGTGCAATGGGAGGTTGCCCAGCGCATCTGCGCCGGCCCCGGTGATTATAGTGTGTTGGCCCATGCGATCCAGTTTTACGCAGAACCCGCGATCGTGGCCCGCGTGCCTGCCAGTAGCTTCTTTCCCGCGCCCGCCGTCGATTCGGCGATTGTGCGCCTGCAACGCCGCGCGCAGCCGGCGGTGACGGTGGCTGATGTCAATGCCCTCTTCCGGTTGATTAAGGCCGGCTTCCTCCATGCCCGCAAACAGTTGGGTAATGCCTTGCCGAGCGGTTTAGCCGCGTTAGGCGTCACTATCCCCCGTGAACAAGTGGTGGCGGCGCTGCGCGCTGCTGGCATTGATCCCCAACGCCGCGCCGAAACGGTGACATTGGCTGAATGGGCAAACTTGCTCGCTGTTTTGCCCGAATCAGGGGTATAGTACTAAGAGAACCAACGATTGGTTCGCACGTCTCTACTTCTGGAGGAAGCTGTGGCTGAGCAAACGACACCCTATTTCGCTGGTCTTCACCGGCATGAATTTGCTAACCTGATTACATTCCGCAAAAATGGCCAGCCGGTGGTGACGCCGGTTTGGTTTGCGGAACGCAATGGCAAGCTGTATGTGATGACCACTGCCAATGCCGGCAAGGTCAAGCGCATCCGTAACAATCCGCAGGTCGAAGTTGGGCCATCGGATCGTGCTGGTAAGCCATTGGGGCCGACCGTTCCGGCGCGGGCGCGCATTCTGCCCCCTGAAGAGGCCAAGGTGGCGCGTGAGGCCCTTGATGATAAGTATGGCCTGATGAAGGCGATGTTCGATTTTTTCATGAATGTGCGTGGCGTCGAACGGGCGTGGATCGAAATTTCCCCAGCCGAATAACAACGATCACTGTCGCGCCGCACGGTGGTGCGGCTCCCAATCGATAGAATACCACCCAATGATGACGGCCCCTGCCGTGCGGCTAGAGGAGCGGACAGAACATGTGGTCGCGTGCAACCGTTGATCGCTGGGCAATGCCTCAACGCCCGGTGCTGCCCTCCCCTCTCCCGCGCTAGTGGGAGCGGGGCAGGGGGCGAGGGCCAGCAGCCCGCGCAGCGGGTGGAATAGCCACAAAAAGACACAAAACGCACAAACACGTGCTATGTTGTGCCGTTTGTGTCTCTTCATGGCTCTTCGACAGCAGGGCTAGGGCAGATGTCTGCCGTGCGCGCCGAGAGCTAACACCACCCTCCGCGTCCTCTGCGTCCTCTGCGGTAAACCTACCCCCGAAAGGGCAGGGGGCGAGGGCCAGCAGCCCGCGCAGCGGGCTTCGTACCCCTAGCCCGGCCCTTCAGGGCCGGGTTCTGGAGCAGATGTTCTATCCGCTTGACAGTTGCGCGCATGTGATGGTATAAGATGGCGACTGATGGCGATACATGGCTCTCAGCGCCCCGTTGCGCGACACAGGAGAGAGATCGCGTGAACCGTCCGCACCGCGCTCTGCTTGCGCTCCTGCCCGTACTAGCCTTGTTGCTGCTGGTGGTCTTGATGGCGGCGACACCGCCTGCCCCACCGCCGGCGCCGAGGCTGGCTGATCTCCCGCCGATCGAGACGCCAACGGTAGAACTGCTCCCTACTGCAACACCTTCGCCATCGCCGATCCCCGAACCGACCTTGACTCCTACCCTTGCCCGGCGCGAGTTTCTCGAGTCGTTCGATGTCAAAACTGCGCCAACTAGCTTCCTGCCCGGTCGCGGCCCGGTCTTGCCCGGTGAATTTGTGTATGCTGGACGCCGGATCGATTTCTACGTTGGCCGGGGCACGTTTAGCGCCGATCAGGTGCGTGACTTGGCGGTCAAGATCGAGTACGCGCTTGGCTATTTGCAACGCCGGTTTGATGTCCAACTGACTGATCGCGTCTCGATTGGATTTTACAATCCGGCCTTAGCCCCGACGAGCGATACGCGCGGTATTGCCTACACCCACGATCGCACGAATATTCGCCTGTTCTATGGCCCCAACGACGATACCTACAAGGCATTAGTGATCGCCACCCACGAGCTCGCCCATGCCTTGCAGGCCGAAGCGTATGGTCGCGAAGAGCAGGGCCGCTCTGATCTGGTCTTGTTGGAAGGGTTAGCGACGTGGATTTCAGGCGAATATTGGCTGAGCTTGTCCGATTCGCCGTCGTTTCAAGCCCGCGCGCGCGAGCTGTACCAAGCCGGTTATCGCGGCAATCTAGCGGCCTTAGCGAGCAGCGCCGATTCGATGGCGGCCTATGAGATGTGGGCCGGGTTTGTTGACTATCTGGCCCGTACCTACGGCTGGGATAAGTTCAACGAATTGTATGCCAATGGTCGCGGGCGCGCTCCCGGTTCGGCCAATTACCGCGGGATCTACGGCAAGAGTTTTCAAGAACTTTATACCGAATGGTATGCGACGTTGCGGTGAACGCTCTGCGCCAAGGCGCACCGGGGGCGAGTGCTTGGTCTGCTGCCCCGTCCTCTCGGTGCGCCTGAGCGTCGCCGGTTAACCGCGCAGCTTGAGCAGCTCCTCTACCGGCGCGAAGTTCCACGGCTCACCCAGACCGATAATGATATGCGTTGCGCCGGCTTCAAGGTATGGCTCAATCGGCTCGCCTGCCCGCGGCGAGACGCTGCGCTCGATCGTGGCTGGATCACGGCCTACCTGAGCGCACCACTGGTCGAGAATCTCATTCTTGCGCTTGAAGTTTTCGACCGGCCCGAAACCGTGCCAGATATCGGCGTGCTCGGCGGTGATCCGCAGGGTGACTTTTTCACCGCCGCCACCGATCAAGATCGGGATGCGGCGCAGTGGCGGCGGCTGATCGACCTCCCAGCGCGCTTTGATGATCGGCAATGATTCACGCAACGCGCGCAAGCGATCGGCGGCAGTGCCGAAAGTGTAGCCAAATTCGGTATAATCACGTTCAAACCAGCCGGCGCCTAGCCCAAGGATCAGCCGCCCCCCGCTGATATGATCCACCGTCTTGGCCATATTCGAGAGCAGCGCCGGATTACGATAGCTGTTGCACGTCACCAAACAGCCGATCTCGGCGCGCTGGGTGATGGTCGCCATCGCAGTCAAGAGCGTCCACCCCTCGAAGTGCGGGCCATCTGGCGGGCCGTAGAGCGGAAAGAAGTGATCCCAATTCCAGATCGTGTCGCAGCCGATCGCTTCGGCATAACGCACAGCATCACGGTACGACTCCCACGTGGTATGCTGTGGATGGAGTTGGACGCCAACCCGAAACCGAGCCATAACCTCACCTTTCTGATTGCGCGCTTGACCGGTAAAATGATCATCTAAAAAGCATTCACAAACTACGTTTATGCTGTAAACTGTGAAATGCAGAGCTGCAATCACGTTGCGCAGCAGCGTTTCATTGTACGACAACCTACACGGGCGCACCGATGAGAGTTCGTATCTGGGGCACGCGCGGCTCGTATCCAGTTGCCCACGCCAGTATGCTGCGGTATGGTGGGAATACTACCTGTGTGGAGGTAGTGGCGGAAGGGCGCCATATAATTCTCGACGCCGGCACTGGCCTGCGCATGTTAGGCGATTCACTTGCGCAAGCGCAGGCGCCACGGCAGCTCGATCTCTTAATTACCCATACCCATTGGGATCATATCATAGGTTTCCCATTCTTTGCACCCCTATTTGATCCAGATTTGAAACTCGACATTTATGGTTTGGCGCGTACCCAGTCGAGTCTGCGGACGACTTTGGCCGGCGCGTTGAGCGATCCGCTCTTGCCGCTCAATATGGATGATTTGCGTGCGCAGATTAACTTTTTTGAAATTGGCGCCGGTCATTGCTTTGAATTGGGGCCGGTGCAGGTGCGCACGGCGCTGGCTAACCATCCGTACCGTGCGCTCGCTTACCGGCTCGAAACGCCTGATGGCGTGCTGACCTTTATTCCCGATACCGGACCCTTCCATACGGTGCTCTTCGGTGAGGAGCGGATTGAGTGGACTGGCCAACCCACGGCGCGCAGCCAAAGCGAATTGCGCGAATTGGCGGCGATGAAAGCGGCCATCCTTGAATTGGCCTACCGCGCTGATTGGCTCATTTACGATGCCCAATTCACCGATGCCCAATACGCGCGCTTTCCGCATTGGGGGCACAGCAGCGCAACCCAAGCCCGTGAAATCGCTGAAGAGGCGCAGGTGCGCCAGTTGATCTTGTTTCACCACGATCCTCACCGTACCGATGAGGAACTGGATCGGATTGTGGCCGAACAGCAAGCGCTCGCTGCGCCGGGATTGCTGGTGACGGCAGCCTTTGAGGGTATGGAGTTGTGGAGGAAGCCATGAAGGTGCAGTTTTGGGGGGTACGCGGCTATGTGCCGACGCCGCATGCCGCTATGTTGCGGTACGGTGGCAATACCTGCTGCACTGCCGTCATCGGTGAACATGGCGAACTGGTGGTGCTTGATACCGGCACCGGCTTCTGTATGTTGGGCGATGAATTGATGCAAGGCGAGTTTGGCCGTGGTCGCGGCACGTTGACGCTGTTGATTAGCCATACCTATTGGGATCATATTCTCGGTTTGCCCTTCCCCGGCGTAGTGCATATCCCCGGCAATCGCCTCGATATCTATGGCCCCGATAGCACGCGCGGCTCGTTGCAGATGGTGTACGATGGTATGCTCTCGCCGGTCTATTCACCGGTGTACGGGTTGGCCCATATTGGCGCGACGCACCGGTTTACGACCATCTCAACCGAGCCGTTTACGATCGGTCGCTTGCTGGTGCGCGCCCTGCCCCTCTCGCGTCGCCAGCATTCGCCAATCTGGGCCTATCGGCTGGAAGAAGAGGGCCGGGTGCTGGTCTATATTACCGATGTACGCTACGGCGAAGATGGCATTCGTGAGGAGGCGATCGCCTTCGCGCGCAATGCGCATGTGCTGATCCATAGCGCTCCCTATCTGCGCACCGAGCAGGTCGAAGACTACGGCCATAGCCGGATCGAAGACGCCGTCGAAGTTGCCCAAGCTGCCGGCGTTGAGCGGTTATTGCTGTTTCACCATGCCCCAAATCGCACCGACGATGAACTGGATGCGATTGTCGTCCGTCTGCGCGCCGAGCTCGCAGCTCACGATAGCCCGCTACAAGTGGAAGCGGCAGCGGAAGGGATGGAGTTGGCGGTGTAACGGCGATGCCGTATCACCAATCGCAATGGAGCGGATTGGTTATTACGCATGGTGAACAGTTTCTCACTCTTCCTATCTTGCGAGACGGCTGGCGGCGTAGTAGAATACTGGCAAAGCTGTTCAGCGCGTGCTACGCAGGAGTAGCACCCATTCAGGAGTGAGGCTTTATGACCCCTTTGGTCAGCCGCAATGCTCCGCAACTGATGGCCTTTTGAGAAATAGCTCGGTCCTCGCCGCGCTGAAGGCGGGGGCCGGGTTGTTTTTATCGCCCGGCCACCCAATGACGGGTTGGCAACAGCGGATGGAGGAATGCGATGGAACTCACCATCAAGAGCCGGAACGGCAAGATCTCAGAGCGTCAACGCGAGCACATCGAAGAGAAACTCGCCAAATTGGGGCGTTATCTTAATGGCATTACCAGCATCGCCGTCGAAATCCAACATGAACAACAGCGGAATGCCGGTGAAATCTATCGGGTGCAGACGACGCTGGTTGCCGAGCACGGCGTGATCCTGCGCGCCGAAGAGCGCGCATCCGACCTCTATGCCGCCATCGATGAAGTGCAGGAGGTGTTGCAGCGCCAGATTTCGCGCTATAAAGAGAAATATTGGCGGCGCAGCCGCGAGCTGCGGCGGGCAACGAATGGGTTTACCCCCGCCGAAGAGGTGGCGATTGCCGAGGCGGAGGCCGAGGCGGTGGCGGCGCCTGCCGAGCCGGAACCAGAGGCGAAGGTGATCCGCACCAAGACCTTCCGCTTGCGCCCGATGTTCGTTGATGATGCGATCGAGCAGATGGAGCTGCTCGGCCACAATTTCTTTATCTTCCAGAACGCTGAGACGATGCAGATCAGCGTCCTCTACCGCCGGCGCGATGGCAATTACGGGGTGATCGTGCCGGAAGTCGGCTAATGCTCTCCCAGCCCCTCCCCGCCAACCCCTCCCCTCGCTCACGCGGGGGGAGGGGTGTTTATAGGGTGCATGTGAGTGATTATTGCTCTAGCATTTGTTTAATGGCTGCATTCCAAGTGGTTTTGATAACAGAAGCAATGTTATTCCTGTCTATTAATTCGATGAATTTGTCAACAAACATTTGCCGTCCTGCTGCGCCAGTGATGCTCAGGAGATGGCGTATCCAAGTTCGTAATTCAAGAATATTGATATCATAATTCTGGCGAAAGTATTTTACGACTTCTTTTTGAACTGATTCATCGATTGAGGAAACGGTTACGATAAAGAGATAGTCGCTAATTTGATGGATTGACATTTTTGTCTCAAAGGCATCTCTTACTCTTTGTGATTCTAAAGGTCGTTCTGTCACCTCTAGCACCAAGATAGCCTGTTCATTCTGGCGCACGGTGATATCGCCAGCCACGTTAGCAGCGCGATCTGACACGTTAATGTCTTGCCAATCAATAGTCCATTCAAGATTAAATCTGTGATTAAGTGTTTCCAACATAGCTACGGTGAGTAGCACCGGAATGTATCCACCACTCCGTGTTTGCAATAAGATGCCGATCACGCTGTCAATCTGATCAAGACTTAATCGGTTGACTCGCATGAGCTGAATGTTATGTTCTTCTCGTAACTGAACGAAACGATAAAGGAGGTACAAAAGAAGATTTTTAACCTCTTCTGTGCCGGTTGCTTTCTCGAAAGCTTCGAGGTAGGATAAAAACGCTTGATACCCTTTCTTATCACGTAAACCCTGAGCAGTTTCAGCCACAAATTTGACGCTCCGGCGAAATGTGGCTAGATATGGCCCTTTGGAGGCTGGAATATGCCGCGTGCGCAAGAATGGATTAATGACTTTTTCATCCATTGTGCGACCATTGAACGCATCATCCCCATGGTTCATATAGGGATGGCGAATGTTAATCGCTGGGTTCAGGAGCTTTGCCAAGCCGCAGCCGAGCAATGCTTCACGGTACGACTTTGTTGGTGACTTGAATAAATCATCCGCAATTGGGATCAGGGATGGATTGACATAAGGTGTACGCTGTTGAAGATAAAGCTCTTCGGCTGATCTGAACATCTGCTCAAGCTGTTGTGCTGCTTGTTGATAATCATCAATGTTCATAGACCTGCTCTTCAGTAATTCATCCAAACCGATTCTTGGCGAACTTGCTTGACCGAGTGGCACTGCTTCAATGGCGCGTCGTAGCGTCGCCAGTCGCGGTACAGTTGATCCATCAGCTCGCAACGATAACCGGAAATGGCGACTTTCCCCCGGCATTGGTGCAGAACGCGGGCTAATTCGCGATGCGCTTGTTCATCCATTTCAAAGCTATAGGCGTTATTGTCGCCACGACTCGCATGCACATACGGCGGATCGCAATAAAAGAGGGTATCCGGATCATCATACAATTGGATAACATCGATAGCTGGTCTGTTTTCGATCTGCACCCGCAACAGACGTTCAGCAATATCTGCGAGACCTTCAATACTCCCTAACCAACGCGATACGACGCCTGACATGCCTGCCCGGCTCGTTTGTTTGCAGTTGGCCCACCGGCCAAGAGTGGCCGTCTGCGCCAAACCGGTGCGGGCCTGCCGCGCGCGCACGAAAAACCGCCGGGCGCGTTCAAGGTCAGAAAGGTCGTGATCATCGCCATAAATCGCGAGATAAAACTCTTCGCGCGAAAACGGGGTGAGCGCAATGGCCCGCGTAAGTTCTTCGTAGTGATCGCGCAGCACACGAAAGAAATTAACTACATCGCCATCAATGTCATTATAGGTTTCCACCGGCGCTGGATCGCGATTGAGCAACACAGCCGCCGAGCCGCCAAACGGCTCACAATAGTGGTGGCATGCCGGCAATAACGGTAATAACCAGTCAAGGTGATTGAACTTGCCGCCATACCAGCCGAAAACGATGCGTTTGCGCTGGCGCTGGCGCGGGTAGACAATCGCAGGATTGCCAAAGATATCGTTGAGATAAATTGGCGATAATCCGCGCTTCTTTCCTTCCGGTTGATCTGGTGCGTGCTCAACTGCACTCATGCCAATCTCCTCTAAGATAACGTCACACCCCCACCGCCATTACCACTACTGCCACACACAACGCCACGACCGTCAAGGCCACGTGGGCATAACCCAGCGCCAATCCGAACCGGGCCAACCCGCCGCCGGTCAGTTCGCCATTACCGCGCTTGACGGCGCTCTGGCCGAGATGGCCACAGATGATCGCCGGCACGGCAAGCAAGAGCGGAATGAAGAAGAGGATCCACGTCGTGATGCCGCAGATCAGGCTGGCAATCGCCAACCGGCTGTTGCGGGCCGGCGCTATCGGCAGGGTGGCGTCGATGGCCGGCGCTGGTTGCCAGACTGCTTGCGCCAACGCTTGGCCGCAGGCCGGGCAGAACCGTTCAGCGCCGGTGATGGTATGACCGCAGCTAGGGCACTGTCGCACAGTAAGCACTCCTTGTCGTCAACAATCGCGCTCCGCGTCTGGTAACTTGGCATGTCACTTATCATGGTATGCACTGGTATTACCAATGCGTAAGCAGACAGCCTTCACAGGTGCAACAATCGCTGCGGACGCTGCGGGCCGGATAGCGCTGGGCCGAATGCACCGCAAGCTTACGCCGTCGCTAATGCGTGTACCTGCCCACCGATGTCGGGGGCCGTCACCAAGGCCTCGCCGACCAAGATCGCGTCTGCGCCATACCCGCGGACTTCGGCGACATGTTCCGGCGTAAAGATGCCGCTCTCGCTGACCAGCACCGGACGCTGCGGCCCAACCGGCAGGTGATCGGCAATGGCTTTGGTGGTGGTGCGGTCGGTGACAAAACGGTGCAAGTCGCGATTGTTGACGCCGATGATCGGCGGGTTCAGGCGCAGCGCCCGTTCCAATTCGGCGACGGTATGCACTTCGATCAACGCATGCATGCCAAGTTCGTAGGTCAACGCAAAGAGCTCGCTCAAGGTGGCATCATCGAGCGCGGCGACAATCAGCAAGACGGCATCGGCGCCATACGCGCGCGCCTCGTACACTTGATACGGGTCAATGAGGAAGTCTTTGCGCAACAGAGGCGTGCCAGCGGCTTGCACCTCCGGCAAGGCGCGAATGCCGGCCAGATAGGTCAGGCTGCCCTGAAAAAAGCGCTGGTCGGTCAAGACCGAGATGGCCGCAGCACCGTTGGCAACATAGGTACGGGCAAGGGCCAGATGGTCGAAATTGGCCAGTAACACGCCGCGGCTCGGTGAGGCTTTCTTCACTTCGGCGATCAGCGCGGTGGCCGGCGAGCGGCGCAGCGCAGCGGCAAAATCGCGCACCGGCGGCATCCGCTGAATCTTGTCTTGCAGGGCCGCCAGCGGGATTTTCGCTTGCTGGCGGCTCACTTCGATCCGTTTATGGGCCAGAATCTGTTCCAGAATGGTTGGTTCGCTCATACGTGTTCCTTGGCGGGTGTAAGAGTGCTGAGGGGTATTGTATCATCACATGCATGGGACACGGATTGGCACGGGTGCGACGGATGTACGCTGATCCGTGTCAATCCATGCCCGTATTTCCTCCCGTTTCGCTGGATCGTTCCCGTACCGGGCGGGAGTTATCTCGCCCACGTGATGCCCCCTCCGATCGTTGAGCCGCGTCTTCTTGCTAGGCTGCACAGCAGCGCAGGCGCATTGAGGGGGCGCTTGCTGCGCCGCCGTGGGCGGCTCGCTATGGCAGGAACTGATCGGTTGTCCTTGCGAGGGGGCGCAGCCCCCGCAGCAATCTCCCGCTGCGGCGGAATGAGTGCGTGCAGTGATGGCTCCCGTGCTCGCGGGGGATTGCTTCGCCGCGTGGGGCATCGCACCGCGATGCCCCACGCGGCGAAGCAATGACAACCGGCGATCTGATCGATCACAACCGTTGATCGCAGTGCGATGTCTCAACGCTCGGTTCTACGCTCCCCTCTCCCACGCCAGTGGGAGAGGGGCAGGGGGTGAGGGTCAGCAGCCCGCGCAGCGGGCTTCGTACCCCTAGCCCGGCCCTTCAGGGCCGGGTTATGAATCAGATGTTCTGTCCACCCCGCTCCCATTAGCGCGAGAGCGGGGCTGGGGGTGAGGGCGAAACGGCGCATCACAACGCCATGTTCTGAAGAACCGGTCGCTCGATTCACCGCTCAATCAGCGTAGCAATCGTCACCCCCTCGCCGCCGTCGCGCCCGCCGCTGCTAAACGAAGCCACCAGCGGGTGGGTAGCCAGCACATCACGCACGACTTGGCGCAACGCGCCGGTGCCTTTGCCGTGGATGAGGCGCACTTGGTGCAAACCGGCCAGATAGGCATCGTTGAGGTAGCGGTCGAGCCGGTCGCTGACCTCGGCGGCGCGCCAGCCGCGCATGTCGAAGGTCATTGAAACGTCGGGGGCGCTGGGCAGGTTGACGCTGCGTTCAGGCGGGGTGTAGCGCCGTTCGTCGCTGGCCTGCGCTTTGGTGCGCTTGAGTTCGCTGAGTTTGACCGTCATGCGGAAGCCACCCACTTGCACGGTGGCCGTACCGTCTTCCTCATCGATGGCGACAATCTCGCCGTTGAGGCCGATCGACGCGACATGCACCGTGTCCCCGACTTGCAGCGGGCGCTCGGCGGGGGGCGGCGGCGCAGCCGGAGCATGCTTCTGGCGCAGCTTCTCGGCGGCTTGTTGGGATTGTTCGGCGGCGGCGGCCAACCGCTTTTCCGCTTCTTCCAGCCATTGGCGCGAGATGTTGACCGAGCGGAATTCTTCGCGCAGCCGGCGCAATTGCTGGCGCGCCTCGCGCAGTTCGGCCTCGATCTCTTGGCGGGCCGCGGCCAATGCCGCCTCACGTTCGGCGGCAAACGCCTGCTGCTCGGCGGCCAGCCGGTCACGGTACTTCTCGGCGTCGGCGCGCAGCTCTTCGGCGCGTTGCAACGCCGCCGCGGCAGCGTTGCGCTCGCGTTGGATGCCGGCCAGCAGGTCTTCGACCTGCGCCTCTTTGCGGTCAATGAACGAGCGCGCCTGCTCGATCAGCGCCGGGTCAAGCCCCAGCCGGGCCGCGATCGCCAGCGCGTTCGAGCGACCGGGAATGCCGATGCTCAACCGGTAGGTGGGGGCTAGCGTTTCGACATCAAACTCGACCGAAGCGTTCTGCACCCCCGGCGTGGTGTAAGCAAACGCCTTCAATTCGGCGTAGTGGGTCGTCGCAATCGCCAGCACGCCCAACTCCAACAGCCGGCCAATGATCGCTCGCGCCAGCGCTGCGCCTTCGACCGGATCGGTACCCGCCCCCAGCTCGTCGAACAAGACCAGCGCCGCTGGACGGCGATAATCGAACAGACCCTGCTCGTCGGGCGCCGGCGGCGCTTGTTGCGCTGCGTCGAGCGTCTGCAATACGCGAATGATATTTGCCATGTGCGACGAGAAGGTGCTCAGGCTCTGTTCGATGCTCTGCTCGTCGCCAATGTCGGCGAAGATATGCTGAAAGACTGGCAGGCGCGAGGGTTGATCGGCGGGGATTTGCATGCCGGCTTGGGCCATCAGCGCCAACAGGCCGGCTGTCTTGAGCGCCACCGTCTTGCCGCCGGTGTTTGGGCCGGTGATCAAGAGGATCGAAAACTCGCCGCCAAGCCACAAATCGATCGGCACCACCGTTTCAGCGGGCAAGAGCGGGTGGCGAGCGCGGGTCAACCGGAAGGGCGGCTCGGCGGGGGGCGGATCATCGGGCCGCCATTCGACGATCTCCGGCGCGATACTGCGGGTGGCAATCGCATAGCGGGCCAGCGCGAACGCCAGATCGAGCGCAGCGAGGGTAGTGACGGCGCTGATAATCGTACTCGCCGCTGCGCCAACCTGCTCTGAAATCGCGCTCAAGATGCGCTGCACCTCTTCCGCTTCCGCCGATTGCAACTCGCGCCAGCGGTTATTCAGCTCAACCACCGCCATCGGCTCGATATAGAGCGTCGCCCCGGAACCGGACTGATCATGTACCAACCCGCGCACTTCGCGCCGGTGGCTGGCCTTGACCGGGATGACGTACCGCCCGTTGCGCACCGTGACAATCGGCTCTTGGAGGGCATTGGCCAGCGCGCTGGAATGGATCATGCTCTGCAAACGCTCGTGCAGACGGTTGAAGGCCACCCGCACTTCGTGGCGCAAGCGGGCCAGCGTAGGGCTGGCGCTATCGAGCACCTGCCCATCATCGCCGATCGCCCGCTCGATCGCTTCGACCACCTGCGGCAACGCCGGCAACGTGTTGCCAAGATCAATCAGATGCGGAAAGCGCGGGTCAAGCCGGCTGAGGCGCTGGCGCAACAGCGCCGCGCTCTGCAAGGTGGCGGCAATTTCGCGCAGGGTAGCGCCATCGAGGATACCGCCACGCGCAGCATGCTGCACTGCCCGGCGCACATCGCGCGCCCCGCCGATGCTCACTTCCGGCCACTCTTCCAGCAGTAACCGCGCCTCGGCGGTCAGCGCCTGCCGCCGGCGCACCTCGGCCAGATCGGTGGCCGGAGTCAGACTTAAGGCCAGTTCACGCGAGGCCGAAAACGCGGTATAGTGCGCTAAGCGGTCGCGGATCGCGTCAAATTCAAGCGTATGCAGCGATGATTCCGGGATCGACATACTCGTACCGTTGAACCCAGCCGTTCCTGCGTTTAGCCTACCATTAGCGCTGCGATCGCGCCATCAGCCGCAAGGTTGATTACTGCACTTGAAAGATGATCCGCGCCGCATCGGGCAACACCGGATCAACAATCTCGTACAGGCTGGGCAAGACGGCATTCGCAAAGAACCGTAACATCAGCGAGGTGCCGATTTGACCGCCGAGCCAGCGCGTAATTGGGTAATCAATTTCGGCAAACCCGCGCACGATGAAGAGGTTCCAGAGCAGCACGGCGGTCAGACCCAGTATCATCCCGCCGATGATCAGGCCAAGCGCGGTGCCGACGATGCGGTCGATCATTTCCAAATGGTGCGGGGTATGCACATAGCGGAAGGTGTAGATGCCGACGAAGGTGAGCACGATAAAGCAGAGCAGGTGAATCAGCGCAAAGGCGACATATTGGCTGACGAAACGTTGCCCGCCCAGTTCGCGCACGAAGATATCAGCCAGACTCTGGTAGTACAAGCTGGCCAGTACGGTGCTGAGATAAAACGAGAGGATGATCAATAGCAGCCGCACGGTGCCCTGAAAAAAGCCTACCGCCAGCGCGCCGAAGAAGAGCACAACGAAGAGGAGATCGACGATATTCATAATTCCATTTCTCCCGGCGCTAATCCCTGTCTATAGCGCAAAGACATGCTAGCCGATTATAGCATACTGGCTTGCCCGTTTCTGGTTCGCATTCCGACCGTGTTTCTAAGAGGTTGTTACGATGACCAGCCACACCAATGTTGCCGGCCCAGCCGCCGCAACGACCGAACACACCGCCCCCGCCCCCTCTACCCCGCGCCCGTTATTGCCATCGGAAGTGCAGCGCGGTCTGATGATCTCCATTTGGGAAGGGGCGATTGCCAACATTCACATCAGTATCACTGGCGCCATTGGCGGCAGCGTCTTCCTGAGCGGGTTTGCCCTCTTGCTCGGCGCCAATAACTTCCAGATCGGCTTGTTGGGGGCGTTGCCGTTTATTGGCCAGCTCTTTCAATTTCTCAGCGCCTACCTCGAAGCGCGTTTCGCCAATCGGCGCGCGATTGTGCTCTATTCAGCGCTGGCTGGCCGGCTGGTCTGGGCATTTCTGCTCTGCTTGCCGTTTACCGGTTGGCCGTCAGCATGGCAATTAACGGTCTTTTTCATCGCTCTTGGCTTTTCCTACGGTCTCAACGGTATGGCCGGCAATGCGTGGATGAGCTGGATGAGCGATCTGGTGCCGCCCAACCGGCGCGGTAGCTATTTTGGCATCCGCAACACAGTAGCCGGGATCAGCGCCATGGTCAGCGTCTACGTTGCCGGTCTCGTCCTCGACCGGTTTCGCGCCGATGGCGCTACAGCGCAGGGCTACGCCGTCATCTTTGGCGTGGCGGTATTGGCTGCGTTTGGCGCGGCACTGCTGATTGCGCGCCAACCTGAACCACCCATCACCCCGCGCCCGTGGAACGGCGTGAGCGCGTTTCTGTTTGATCCGTTGCGCGATGCCAGCTTCCGGAATTTTACCGTATTGGCAACTGGCTGGGCCTTAGTCACCGGCATTGCCGCCCCCTTCTTTAACGCCCACGGTCTCACGGCGCTACGGCTCGATTTCTCGCTGCTGGCGCTCACTGGTGTGGTGACCAATGCGGTCGCTCTCTTCTTTTCACCGCTGGTCGGCTGGCTGATGGATCGCTACGGCTACCGGTTGGTGGTCACAGCGTGCGTTATGGGAACAATACCGCTGCCCTTGGGTTGGATCCTCTCAACCCCCGACAATATTGTGCCGCTGTGGTTGACCTCAATCTTCTCTGGCGTCTTCTGGCCGGGGGTGAATCAAGGGTTAGGCAACCTCTTGATGGGGCGGGCGCCGGTAGAGCAGCGAGGTGCGGCGATGGCAATCTTCAGCCTGCTCACCGGCTTAGGTACGCTGCTGGCCTCGTTAGCCGGCGGCGCCATCGGCCAAGCGATGACCGGTGTCACCATTGCCGTGGGGCCGCTGGCCGTGAGCGGGTTGGCGATGCTCTTTGTGCTGACGATGCTTGGCCGGATGGTCATGGTTGGCGCTTTTTGGCGCGTGTTAGCGCGTTAGCGGTTAGGCTTTGGGTGGCATGGCGGCCAGCTTGCGGCGTAGAAACGGAATCCGTTCGAGGGCCTTGGTCAGCGCCTCTTTGATGATAGCCATGTCTTCAGCAGGCAAAGCCCGTAACGCGAGCACAAGGCCGGTATACACCACCATGCCCAATGGCACAGCGAGGAAGAAAAAGGCCGATTCCCGCAGCCACCAGATCGAGAGCACCATCCCGATCCCAGCCAAGCCGGTGAGTCCGCTGGTCCGCCAGTTTTGCGCTCCCAGCGTGCCTTTCGGCAATACCTTAATCGCTGCAATCAAAATGCCCAACTCAGTGATAGTGTAGGCCAGCGCGCCACCCAGCGCGCCATTCCCGAATGCCTGATCTGTCCAAGGCACCAACACAAAGTCGAGCGGCAAGGTGGCGATGGTCGCCGCGATCATTATCATATTGAGCGCCGCAGTTCGTTCAGCGGCGATCAACAACTGGCTCAGCACCGTGTTGAGGTAGGTGCAGATCAACACCAACCCCAGCACGGCCAGCACCGTGCCAGTCGGGCGAAAGGCCTCGCCGTAGAGTAGCAGCGCGATTGGTTCAGCCAGCGCCAACAATCCCAATCCAATGGGCATACTGAGCGCCAGCATAATGTTAAAAATCGGGCGGGCCGCTTGGCTCAAATGATTTTGACCTGCGGCAAAGCGGCGGGTCAGCGTGGGAAAAATGACGGTGCCAATCGCCATTGGAAAGAACATCAACGTGCCAAAAAGGTTGACAGCCGTGCCATACCAGCCTACCGCCTCGGTTGAGGCGAAAAGCGCGATAAAGAGCCGGTCAATCTGCTGATAGACCATCAGTGTCAATGCCGTCACTAGATACTGTTTTGAGGCGAGCAGCATACTGCGCGCCGCAGCCAGATCAAAGCTCCAGCGGGGGGCGTGTTGGCGAAAGAGGAAAAATGCATCGCCCGCCAAAGCGACCAGCGCCGCCAGCACATTTGCCCAGCCGATCCAGATCACGTTAAAGCCGGCGAAGAGCAGGCCAAGGCTCACGATCGTGAGCACAATCTTGCTGATAACGGTTACCAATGAGACATAATGTACTTGCTCTAAGCCGTTGAGTGCCGCAACAAGGCCACTGCTGAGCACAGTGAGCAGGGTCATGATCCCAATAATCCAGATCAGTGCCGTTTGGGTAGGATCAGCCGTTATCGCGAGCAGATCGTAGCCAAAAACTGCCAAACACCCAATTGTCCACAGCACTACTCTCACCAGCATGCTCGTCCCCACCAAAGCACCGGTGCGCTGTGGCTCACGGGCGATAGCCTTGGTGAGGTAAGTATCCATACCGAATGTGATCAACACGCCGGCAATCATCCAGATCGAGAACGCAATCGAGAGTTGGCCGATGGCGAGCGGGCCAAGAATGCGGGGTTGAAAGATAGCCACCAAAAACGCCATGCTCCACGTGAGCAACTGGGCGACCATCATAGCGCTGGCATTGCGAGCCAGCCGAGCTCCACTGATTGGCGGCGGCGAGCCGGCGTTAGGTGATGGTTCAGCGCTCACGGTGTTACTCCTCTCTGCGACGGATCAGCGAATTGGGCGAATGGAACGTAGCAGCACGACGCGCGATTAATCGCATACTTCCAGCTTTTGCTCAAGCCGGCAAATGGATAATAGAGCTGATCAAGCCCAAGCAACACTTTATCGCGACGGTGCCATTTCAAAATGCCGGAAGCGATTTGGCGCAACCCTTGGCTAAACAGCCACTCACCGAGCAATACCAGCCCACCCATATCACCACAGCGCAGGTATTTGCCGGCGACAGCGCCGGCGCCGATGCCGTAAGCGCGATAGCTCCGGCGCGCGCCTTGCCAATTCTGAAGGTGATGATGGTATGCGATGGCATGCGGCGTAAACACAATCCAACCGCCAGCTTTCAATGTGCGATAGCCGAGATCACGCTCTTCCCATGCGCCGAGCGGCGCGCCAGCCCCAATCAACTCATCAAAGCCGCCTAAGCGTTCAAAGGCTTCCCGCCGCGCACCCATATTATGGCCATGACCAAAAGAGAGGTTAAACCGATTTTGATGAAAGACGCGGCGTGGCCCGCCGCAGGTGCCAAGCACCAATTCGTCGCTGGTGGTTGGCTGCACTCCCGGATACACTGCGCCGAAAGCAAGCCAGACCTGATCGTGGCGCAATTCGCTCACCAAACCGGTGATCCAATGCGGATCAAGAACACAATCATCGTTCGTGAACAGGATATAGGGGGCATTACCTAAAGCAGCGCCGGCATTACGGGTCGCCGAAATGCCATACACCGGCCGGCGCAGATATCTGATCCGTGCGTCGCTGGCGGCATGCGAGCGCACACATTGCTCAGTTCGGTCATCTTCGCTCTGGTCGAGCACCCAAAGCGTAAAATGTGGATACACGCTTTGGCGGAGACTCGTGATCGTGGCATCAATCGCCGCGCCACGTCCGTAGGTCGAAATCACAACATCAACTGCCGGCGTATTCATAGTGTTACTGCCTAATGACTGCCCATAACCGCTGACGGCAGCAGTGTACGCCTGATAGTTGACACTTTGCTGAAATGGTTGCCGGTCGTACTTAACGAGACCGTCACCTTTCAGATGATGCTGTGGTTCGCACCGGGACGGGGTGTAAGAGTCGTTGAATCTCGTTGATCAAATCATCAGAATCGACCGGCTTGGTGAGAAAGGAATTAACGCCGACACCAGCCGCTTTTACTTCATCTTGCTCTTTGACGCTGCCAGTGATCATAATAATCGGCAGTTCAGCGTGGCGCGCATGAGCCCGGATGGCGCGCGCCAACTCGATTCCATCCATCCTTGGCATCGTCAGATCAGTTATCACGAGATCAACTGGAAAGGAGTCGAGACGATGCAATGCCTGCTGGCCATCAAGCGCAGTGACAACAGCATAGCCGTACTGTTCGAGCACAAAGCTCATCAAGCGATGGCTGGGAACGTAATCGTCAACGATCATGATAGTTGTCATGGCTGTTGTCTCCTCTATGCCAGACGTTTCATTAAATGCCAATGATTGCCGTCAGGGCGCGTAGTATAACTCACCCTATCCATCAGATGGCGGATCAGGAACATGCCATAGCCGTGAATTTGCGCTTCGCTGAGATTAGGCTGAGGTACCAGTTCCGGATCAAATGATTCGCCGGTGTCTTGCAGCTCGATTTCAAGCCGCAGCGGTTGAGGATGGAGGGCAAGCGTGATCGCAATCCGTCCTTCGCCAGCGCGACGGTTACGATATGCATGGCTGACAATGTTGGTGCAGACTTCGTGGGCTGCCAGTTGCACATTATACACTAATGCCTCATCGAATGCTCCTATCTGCCGCAGTAATTCAGCGATAGTTTCGCTCAGCAGATGGAGGTAGGCATGGCGGGCCGGTAAATCAAGCCGGATGACTTCGCTGTGTTGCAGACTCACGGTGCTGCTCCTTTGAGCACGATGAGGGTTTGATCATCATCTTGCGGATGGCCGGCGCTAAATTGGTCGATGGCTCTAAAGAGACCATCGGCAATGGCCTGCGCCGGTTGGGCGGCCAATTCATCAACTGCTACCAATAGTCGCTCAATGCCGAATAATTCATCTTGGTTATTGCGCGCATCGCTAAATCCGTCGGTAGCGACAATCAAGAGATCTCCCGGCGCTATCGCCAATGAACGGTTTTGAAAATGATTAACCGGCAAGATGCCAATCGCTGTGTTGTCGGCCAAGAGCAATTCAGCGCGTCCATTGCGTGGCCGATAGATCACCGGCGCGTGGCCGGCGTTCGCATACGTAATGACTCGTTCGGTATCATCATATTGGCCGACAAACACGGTTGCAAAGACGCCAATGCGAGTGAAGTCGTTGTAGAGGTCTTCATTCGATTGTCGCATTACCAGCGCCGGCGTTGGCGCTGGCATAAATTGCGCTTTGCTATGGAGCGCGGTGCGCGTCATTGACATTAACAGCGCCGCTGAAACGCCTTTGCCGCTCACATCGCCGATGGTAAAGATGAACGGGTGGTTTGGCAGGTTGATGAAGTCAAAGAAATCGCCACCTACTTGCAGGGCTGGGCGTGAATAGGCGTAGATATCAAGACCGCCCACGTCGGGCAACGAGCGTGGCAGAAGATCAGTTTGCACGCGCCGGGCCAGATCCATCTCGCTGCGCAGCCGGGCTTGCTCGACCATCTCTTGGTACAACAAGATACGCTCAATCTGGGCGCTTGCTTGATCGGCAATTGCCCGGCCAAGCTTCAATTCTGGCGTGCCAAACCGATCGGCGCGATCCAAGATACCCAAGCATGCCATGACCATCCCGCGTACGCGAATTGGTATCAGCATCAGGTTACGCACGCCGGGCGGGCGGCGCAGATCGCCATCTTCTTCACTTAATAACAGCGGACGATCTTCGGTTTGTAATTGCCAGTACAGCCGCCAGATTGCTTCGGTGTTCAAGCTATTCTCGCCTGATTGCACAATCAGCGGATCACCTCCATGCGTTGGGATATAAGCGGCGAATCCTGATCTACCCTTCAGCATGCGTTGCGCTTCGCTGACCACCGCAGTTAGGGTTTCGCGAATGGTTACTAGATCGCGCATCGTTTGGGTCAATCGGTAAAGGGCAAGTTGCTGATCTTGGCTCGTGACCAAATCTGCTGTTAAACACTGCAATTCGTGTTCGAGCTGCAGGATATAGCCGATTAAACTGGCATCAGCTTGTAACCGCCGTCGTGCCACTTCGTTCCGCAACCCGCTCAGGCGTAGCTCGCCGACAATCTCGTCATACTGGTAGATCGCAGCCGTGAGATCCGGCGGCAGCATGCGTTGACCAGATGGCCAATAGGCGAGGGGGCGGCCATGTTCGTAGACGCCAAAGGCTTGTGCTCCCTGCGCAATCCATGCTTCGGCAATCGCCTGTATCCGGTTGTATTGTGAACTGAGGAAGGAGACCAACATACGATTGTCGCCTCAGGTCTTTAAGACAGCCAACGCATGGTCGGCGTCGACAAAAATGTTGAAGGCTTTGTCAAGACGGGTCAGTTCAAAAATCATCAACACCGGACGCCGTAACCCACAGAGGGCGAATTCACCCTTGCTCTGCTGACAACGCTTCATTGCTGAGACCAGCGTTGCCAGCGCAGTCGAGTCGACAAAGGTGGTTTCACTCAAATCAACGAGTACTCGCGCACCGGGTGTTGCGGTTGCTTGTTCGAGCCAGTGTTGTACTGGTGGCGCAGTATTTGCATCGAACCGGCCTTCGATTGCAAGGATTGCCACATTGTCGGCTTGTCGCGGCTTCATTTCCATAGCCAACCATTCTCCTTACAGCAATAGTTCACTGTGACTCATGCATGCATGCATGATAGTTGAGAAGTCAAATGGCGTGGGTTGCCTATTGACCTGTTGGTGGCGCGATATCTGCGGTGATCATCGTTTGGGCTGAAGCGCTGGACGTTTTGGTCCGGCGCAGCCAAACGATGGGTGTACGCAAGAGAATGTTGAGATCTTCTCGCCACGTGCGGATTGCACTATAGTATACATCGGCCACAATCACCGCATCGAGATCGCCGTTGGCTTGAACGTACCATAGCCCGGTGATGCCGGGTGGCGCATCATGCCGGCGTTGCTGCCATTCTTCGCAGAGCAATTCGGCTTCGGGAAGAGTCAACGGTTTGACCCCCACGAGTTGGAGTTCGCCGCGAATAACGTTCAAGAGTTCGGGCAGCCGGTGGAACTCATACCGTTCAAGCCATTCTCCAAACCAGAGATAGCGCCCATCTGGTCGCCGGGTGCGCCAGCGCCAAAGCGTGAATGACCGTAGCGTCGTCTGCCCATTGGCCAACACCACTCGTTCACCTGCGCACGGTATGCCCATCAATGGGCGCCCGCCGTTGCCGATGGCGGCGAGTAGGCCGCTCAGCAAGAGCAGTGGGCTCAGGATGATCAGCAAGAGGAATGCTCCTAACCGATTGATTACGCTTGCAATCCGGCTCACGCTCGCCGTCACGGCCGATACCCGCCCAATCAGGAACGGATCGACCACTGCTGTCTGTTCACCAGTGTCGGGATCGATGATCATGCCCGGATAGACAATGCGCCGGTTGACGTTGACTAATTGGCCGACGTAGGTGTCAGGCCAAATCGTGCTCATGGTGACCGTGGCTTCATCATCGATCATGCAACCGGCGCCAATCACCGCGCCGGGGCCGAGTTCGGTGTCGCGCCCAATCCAACAGTTATCGCTAATGTACAACGGCGGCGCAATGCGCGCACTGGGATGAATCGAGGCGTTGCGCCCCACCCAGATGCCGGGTGCAATCTGGCGCCCACTAATGGATGGATACCGCACAGTTTCGCTTGGCCCATCGGTGATTGCCGCACCCGCAGGCCGGTATGCGCTGTAGAGAAAGACCTGTTGCGCAGCGTGGTAATCGGCCAATGTGCCGAGCGGGTTCCAGTAGCCGTCGAATGTAACGTTCCCCACTAACTGGCCCTGTTCGAGCAGACGCGGCACGAGATCGGTTGCGATGTTACAGCGGCTGCGGAGCGGAATCTGAGCGATCAGCGCCGGTTCGACAATGTAGGCCCCGGTCAATTCCGGCGCATCAAGACCATGTGCTGCTGGCACAATGGCGCTGATGAGGCCATCCGGTGTTATGTGCGCGCGTAGACCGGTTTGCTGATCGCGCGGCGCGTGGCTGATTGCAGTGATGAGCGCGCCGTGTCGTTGGTGCTGGGCTAGCGCCGCTTCAATCGGCAGGTCGATAATTGCAGCCCCCGGCAGCACAAGGCACGTCTCATGCACTAACGGCCCGGCCCAGCGCAGCGCGCCGCCATCGGCCCATGCTTCGGGCAAAGTGATATATTCGATCTCAACTCCCCAACGCCGGCCGCTGCCAAACGTTGCTGTGATGAGGGCGCTCTGTTCATGCAGTGCGATCAAGATTCGTTTGATGCCGGCGCGAGCCAGTAGTTCTACTGCGGTTGCCATCACTGGCCGTTCAACTACCGGCAGCAAGACGTTTGGCAACACCCCAGTCAAAGGCGGCAACTGGCGTTCTTCAGCCGTCGCAAGTAACAACGCTATCGTCATCGCTTAGCACCTTCTGTCGCAACGGTTGCAGTCATCAACGGCGCTGCCGTCGCTGCCGGCACATCGGCGAAGATTGACAGCACCTGATCGAGCTTCACTAACTGGAGTGTGCGCAAGACATCGCGTGCGCATCCGGCGATGCGGAGGGCGCTGCCCAGCTCACGCGCCTGCCGGTCGAGTTTCACCAATGAGGCCATGCCGGCGCTGGCCATAAAGGTTGTCGTGCTGCAATCGATGATCACGCGCCCGCCTTGTTCCAGCACTGCGCTGGCCTGCGCCAGCAAGGCGGGCGCAGTAGCTGCGTCAAACAGCCGTGGCGCGGTGATGATGGTCCAGCCATGAGTGACCGGTGCTGGTGGTTGCACCTGTTGGTGTTGTTCGATCCATGCTGTGATTGCCGGCAAATCGGTGAAACGCTCGAAGAACCGGTCAAGTTTGAGCAGATCAAGCAAGCGGTTGATCGGTTCTTGTACACGCAACAGAAAGATATCGCCGCCATTGGTTCGTGCGCGCTTGGCCAATGCCACCAATGCGCCTAATGCTGAACTGTCGAGAAATTGGGTGGCGCTGAGATCAAGGATGATATATTGATTCGTTTCCAGCAACCGGTTGGCTTCTTGAGTAAACGGCTCAAGACTGCTCACGTCGAGCCGCGAGCCAACGGCTAGCACAGGCCACGGAATGACCGGCGTTGGCGCGGCAGGTGGCGCTGGCGGTGGAGCAGGCGTCTCTCGGGGAACCATGCTCAAGGCGTTGCCACGCTGCATTGCCCACCACTGGCGCAGGAAGAAATAGCCAAAGTAGATAAAGTCATGAACATACCGTTTCCACAATCGGCGTGGTTCCTGCGCAAGGCGGTAGACCCACTCTAGCCCGGTTCGTTGCATCCAAAGCGGCGCTCGTTTGGTGACGCCGACGATCATATCGAAGGTGCCTCCTACTCCAATTGCGATCGGTACCCGCAGCTCGTGGGCATACATCCGGATCCACTTCTCTTGCTTGGGGTTGCCGAACGCAACCAGCACAATATCAGGCTGTGCCGCTTTCACGGCTTCTACCACCGATCGATCCATCTCGAGCACCGAGCTTGGCGGTGGTGAGAGCACGCCGGCTACCCGCAGACCGGGATAACGCTCTTGTAAGATGGCGGCAGCTTTGGCCGCCACCCCCTCACGCGCGCCAAGGAAAAAGATCGAATAGCCGCGTTGCGCTGCTCGTTCGGCTAGCGCTGGCACCATATCGGCGCCGGTGACCCGGCCGGGCAATGGCCCGCCGAGCAGTCGCGAGGCCCATACCAGCGGCATGCCATCGGCTGTGGCCATATCCGCCTCTTGCAAGATACGACGTAATTCGGGATCGTGGAGGGCGTTAACCACAAAATCGGCATTGACCGTAGCGATCTGGTGCAGCCGGCCTGTTGCTCGCCCAGTCGCGATAAATTCATCGCAACGGTCGAGCGCTTCAGCCATTGTTAGATTGTCAATTGGCACTCCTAAAATGACGAGCAGTTTGCGCATGTCTTTCCATCCTCGTCAATATGCGCCGCGACCGAGCAAGACCGCTGGAATTGTGCGGAGCAGGATTTCAAAATCTTTCCAGATGCTCTGCTCGGCAATGTATTGCAGATCAAGTTCGACCCACCGCTTGAAATCGAGATCGCTGCGCCCTGACACCTGTTGCAGCCCGGTAATGCCCGGAATTGCATGCAACCGGCCAAGCTGCTCATAGGTGTATTTGGCAACTTCGCTGGGCAGCGCCGGGCGTGGTCCGACCAGACTCATGTCGCCTTGCAGCACGTTGAAAAGCTGTGGCAGTTCGTCAATACTTAATTTACGAATCACCCGGCCAACTCGTGTCACGCGCGGATCGCGCTTCATTTTGAACACGGGGCCGTCGGCTTCATTTTGGGCTTGCAATTCACGCAGCCGCTGTTCGGCATCAACATACATCGAGCGAAATTTATAACAATAGAAATGTTCGCCGTCTTTCCCGACCCGCACCTGCTTGAAGATGACCGGACCCGGCGATTCAAGCTTGATCAAGATCGCGGTAATCAGCATGATCGGTGCGGTTAACACAATGGCAATGCTGGCAACGGTAATATCCAAAACGCGCTTGAGTCGGGTGAGGAGCTTGGTGCGAATGACCCAAAGCGAGAGGGTAAAACGCAGGCGTTGGTTGGCGCGGTTGCGCTGAAATCGCCGTTGAGCAAAGATTTCCAACATACGCTGACTTTTGGCATCGTAGCTTGTTGGAATTGGTTTCATTGCGCTCATACGTGACACCTTTCCGGTTTTGTTCGTTCTCACTATATACCAGCAAGCGAACAAAATGCTTACACGAAAAGATTTGGCGGTGACGAATATGTCACGCTGCCGGCAATATTTGTTCAGTGTTCGTACTATGCTACTGCATTGTATGTATCTTTCGCTTTTTTCAGTGTGATAAGTGGCGGCTCGTAAACTGTCATCCAAAAGATTGTTTTTTGTTAATAGACGGTTATCTTTCGTTAGCGCTGCGACGTTGTTTGCAGCGTATCAATGCTCTTCGGTTTCCATGCGCTTGTCTATGCATGGAACCATTGATTTGTCAGCTTGCGGTGGCATAGTACGGATGGCGAATCAGTTTTCGATTGAGCGTTCTTGTTCTACCGAGATGAGGTTCTTGCATGGCAACGTTTCCCCGCTGGCTTTGGATAGGGTTTGTAATCATATTCGTCGCTTGCCAAGCGCCGGTTTCGGCCCCGGCGCCAACGGCCGTGTCTCCAGCCGGCCCCACGGCGCCGGCATTGTCGCCTTCGGCTGTGCCAGTGTCGCCAACCGCAGCGCCAGCTAGCCCCATGATCGTGATCGATCCAAGCATGGCGCGTCCATTTGCCCGGGAATTGCTCGGCGCCAACGTTCCGGCATGGCTTAATCCATATCGGCTGAATGATGACACATTTATCAGCCGCACAGCCGAGCTCGGCCTGACGTTGTTACGGATGCCGGGGGGAAGCTGGAGCAATGCTTACGCATGGGCCGATTGTGAGACGGGTGGGGAAGGTTGCTATTGGCCGTGGGCGGCAAAGCCGTCTGATTTCCTCCGGTTTGCCCGTACAGTAAACGCCGAGATAATCTGGACGGTCTCGATCAACGGTTCAGCCCAAGAAGCGGCAGCGTTAGTGGCGTTTTTCAATGGCGCTATAGATGATGAACGGCCAATTGGGCCAGATTCGCGCGGGCGTGATTGGCAAACGGTAGGCCATTGGGCGCGGTTGCGCGCCGAAGTGGTGGGTCAAGAGCCGTTTCCGGTTCGCTACTGGGAAATTGGCAATGAAGTGTACGGCGCAAAACGCGAGGTAGGGCCGGATTGTTCAGAGTGGGGTTGGGAAGATGTCTGGACGTGCGATGCCGATGAATATCTGCGCGGCGCAACGTTTGACGGGGTAGCCTATGATGGGTATCTCGCCTTTTACGATGCGATGAAAGCGGTTGATCCCTCGATACAGATCGGCGCAGTCGGGGTGGAAAAGCCCGACGATTGGAGCAATTGGGGCAATCGCGTCATTGCCGGCGCTGGCGCGAAGCTTGATTTTTACGTTGTTCACTATTACCCGTACTTTCAACCGCCCGAAAACCCAGCCGGCGCGTTGCAGCAGCCGCAACGCAGTTGGCCGACGATCATGGCCGATCTGCGTGCCGCATTCGATCGCCATCTTGGCCGGCAAGTGCCGGTAGCTGTCACCGAGTACAATCTCGTTTCATTTCAAGATAGCGATAACGGCCAATTAATGCGGCGCGCGGTGAATCTGTTCTTTATCGCCGATACTATCGGCCAGATGGCGGTTCACGGCGTTGCGATCGCCAATCAGTGGGATTTGGCGAATGGGCGAGCCTATAATGGCACTGACTATGGCTTGCTCGATGCCGATACCTTTGCGCCCAATCCCCAATACTATGCCCTGCTGCTCTGGAGCCAGTTTGGTGATGAATTGCTGGACGTGCAGCATCCGTTTGATCCCGCTACGACATTGAGCGTGTATGCTGGCCGGCGCGCCGATGGCTCATTAACTCTGCTAGCGCTGAACAAGACCGATCAGTCGCTGACGGCCACGATGGCGTTGCCAGCCGGTGATTGGCAGATGTCTGCCACGGTGGTAAGCGCGACCGATTTGCTCGCCGAGACGGTGACGCTGGCCGAATCAGAAGCGTTGCTTGTCGCTAGCGGCGACTCTTATACCTTCGCGCCCTATACGCTGACGCTTCTCACATTTGCCATCCCCCAATAGTGCAACAGAGGAGGAATGTGATGCTTAGAGTATCGTTGTTAATGGTAGCAGTCATTATGGTTCAGGCTCTGGTCCCTCCTCAAGGCGCCAGCGCTGAAATTCTCGATCCCGGCGCCGGCGGCTGCCCGATCAGTACGATCGTGGGTGGTGACAATCTGGTCCAAAACGGTGATTTTGCCCAAGGTGCGGTGGGCTTTACCTCAGGCTTGAGCAATCGAGGTCATGGCGTCTACCCTGATGACGCCAACGGCGGCGGTTTCTCGATCCAAACAGGTACCGTGGTCTATCCACCCTTCGAGGCCAATCCGTATCTTTATGGCCGCCCGTTTCCCGGCGATCCGCAGCGTGATGTGCCGCCGTCGAATACCTATTTCTACTCAAACCCGAGCGAAGCGAATTACCTCGCCGGCAATGGCCGGGTCAATTTGTGGACGCAGGTCGTGGCGGTAGCGCCCAACACCACCTACAATTTCTTTGCCTATTTCGACAATTTGCTCGACCCGGTGAAGAGCGCCAATGGCACTGCCGATCCGCTTATCGAGCTGCGCGTCAATAATCTATCAGTAGGTACGACGATAGTCCCCAAGACACCTGATCGCTGGGTGCCGATCCAATTTGCATTCACCACTGGCAACAATGTGACGAGCATCACCTTACAGATTGATAGTTTGACCAACAGCACCTTTGGCGATGATTTCGCCATGACCCAAATTAACCTCAAGCAGTGCGTGAGCGGAATTGGCGTGGCGAAATATGTCTTCCCGCCGGTCGCCGCAACGCGCAACGGTGAAGAGGGTTTCCAGCTAGAGTACTGGATCACGTTCCGTAACTTGGGCGCTAATCCGGTAGCAGACATACAAGCAGTTGATGATCTCGCTACTGTGTTTGCCAGCGCCGAAGCATGGGAGGTTATTTCACTCAGCTCGGTGTCTGAGAGCGGGTTTGCCGTGTTGAATGTCAATCCGTCATTTGACGGTCAGCACGACCTTGAACTATTGGCGGCCAATCAGAGTCTCGCTCCCGGCCAGCGCGCGCGTTTGCGCTTGGTCATTTGGGTGCAGCCGCCGCCGGGGCCGGTCGTGTTTCGGAATGTCGTCAATCTGGTTGCCCGCTCAGGCAATGTTACCATCACCGATGTCTCGATGCCCGGTTTTGATCCTGATCCTAATCACAACGGCGATCCCAAGGAAGAGGATGAAATCGGCGCTACGATCTCCATCTTCTCGCCGTTTAAGTATTGGGTGCCGGTTGTGAGCCGGTAAGCGCTTTACAGGAGATGACGAATTGGCTTGGCCGGCACGCCGCCAACCAATGTATTGGCCAGCACGTCACGGGTCACGACACTGCCGGCAGCGATCACGCTGCCGGCGCCAATCGTGATGCCGGGTAACAGCAAGGCTCGCGCACCAATCCATGCGCCAGATTCAATGGCTACCGGTGCGGTGGTTAACGGGCCGGCGCGATGTTCGGCAGCGCCCATTGTATGCGAAGCGGTCAGAATCATCACTTCGTGACCAATACCCACGTGATCGGCAATCGTGATGCAATCGTTCAGATCAAAAAAGCAATCAGTGTTGATAACACAATGTTGGCCGATCTGAAGCCGGCGGTGGATCGGGCCATAACCGTGGAGCCGTACCGGCCCCATGATGATCGTCCCGTGCCCGATAGCAAATCCAGCCCAGCGGAGCAGGCGCGAGCGCAGGCGCGCGGCAGTGTAGCGCGGCAGCAAGCGGATCAGGCCGTTCATAATCAGCAGGCGTGGCTGTAACGCTCCCAACTCTTCCTGCATAATCCGGCGCAGTTTGGCAAAACGTGTCTCAACCATAGTGCTGCCTTTGCTTTCTTTTTTGATCACAATTGCTATTGTGCCATATCGATTCGGTAGATGCTATAGGATGATGTTAGTCTGACGAAACTGTCAAGCTTGCGGTTGATGTGCTAAACTTCTGTTGCGCATACGTATGAAAGATATATGCCATTCTAATGAGCTAGGTTGTGCTGTGACGGCGTCTAAGCCGGGGTGACTAAATGAAGAATTAACAAGCTGCCTTTCACGCAAAGCAATGCCATGATTTGGTATGATGCCAGTGGCGTGAACGATGCGTCGTTCGCTTGCTTATGAGGAAGAGGAAAATGCCGTATGGTACGCTTGATCATCCTCCGGTTACTAGAGAGCTTTTTCCGGCGCCCGTTGCTCAGCCTCGCTCCATTTGTGGTGGCGCTGGCGTTGGGCGCTGGTTACATCTTGCTCTCGCCGCCGGAATATCTCTCGAGCGGCAAGATCTACATTGAGAAAGACAGCCTGCTCGCTTCGCTGACCTCATCGAATAGCGATGCCTCGTGGTGGGTGACGCCAGCGCAGGCAACTGCGAACGAGCTGGGTGAGTTGCTGGCTACCAACGCCTTTGTGCGTTCGGCAATTCAGCAAACCAAACTCGAACCACTGATGGCTGGCGGCCCGGAAGTGGTATGGGAGACCTTTACCTTCTTCCGCGAAACGATTAGTATCAATCCACTTGGGGACAAACTGGTTGAGATTCGGGCTACGACCGATGATCCCGAACTCTCGTATCAGATGGTTGTGGCCACCATGGATACCTATCTGAAGTGGAAGTTGAACAATGATTTTCAAGAAAGCATCGCCGCGCAGAAGTTCTTCGAGAGTCTGATCGCGCCTTATCAAGCTGATGTTGATAAGACCCGGCAGGCGCTGATCGATTTTCTCAGCGCTAATCCTGAACCAGTGCGTGGTGAACGTCCGCCCGGTGAGCAATTTCAGCTCGATCAGTTGCAGGCAGCGCTAGCCCGGGCCGAAGAACGGCTCAGTGCTGCGCAGGAAAACGAAGAGAGCGCCCGGTTGGCCTTGGTGAAGAACGAGAGCTTGATCAGGCAGACGTATCAAATCGTCGATCAGCCGGAAATTCCGCAGAAGGCTGAGTTCTCGCTGACCGGCTTTATCAAGAATATGATCATCTTTGTCGCAATTGGCATCTTCTTGTCGGCGAGCTTGATCGGGGGCGGCGCGCTGCTTGACCGCAGCTTGCGTTTCCCAGTGGATGTGCGTCACGGGCTTCAGGTTCCACTGTTGGCGCTCGTGCCGCTCAGCAGTGAAGCAATGCCGCCGGCATCGGTTACGGCAGCCGTGTCGGAAGTGGAACGGACTGCACTCCAGCCGCAGGAAGTTTAACAATGGCCGGTTAGAGCGTTCCTACTGCTAACGCAGGAGATTACTGAGGAAGCTCGCTCTTTACCATGCCAAATTGCGCCTTGAATAGGTGTATGCATAATGAGGAAGAAGATATGTTGAAATTACGAAAAAATGCTGCTGCCGTTGCGCCATCTGAGTTGCCGTTAGCGATCGAGGTTGCTGACAGCACATTGCGCCGCGTCTTTGCCGGCCCACAGGTGAGCCAACTGCGCCGGATGTTGACTGATTTGTTTGTTAGCCAGCGGTTGCCCAACCGGATCGGCTTTGCGTCGGCGTTGCGCGGTGAGGGGGTAAGCTATATCACTTTAGCTAGTGCGGTAACGCTGGCCCACGATACCGGTAAGCGGGTCTGTGCTGTCGAACTCAACTGGCTGGCGCCGGGGATGCTGGCTAATCTTAATCCGCCGCCGTCGTTGGCGGGACGAAAACGGCGTGGCCCGGCTCCGCCGCCAGCGCCGTTGCCTGCACTGCCCGGTATCGCTGAGGTATTGCGCGGGAAAGCGTCGCTCGATGAAGTCTTGTTGGCGACGAACCACGCCGGTTTGTGGTTGTTGCCGGCCGGTACAGCCACGATTGAGCAACGTCCGTTGCTGGCCCGCAGCGCCGAATTGCGCGCGTTGATCGATACGCTCAGCGAGCGGTTTGATTATGTGTTGCTCGATTTGCCGGCAGTGCTGGAGGTCAGCGATACCTTGGCATTGGCAGCTTTGGCTGACGCATGTGCGTTGGTAGTGCGCCATGGGGTGACGCCGATCACCGACGTGCAACGTGCGCTGAGCGATATTCAGCATGTGCCGGTGTTAGGAGTGATCCTTAATCAGGCCCATATCGCTACCCCGCGCTGGATCCATCGCCTCATTCCACAGGAGTAAGGCATGAAGTTCTTTGTTGGTTTTTTGGTGTTGTGCCTATTTATCGGTGTACTGACACCGCATTGGCGCATGCGTGATCTGGTGCCGCTGATAATCGTGTTGAGCGCCGCGGTGGTTGCCGCCTACTACTTCTTTAACCTCATTTGACTGGTATCAAGGCCAGTGTGTCATTATGCTCGATCTGCTCGTCCCCCGCTATCCCGATGTCATGACCGTAGCCCGCCGTAACGAACGGCGCTGGTGGATTCTGTTCATGGCCGTGGTGGCGTTAACTGGCGTGGTGATGCTCTTGTTACGCCGCCGGATGGCGCCCGAATCGGTGCTGGCCTTTTTACTGTTCGGTGGTGTGCTGCTAGCGACTGCGATCCAACCGCGCTTCGGCCTGTATGCCATTCTTGGTTTGACCCTGTTTGGCGATCGCTCGCTGCACCCGTGGTATCCCTTCACCAAGAATCTGTCCAGTCTCGAGTCGATCATGTATGTGTCCGACTCGTTTTCGTTTAGCCCGCAAGAGCTGACGATTGTTTGGACGCTGGCGGTATGGTTTGTGCGGGCGGCGGCGGAACGGCGCTTACGGATTCACTTTGGCCCGCTCTTTTGGCCAGCAGCGATCTTTTGGGTATTTAACGTGATTGGGCTTGCGTATGGGTTGGCCAATGGCGGCAATCGCGTGATTGCGCTCTGGGAAGTGCGTTCGATCTTTTACTTGCCGCTCATGTTGCTGTTGGCGAGCAATCTGATTGAAACACGCGCCCAATTGAATACGCTCTTTTGGGTTGCGACCGTGGCCTTGTTTGCCAAGGGGGTGGCCGGCGTTTGGTATGTGCATGATGTGTTGAAGTGGGATTTGGAGGGGGTGGAGCGGATCGCCGAGCATGCCATGTCGATCCACTTCAATTTCTTCTTTGTGCTCTTGATTGCGGCGTGGCTGTATTACGATAGCGCATCCCGCCGTTTTGCGATGGTCTTGATGGCGCCGTTTGTGCTGTTTAGCCTTGTCGCCAATTTTCGCCGCGCTGGCTTTTTGACCTTGGGGATGGCAATTGGCTTGATTGTGTTGCTGCTTTATCTCGAACATCGTCGCCTGTTTTATCTGATTGCGCCAACAGGCGCAATAGCAATGGCGGCATATTTGATGATCTTCTGGAACAATGAGGGGCCACTCGGTATATTAGCTCGGGCTGTGCGCTCAGTGATCGGCCAACCGAGCGCTCGTGATGCAGCCTCGAATATCTATCGGGATTTGGAAAATATTAATATTATGTTCACCATTCGCCAAGCGCCGTTAACCGGCGTTGGTTTTGGCAATAAGTTTTACATGATTGTGCCGATGCCTGATATTAGCTTCTTTGAATGGTGGGAATATATCACGCATAACTCGATTATGTGGGTTTGGATGAAGATCGGTGTGATCGGATTTTACGCACTCATCCTCCTATTAGCGCTTACCATGCTCTACGGGGCGCGGATGGTGCGATTAATGCCGCGTGGCCAATTGCGAGTGTTTGCGCTTACTGCGACCCTCTATATTTTTACCCACTTTGTCTATGCCTACGTTGACATGTCATGGGAAGGTGGCAGTATGGTGTTTGTCGGCACGATGATGGGTGTGATCAATGCCTTGCCGCAGATTGCTGCCGGTAAGCCAGCGCCGGTGTGGCCATGGCGTGTCTTCGCGCCGCAACGCGCTGATCGTGACGCAGGTTAGGTGCGCAGCGCATCAGTATGGACAGGCAATGCCGCCGGGGGACGCGGTGCTATGGCGCAGGTCGCGGTATACTGAGCATGGGCTTTGGCTGCGATTACGCACTGATGTTTTTGCCCATGCGTAACCATTGCCCAAACCTTGCCAGATATTGTTGACGGATCCGTGCGGCCCGTGTGCTCCCTTCCCTTCTGCCGGGAGCGGAGAACGCTTCGAGCGGGCCGCAGCAATCGTTGGGTCGCTCGTGACGGTTTGTGGCACTCTAACCCAGAGGATCGTATGCGTGTGCGGCTTGTCTGTCTATTCCTCTGCCTGCTGATCATTCTTGCCGGATGTGGCCGCCGTGTGAGTGTTGAGGTGCTCACTCCCGTTGCGCCGACACCTACCATTGCCCCTTTTTTTCAAGAACGTCCAACCGCAACCTTGTTCGTGCCCCCGCCTACCCATACTCCTTTGCCCACACGTCCGCCGGCCACGCCAACGCCGGTGGCAAGCACTCATAATGACGTGAGCAACTTTCAGATCGTGCCGGTCTACCGTGACAGTCTTAGTCCGGGTTGGAGCATGGATAACAGTGCGTTGCTGAGCAGTTTGGCGCTAACTCAAACGCAGGTGGTAGCGTTGGGCCGGGCCGCGATTGCGGTCACACCGAGCGAGAGCACCGGCATCCTCTTCTTTACCCTCACCCGCACAAGCGGGATTGAGTTGCGGCGTGATCGCGTCGCAGCGCTGCGTTTTCGGTTAAGCGGCGGCGCAACTCCGATCGCAAACGATGCAATGACGGTTTCAGTGGTGGGGAGCAATCGGGTGCCGTATTGGGTGCCGAATGATGATTCGGTGTCGATCGAGGGGCGTGTCACCAATAGCGCCGAGCCGCTCTTCCCTGAAACCCGCCTCTACTTTCTTGGGCTTAACCGCGCGATTGCGCCGGGTGAGTGGGCCGAGATTTACGTGTGGCTAGATGATCTGATTTACGAACCGCAATACACCTACGTGACCGGTTTTTACCTCAAAACGAGCAGCGATCTCGTGCCGCAATATTACGTCGATCAGATCGAATTCCTCGTTCGCGCGCCGTAGGGGCACACGGCCGTGTGCCCCTACGGCTACACCGCCGTGTGTCCCTACGACCGGTTCCGCGCTGTGCGGATCCAATCACGTGGTTTGATGCCGAGTGCGAGCCGCGCATAGAGCCACAACTTCCACACAAGGAAAAATGGCGTAAATAGCAACGATCGGTATATCGGCCATGGTGCGCGGACGAGGATCAAGCCGCTGAGGATGTAGACGATCTGGCCGCCGAGGATGAAGCCGGCTAGCACTAGCGCCGCCGGATCGCGTAAAGCGACTGCGGCGAGTGCAATCAGTATGCTCGCGCCGGTCACTACCGAGAAGGGCGGGATGAGTTGTTCGATAGCGGCGTCGATCAAGAGAAAACTACGCCGCCGGATCCCTTCACGCAGCAAGATTGGCACATAGTGCCGCACCATCTCCATCCGTCCTCGCTCCCACCGCTCGTTTTGGCTTTGCGCTGCGCGCAGGCTGTCAGGCATCTCGGCCCACACCACCGCGTCAGGCGCGAACATTGCCCGTTCGCCGGCCAAAATCAAGGCCATGTGGTACTCTATGTCTTCAGTGAGCGAGGCCGTCCAGCGGTGGCGACGCACAATCTCGGCGGCAAAGACCATGCCGTTTCCCTTCAACCCGGTCGAACCTCCCAGCACCATCCGGCCCAACGGGCGCAAATAATGGAGCACGATCAGCGCCACTGCTCGAATCCCCGCGCTCCATGCGTCTTCGGGCTGGCGCACCGTGTAGTAGGCTTGAATTACCCGCTCGCCACGGGCAAGGCGAGCATCCATCACTCGTAGGAAATTGGCGGAGACGACCGAATCAGCGTCGAGGATGACAATCGCGTCATACAGTTCATTGCGCTGCCAGATCTGTTGTAACAGCCATTCTAGCGCATACCCTTTGCCGCGCAGCGTTTGGTCGAAGCGTTCGTATACATGCGCGCCATGGGCCGTGGCCACGGCGGCCGTGCGATCCGTGCAGTTGTCAGCGACCACGTGGATGCTATACAGCTCACGCGGATAATCGAGTTGATTGAGGTTTGCCAGCAAATCGGGCAGGAGCCGCTCTTCGTTGTGGGCCGGAATCATGATTGCAAAGCGGGTGGTTGGTTGATCACGCACCGGTGTGACGCGGCGGGCAAAAAAGGCAGCAACGGTCAGCAGCAGGAGATAGGCAATTATCAGCGCCAGCGCGCTGCCCGCGATCCAGTAGCAGATTGTCAGCAGCAACCACACGAACGACATCATAACCCTGCCCTTTGCTTGGTGGTAGAGGTCTCAATCCCTGCTTCGGCCAGTGTCTCGTACAACAGATCGGTTAGGCGAGCCGCATAATGGTCAAGATTCATCCGCTCTTCAACCAACCGGCGACCCGCTCGTCCCATCCGTGCGGCGGTTTCTGGTTCGGCTAGCAGCCGTTCGATCGCGGCGCGCAACGCGACCGGATCTCGGGGCGGCACGTACAACCCGCTCTCGCCGTCGACAAGCACATCGGTCTGGCCGGGAGTGCGAGTGCAAATCACGGCGCGCTCCATTGCCATCGACTCAAGGATGGCAGTCACGCCAGCTTGAAACTCCACCGGTTCCAGCGGCATCACCAAAAACCGGCTGTCGCTGTAGAGTTGGCGTAGTTCGTATTGGCTAAACTTCTGCACACGCACATTGGGCGGAATGGCCTGACCTCGCGTGCTATCGCGTTGTTTCGACCACGGACTGGCTGCGGCGACGACTACGTCAGCATTGAGACCGGTGACGGCGCGTAACAATGTTGGGTAATCACGCCGTTCGAGCCCTACGGCGCAGATCTGGGGTCGTGGCGTGGGGCGAGGCGGTGCATGGCGCAGGTGAAAGAACTGGTCATCAACCATAAATGGCGTGAAAGGCGCCCGCTGCGGCGGTAGCTTCCAACGGCTGGTAATAAACTGTTGTTGCCATGTCGAATAGACCACAAAGCGGTCAATATGGCTATGGACGCCAAACCGGTCGAGAAAGACCATCTTCTTGGGCACCGACAGGATATGCACAATCATCAGGTGGCGCGGTCGCCGATTGGGGCTAAAAAACTTGAGCAATGCCGCTAGCGGCAACCCAACCTGCTCGCCATCGGTAAAGATAGCCTGATAGTGATGGCGGCGGGTAAAACAGGCCCATGCCAGCATCAAATTTGGCCCGCCCAATTTCTCAAATAGGCGACCAACGACGCCGCTGGTGGCGCGGGCGATGCGGTAATCGAGCAGATCCGCACCGAAGTGACGGGCTAGCTCAAGGTAATCGGCGCGCGGGCGGCGTCCGGCTGCAATCTGTTGTTCAAGATCGGGAGGAATCACTCCCGAAACGGTGAGCAAAACATGATTCACGCCGGAATCCTCTCTTGCATGCGAGTAAGCTCAATTTCATCTTTGATCACATCAAGTAGCCGGCCAGCATTACGGCCTGCGTCATAATGCCGGATGACATGGGCTTGCGCCTGTTCGCCGAAGTGAAGTCGCTCGTCAGGACGCGTGACCAAACGGCGTAACGCTTCGGTTAGCGCAGCTTGATCTCCAGCAGGAATGAGTAGACCGGTCTCGCCATCACGCACGATTTCAGGAATAGCGGCCACGCGAGTGCTGATGGCAGGCAAGCCGGCTGCGGCCGCTTCCGACAATACCATCGGCAGGCAGTCACCAAACGTTGGGAGGGCAAAGATGTCAGCTTGATAGTAGAGCGCTTTAAGCGGTGCGCTGTTCGGTTGCATGCCGTGGTAGACAAAGACCCCTTCTTCCGCTGGCACGTGATCTTTTGTCACCAGATGCAGCTCAACGCCGAGCGGGCGGAGAGCGCGGAAGGATTCGAGCAGCAGTAAGCCGCCTTTTCGTTCCAAATCGGCCCCCACGAAGAGAATCTTCACCGGGCCGTCGTGCCGTGTGCGTGGAGTGGGGCGTTGCCACTCATACACATTCACGCCGGGCGGAATGACGGTAATCTTATCTGCCGGCACGCCGTAGCCCTCGATCAGCCCCTCTTTGGCCCACTGGCTCCATGTGACTAGATGGCGCGCCAGACAAAAGCAGCGCCGGTTGAGCCGCCACTTGAGCTGTTCGAGCCATTGCGGACCAGACTCATGCTGGTAATAGGGGCCGAGCTGGTCGTATTGCAAGGGTGTGGCGTCCAGCGAAACAATGCTGGGGTAACGGCGGAGCCAATCGGGGGTTAACACCGCCGGCACCTGCGTGTGAAAAAAGAGGGCATCGATGGTCACGTATTTGACCAGCCGGCGTAGCGAATGGCGAGTGCGCAAACCAGCGCGCACTGTCCAGTTGCTTTTGTAAATCGGTATTTTTGCCGCGATCCCGCTTGTCTCGAACGGGATCAGTGCCCAGTGTGGCCGCACATCAGGATCGCGCCGGACGTTTGTCTGCAAGTTTTTGGCATGCGTGACGTGGCCAAGAGCTTGCTCAAGCACAAAACCAATGTTGTACAACGCTGAGCCATTCATCTTGATTGCCTGCCGAATCTAGAGAAGCTGTCTCGCTGGAACGAAAACCTGCCTGCCTGTAACGTTGAGTATAGCGAATGAGCATAACCTTAACGTTAATCTGATGCTCGATCGGGTTGCAATGTTGTCATACCGCTTGGCACGGTGCTGAACCATGCATCTGCCGGTATGTGGTATATCTACAGGTGCAATAATGATGGTCTGATGGCAAAAGGAACCGGCATGCGTTTACCTGTGCTGATCGCATTCCTGCTCACCAGTCTGATCGCGGCTTGTGCCGCGCCGCCGCCGCCAACACCGGCGCCGGTGACGCCTAGCCCGACGGCAGTCGTGCTGAATGAAGTGATGTTTACTGAACTCGGTGTACGGTTGCTCTTGCCGGATGGGTGGCAGAGCCGGGTGGAAGGCAGTGCGTTGCGCATTGCGCCTGATGCGGCGGCCCTTGCGACCAGTGTGATCAACGCGCCGGTGATTGCGCTCGATACGACGCCATTGGCGGCGCTGACCGCCCAATATGGCCCGGCGGCGGCTAACCCAGAGACGGTGTTTGAGCTGGCGAGCAGTGCGATCCAGTCGGCTGGCTATACGATTGCGCCTACCCAAGCGGTGCAGATCGGCGCGACCCAAGGGTTGGCTGCCGATCTCAGCGGCCCGGCCAGCGCTGGCCGGTTGTGGGTGTTGGTTGATGGGATGCGGGTGGTGCGGGTGTTGGCCCAAGCGGCAGCCGCCGACTGGGAAGCTGAACAACCGATCATTGAACGGATTGTGGCGTCGCTAGAGGTGTTGCCGTTGCCTACCCCTACCCCAACGCCGGTTGATGTGGCTGCCCAGCCGCAAATTGTGCGTTCAGGGCCGCCGGGGTTTGTGTTGCGGCTGGGTGGCCGCAGCGGCCCGGCCAATAGCCGGTTTGTCGCCGTGCGCGGGTTGGCAGCAGCGCCCGATGGCACCCTCTACCTCGCCGAAAGCGGGCGCGGAATTTGGGTTTTTGCCCCTGATGGCACGCTGCGCACCACTTTCGGCGCCGATGAATTGCTTGATGCTTACGATGTTGCGCTTGGCCCGAACGGCGATCTCTACGTCGCCGATTACGGGCGCAACGCGATTGTCCGCTTCAGCGCCGATGGCGCGTTCCGTGGCCGGTGGGGCGGCCACGGCGATGCCCCCGACCAGTTTGGCCTGTCGGCGCCGCAACGGATCGCCGTCGGCGCGGACGGCAGCGTGTACGCGCTTGACACCCGTCCCGGCCCCGATGGGTTAGCCGCTAGCAGCATTGTCCGCTTTAGCGCCGAAGGCCGTTTGCTGGAACGGATTGCCTTGCCGCCCGATCTGGCGCCGGCAGATGTGGTGGTGGATCGCAGCGGTGCGATCTATCTGGCCGAGAGTTTTGCCGGCGCAATCGTCAAATTGGCCCCTGATGGCAGTGTGCTGGCCCGTTGGGGTGATCCGGCTAATCCTGCCCAATTGGCTGCGCCGGTGCTCGATATTGATCGCGCCGGATATCTCTACCTCGCCACCTATGCCGGCACGATCCTGCGCCTTGCCCCTGACGGCACGATTGTGGCTCGCGGCGGTGCGCCGGCTGCTCCCGGCAGCATCCCCAACCCCGGCGAGTTGAGCTTGCCCAACGGGATTGTAGCCGCTCCCGGCGGTGTCGTCTGGGTAAGTGACAATAGCGGCGAATACAGTGCGGTGACAGCGTTCCGCTTGCAAACCGACGCCGATGCGCTAGCGACAACGATCGCGCTCACGCCGGTTGCGGAAGCGCCGCCGAGCGAGACGGTGCAGCAGTGGGTGGCGTCAGCTACGGCCAGCAGCTTCTACGCACCCGATTACGATCCGAGCGGCGTGGTCGGGCCGCCTGATGTGCCAGAGTGCCAAGACAGTCCTAATGCGTGGGCGCCGGCTACTCCCGGCAGCCGCGAGACGCTGACTGTCTCCTTTGCCGATCCGGTCTTTGCCACCGGCCTGATCATCTACCAGAACCACCAACCCGGCTCCATTACGCTGGTCGAACTGATTGACGAACAGGGCACAGCCAAGGTGGTCTACCGCGCCGAGCCGGCCCCGGCGCCTGAGTGCCCGTTTGCGCTCACGATCGCGGTTGAGCAGACCCTCACCCGGATCGTTGGGGCACGGATCACGCTTGATCAGCGCGATGGCAGTTGGAGCGAGATCGATGCCGTGGCGTTAATCGGCGTACCGTAATACCGTAGGGACATTGCAGCGCAATGTCCCTGCGCCGCAATGTCCCTACGACCGCCGCACCGGCACGCCGTGTTCGGCCAAATAGTGCTTGACATCGGCAACCGAATAGTCGCCGAAGTGGAAGATCGAGGCTGCCAGTACCGCGTCAGCGCCGCCTTCAACAATCCCACGGTACATATCGTGCGGCGAGCCAACCCCGCCCGATGCAATCACCGGCACCGGCGAGATGGCGGTGATCGCTTGGAGCAGTTCGAGATCGTAACCAGTGCGCGCGCCGTCGGCATCCATACTGTTAATGCAGATTTCACCCGCGCCGAGATCGATCCCGCGCTTGATCCACTCGATCGCGTCGAGGCCGGTCGGGCGCGGGTTAGCGCCGGTGTGGGTAAAGACCTCCCACCGCGGCGGTTCGCCGGGTGCGTTCACTCGCTTGGCATCGACCGACAGCACAATGCACTGGCTGCCGAACCGCCGCGCGCCTTCGGCAATCAGGTTCGGATTGTAGACCGCCGCCGTATTCAGGCTCACCTTATCGGCCCCGGCCCGCAGCATCCGGTACATGTCCTCAACACTGCGCAAGCCGCCGCCAACCGTCAGCGGGATAAACACCTCGGCGGCGGTGCGCTCGACCACGTCCACCATAATCGCCCGCTCGTCGCTCGAGGCGGTAATATCGTAAAAGACCAGTTCATCGGCGCCGGCGGCATTGTAAGCCGCCGCCAACGCCACCGGATCACCGGCGTCGCGGTGGTTGAGGAATTTGACCCCCTTTACCACTCGCCCAGCCTTCACATCAAGACAAGGAATAATCCGTCGCGTTAACATACCATCGCCTTCGTAGGTGTGCGCCCATTCATACTTGCATCACCGGCAGCGCATCATAACATTAACAACCCTTTGCGCGCTTTGCGTTCTCTGCGCCTTTGCGTTAAAACCCTTTGCGCCTCTGCTCCCTCTGCGCCTGATCACTTAGGCCGCACCTGCCCGCGCCGGCCCCGCTCCTCCGCTGGCGGCGCCGCTTCAGCCGCCGCCGCTTCTTTTTGGGCCTGTGCTTCATCAATCAGAAACTGGGTGGCCCGCGTACTCCACAATGCCAACAGCGCAACGGCAAAGAGCAAGAAAGGCACCACCAGCACCACACTGCTCAGAATCAAGATGAACCCCATCAGCAGCATGGTTACAAGCGTATAGACGGGCCGGCTGACAATCATCACCAGCGCATTGCGCGCAATCTGCTTCAGCGAAGGCCGTTCCATCAACACCATCAGCGGAAAAGCGTAGATAATCAGCGCCGACCAGAGCATAAAGAGGTAGAGGAAAAAACCGATCAGCACCCCGCCCAAGATACCGGGAACGCCGGCATAGAAAGCCAGATTCCACAAAATCAACACCAACCCGGCCATCCACACCCCGTACAGCCGCCATGCTGGCACAGCGTAAGCCCGCATCCCGGCGAAAAAGTCGCTGAGTTTGCTGGCCCGCCCCTCCATAATTCGCTTGCTCAGCACATACAAACCGGCAAAGGCAGGGGCCGCCGGTATGACTCCCACCAGCGCCGCTGCTGCCGCTGGCAGCGCCGCATTGCTCACCATAGCGACATAGGCAATGCTAAACAGCGGCACGCTCATCGCTGCCCACAGAATATTGGCCAGCGTGAGCAGCAGAAATTCGTCGAACAAATCGCGTAAGGCGCCCCACAGCACACGGAAGGGCGCGGTTACAGCGGATGGATTGAAGAAACGAGGTTGGTTCATCACGTTGGTATTATACGCGAAACAGATAGCGTTTCTAGGTGATAGCTCACCTACGGCGCATCTTCCGCCCACAACACGATCACGCGCCGATCATCCAGCGCAAATAGACCATGGTCAAAGGGCGCGTCGCTTAGCGAGCGCCAGCCGATCACTTCATTGCCCTGCACGTCATAGATCGCAAACTCGCCGCTCACCGCGCCGTTGGTAAAGTAGCGCGCCTGAGGCCCCACCAGCGCCAATACCCTACCGGCCAATTCGCTCGCCTGCGCTGCTGGTACAATCTCGTCAGGGTAGGCGAGATCGTGGGCAATGATGTGCGTAGCAATCTTCACCGCAATCCGCCGCGGCACCTCGATCCAGTGCGGCCCCAGCGGTTGAAAGTCGAGTTCGCGCGCCGCAGCATCTAACGCCTCGTGTGGTGTTTGCGGTGCGCGCGTAAGCCGGAACGCCGCGCCGGTGAGCGGGTAGCTCTGCGCGCGCGCTGTCTCAATTGCGACCCACAAGCCTTCAATTGCCGGATCAGTTTCAAGTATCAGGAAAGGTTCGGCCATAACGCCTCGTTGGTGCGTGAGTATGATGGCTCTATCATAACAAATGTAGCCGGAAGCGTCGCACAATGCAATGAGGCGAACAGACCCTCACCCCCAGCCCCTCTCTCGCGTTGCGGGAGAGGGGCGCTGCTGCGTTCCACGCCCGCCATGCCTTGCCCGCCACTCCGGCAGCTCCCCCGCTCCCGCCGTCAGGTGGGAGAGGGGTGTGGGGGGTGAGGGCAGCCCGCGTAGCGGGCTTCGTAACCCAAAGCCCGGCCCTTTAGGGCCGGGTACCGGACAGATGTTCTGTCCGCCCTTGAACGCAACGCTGGAGCGGGACGCTGCTGCGTTTCACTCCCGCCATGCCTTGCCCGCCACTCCGGCGGTTCCCCCGCTCCCGCCGTCAGGTGGGAGCGGGGTGTGGGGGGTGGGGGCAGCAGCCCTCGCCGCGGGCTTCGTACCCCTAGCCCGGCCCTTCAGGGCCGGGTTCCTTGCCCGCCACTCCGGCAGCTCCCCCGCTCCCGCCGTCAGGTGGGAGCGGGGTGTGGGGGGTGAGGGCAGCCCGCGCAGCGGGCTTCGTAAGAGTAGCCCGGCCCTTTAGGGCCGGGTTCCTTGCCCCCGCGCAGCATGCTTTGCAAACATAGCAGCGCCGGCGCAGGCTACGATCGTCTCGTCGCTGTTCATGCAGCGTTGCATCCAAGCAGTGGTATGATGAACCACAGAGTGGTGAGCTCGCGCCGGCGATCAGCGACGGCGCACCGACAGGAGATGTTGCCTCATGAATGAACCCGTGACAACCACCATCGACCAGTTGTGCGCCAACGCCATTCGCGCGCTGGCCATCGACGCCGTCCAACAAGCCAACAGCGGCCACCCCGGTATGCCGCTTGGCATGGCCGATGCCGCCTACGTGCTCTGGACCCGCTTTCTCAAGCATAATCCCGCTGACCCCAACTGGCCGAACCGCGACCGGTTCGTGTTGTCGGCAGGGCACGGCTCGATGTTGCTCTACGCTTTGCTCCATCTCACCGGGTATGATCTGCCGATGGATGAACTGAAACAGTTCCGGCAGTGGGGGAGTCGCACTCCCGGCCATCCTGAATACCACGAGACACCGGGGGTTGAGATGACCACCGGCCCGCTTGGGCAGGGGATTGCCACGGCGGTGGGTATGGCAATTGCTGAGCGTTGGTTGGCGACCAAGTTTAACCGTACTGGGTTTCCGGTTGTTGATCACTATACCTACGTTATTGCCAGCGATGGCGACCTGATGGAAGGCATCTCGCACGAAGCGGCCAGCTTAGCCGGCCATCTGCATCTGGGCAAGTTGATCGTGCTCTACGACAGTAACGATATTTCGCTGGTTGGGCCGACCAAACTGGCGTGGAGCGAGAACGTGGCCGAGCGGTTTACCGCTTACGGGTGGCAAGTGTTGTACGCCGATGGCCACAATATGTCATCGGTGGCCTTGGCCTTGGCCGAAGCGATCGCTGATGGCGAGCGGCCCTCGCTAATCATCACCCGCACGGTGATCGGGTACGCAAGCCCGCGCGCCGGCAGTCACAAAGCCCACGGCGAGCCGCTCGGCGTCGAGGGGGTGCGCTTGACCAAAGCGGCGCTCGGTTGGCCGCAAGAGCCGGCCTTCTATGTGCCTGATGAGGTCTACGACCACATGCAGTTGGCGGTTGAAGTCGGCGAGGTGCGCCAGCGCGAATGGGAGGCGATGCTGCGCCGCTATCGCGCTTCGTACCCCGAACTGGCCGCCGAATGGGACCTCTTGCAAGCGGGTGGCTTGCCCGACGGCTGGGAAGCGGCGCTGCCGGTTTTTGCTCCTGATCCGAAGGCCAAAGGTACCCGTACCGCTTCCGGTGCGGTCTTGCAGGCATTGGCCCCGATCATGCCCGGTTTGCTCGGTGGTTCGGCTGACCTGCACACTTCGGATTTCACCTATCTGGAAGGACTGGGCTCGATCAGCGGCGACAATTTTCACGCGCGCAACCTGCACTTTGGCGTCCGTGAGCACGCGATGGGTGCGATCCTCAACGGGATGGCGCTGCACGGCGGTATCATTCCCTATGGCGGCACCTTCCTTGTGTTCAGCGACTATATGCGCCCGTCCATCCGGCTGGCGGCGTTGATGGGGTTGCGCGTCATTTACGTCTTTACCCACGATAGCATTGGCGTTGGTGAAGATGGCCCCACCCACCAGCCGGTCGAGCATCTGGTATCGTTGCGCGCCATTCCCAACCTGCTGGTAGTGCGTCCGGGAGATGCCAACGAGGTAGCGATGGCATGGCGCTTGGCTCTCCAGCGTACCACTGGCCCCACCGCGCTGATCCTCTCGCGCCAGAACGTGCCGACCCTCGACCGTACCCAGCTCGGCGCTGCCGATGGCGTCTTACGCGGTGGGTATGTCTTGCGCGCCGCCGATCCGGCCCAAGCGATCATTATTGCTACCGGCTCGGAAGTGCAAATTGCGTTGGCTGCGGCGGATCAATTGGCGCATGAGGGCATTGCTGTACAGGTAGTCAGCATGCCTTGCCGCGAGCTGTTCGATCAGCAAGAGCAAGCCTACCGCGATCGCGTGTTGCCCCCGTCAATCAAAGCGCGGGTTGCTATCGAGGCCGGGCGAACACTGGGTTGGGAACGCTATGTTGGCTGTGACGGTGCGATCATTGGCGTCGATCGCTTCGGCGCTTCCGCGCCGTTCCAGCGCCTCTACACCGAATTTGGCCTGACTGCCGAGCGGGTTGCGGCGGCGGTGAAAGAGCAGCTTGACCAGCGCCAGTAAGGAGTACATGCAGCGCCGATGGAGTGCGGCAGTATGGTTGCCGCACGGCAGGCCCTCTGCGACCTATTCTGGAGTGCGGCAGTCACACTGCCGCACTCTATTGTTGCGGGTACGTCTGTCCGTCCAAATCCGCAGCACGCTGCGATCAGCTTTTGGCAACAGATTATCAGACCGCATCAGCGTGTGAGCACCGATTGAGCTAACGGTTGCGGCTAAGCTGCTATAGCAGTTTGGCGTTGCTTATGCGTTGTTATCGCTCTCTGCCGGCGAGCGGCGGGTCGGCGTGCATCTGTCGCACGTTGCGGCTAACCTCATTCTCCCTCCGCTTAACTTTTTTGTCACCTTTGTGGTACGCATTTATTCATTGCTGCCACATTCTCACTTGTTATGCTCGTCATTGAGCTTTCCCTCTCCCATCATCATCACGCTCACCCATTGTTTGTTGCCAATGGACACAATGTAACACGAGGAGTAGCTATGCGTCTATGGCGGTTCATGATTGCCGTGCTAGCAATCAGTTTGGTGATGGGCAGTATGCCGGTGGTGAGCAGTGCCCGCACTCTGATCACACCGGAAGCAGCAGCCGGTATTGCGCTCAACAGCGTGGTTGGCGATAATGATGAGCGCATCAGTTTTGCTGCGCCGGCCCTTGATGCGTTCGAGCCGGATGTGGCCTACAACCCGGTGACGAATCAGTACCTTGTTGTGTACGCTCGCCAGCGCGCCGGCGGTGGTACGAATGAGTTCGAGATTTACGGCCAGTTTGTCGATGCCGCTACCGGGGCTTTGGTTGCCCCCTCTGCGTCTGGCGCCGAAGTGAGCGGAACGGCGTTTCGGATCAGTCGCAATGGCAATGATCGACTTACTGATCCGTTTGATGCATATAGTCCGGCTGTGAGTTACAGCGCGCGCGATAACGTCTTTCTGGTCGCATGGACGGCTGACAATACTAATCCACTAATCGATTGCAACAATCCCAATTCTGACCGGGCCGGTTATCGCGCCGGCGGCGCGTTTGAGATTTATGTGCAAGTAGTGGCTGCCGATGGCGATCTTTTGATCCGTGACGCATGCGGCAATCCAGAGGATGATCGCATTTCAGAAATTAACGTTGGGTTCTATCGCACGAATTTCGGCGGACGGAATCCGGATTGGGACGCCTTTTCGCCCGATGTTGCCTACAATAGCCAGAACGGTGAATTTCTGATCTGCTGGTCGGATGATCGAGCGAATAGCTTTCTCTCACAACCCTTTGCCGAGCAAGGGGGTGAATTCGAGATTCGCTGCCAGCGTTTCTCGCTTGATCCCCATCCTACCCGTCCCTTTATCGGCCAGATTGGTCCCAATGACTTTCTCGTGAGCCGCGCCGGTTTTGTCACTACAGTTGCTAGCGAGCGTCCTAACTACGATGCGGTGACTCCAGCGATTGCCTACAACAGTGTCGATAACCAATGGTTTGTGGTCTGGTCAGCCGATAATAACTCCAGCGGCGTCGAAGATGGCGAGTTCGAGATTTACGGGCAGGTGCTGGCTGCTGATGGCACGCAGGCCCACCTCTTGCCCGGCATCGGCAGTAACTATCGCGACGACCACCGGATCAGCCAAGTGGGTGAGACGACAGGTTGCGCGAATGCCAATTGTGATGCCTATCGTCCGGCTGTTGCCCACAATCCTGATCGCAATCAGTATCTGGTAGTGTGGTTTGGCGATAACACTAATGGTTTTGAAGAGGTGTATGCCAGTCTCCGGCAACCTACCGGCGCCGGTACGAGCGTCAGCGGGCAACGGGTCAGTTTTAGCTCCAATGGCGTTGATAATCGCTTCAAGGGCCTCGATGTCGATGTGGCGTATGATGCCTTCAACCGCGAGTGGCTGGTGGTTTGGCGTGGCGATCCTACCGTGAATGATCGCTTCGAGATCTATGGCCAGCGGTTTAATGCCGATACCGATGGCAGCGCGCCGTTGGCCCAAGTTGGCGGCGGCAACTTCCTGATCGGCAGTACGCCAGCGCTGGCGCCGAACGCATTTCAAGCCAGCACAAGCGGCTTAGCTCGCCCGCTGCCTGCTGGTGAAGCGGAAATCGCCAGCTCGACCAACTTCAATCCGGTCAACTGGCACCGGGTTTCGCCGCGGGTCGCTGCTACTGGCGCCGGTCGCTTTATGACGGTCTGGGCCGGCTATCTCAACGGCGTCGCCGCTGATCGCCAGTTTGAAGTCTTTGGCCGCCGCCTCAGCTTTGTGCCGCCAACGGTGCAATCAGTTGTGCGCAGTGATGGGGCCACGGGTGTGCCGTTGAACAATGGTGATCTTGTCAATAGCCCGATCAATGATCTGAGTCTTACCTTTGCCGAACTGCTGCGCAATGGCGATAATCCGGCCAATTATCGCCTCGTAACTGGCGTCGCTGCCGCTTGTGCGAGCGCTTCCGGCAGTTTGATCAACCAAGCGCTGGTCAATGGCGCTACCACTACGATCATTCCAACCACCCAACCTTTGCCCGATGGCCAATACACCTTGATCGCCTGCGCTAATCTGACGAGCGTTAGCGGCATCGCGCTGGGAAGCGATGTGGCGGTTACTTTCACAATCGATACCACCCCGCCAACGCTCGAACTACCCGCCGATCAAACAGCCGAGGCGACTGGTCCTAATGGCGCGATTGTCAATTTCGCGGCTAGCGCCACCGATGCTATCGCCGGTGATGTGCCAATCGACTGTACGCCAGCGAGCGGCAGCCTCTTCCCGCTCGGTGCGACGACCGTGACCTGTACCGCGACCGATACCGCCGGCAATACGGCCAGCGACAGTTTTACGGTGACGGTCGTGGATACGACGGCCCCTAACCTGACGCTATCCGGCAACCTAACCCGCGAGGCGACTAGCTCCGGCGGGGCAACGGTGACGTTCGCGGCCAGCGCCGCCGATGCGGTGTCGGGAAGTGTGCCGGTAACATGCGTGCCGGCGAGCGGCAGCCTCTTCCCGCTCGGTGTGACGACCGTGACCTGTACCGCGACCGATACCGCCGGCAATACGGCCAGCGACAGTTTTACGGTGACGGTCGTGGATACGACGGCCCCTAACCTGACGCTATCCGGCAACCTAACCCGCGAGGCGACTAGCCCCGGCGGGGCAACGGTAACATTCTCGGCCAGCGCCGCCGATGCGGTGTCGGGGAGCGTGCCGGTGAACTGCGTGCCGGCGAGCGGCAGCCTCTTCCCGCTCGGTGTGACCACAGTAACTTGTACTGCGACCGATGCCGCCGGTAACTCGGCCAGCGGCAGTTTTACGGTGACGGTCGTGGATACGACAGCTCCTACCCTGACGCTGCCCGGCAACCTGACTCGCGAGGCAACCGGCCCCGGCGGGGCAACGGTAACATTCTCGGCGAGCGCCGCCGATGCGGTGTCGGGGAGCGTGCCGGTAACGTGCGTGCCGGCGAGCGGCAGCCCCTTCCCGCTCGGCGTGACGACCGTGACCTGCACGGCAACCGATGCTGCCGGCAATACGGCCAGTGGTAGTTTTACCGTGACCATCACACCGTCTAGCGCACCGCCAGTCGTGCCAAGCTATAGTCTCTTTGTGCCGATGATTGCGCGCTAGCGTTAGCGTATCCGTAACGTAACCGCTCTCACCATGTCATTGCGAGGGTGCGGAGGCCTCCAGCATCGGGGGAGGCCTCCGGCCCGCAGCAATCTCCTGCGAGCGTGTATGGCAAGGCCTGCTAGTGACTGGCCGCTGAGGTGTTCAATCAGGTGCAGGTATGCTGCTGGCGAGTGAACTGTGTGTACGGTGTATTCGCACAGGTGCGAGCGAGCGGCCACGCTTGCAACTGGTTGCTCCTATGATGCGACAAAGCTGCGCCAATGTGCGCGCGGGCATTCGCGTTGATCGCATGTGCCTCACTGCTCGCGCACAGCGCTATGAGGGTATGCCATCTTTAGTTCACTTTGGAGTTAGGCCTTTGGCGCCAGCAGCCCGTGTTCAGCCAAAAATCGCCCGACCCGCGCCCGAAATGCATCAGGATTGCGCCATGCAATCAAATGACCTGCCTCCGGTTCATACACAATGCGCGCACCGCGAATGCCAACCGCAACTGCGCGGGCCTGTTCGTCGGGCACGAACGGATCCTTCCCGCCGTGAAAGATGATGGTCGGAACCTTGATCTGATCAAGACACGGCGTTACTAACGCCTCTTGCGCTGCCAATTGCTCGATCACCGACTCGACGCCAGCATTCAGAATCGGCCACCAATCGGCGCCGTGCTGGCCGGCCATATAACGGTGCCAGCTTGGTGACATACTAGCGGTCGCATTGCGGTGCGCCTGATACGTGGCTGCTGTCACGCGGGCAAAGACGCCATCAAGGATGAGAGCGGCGATCAGATCAGGTCGAAGGCAAACCGCATTGAGCGCGCTAATTCCACCTGCGCTCATGCCAAAGACGGGTACTGGCGCATGAAACAGACCAGCTAGCGCATCAGCAACCGCTTCTCCCTGTATCGCAAAATAGCGAGTGGTGAAGAGATCAGGCGGACGCGCCGATCCGCCGTGGCCGAGCAGGTCAAATGAATAGACAGTAAATTCATCGGCGAAGCGCTGCGCGAGACGCACCTGCGTTGTCGCGCTATAGGTGTTGCCATGGATTAACACCAATGGCATGCCGTGGCCGGCAATGAGATAGTGAAGCGCTCCGTGGCGTGTGGCAATTGTTGGCACTGTTGTTGCTCCGTATCGTTGGAATTGTTACGAACAATAGTTGTCATGTTTGAGACATTACAGTTACGTCATAATGTAAAAGTTAATTTTTGGTAGTACTATAGTCCTGCTTAAACATAGCCCAAAAAGTATTGGCAATGTAGCCAATCTATGCTATAATTCGGTCAGCATTTACGTTTATGCGTTGTCGAACCTTCCCCTAGATCACACACTCTTCGGGGCACGGTAAGGGAGAAATCACTATGCAACGTCGTATTACCATCGTGTTGCTGCTCATCTGGGCAGTTGCATTAGCTCTGCCTATGCTGGCGTACCGCATTGCTAGCGCCGTTGAATTGCCACCTGCCGGTTCGCCATTCTACATCCAAACCTCCAGTTCAACCCGCACCTTATCTATCGGTGACTGGTATACCAATCCAGCCGGTGGCAATGGCTACCACTACTTTACTCTCCACGTGCCCTGCAACTGGAATCCCAACATCCCCGTGCATATTGATCTGTTTCATCCTGATCTGAACAGCACTGCGGGCGGTGGGGTCACCGATGAATTTGGCGGCACGATCAACGCCTCGTACACAACCACATTTGAAGTCTATGCGGTAGGCACGCCGCTGAATCCGCCAACCCAACCAGCGCCGGGTGCGGCTGGTTCGTTGATCCAGCAGACGTATAATCCTAACACGATTGGGCCGCAATGGACACGGTTGTACACGATTGCTGCGCCGGTGACGTGTGGCGCGTATATTTTGCGCACCCAAACTGGCGGCAATGCCGATAATAGCTGGCGGGTGCGTTTCGGCACTGATGATGATAACAATCCCGCTACCCCTCCTCCGGCCAATTATGACAACCCTGATGGGATTGAAGGTACCGGTGATGAATTGCTGATTGGGTTGGCTAGCACCTCGTATCAACATGACAGCACTACTGTCCAATGTCTCACGTTGTACCAGTATATTACACCCGGCCAAGCCAGTGTTACGTTCAATAACTTTGATATGGACGGGCAAACGCGCATTCGGTATTATGCCCCCAGCGCCGCCTACGATCCGAATGCCTTGACTGGTGGCATTGTGGGAACGCTTTCCGCCAATGCGGTGTGGAATAATGGCACTGCGATGGTTCGTGGCGGTGATACGATTACCAATCCAGAACCGGGTTGGTGGCGGATTGTAACCTGCATTAATCGCAATAACCAATTTATTCAAGAGGGTCAAGCAAGCCTTCTCTCCTTCATCGAATTGCCGCCTGAGCCTGATATGACCATCGCCAAAAACGATGGCGTTTCAGTCACGGCTCCCGGCCAGACCTTGACCTACCAAATTCAGTTTTCCAATCAATCCAACCTGACGCGTGTGCCGCCGAATGCGCGCCCCGGCGCGGCCTTCAACGTGGTGATTACCGATGCCATCCCCGCCCAGACGTCGTTCGTCGGATGTAGCATGAATGGGTTGAATGGTTCGTGCAGCGAGAGTGGCGGCGTGGTGACATTTACGCTGACTGATCCCGTCATTGCTGGTGCGAGTGGGACGGTATTAGTGACAGTGCAGGTCAATGCCGGCGCCGCTGGTTCGATTACCAATACCGCGACGCTGAATTATCGCGATCAATTGGGCAACCAGTATCCGCCAGTGTCAGCTTCTGATACGAATACGATACCACCCCAACCCTTGCTGCAACTGAGCAAGAGCGATGGTTCCACGGTGACGGCACCGGGGCAGACGTTGACTTACACCTTGGCGTTTACCAATACCGGGGTGGGAGAGGCGCGGAATGTGACGTTGGCCGATACGCTGCCAGCCGGGGTGAGTTATCAGAGCTGCTCGCTCGGCAGCCTCGCGGGGAGCTGTAGCGAGAGCGGCGGCCTCGTGACGTTTACGCTGACCAACCCGGTCGCGCCGGGGGCGAGCGGGAGCGTGAGTATCACCGTGCTGGTGACGGCGAGCGGGCCGGCGACGCTGACCAATACGGCGGTGCTGAACTACACCGATAGCGCCGGCCAGAGCTTGCCGCCGGTGTCGGCGAGCGATAGCACCGTGGTGCCGGCCCAACCCTTAATGGCGCTGAGCAAGAGCGATGGTTCCACGGTGACGGCACCGGGGCAGACGTTGACTTACACCTTGGCGTTTACCAATACCGGGGTGGGAGAGGCGCGGAATGTGACGTTGGCCGATACGCTGCCAGCCGGGGTGAGTTATCAGAGCTGCTCGCTCGGCAGCCTCGCGGGGAGCTGTAGCGAGAGCGGCGGCCTCGTGACGTTTACGCTGACCAACCCGGTCGCGCCGGGGGCGAGCGGGAGCGTGAGTATCACCGTGCTGGTGACGGCGAGCGGGCCGGCGACGCTGACCAATACGGCGGTGCTGAACTACACCGATAGCGCCGGCCAGAGCTTGCCGCCGGTGTCGGCGTCTGATTCGACGGTCATTCCTGATAATGCTGCCGTGCGCCTTACCAAGAGCGCCGCGATCGTCGTCGATGGCAATAACGATGGCTTGGCCGGTTCCGGTGATGTGATCGAGTATACCTTGATCTTGACCAATACTGGCCCAGCGGTGGCCCGGCAGCTCGTGGTTTCTGATACGCCTGATGCCAACACAACCCTCGTGACCGGCAGCGTGACCGCAACACCGCCGGCAGTCGTGACGCAGGGGAATAGTGCTGGTGATACTGCCGTGCAAGTAACGCTCTCGTCGCTGGGTGTGAATGCCAGTCTCACCATCACCTTCCGGGTGCAGGTGAACACACCGCTGCCGAATAATGTTACCGAAATCGTGAATCAGGCAACGGTGAGCGGCGACAATACACTAACCACCTCGAGCGACGATCCCACCACCACTACGCCTGATGACCCGACCCGCCTGCGCACGCCGCCACCCGACTCTCCGCCTACGGCGATTGAGTTGACTGAGTTCCGGCTGCTTCCGGTTACAGGGGGTTGGGAAATTCGCTGGACAACTGGCGTTGAGGTGAACACGAGTATCTTTATGATTTATCGCTCAACTGGCGGGCGCGATAAAGCGTCGTTGTTGGCGGTGATCCCTGCTCGTGGTAGTGCAAGCAATGGTGCTAGTTACAGTGTGATCGATCGTCACGTGCTAGCTGGGGTTGCTTATTCCTACTGGTTGGTGGAAATCGAGACCAATGGGGCGCAACATGAGTACGGCCCGTTACAGTCGCATGGTACGATAAGCCAACAGCACCAATACTTCATTCCGCTGATTGGGCGATAAGGGAGTAACACAATCATGAGACACGTTGTCTGGCGAATGTTGCCAATCGTGCTAGGAGGGGCTTTATTACTCATAGCGTTGTTGTCGTCGCCGCCGGTGATGGTTGGCGCTATGCCGCCGTTGAATATTACCGAAACAAGCACTGCCGAACCGCCAACTCGTACGCCGACGAACACGCCGGTGGTTCCACCAACCAACACGCCGACGAACACGCCGGTGGTTCCACCAACCAACACGCCGACGAATACGCCGGTAGTTCCACCAACCAACACACCGGTAGTTCCGCCAACTAGCACGCCAGTGATCCCACCGACGGATACGCCCACTCCGGCTGTGCCGCCCGACTCGCCCGGTGCGCGCCCTGATCTGGTGCTGAATAAGTCGGTTTCTCCTGCTGTGGCCCGCGTTGGCGATCAAGTTGTGTATACGCTGACCCTCAGCAATGCTGGTGGCGCGCCTGCGGTTGATGTCACGATCGATGATCCGTTGCCGGCCTTTTTGCGCCTGATCGATGCAAGCGCTTCCAGTGGCGCTGCCCAAATCGCCGGTAATCGCGTGACGGTTGTCGTGCCGGTAGTGGCGCCGGGTGAGGTAGTGACCATTACGATTCGCGCTGAAGTAGTGGCCGAACCGTTGCCGCCGGATAATCGCAACGTGGCGGTGGCGCGCTCAGGGACAACCGAGATTACCACCGACAACAATACTAGCAGCGCAACGGTGTTGCCGCCGGTGCCCGATCTGACCCTTGCGAAGTCAGTATCGCCGGCTGTGGCGCGTATTGGCGATCAAGTGGTCTATACCCTGACGATCGGAAATATCGGTGGCGCGCCGGCAACCGATATTACCCTTACCGATACGTTGCCGTCATCATTACGCTTGCTTGGTGTGACGACCACTGCTGGTACTGCCAGTGCTAGCGGCAATCAGGTAACGGTCGCTGCGCCATCGCTCGCTCCCGGCGAGACGATTGTCGTACAGGTGACAGCCCAAGTGGTGGCGCCGCTCGTTGCGCCGAATAATGTGAATACTGCTAGCGTTCGCACGAGCGATCGCGAGATTACCACCGATAATAATGCGAGTAGCGTAACCCTTGGCTCGCCGCCGGTCTCCTTGCCGCAAACCGCTGGCAATCCGGTTCGCCCGTTCCTGAGCTTGATCGGGTTGGCGCTGGTTATCATTGGCTTGGGCACGTTGTTGCAACGGCGCTCGTATCGTTAGGAATTGAGCTCGAATGCGGCGCTTTCTGCTCTTCTTTCTTGCCTTGGCCGCTCTGCTTGCCTCGGCTGCGCCGGTGACGCTGGCGCAGCCGGTTGCCGGCTTGCTGTTGCAACCAGTTTCCGGCGGGGTCGAGGTGCGCTGGCAATTGGCCAGTGCGCGCGAACCGCAGCGGTTTCTGCTCTACCTAGCCGATAGTGCGCCGGCAGCGCCGGTCATCCGCGTGTTGCGCGATCAGCCATTGGCTGAACCGTTGCCGGCGCCGTCACTGCCGGCGCTGGAAGTAGATGGCGAACTCCGCTTGCCGTTGCCAGCGTTTGTGCCCGCTCCGCCTTCGGCGCCGCTCCGCTTGATTGGCGAAGGTTCTCACCGCGGTGTTCGCACGGCGCTCTACGAGATTGCTCCTCAATATCTGGCCGGGGACGAACCGCGCTTGGCGTTGAGCCTGACGGCTTTTATCGCCGGCGCGTCGCTGACGCCGGTTAGCAGCGCTCCTGCTGCTCAGCTCGCCAGCGTGCCTGCGCCTGATCCGCTCGCTGAGCGCGACGCATGGACGATTGATGTCGCTGCTGAAGGCATCCAGCAGATCAGTGCCGATGCTTTGCGCGCACTCGGTCTTGATCTAAATGAGGTACCGCCTCATCGCTTGCGTCTCCAACGGGCCGGTCTGACCTTCCCATTGGAGGCGGTCACGAGTGGCGCAACGGTGACAGCTCTTCGCTTTTACGCGCCTCCTCCCGGCGATCGCTGGTCGGCGACCGACCGCTATTGGCTGACGGTCGAACCAACCGCAACCTCGTTGATGGCGACGCGCGTTGCACAGCCGCAAACCGGCGATCAGCCGGCTGCCATTCGCATCACCGGTAGCTGGCCATCCGATCCGCCAACCATCTACGAGCCAGCATTGGCCGGGTTCGATGGCGATCGCTTCTTTAGCCGCCAGCTCAATGCCGTGGCCGGTGCCCCGGTGAGCGCCACCATGACGCTGGCCGCTCCTTTACCGTTTGCCGCCAGCGGCCAGATGACGGTTACGCTTGAATTGGCGACACTGGTCAAACATAGCGGCAACCACCGGCTTCACCTCACGACTGCCGGCGGCTGGAGTACTACCATTACGTGGAGCGGCTCAGGCATGCATCGCGCCACTGTAACGCTGCCGGCGGCAGTGAGTGTTCTCACCCTCACCCTCGATCCGGTGGCCGGGATCGATCGCGTCTATCTTGATCGCATCCTCTTTGATGCGCCGGCACAAGCGGCTTTTTCTGCGCCGGGAGCCATCTTTCGGGGCCAAGCCGGTCGTTTCAAGTATTCGTTAAGTGGTGCTGCTGCCGGCGCAGCCGTCTACGACATCACCAATCCGCAGCAGCCGGTGCGCCTAACCTTCAGTGGCCCGGCGTTTGCCGATGATGCGCCGGCACCGCGCCGTTATCTGGTCACTGGCGCCGCTACGCTCCATACCCCGGCAGTTGCTCGCCATCAACCGGTTGATCTAGCCACGCCGCGCAATGCTCGTGCTATCTACATTGCACCGCGCGCCTTTGTGCCGGCGCTCGAACCGCTGCTGGCTCGCCGGCAGACGCAGGGGTGGGCGCCGCTTGCGCTGGCAGTGGAAGATATCTTTACCGGTTGGAGCGGCGGCGAGCCGGATCCGGCCGCGATACGCCAGTTTCTGCGGTATGCGACAGCGACATGGCCTACCAAGCCGGAAGCGGTTATCTTGGTTGGTGATGGCAGTTCCGATCCGCGTAATTATCTCGGTCACGGCTGGCCAAGCCTGATTCCGCCCTATCTGGCCGACGTCGATCCGTGGCTGGGTGAAACGGCCTGTGAGACCTGTTTTGCCCAACTAGATGGCGATGATCCGCTGGCCGAGAGCCTCTTCCAGCCTGATCTGTGGATCGGGCGCTTGCCGGTGAAGACCGTCGACGAATTGCGCGCGCTGGTCGCCAAGTTGCTTGCGTATGAGCAGAGCAGCGGCGCGTGGCAGCGCCATGCGGTCTATCTGGCCGATAACCCCGATACTGCCGGTGATTTTGCCGCGTTGCTCGATGAAGCGATTGCGCTCCAGCCGGCCCAAACTAGCACCACTCGCGTCTATTACGATCCGGCTGGGCCAGCCGGGCGGGTGGCTGATCCGGTAGCGGCCCGTGAGCAAGCCTTTGCCGCCTTCAACCAAGGTGCGGGTTTGCTCGTCTATGCTGGGCATGGGTTGCAGTTTCAGTGGGCTTTTACCCAAGTGGGGATGACCGATCCATTTCTGCTGAATGTGGATACGGCGACCGATTTGCGCAACGTGCTGGCGCTGCCGGTGGTGCTGAGCATGACCTGCCTCACCGGCGCGTTCCAACATCCCTCGTTTCGTGGTACGACGATCGATGAAGCGCTCGTGCTGAATCCTGCCGGCGGCGCGATTGCCACGTGGAGTTCGAGCGGGTTTGGCGTGGCTTATGGCCATCGCCAGTTGTTGCTTGGCTTTGTAGCGGCGCTGTGGGATGGCGAACCCCAACCACTGCTTGGCCGGCTTATCGCTGCCGGTTATGCCAATCTCGCCGCCAACGGCACAGCCCGCGAGTCGCTGAACACGTTCTTGTTGTTAGGCGATCCGCTCACGCCAGTCGCTGCTCGCCCGTTGTATCAGGTGAATGTACCGGTCGTCCAGCGGTAAGGCGCATCCTTTACGGATTCGTGCCCGGTGGTTCGGCGGGCGGCGGCGCTGGGTTGTCGTTGGCTGTCGCCGGGCGGGTCTGCTCGACCCGCACCCACCCCACGTACCGCGCATCACCGGCCCGCACCATCGCTTCGTACCACTCGCCTGCCTGATTGAAGACAAAGACGCGGCTATCAGCCGGTACACGTGCCACCAGTCGCGCCGTCTCGGCTGGCCCGGCCCGCACTGCCGTCTCAGCGTTGGTGTAGAAGATGGGCCATTCGGGTGGCAACAACGCCGCGCCATCGTTCGGATCGCGCTGTTTGAGGTAGCGCAGAATCCCTTCGGCAATTCCGCGCGCCGCCAGATCGGGCCGGGCCACAATAATTTCGCGGTCGGCAGCATTGGTCAAAAATCCCGTTTCGACAATGATTGCCGGCGTGGTACGGGCGATCGCGTGCGTATGGCGGCGGTAATTAAAGGCATAATAGCCGCGCATATTGATGGTGATACCGTTGCGATCCTCTGGCAGGCCGGTGATCACGCCATACGTGGCGGCGACTGCTTCCATCAGCGCGCGGCTCGCCGCCGATGTCCGCCACGGCGTGGCGATCTTCCATCCCCGCGCTCCTTCCACCGATCCATCGGCATGGATCGCCACAAACGCATCGGCGTCATACGCCGGTGGTACGGTGGCCGGTAGCAGATCAACCTCCACTCCCGCCGCGACCAGTATGTCGCGGACACGCACCGCAATTGCTTCGTTCACCTGCGCTTCCGTGATCCCATTCCAGCGCGCTCCCGTCGAGGTGCGCAAGTGGGCCTGTTCCTCAGGCAGTTCGTGCGAACGCAAGTGCCCGATCTGGAGGCCCACGCGCGGCGGTGTGCCGGGCGGGCGCGGCGTTGGGGTTGGTGGCGCGCTTGGGGTCGCGGTTGGCGTTGGCGGCGCTGGTTCCGCCGCTGCATCACTCATTGGTGGCGGCGCCGCTTGCGCCACCCGCGCTGGTGTTGCCGTTGGCGAGGGCGGCTGGGTTGGCGAGGGCAGCGGTAGCGGCGTCGCCGCCGGCGTGCTAGCGGCCTCGCGTTCCGTCGTTCCTGCTGGTGCGGGCGCACACGCAGCTAGGATGAAGAAGTGAAGTAGAATAAGGCAAGTTATCAATCGCATACGACTATCATACCATTTCTGCGGCGATAGTTGTTAGAGAAATTGCTGAGAAATCCGGTACTGCGGCGTATCCGCGCTATGCGTTCCATGCGATGCCTGCGGCAATAAGGAGGAAGCTGCTATGTTAGTGGTGAAGGTGGGTGGCAGCGCCGGCAACGACTACGACGCGCTTTGCGACGATGTGGCGGCGCGCTGGCAAGCCGGCGAGCGGCTAGTACTCGTTCACGGCGGCTCGGATCAGACCAATCGCTTGGCCGAAGCGCTCGGCCATCCACCGCGGTTTGTTACCTCGCCGGGCGGCCATACCAGCCGTTATACCGACCGGCGCACGCTCGAAATCTTTTTGATGGCAACCGCCGGTCTAATCAATAAACAGTTGGTTGAACGGTTGCAGATGCGCGGGGTGATGGCGTTGGGCTTGAGCGGCCTCGATGGCCGGTTACTGGAAGGCAAACGGAAATCAACCATCAGAGTGATCGAGCAGGGTCGCCAGATGATCTTGCGCGATGATTGGACTGGGACGATCGAGCAGGTGAATGCGCCGCTCTTGCGTATGCTGCTCGATGCCGGCTATCTGCCGGTGGTAGCGCCGATTGCCTGTTCCACCGCTGGCGAAGCGGTCAATGTCGATGGCGATCGCGCCGCTGCTGCCATCGCCGCCGCCCTCGGTGCGCAGACGCTGATCCTGCTCTCGAATGTGCCCGGCCTACTGCGCACCTTCCCTGATGAGGCATCCCTAATCTCCCACATCCCGCGTACCGAGCTTGAAGCCAACATGGACTATGCCGCCGGGCGGATGAAGAAGAAATTGCTCGGCGCGCAAGAGGCGTTGGCCGGCGGGGTGCAGCGCGTCATTCTGGCCGATGCCCGGATTCCCGCCTGCATCAGCCATGCGCTGGCCGGTGGTGGCACCCATATCGCCTAAGCCTTCTGGAGTGCGGCAGTCTCACTGCCGCGCGCTTGTGGAGTGCGGCAGTCTCACTGCCGCACTCCACTGGATCGATGCCCATTGCTACCATCACCTGCTTAGCCGAGGCTCAAACCGCTCCCCTCTCCCGCGCCAGCGGGGGAGGGGCAAGGGGCTTTCGGGGGTAGGTTTTTGAGGTGAGCCAGCCTACCTCGTATCATGGTATGGAGAGAGCAATTCCACCATGATT
>NZ_LWQS01000050.1 GCF_001650695.1 Chloroflexus islandicus
GGGGGAGGGGGGAGAGGCCCCCACCCCCGGCCCCTCCCCCGCTGGGGGAGGGGGGATTGGCCCCCACCCCCGGCCCCTCCCCCGCTGGGGGAGGGGGGTTAACGCAAGGGCGCGGAGGGATATATGTCATTGCGAGGGCGTGGAGCGCCCGAAGCAATCTCCCGCTCATACGAGAAGAATGTTATGGAGTGCGGCAGTTTGACTGCCGCAAACGCATTGGCTGAAGTTCGCTTGGTCTGGCGTGCGGCAGTTTAACTGCCGCAGTCCATAAATACAGTATCTATGCCACCTCTACCTCACCTCATCCAACAGCGCGCCGCAGCGGCGTTAGCAGCCTTAGCCATAGATGCCGTTTTCGGCGATCCGCCCAACCACCTGCATCCGGTCGGGGTGATGGGGCGCTGGTTGCGCTGGGGTGAACGGCTGGCGCCGGCTGCGCCGGGGGCGCGGTTAGTGTGGGGGGCGGTGTGGCTGGCCGGTGGTTGGGTGGTGTTCGGCGGTGTCGCCGTGCTCGCACCGCGCCATTGGCTGGCGCATGGGGCGCTGGCGTCGCTGTTGTTGGCCTATCGCGGTCTCGATCGGGCGGTGGCTGAGGTGGAAGCGGCTTTGGCGGTTGGTGATCTGGCCGAAGCGCGCCGGTTGCTCGGTTGGCATTTAGTGAGCCGGCCAACCAACGATCTGAGCACCGCTGAGGTGGCTGGGGCGGCGATCGAGTCGCTGGCCGAGAATCTGAGTGATAGCGTAGTGGCGCCGTTGCTGGCCTTGCTTGCCGGTGGGTTGCCGGGGATGGTGATCTATCGCTTGACCAATACTGCCGACGCGATGTGGGGTTATCGCACCGAGCGGTTCGAGCATCTGGGCAAGGTTGCGGCTCGTTGCGATGATGGGTTTAATCTGGCGCCGGCCCGCTTGACGGCGCTGCTGATTGCGCTGGCCGCGCAGCTTGCCAACCGGCGCGGCGGCGCGGCGCTGGCGGTGGCGTGGCGTGACGCGCGTCGCACCGCTTCGCCAAACGCCGGCTGGCCGATGGCGGCGATGGCCGGTGCGCTGGATACGGTGTTGACTAAGCGTGATCACTATGCGCTCGGCGATGGCCAGCGCCTGCCTGATGCCGCTATGATCGGCGAGGCGCGCCGGTTGGGACGGTTGGTGATGGCGCTGGTCAGCATTGGCTGGTTGGGAGCTTTGGCGTTCGCACGTTTCACGAATCGAGGTCGCCACGATGACTGATACCGCTCTGTTGCTGATCGGCCACGGCACCGACGATGCCGCTGGAGTAGAGGAATACCACCAACTGGCCGCGTTGGTGCAACAACGGCTCGATCTCTTTGTCCAACCTTGCTTTCTCGAATTGGCCGATCCACCGATTGGGCAGGCGATTGACGCTTGCGCTCGCGCCGGTTATCAGCGCATCGTCGCATTGCCGCTCTTGCTCGGCGCTGCCGGCCATCAAAAGAACGATATTCCGGTCGCGTTGCGCGAGGCGCGCGCGCGCTGGCCCGAACTCACCATCCACTATGGCGCGCCGCTAGGGGTGCAGTATTCACTGCTCAAAGCCCTTGGCGACCGCTTGGCTGAAGCTGAAGCGGCAGCGCCGCCAGTACCGCGCGCTGAGACGGCGCTGGCCTTGATTGGCCGTGGCAGCAGTGATCCCGATAGCAATGCCGATGTGGCCCGCATGGCCCGCTTGCTGTGGGAAGGGCGCGGTTATGCGCGGGTATTGTACGGCTTCTACAGCATCACTACCCCGCGCGTGCCGGAAACGATCGATGCCTGTATCGCGCTCGGTGCGCGGCGGGTGATGATCATTCCATACCTGATCTTTACCGGGCGGATTTTGCAACGGATTGAGCAGCAGGTCATTGCTGCTCGCCAACGCTATCCCGATCACGATCTCGTCCTCACCGGCCATCTTGGTCTGCACGAGGGAGTGATCGCGGCGATCGAGCAGCGGTTCCGTGAAGCGGTGCAAGGCCAAGCGGCGGTCAATTGCGATGTGTGCAAATACCGCCGCCTCTTCCCCGGCTTTACCGCCGATTTTGGCCGCCCGCAGACCAGCGATCACGATCACGGCCTGCGCGGCGAGCCGCCGGCGCGCGGGATCGAGGCGATCTTACCACCTCGCTACCGCGGTGGCCGTCCGGTCAGCGCCGCGCCGATGACCGCGGCGCCGCTGGTGTTCGATGAACAGGGGCAGGTGGCATGGGATCGAGTGTGGGGCGGGGATGACCCCAATAACCCCTTCTGCGAATTGGCGCTGGCCGGCGGCCCGCCCCATCGCGGCACCCTGCTCGAACCGGTCGATCCGGCTACGGTGCAGGCCGATCCCGCCGGCTATGCTCACGTGATTGCCGAACTCTCCCGCGCGCTGACGATGGTGACTGACCTGCCGGTGAAGACCGATGTCGCTCCCGGCTGGATCGGCCTCGTTTGCGAGAGTGAAGAGATGGCGATCTGGCTGTTGCGGGCGATTATCGTGGAAAATGTCAGTGTGCGGCGTGAAGATCGGGTCTTGCTGTTGCCGGCGGGGCCGCAGTTCCGGCTCGAAGCCGAGATCAAGAATGTCGTGACCGCTGTCGCCAAGACCTACCACTACTGGAAGGAGCATATCCGCCAATGACTGATGTGACGTGCCGCATCTTTATTTTGCACGATGTTGGCGATCACGTGGCCCAATTAGCCCAAGCCATCGCCGCCGGCGTAGCGACCGTTCCCGGCGCCGAGGTGAAGGTGCGCTTGCCTAACCACGCCACCAAAGCCGATCTGCTCGAAGCTGACGGGATCATTATCGGTACGCCGAACTGGACGGGTATCAAGGGCACGTTGAAGCGCTGGCTCGACACGACCGGCGATCTGTGGGAAGAGGGAAGCTTAGCCGGCAAAGTAGGCGCGGCCTTTACCAGCAGCGCCGGACGCCATTCCGGCACCGAGTTTACCCTGCTCTCGGTGTTGCACTGGATGCTCGGCGGCGGCATGATCATCGTTGGTCTGCCGTGGACGCCGCTGATGGAGCAGGCCGGTTCCTATTACGGTGCGACGTCGGTTGGTGAGATGACCGAAGCCGATCTATTGCAGGCGCAAGCCTTGGGCCGGCGGGTGGCGCAGGTTGCTTTGCAGTTGCGCCGGGGAGCGAACCTATGACCGAGCACGTGCCTGTGGCTGGCGCCGAGATCGCCGCTCGCTCGTTCGCGATCATCCGCGCCGAGCTGGCCGAACGCGGGATCACCTTGCCGCAACCGTTGGCGACGGTCGTCGAGCGGATCATTCACACCACCGCCGACTTCGAGTTCGCCACGATGACCCAAGCTAGTCCCGGTGCGATCGAGGCCGGCGTCGCTGCGTTGCAACGCGGTTGCGCGGTGATCACCGATGTGCAGATGGCGCGGGTTGGCATCGACCAGCGGCGGCTGCACCGCTTCGGCGGCGTGGCGCACTGCTTCAACGACCTGCCGGACGTTATCCAACTCGCTGCGGCGACCGGTCTCACCCGCAGCGCCGCCGCCTTGCGTTGGGCCTACGAACAGGGCCATCTGGCCGGCGCGATTGTGGCGATCGGCAACGCACCGACCGCCTTGTTCGAGCTGCTCGATCTGCTTGACCGCGGCGCGCAGCCGGCGTTGATCATCGGTGTGCCGGTTGGCTTCGTCAACACCGCCGAAAGCAAAGCGGCGCTCATGGCCCGCCAAGATGTGGCGTGGATCGTCACCGCTGGTCGCAAAGGCGGTTCACCGGTGGCGACGGCGATTGTCAATGCACTGCTGCGGTTGGCGCTCGGTGAGGACAACCGCGATGTGTGACGTTAAGGCGCAGAGGGGGCGAAGGCGCAGGGACAATAAACGCAAAGGCGCGAAGGGCGCAGAGAGCGCAAAGAGTTTTAACGCAAAGGCGCGAAGGGCGCAGAGAGCGCAAAGGGTTTTGGGGGATGGCAACCAGTACGCCAACCTCTGCGCCCCCTGCGGCCTCTGCGGTAAAAAACCAGCAAGCGCGAAGGGCGCAGAGAGCGCAAAGAGTTTTAACGCAAAGGCGCGAAGGGCGCAGAGAGCGCAAAGGGTTTTGGGGGATGGCAACCAGTACGCCAACCTCTGCGCCCCCTGCGGCCTCTGCGGTAAAAAACCAGCAAGCGCGAAGGGCGCAGAGAGCGCAAAGGGTTTTAACGCAAAGGCGCGAAGGATGCAGAGAGCGCAAAGGGTTTTGGGGATGGCAACCAATACGCCAACCTCTGCGCCCTCTGCGCCCCCTGCGGTACAAACCACCTGCGCCCTCTGTGGTGAAACATGGACATACGGAGACACGCGATGGCCGATATGGTTCCGCCCCGCAACAAACGCGGTTCGCGCACCGGCTACACCACCGGCAGCAACGCCTCAGCCGCCGCCAAAGCGGCTGCAATTGCCCTCTTGAGCGGGCAGTGGCCGGCGCAAGTGACGATCACCTTGCCGATTGGCGAAACCGCGACGATGACACCCGCCGTCACCCGGCTCGATGAGAACGGCGCCTATTGCTGTATGCGCAAAGATGCCGGTGACGATCCCGATGTCACCCACGGCGCGTTGATCTGCGCGCAGGTGCGGCTCGTGACCGCGCCGGGCATTCATCTGGAAGGCGGCGAGGGGGTGGGGCGGGTGACGCTGCCCGGTTTGGGGTTGCCGGTCGGCGGGCCGGCGATCAACCCGGTGCCGCGCCAGCAGATTACCGCTAACGTCCTCGATGCTGTGCGTGAGTATGCTCCCGGCGGCGAAGCGTTTCTGGAGCAGGCCGGGCTAGAGGTGATTATCAGCGTGCCCGGCGGCGAGCAGATCGCGCAAAAGACGCTCAACCCGCGCCTTGGCATTATCGGCGGGATTAGCATTCTCGGCACCACCGGCAAGGTCTTTCCCTACAGCACCGCTGCGTGGCGGGCCAGCGTGATCCAAGCGGTCGAAATGGCGGCTCGCAATGGCGTCCAGAAGATGATCCTCTGCACCGGTGCCCGCTCCGAGAAGTTTGCGATGCGCATCTTTCCTGAGCTGCCAGAGATCGCCTTTGTCGAATTGAGCGTCTTTACCGGCGATGCGCTTAAAACCTGCATTGCCCATGGCGTACCGTCAGCCGTGTTTGTGGGCATGATCGGCAAGATGATCAAGACCGCGCAAGGTTATATGCAAACTCACGTAGCCGGTAATCAGGTCGATTTCGCCTTTCTGGCGCAGGTCTGCCGTGAAGTGGGTGCGCCGGACGAGTTGGTGCAGGCGGTGGCGCAGGCGAATACTGGCCGCCATTTTCTTGAGTTGTGCCAGCAGTATGGCCAGCAAGCGCCGTTGCAGCGGATCGTCGATTTGGCCCTCGACCAGTGCCTGCGCTTCATTGCCGCCCACGGCGGCGCGATGGATTTCGAGACCATTCTGGTCGATTTTGATGGCACGGTGCTGGCTCGCGCTGCGGCAGTCGCTGCCGATCACGCGCATCCTGCGACTCTGCCGCCGCCGTTGATCGAGCGCTTGCCAACCGATCCGTTGCCCGAAGATGATACGATCGTGGAGGGTGAGCCATGAGCCGGCGCGTGCCAATTCTGGTGGTCGGTCTGACCGATGCCGGCGCTGATGGTTTGCCGGCTAAGCTTCTTCAGCGGATCGCCCGCGCCGATCTGCTGGTAGGCGGGAAGCGCCATCTGGCTGCGTTTCCTGAGGTGGCCGCCGAGCGGCTGGCGGTCGAAGCGAGTGTGGAGCCGGCGCTGGCCCGGTTGCAACAGGCGTGGGAAGCTGGTCAAACGGCGGTGGTGCTGGCGTCAGGTGATCCGCTCTGGTACGGCATTGGCGCCAGTTTGCGGCGGGTGTTTCCGCCCGAAGCGCTCGACATTGTGCCGGCTCCGACTTCGGCCCAACTCGCCTTTGCCGCGCTGGCCGAGCCGTGGCACGATGCGGTCTTGCTCAGTGCCCACAACCGTCCGGTGGCCGCGATGATTCCGGCGGTACTGGCCGCGCCCAAAGCGGCGATTCTGACCGATCGCCAGCAGACGCCGGCAGTGATCGCGCAAGCATTGATCGCTGCCGGGATGGATCCCGCCAGCCGCTGCGCGGTCTGCGAGCAGCTTGGCGGGCCGCGCCAGCGCGTCGTCTCCGCTACCCTCGCCGCTCTCGTCACCGCCGAATTTGATCCGCTCAATGTGCTGGTGGTCTGGAACGACCGGCCCGTGCGTCCCATCCCTCCCGGCCTGCCTGACGAGGCTTTCAGCACCGAAGCCGGCCAGATCACCAAGCGCGAAGTGCGTTTGCTTAGTCTGGCCGAGCTGGCCTTGCAACCCGGCGAGGTGTTGTGGGACATCGGCGCCGGTAGTGGTGCGGTGGCGATCGAGGCGGCTCGCGCCTGCCCAACCGCACGGGTCTACGCGGTCGAGCGGCGTGCGGTGTTTGTCGAACATATTCACGCTAATCTGCGCCGTTTTCCCGCGCCTAACCTGCACGCGGCCCACGGCGAAGCGCCGGAGGCGTGCGCCGATTGGCCCGACCCCGATGCGATCTTCGTCGGCGGGAGCGGCGGGAGGTTGGAGGCAATCATCGCGCTGGCCCAGCAACGGCTGCGCGCCGGCGGCCGGCTGGTGCTCAACCTCGTGACCGCCGGTCATCTCGCTACGGCGCTGGCCCTCTTGCCGGCGGCGCGGGTGGTGCAAGTGCAAATCAACCGCGGCGCGCCGATCCAGTCCGATCTGCGCTTTGCCGCACTCAATCCGGTCTTTATCGTGACATGGGTAAAGGCGCAAAGCGAGCAAAGACGCTAAGAACGCTAAGGTTTTAAACGCAAAGACGCTAAGAACGCGAAGATTTTATGGAGGTAGCAAAAGCGTGCTTATGCCAAATCTCAAAAAACCTTGCGCCCTTTGCGGAGCCGGACAGCCGTCCGGCTCTACAGCGCCTTTGCGTCTTGGGGAGCCGGACAGCCGTCCGGCTCTACAGCGCCTTTGCGTCTTGGGGAGCCGGACAGCCGTCCGGCTCTACAGCGCCTTTGCGTCTTGGGGAGCCGGACAGCCGTCCGGCTCTACAGCGCCTTTGCGCACTCTGCGCCTTACAGTTAGGTGTTGGTATGAATGCTGAACTCACTGCGGTCGGGCTTGGCCCCGGCGACCCCGAACTGATTACGCTCAAAGGCCTGCGCGCTGTGCAGGCGGCTGATGTCATCTTTGCGCCGCAGAGCCGCGACGGCGATGCTAGCATTGCGCTGCGCATCGCGACGCCGTGGATCGATCCTTCCCGCCAAGAAGTGGTGACATTGCCGCTGCCGATGACGCGCGATTCCGGCCAACTACGTCCGGCGTGGCAAGCCGCCGCCGAAGTGATGGCCGCGACCCTCGGCGCCGAGCGGCGCGGGGTCTATCTCTTGCTCGGCGATCCGCTGCTCTACGGCACCTTTTTCTACCTGTGGCGCGAGTTGCGGGTGTGCGCTCCCACCCTGCCGGTCAAAGTCATTCCCGGCGTCACGTCATTCGCCGCCGCTGCCGCCGCCGCCGGCATGCCGCTCGCTATGGCCGACGAGCGGCTGATTGTGCTGCCGGCCAGCTACGAGACTGATGCCGCCACCTTGCAGCGCCTCCTCACCGAGTTTGCTACGGTTGTGTTGATGAAGGCCGGTGCTGCGGCGCCGTCCATCCTCACGGCGCTTGAACAACTTGGCCTCCTTGACCACGCCCTCTATGCCGAGAGAGTGGGACTGGAGGGTGAATTTATTACGCGCGATTTGCGGACACTCGACCCGCACCATCGCCCGTACCTGTCGCTCGTTATTGTTCGCCGCGGAGAAGTGCTATGACCTACCCCGTCGTTCCCGGAACTGTCTATTTTGTCGGGGCCGGCCCCGGCGCGCCCGATCTGATTACGGTGCGCGGGCGTGATGTGCTGGCCCAAGCCGATCTGATCCTCTACGCCGATAGTCTGGTTGACGCGGCGCTGCCGGCGGCGTATGCCCGGCCTGAAGCCCGGATCGTCGGTTCGGTTGAGATGCACCTCGACCAGATTGTGGCGCTGATGCGCGAAGCGGCGCAGGCCGGGCAGGTGGTGGCGCGCTTGCACAGCGGCGACCCGGCGCTGTACGGTGCGATCCACGAGCAGATGGCCGCGCTTGATGAAGCTGGGATCCCGTATGAGGTCGTTCCCGGCGTGACCGCCGCTTTCGCCCTCGCGGCCCGTCTCGGCGTCGAGCTGACCGTTCCCGAATTGGTGCAAACGATCATCTTTACCCGGCCCGCCGGACGTACCCCCTTGCCGGAGCGCGAGCAGCTCACCCGGCTGGCCGCGCACGGTGCTTCGCTGGCAATCTACCTCGGCATTACCCGGATTCAGCAAGTGGTGGAAGATTTGCTGGCTGGCGGCGCTTACACGCCGGATACGCCGGTCGTAGTGGCGTACCGGGTGACATGGCCCGACGAAGAGATTATTCACGGCACGCTCGGCGATATTGCTGCCAAAGTCAAAGCGGCTGGCTTCACCCGGCAGGCACTGATTTTGGTTGGCGCGGCCCTTGATCCGGCCCACAAACGCACCGATCGGCCAACCAGCCGACTCTACGATCCAACCTATAGCCATCGTTTGCGCCGGCGGGTAGGGACATAGCGCGATGCCCAAGGGCATCGCAACGCGATGCCCTTGGGCATCGCAACGCGATGCATTGGGTATCGCAACGCGATGCCCCTACCCGTTGGCGTTGACATCATTTGAGGTTCTTATGACCAACATCGCTCTCATCGCTATCACCCGTGCTGGGTTGGCGCTGGCCGGTCGCCTCGCCCCGGCGTTGCCGGCCATTGTGTGGGTGCCGGCCCGCTTTGCGGCTGAGCTGCCCGCCGCCATGCCCTATGCGACCGTCGCCGAAGCGGTGCAGACCGCGTGGACGTCGGCGCGGTCGATTGTCTTCATCGGTTCCGCCGGGATTGCGGTGCGTTCGCTGGCGCCATTGCTGCGCGCTAAAACCGTTGATCCGGCAGTGGTTTGCCTCGACGAGCAGGGCCAGTTTGCGGTGCCGTTGGTGGGCGGCCATCGCGCCGGCGCGAACGAACTCGCCCGCCGGTTGGCCGCGCTGACCGGCGGCCATGCCGTATTGACGACATCCAGCGATACCCAAGGGTTGCCGGCGCTCGATCTGATCGGGCGCGATCGCGGTTGGCGGCTGGCCGCCGATTCGGCGACTACCCACGTCATGGCGTGTCTGGTGAATGGCGAGCCGATCGGGGTGTGGGTTGATCCGGCGTTGCCAACGGCGCGTGATGTGCTGGCCGCCGAACTCGCCGCTGTGCCGGCAGTCGAATGGGTCAGCGAACCGTCTGCTCTTGCCAGTGACTATTTTGCCGCCGCGATTGTGGTGTCCCACCGCCGCTTGGCTGACCTGTGGGAGTCGCTGCGTCCCAAAGCCTTGCGCTATCTGCCGCCAGTCTTGGCGGTGGGGATTGGGTGCCGGCGCGAGACGCCGGTTGGCGAGTTGGCCGAGGCGCTAGCGACGACGCTGGCTGAGGCCGATCTACTGCCGGAGTGCGTTGCGACCATCGCTACCGCCGAGCTGAAAGCGACCGAGCCGGGGATCATCGCGCTCGCGGCCCAACTTGGCGTCCCGCTCACCATCATCTCCACCGAGCAGTTGCGCGCACTCGACCCAGAGGGTTTTAGCCCCAGCGCTGCCAGCCGGTTCGAGTTGCCGGGTGTGGCCGAGCCGTGCGCGGTAGTGGCGGCGCATGGGCCGTTGCTCGCGCCGAAGCGGTCGTTTGCCCGTTGCACCGTCGCCGTTGCCTTGCGCGCACCTGTCGCCAACCCGTGCGATGCCGCTCCCGCTGCCGGCCAACTGGCGCTGGTCAGCATCGGGCCGGGTGATCTGTCCCAGCTCACAGTTGCGGCCCGGCAAGCGCTGGCCCATGCCGAGGTCGTCACCGGCTATGGCCGCTATATCGACCTCATCCGTCCGTTGCTGCGGCCCGACCAAGAGGTCATCGTCACCCCGGCGATGGGTGACGAGATGGGACGGGCGCGGGCCGCCATCGAACTGGCGCGGGCTGGCCGGCGGGTGGCGCTGGTCAGCAGCGGCGACATCGGCATCTACGCGATGGCCGCACCCGTCTTCGAGATCTTGCACGCCGAGGGATGGACTGGCCGCGATCCCGTTGTCGAAGTCATTCCCGGTGTGAGCGCATTTCAGGCGTTGGCGGCCCGCCTTGGCGCACCGGTCAATCACGATCTCTGCCTGATCAGCCTCAGCGATTTGCTCACCCCATGGCCGCTGATCGAGCGCCGGCTGCGCGCCGCGGCCCAAGCCGATTTCGTGATTGCGCTCTACAATCCACGCTCGCAAGGGCGGAACTGGCAATTGGCCGCGGCCCTCGCCATCGTGCGCGAGCATCGTCCGCCGCAAACGCCGGTCGCGTTTGGCCGCCAAGTCACTCGCGCCGATGAGCAGGTTACGCTGACCACCCTCGCCGAAGCCGATCCAGAGCAAGCCGATATGTTGACGGTGGTGCTGATCGGCAATAGCCAGAGCTTTGCCCTAGCCGGCCACATGGTGACGCCGCGTGGCTACACCACCCGCGCCGCTGCGCCAACCCCAACCGCCGCCGCCACACCCGCGCCGGATTACCCAATCGTCTTGACCAAACCGTCGCACATGCCGGCGGTGGTCATTGGCGGCGGCGCTGTCGGCGAGCGCAAAGTGCGCAGCCTGCTCGCCGCCGGCTTTCCAGTGCGGCTGATCAGCCCCACCGCCACGCCGCAACTGGCCGAATGGGCAGCGGCGGGCAGACTGATCTGGGAACAGCGCAGCTATCAAGCCGGCGACCTCACCGGCGCACGGCTCGTCTTCGCCGCCACCGATGATCGCGCTGTCAATGCCCGCATTGCCGCGGCAGCCAGCGCCGCCGGCGCACTCTGCAACGTCGCCGATGATCCCAGCGCCGGCGATTTCCATGTGCCGGCAGTGCATCGCAGCGGCGGCATCACCATTGCCGTGAGCAGCCATGGCGCCGCGCCGGCCCGCGCCGCCGCAATCCGCGACGCGATTGCCGAATGGTTGGCGGAAGCGTGATGTAGCTGTATGGAGTGAAGCAGTTTGCCTGACGCGCAAGGGTATGGAGTGCAGCAGTGTGACTGCCGCACTCCATAAACGGCAAGGTGCATTGCGATGCATTGCGATGACATTCCAAGCGAGCGTATGGACTGCGGCAGTGTAACTGCCGCCAGAATGACATTCCACAGTGTGGCAGTGTGACGGCCGCACTCCATAAACGGTAAAGTGCATTGTGATGCGTTGCGATGACATTCCAAGCGAGCGTATGGACTGCGGCAGTGTAACTGCCGCCAGAATGACGTTCCACAGTGCGGTGTTGAGTGCGGCAGTGTGACTGCCGCACTCCATAAACGGTAAAGTGCATTGTGATGCGTTGCAATGACATTCTAAGCGAGCGTATGGAGTGCGGCAGTGTAACTGCCGCATGAATGACATTCCGAAGTGCGGTATGGACTGCGGCAGTGTGACTGCCGCACTCCATAAACGGCAAGGTGCATTGTGATGCGTTGCGATGACATTCTAAGCGAGCGTATGGAGTGCGGCAGTGTAACTGCCGCATGAATGACATTCCGAAGTGCGGTATGGAGTGCGGCAATTTGCCTGCCGTGCAACGGTATGGAGTGCGGCAGTGTAACTGCCGCATGAATGACATTCCGAAGAGCGTATGGACTGCGGCAGTGTAACTGCCGCACTCCATAAATGGCGAGGTGCATTATGAATTGCGATAACGTTCTCCATTCCGGCCCGATCCGTGGTAATTCGTTTCCATCAGTGTTCATCCGTATCCCATATCCAACCCGGAGTAGCTTATGACCGGTAAAGCCTATCTCGTCGGCGCCGGCCCCGGTCGCGCTGACCTGATTACTGTGCGCGGTTTGGCTGTGCTGCGCCAAGCCGATGCCGTCCTCTACGACCGCCTGATCGCGGCGAGCCTGCTCGACGAAGCGCCGCCTCACGCCGAACGGATCTTCGTCGGCAAGCGGCCCGGCCACCATTCCGTGCGCCAAGACGGGATCACCGAGACGCTGGTGCGCTTGGTGCGTGCCGGGTTGCAGGTGGTGCGGCTGAAGGGCGGCGACCCCGGCGTCTTTGCCCACCTGACCGAAGAAGCGGCGGCGCTGGCGGCTGCCGGTCTGCCCTTCGAGATTGTGCCGGGAGTCTCCTCGGCGCTGGCGGTGCCGCTCCATGCCGGGATCCCGCTCACGTGGCGCGGCGTCGCCTCCGCGTTTACCGTCGTCTCTGGTCACGAAGCTACGCCGCACGGCTGTAGCGGGATCAGTTGGGCCTTGCTGGCCGCGTCGCCGACCCTCGTGGTGTTGATGGCGCTCGAACGGCTGGCGCAGGTGTGTACCTATCTGATCGCCGCTGGCCGCAATCCCGATACGCCGGCGGCGCTGATCAGTCGCGGCGCCAGCGCCGATCAGCGCGTGCTGCGGGCCACGCTCGCTGCCTTGCCGGATCGCCAGCAAGCGGCGCAGTTGCCGCCGCCGGCTGTGCTGGTGGTGGGTGAAGTGGCGTCATTAGCCGATACGTTGGCGTGGTACGATCCGGCCCAATTTCCTGCCAATCCAATGTTGTGGGACGACCTATGATCCACCTGCCCCGCCTGCTATTCGCCGCGCCGATGAGCGGCAGCGGCAAGACGACCATTACCGCCGGCCTGATCGCCGCCTTGCGCCGGCGCGGTCTGCGCATCGCGCCGTTTAAGTGCGGCCCTGACTACATCGATCCCGGCTACCATGCTCTCGCCGCCGGCAGGCCGTGCCACAACCTCGACTCGTGGCTGATCCCGCCTGACCAGATCGCCGGTGTGCTGGCCCGCCGCAGCGCCGAGGCCGATCTGGCCGTGATCGAAGGGGTGATGGGTCTGTTCGATGGCTACGCCGGCGATGACGATACCGGCAGCAGCGCCCACATTGCCCGCCTCACCGCGACGCCGGTGATCATTGTGCTCGATGCGCGCGCGATGGCCCGCACCGCCGCGGCGCTGATCGCCGGCTTGCGCGATTTCGACCGCCGGCTCCAAATCGGCGGCGTCATTCTCAATCGGGTTGGTAGCCCGCGCCATGCTGCGCTGATCCGTGATGCCGTCGAGCAGACGGTCGGGGTGCCGGTGTTGGGCTATGTGCCGCGTCACGATGCGCTCACCTTGCCCGAACGCCATCTCGGTTTGGTGCCGGTGGCCGAGCCGGGCCGCTGGCAAGAGTGGCTCGATGAGGCGGCGGCGCGGGTTGAGCAGACGGTTGACCTTGACCGGCTGCTGGCCATTGCCCATACCGCGCCGCCATTGCCCGTGCCAGTGCCAACTGTGCTCGCGCCGGTGAGCGGTGTGCGACCGGTGATCGCCATTGCCCGCGATGAGGCGTTTAATTTCATCTATCCCGATAATCTCGATCTGTTGCAGGCCGCTGGGGCGGAACTCGCCTTTTTTAGCCCGCTCCACGATACCGCCTTACCGGCAGGGACAGCGGCGATCTATTTGTGCGGCGGTTTTCCTGAACTCTTTGCCGCGCAACTGGGCGCCAATCAGGCGATGCTGGCCGCGATTCGGGAAGCGGCGGCAGCCGGGATGCCGATCTACGCCGAGTGCGGCGGCTTGATGTACCTGACCGAAACGCTGATCGATCAGCACGGCCAAGCCTTTGCGATGGCCGGTGTGTTGCCCGGCCATTCGCGCATGACGCCGCGCCTCACCCTCGGCTACCGCACGATCGTGGCCCAAGCCGAGACGTGGCTGTGGCGCGCTGGCGAAACGGTGCGCGGCCACGAGTTTCACTATTCGGTTTGGGAAGCGCGGCCCACCGATCTGCCGCCGCTCTACGCTTGCTTGCCTGATGCAATGCGTCCGCAACCGGCCAGCGAAGGGGTGGTGATTGGGCAGACGCTGGCGTCGTACATTCATTTGCATTTTCTGGCCTGCCCGTCCATCGCCGAGCGGTTTGTCGCCGCTGCCAGCACATTTGTTAACGCACAGTAGAGCCGGACGGCTGTCCGGCTCCGCAGAGGGCGCAAAAGGGTAAACGCAAAGGCGCAGGGAACGCAAAGGGCGCAAAGGATTTTGATTGTAAGGGTGATAGAAGCAATGTTACGGTTAGCCTCTAATCTAATTAGTGTTTTCATTAAAATGCTTCAAATATCAGTAGTTAAGAATATGTAGAATATGGCAACAACCATGCTATTACCAACATTACAAAACCCTCTGCGATCGTCGCGCCCTTCGCGTCTTTGCGTTAAAACTTCTGCATCTTTGCTCCCTTTGCGCCTTTGCGTTTGCGCCTTCATGATTGAGGTGGCTGATGAGTACAGTTGTCCTCTTTACCGGTGGCGCCCGCAGCGGCAAGAGCCGGTGCGCCGAGCACTACGCGGCCCGCTTGAGCGAGCAGGTGATCTATCTGGCGACCGCTACCGCCGGCGACGATGAGATGCGCGAGCGGATTAGCCGCCATCGCGCTCGCCGCCCGCCAACGTGGTCGACGCGCGAAGCGCCGGCCAATGTCGCCGCTGCGCTCGCCGATTTGCCAGCGGGATCGGTGGTGTTGCTCGATTGTTTGTCGCTGCTGGTGAGCAATCTTTTGCTGGCTAATGAATCCGATCCTGAGCCGGCTATCAATCGTGAACTCGACGATCTGCTGGTGATGGTTGACCAGCGTGATCTGACACTGATCGCCGTCACTAATGAAGTTGGCATGGGGATTGTGCCCGCCTATCCGCTGGGCCGGCAGTACCGCGATCTGCTCGGTCTGGCTAATCAGCGCGTTGCCGCCGCCGCCGCCGAGGTTTATCTAGTTGTCTGCGGTATTCCGGTCGAGCTGCGCGCACTGGAGGCAGCATGGAACCGCACCCCGTAGCGCATGGCGCGCTCGATGAAGCTGAGTTGGCTCAGTTCGGCTTGCACCCCGATCAGGTGATCGATTTCAGCAGCAACATCAATCCTTTCGGCCCGCCTGCCGCCGTCTTGGCCGCCTTGCGCGCGCTCGATCCGGCTCCGTATCCCGACCGGAGCTGCCTGCGTTTGCGGCAACAGTTGGCGCAGCGCCACCGCTGCCGTCTTGAGGCGGTGGTGGCCGGCAACGGCGCGAATGAGTTGATCCATCTGGCGGCGCGGGCCTTGGGGGCGCCGGGAACAACCGCGCTGGTGGCGGCTCCGGCCTATGGCGAGTATGCCCACGCTTGCCGGCTGGCCGGGATGCAGGTGGTGGAGGTGCGCAGTACGGCTGCGACCCAGTTTCAACCCGATCCGGCGGCGCTATTGGCGGCGATTGAACGGTTGCAGCCGCGCTTGCTGTGGCTCTGCTCGCCTAACAATCCGACCGGCGTGCCCGTGGCAATCGCGACCATCGTTGAATTGGCCCACGCCTGCGCCCGCTACGGCGGCTGGCTGATTCTCGACCGGGCCTATCTGTCGTTGGAGCGTGATGTTGCCGGTCACGATCCGCTCGATGACCACGCGCCGGCCAACCTGATCCGCATCTATTCGCTCACTAAGAGCTATGCGGTGGCCGGTTTGCGTATCGGCTACGCGATTGCTGAACCTGAGCCAGCGAGCACGATTGCCCGCTGGCAACCGGCGTGGAGTGTGAGTAGCGCGGCGCAGGCGGCGGCGCTGGCCATGCTGGCCGATACCGCGTTTTTGCCGGCGACGCTGCCGCGCTTGTGGGCCGCCAGCGATGAATTGGCCGCCGGGTTGCGCCAGCTCGGCTTAACTGTGTGGCGGTCAGCGCTGCCGTTTATGCTGGTGCAATGCGCTGATGCCGCGCTCACCCGCCGCCGGTTGCTGGCGCACGGTTGTGTGGTGCGCGATTGCACGTCGTTTGGCTTGCCGGAGTGGGTGCGCATCGCTCCCCGCCTCCCGGCAGACAATGCGCGCTTGGTGGCGGCGTGGCGAGAGATAGCGTCGCTGTGACGTTACACCGCTGCCTTGGAGGAGATACGTATGCCTGCACCTGTCTTGATGGTGGTTGGTACCGCTTCATCGGTTGGCAAGAGCACGCTGGTGGCGGCGCTCTGCCGGTTGGCCGCCCGTCGCGGGTTGCGGGTGGCCCCGTTCAAAGCCCAAAACATGAGCAACAACGCCGCTGTGACGGCTGATGGCGGTGAGATCGCGCGCAGCACGGCGGTGCAAGCCGCGGCTGCCGGCATCGCGCCGACCGTGGCGATGAATCCGATCTTGATCAAGCCTGAAGGCCAGCGCCGCAGCCAGATCGTGGTCGAAGGCAAGCCGTGGCAAACCCTCGCTGCCGCCGATTTTTGGCAACGCAAGGCGCTGCTGTGGCCGGTGATCACCCGCAACCTTGATGCGCTGCGCGCCGAATACGATCTGGTCATCGCCGAAGGGGCCGGCAGTCCGGTTGAGCTCAATCTGAAGGCCGGCGATCTGGTCAATATGCGGGTAGCCGTCTATGCCCAAGCCCGCACCTTATTGGTCGGCGACATCGATCGCGGCGGGATCTTCGCCCAACTGCTCGGCACTTTGATGCTGCTCGAACCGGCTGAACGCCGGTTGATCGAAGGTCTGATCGTCAACCGCTTTCGCGGCGATCCGGCCTTGTTCGTTGATGGCGTGCGCATACTGGAAGAGCGCGGCGGCGTGCCGGTGCTAGGGGTGGTGCCGTGGATCGAGGATCTTGATCTGCCCGCCGAAGATGCGGTGGCGCTCGATCAGGCCCGACCGGCTCCGGCGCACGGTCTCGTGATTGCTGTCATCCGCTTGCCGGCCATCGCCAATTTCGACGACTTCGACCCGCTGGCCCGCGAGCCGGGGGTGACGGTACGCTATATTGATTACCCTTCGCAATTGGCCGGCGCGGCGGCAGTGATTCTGCCCGGCACCAAACACACCCTCGCTGCCCGGCGCTGGTTGCGCGAACGCGGGTTTGATGCGGCGCTGCGCCAGTTTACCGGCGCGATTGCCGGCATCTGTGGCGGCTACCAACTGCTCGGCGAGCGCATCAGCGATCCGCTGGCGGTTGAGGGAGCTGGCGGCGAAGACGACGGTCTCGGTTTGTTGCCGGTCGAAACCGTCTTTGCCCCCGACAAACAGACCACCCAAACCGTAGCGAAGGCGCAGGCGGCGTGGGCCGGCGCCGCCGAACTGCATGGCTACGAAATCCACATGGGCCGCAGCCGCCGGCTTGGGGAAGCGCAACCGTTGCTGCGCATTGTCCGGCGCGGCGCAACACCCGCCGCTGACGACGATGGGTGCCAGAGCGTCGATGGCCGGGTGTGGGGGTGCTATCTGCACGGCCTGTTTGCCAACGACGAGTTTCGGCGGGGATGGTTACGGCAGTTAGGCTGGCAACCGGCGTTCGATCCTCTACCCCAAACCGACCCGCTTGACCGGTTGGCCGATCAAGTGGCGGCGGCATTGGGTTCACCGGTACTCGATCGCCTGTTCACCATTTCACCGTAACGGCCAGCCTTCGCCACCGGCCCACAATCGTACCGGCACGCGATTGGCCGGCAGATCGAACAGCACCGGCACACTGCGCAAGCCGCTCTGCGGCGCAAAGGCGTCTTCGAGCGCCAGATCGCCGTACAACCCGCGCCCAAACTGGTCGAGATACTGGCGCGAAGCGTCCGGCAAGGGGGCATAGCGTTGCCCGCTCTCATCTTCCACCGCGAAAAGGGTGGCGGGCAACACCCGCTCGACCGGCGCTTCGTTACTCACCGCCAACAACGCCACCAACAGGTGTCCCGTTGGCCGGATTGGGCCGAGTTCGCCGTCAATCACCACCACATCCTCGCGCCGCAACAACCCGATCTGCCACTGATCGTAGGTGATCAGTTGTCCCAGCGTGCGCGTGTTAGGTTCCGGCGACGGGGTTGGCGGCGGCGACGGGGTTGGCGGCGGCGGCGAGGGTGTCGGCACGACAGGCGTCGTCACGACAATCCCCGTTGGCAATGGCGTTGGCAGCGGCCCAATTGCCGCCAGTGTGGGGGGCAAATTGGTGGGAAATGGGGTTGGCGGCAGCGACGTAACCGGTTGGCGCTGCCACCAGCTCACCGCCAGCAAGCCCGCGGCGATCAGCAAGAGCATTGCCGGCAGTTGCCATCCCAACCGGCGCTGGTGAGGCTGGCGTTCAGCGCGCGGCTTGGCTGGGGCCAGCCGTGGCGGCAGCGCCGGTTCTACCACTCCTCCCTCCTTGTCCAAGGGAGGGGAGGGCGGGAGGGAGGGTTGAATCTCTGTCGCTACGGGAAGAATGTTTTCAACCCGGCGTAGCGCCTCATCGCGTTCGGCAGCGGTTTCCGCCACCCGGGCCAACCCGATCCACACCCGCCGCTCGTGCGGCGCGATCCGGCTCAGAGCGCGAAAGATGCGGCGTGCCGCCACAACATCACCGCGACGCGCTGCCAGCGCGCCGCGGTGCAGCCACTGCTCAAGATCGAATGTAACCTCGTCCCCCACCCCGCCTCCGTGCCATCACCGGCGTTACACCCGGCTCAGCACCAACCAACCTTGATTGGGATTGCTGCGGGCAAAGAAGACCAGATCGGTTGCGTCAGGCGCAACATCGAACAAGATCGCCACGCTGCGCACAAACCCATCGGCAGGCACCGGTTCGCTCTGGCTCAAGTCGGCATTCACACCGCGGATGACATACGCATCCGACGCATCAAGTCGCGGTGTCCACACCCGGCCTTGCGCGTCTTTGAGCACGAAGAAATCGAGCGGGATCGGCTGGGCTTGGCCAGTAGTATTGCGCACAAACACTAGCACCACCACGAAGCGACCATTGTTCGGCGTTACCCCATTGAGCGACCCGATAATTGGCGCGGCGTAGGTGGGTTGGTTAAAGTCATACGCCCACCCATTGCTGACTAGCTCGGTGCCGGGACTGACCAGATCGGGGTTCGCTTGGGCCGGATCGACCGCTGGCGGCGGTGGCGGCGCCGGTTCTGGCGTTGGCTCGACAGTTGCTGCGGGGGTTGGTTCCTCACTAGCAGCAGCCGTTGGCGTTGGTTCACCGGCTGGCGGCGTCGTCGGCGCCAAGGTTGACTCGGCAGTCGCCGCCATACTGGTTGCAGCTTGGCTCGTCGCCTGTGCCGGCGGCACCGTGGCGGTGCGGTTGCGCTGTGACAGGAAGATGAACCCAAGCCCGATACAACTGATCAGCAGCACGGCGATCAGAGCCATCGTCAACGGCGTTAATCCCTTTTTGGCCGGTACCGTCTCTTCTTCCAGATCGTCATCGCGGCGTGGGGGCGGGCCAGAGCGCCGGAACAAATTGCCGAAATTCAAGCCGCCGCTGCGCGCTGGCTTGGCTGGTTTGGCCGGCTTGCTGCTACTGCTCCCGCGGGCCCAACTGGTGCTGGGCCGGCTGGACCGGCTAGGTGGCGGCTCGCTCGAACGGCTAGGGCGTGAGGGGGCCGGCGCTGGCGCTTGCTCGTTTTCGGCTGCGCTGCCCAGCGTTGGCGCGGGCCGGGGAACGTCAGGATCGCGCCGTACCGGGCCCGCATCGGTCGCCATCACCTCTGAGAGGGCATCGAGTTGGGCAAAGGGGTCGTCTTCGTCAATGTCGGGCATTGCCGGTGCTGCCGGTGGTGGGGTGGCCGGCGCCGGCGGCGTGGCCGGAGCGGCGGGTGCAGCGGGGGGCGCGGCGGCGGGTTTGGGGGTAACACCCAACGCCTGCAACCCTTTCAACGCCATGTCATTCTTGGGATCAAGGCGCAACACTTGCTCGAGTGCGGCCTGTCGCTCTTCCCGATCCTCTGCAACGCCGGCCAGCCAGAGCCACCCCTGAATATTCTCCGGATGTTCACGGGTCAGCAGGCGGAAGAGCTTGCGTGCTTCGTCCTTTTCCCCTTTACGCGCGGCCTCAACGCCAAGCTGCAAGATGCTGTCGGGATCCGCCATGACCTATCCTTCCTTTTACTCCCGCCTGAAGGCAGCGATCAGGATTCTGCGGTAATCGCGCCTATTCTAGCATGGATACTAGCAACGGTCAACACTTTTTCGTGTTAATGTCGCACGCATACGCGCTAGATACTGTACATGGCTGTTAAAAGTGCAAAGAGTTTTTTGCCGATCAAAGCAGAGAGAGACGTTGCATTGCAACGTCTCTCCATTTCGCAGGTTATCCGGCCATTATCGCCTGCTTACACCGTAATCGCGCGGCCGCGGTGGATCCGTCCAGCGTAGCGCGTGTCGGCTTCGGGCGGTAGCGGCGCCGTCACTAGCAACACCGCTTCGATAAAGCGTTCCAGCTCTTGCTGGCGCTCACGCGGATCGCGTGGCTCTTCGGCCCGCGCCCGCCGGGTCAAATCGACCTGATTGATCAAAATCCGTTGCGCCGTGCGCTCGCTCTCGACGCCGACGGTGGCGGTGAAGGCGTGCAGCGTGGTTTTGACGAAGTTGGCCAGCGCGAATTGCTCGGTGGTCGAGGTTGCGGTCGTTTCTGGCGTCACCAGCGCGAGACTGGCCCCATCGCTGAGTGCGATCTTGCGCGCCACCCGGAAGTGGTGGGTGAGCTGGTGCTCGCACAACTCGGCAAAATCGGCCTCGCTCAGCACCGTGCTCCAGTCGCTGTCTTTGCGGCCCACCAGCGGCGCGGTCGGCAGCGGGCGGAAGGGGGTGCAGACCACTGGCCCCGGCCGGCCATAGGTAGCAATCGCCTGATCGATCGCGGCTTCGATCTGATCACCAGCGACGATGATCGGCAACCGGCCAGCCTCAACGTGATCGTGCAACAGATGGCGCATAGTCTCGGCACCGGCTTCGGTCTCGACAATCATCACTACCTGCCGCGCGCCGTACCGTTCCAGATAGGCGCGGGCCAGCAGGTTGAGATGCTCGGTGAGGTGTTCGCCAATCAGATACACGGTGGTGCCAACCAGCTCGGCCAGCCGTTCTGGGGCCGGCAAGCCGAACAGCTCGCCGCCGGTGGGGGTGCGCTCGTAGCGCAAACCACCCGACGGGTGGAAGGTTTCGCCGCTGACGTTGCGGTCGGCGAGGTAGTAGACCGTCGCCATCGCCACGTCAAACTCGGTCGGCATCCGTTGCAGGTAGAGCATGCCCATCACGCCGTCGCGCACCTTGCGCGCCTCACGGTCGATTTGGGCGCGGGTGAAGAAGGGATCGGGCGGCGCCGGCAGATGGGCGAAGATGTCGGCGGGCAACTGATAACCGCCATTGACCAAGCGCGCCAGCAGCTTGGCCGCGATCGAGCGGTTGAGCAAGGCACTGCTCGACGAAGCCGCCGGATCGCCCTCGCTGCGCAGGCGCTTGGCCAGTTCGCGCAACGCTGCCGGCGCTGCCGGGTTGTGTTCGAGGGCCGCAACATCGTTCGGCAAGAGCAGCTCGACCAGCTCGCGCATTGGGCGCGCGTCGGTGCGGGCCGCGGTAATGAGGGCGGCGTGCAGATCATTGAGCCGCTTGTTTTCCAGAATCAGCCGCGCGCGCCGGGCAAACAGGCCGGGCCGCTCGCCGGTGCCGCGCAAGCGATCACCCTCGACTGGCCCCGGCGCGATCGCGTTGATCTGCACCTCTGGGCCGAGGAAGCGGGCAAAGACCTCGGCCATCGCCCGTTGGCCGGCCTTCGAGACGGCGTAATCCGAGCGGTTGGGGTAGGGGATGGCGGCATCCTTCTCGCCGCCGAAGTATGACGACACGTTGAGCACGTAGCCGCTGCCCTGCTTCTTCATCAGCGGGGCAAGCTTGCGCATCAGCGAGTAGTTGCTGATCAGGTTGGCGTAGAGGGTATTGCGCCAGCCCTCGACCGGCATATCGATTGCCATCTCTTCCACGCCGGCGATGCCAGCATTGTTGATCAGGTAATCAACCGTGCCAAAGGCGGCCAGCGTGCGCTCAACCAAGTCGACGAGCTGCTCTTCGCTGCTCACATCGCAGCCGGGCGCGATCTGCACCCGCTCTTCCACATCGGTGTACCCGACTTCGGCTAGCTCGGCCCGGATCGTGGCTTGGATCTGTTCGAGCTTGTGGCGATCGCGCGCCGCCAGCATCACCCGCGCCCCGCTCAACGCCAACAGCCGCCCGATCTGGCCGCCAATCCCGGCGCTGCCGCCGGTAATCAACGCCACTTTGCCCAGATGCAGACCGATCAAGCTCTCGGCCCAACCGACGGCGGCGCTGCGCGCGCCGGTCGTGGCGCTAATGTTGGCAGGAATCGTCAACGTGATCTCGTTGATCTGGCGCTGGCTATGCAGCAACTGGGCCGTCCACGCGCAGGCGAACTCAAGCCCTTCGAGGCTGCGGTTGTTGAAGCGCACAATCTGGTTAGCCCACACCGCTGGCAAGACATGCTCGCCATTAGCGACCGCCCGCTCGTAGTCGAGCGCCGCTTCGTGCCGCCACACCCGGATCAACTGCTCGATTGCGGCGCATTGGATACGGCCATAGGTATTGCCGCCCGCTTCCGCCCCATTCGAGAGGAAGATCACCCGCGGGCCGCGCGCGCGCGCTCCCGGTGTCAGGCGCTGCGTTTGCCAGTAGCGCGCCAAGCGGCTGGCAATCACGATCGAGCCAACAATTTCGTTGGCGAGGAAGTTCATCACGTTGCCGTCATCAACCTCGATCACCTGTGTGGCCGGTTCGCGGCTGGCAGCGGGCAGGATCACCGCCGCGTGAATGCCGCCGGTATTCTCGCCGGCCCAGTCAAAGATGGCATCAATCGTCGCTGGATCGCGCGGATCGAGTGGCAAGGCAATCGGCGGCGTGAAGGCGTCGCCGGCCAAGCGCCGGCTCTCGTTAATTGCCTGCTCAAACTGCTCGATCGCGGCTTCCGAGCGGAAGCCGATAATCACTTCACTGCCGCAGGTGCGGAGCATTCCGGTCAATGCCATAACCTCTTCGATCTGATCGCCGGCGCAGATTAGCGTCGTGCGCCCGCTGGCATCGATCGTGCGCAGGTCGGTGCGGGCCAGCAAGCTGGTCTCGCTGCTGGCCGGCAACTCCATGCCGTGCGTCACCTCAATTGTCTCGCCGGTCAGCGCCGCAGCTTCATCGCTGGCCAGAAAGACCGCGGCGTCGGTGACATCGCCAATGGTGGGGAAACGGCGTTCAAGTTGGCCGTGATCATCGGGCCGGTAGAGCCGCATAGTGGCAAAGAACTGGTTAGCCGTATCGCCTTCTGGCCGCCCTTTGAGCTCATCCATGCGTTGGAAGACGGTGCGGATCCGCTCGCTCTCAATTGGGCCGGGGAGGATGGTGTTGACCCGAATCCCGCGCGCGCCAAGTTCGCGCGCTGCGATCTGGGTTAGGGTATTGAGGGCTGCTTTCGGTGCGACGTACGGGATGCGCCCGTAGTATTCGGCGCGCGAAAAGATGGTCGAAATGTTGATGATCACGCCGCCAGCCGGAATATGTGGCGCAGCTACCCGCATCAGATGCCATCCCATCCCCAACAAATTCGCAACGCTTTCTTGCAGCGTCTCGTCGGCGCCGGGGCCAAGATCGGCGGCTGTGAGCGGAATCTCGGCTAACCGCCGCTGCGCGCCAGCGCTGCCAGCATTGTTGACCAGAATGTCGATCCGGCCATGCCGGCCAATGATCGCCTCGATGCCGGCTCGCACCGCCGCCGGATCGCCGCCATCCATCACTTCGAGATCGATCCGTTTTGCAGGCACCCCCGCTTCAGCGCGCATCCGGTCGGCTAACGCCGCGAGTTTGGCGCTGTTGCGACCACTAATGACGACGGTTGCACCCTCGGCCAGAAACCGCCGAGTCATATCACTGCCAATGTTGCCGGCCCCCCCGGTAATTAGCGCAATCTTTCCTGCCAGACGCCCTGTCACGCTCATGCATTCCCCCATCGCCAACGGTTCATCGTCGACTATTGATTGATGCTTTACCGATGGGTATAGTATAACATGACGTTGTTCTAAATTTCACGCACGGTTGACGCTTTGCGGCATAACGTTAAGAGCTGGCAAGCATGGTATTATAATCGCTACCATTGACAGGTTGCATTACTCGCACCGGGAGGTTATGATGGCCCGGTTCCCTTCCCCACGCGCTATCCGCACGCTTCAGCAACTCCGCCGCGATCCGCTCGCGTTACTCGCTGATCTCGCCACGCGCGGCGATGTGGCGCCGTTTCGCGCCGGCCCGCAAGCCATGCTGCTGGTCAATCATCCAACCCTCATCCGCGAGGTGTTGGTGACGCACAATCGTGCCTTTGTTAAGGGGCGGGTGTTAGAGCGGGCGAAACGGTTGCTGGGTGAAGGCTTGCTGACCAGCGAGGGTGAGGTGCATCTCCGCCAGCGCCGGTTAATCCAGCCGGCCTTTCATCGCCAGCGCATCGCGGCCTATGGCGCGGCGATGGTGGCGGCGGCGGCGGCGCGCAGTGCGCGTTGGGCCGATGGTGCTGTGCTTGATATGAGCCGTGAGCTGCAGGCGATCACGCTGCGCGTGGTCGGTGAGACGCTCTTTTCCGCTGAGACGGAAGCCGACGCTGCCGATGTCTTTGCCGCGATGCACGATCTGGTAGCGATGTTTGATCTGGCGGTGCTGCCGCTCGCCGACTGGTTGATGCACTTGCCCTTGCCGCCGGTGCGCCGGTTTCAAGCGGCCAAAGCCCGCCTTGATGCGATTGTGTACCGGATCATTGCCGAGCGCCGCGCCAACCCGGTCGATCGCGGCGACCTGCTCTCAATGCTGCTGATGGCGGTCGATCACGAGGGTGATGGCTATCGCATGACCGATACCCAGTTGCGCGATGAGCTGCTGACCATCTTTCTCGCTGGTCACGAAACGACGGCCAATGCCTTGGCATGGGCTTTGTATCTGCTAGCGCAACATCCTGCAATCGCTGCCGCGTTGGAGTCCGAACTCGACACCGTGCTTGGCGATCGCTTGCCAACCGTGGCCGATCTGCCCGCGCTGCGCTACACCGAGTGGTTGTTTGCCGAGGCGCTGCGGCTCTACCCGCCGGCATGGCTGATCGGGCGGCGCGCCATTGCGCCGGTGACAATTGGTGATATGCGGGTCGCGCCGGATACCATTGTGTTAATGAGTCCGTGGCTGATGCATCACGATCCGCGCTTTTTCCCCGACCCGTACCGGTGCGATCCGTTGCGCCACACCCCGGAAGCGCAGGCTGCGCGTCCGAAATTCGCTTTCTTCCCGTTTGGCGGCGGGCCGCGCAACTGTATCGGCGAGCCGTTTGCGTGGATGGAAGGGGTGTTGGTGTTGGCGACGCTGGCCCACCGTTGGCGTTTTGAGCCGGTACCTGAGCATCCGATCGCGTTGCAGACTGGCATTACCTTGCGCCCGCGCTACGGGATGCCGTTGCGGCTGCGGTTGCGTCAGTCGATCGTAAGCCGTGCATGATACAATGAAGTGAGATGATCGTTTTCAATGATGATACAGATGGCAAGAGAGCTGCGATGAATGAGGCAGTGATGTCCGGCTACGAGGCGGTGTATGCTGGCGCCGTAGCCATTGATGAATCAGACCGGGGCCGGTTGTGGATGCGGGGCCGTGATCGGGCCTCGTTGTTGCATCGTCTCTCGACCAACCATATCGAGCGGTTGCAAGCCGGCCAAGGCACGTTGACCGTACTAACCACGCCGATCGGGCGGATGATCGATCTGTTGCGGGTCTATGCGCTGCCCGATGCCTTACTGTTAGAGACCGGCCCTAGCCATGGGGGGCCGATCTTGCGTCATCTGCGCAAGAATATCTTTTTTAACGATCAGGTGACGGTGGCCGATGCCGGCGCTGAGTTAGGCCAGATCGGCCTCTATGGGCCGCAAGCCGGCCAAATTATGCAGGCGTTGGGGTTGCCGGTTGAGGTGCCCCGCTACGGCATTGCCAACGGCGAGTGGAGTGACGCGCAGGTGTTGGTGGCGCGCTGCGAGCCGCTTGGCGGTGACGGCTATACCCTCTACCCGCCGGCGACGCACACGGCGGCGCTGCTGGCGGCATGCCAAGCGGCAGGTGCGACCATCCTTGATGCGGATACGTTTGAGATTGTGCGGGTCGAACACGGCTACCCGCGCTTTGGCCGCGAAATCACCCTCGACTACATCCCGCTCGAAGCCGATCTCTGGCGGGCGGTGAGTTTTCAAAAGGGGTGTTACGTCGGCCAAGAGATCATTGCGCGCATGGAGAGTCGCGGGCGGATTGCGAAACAATTGCGCGGCCTGCGGTTGCCGGCAGCCCCCCAATCCCTGCCGGCAAAGGTCGTTGCCGATGGCAAAGAGATTGGCGACCTGACCAGCGCGGTCTGCTCGCCGCGCTATGGCTGGATCGGGTTAGCCTATCTGCGGAGCGCCTACGCTGAACCTGATGTCACCGTGTTTGTTGATGATCAACCGGCCATCGTCTGTCGCCTACCGTTTACAGCTACAGCACAGGTTCACGACCAATGACTCGCATGGCACGCCGTCGCCAATTGATCGGCGATCTCGAACGCCAGCGCGATGCACTGCGCCGCCAGCAAGAGCGCGATCAACAAATTTTGGCGGCTCTGTACGCGATAGGGTTGGCTGCGCGTAACCGCCCGTCGCTGCGCGTGATCTTTGAAACGATCGTGCGTGAATTGCACAAGGTGTTCGATTTTGATGCCTGTTACCTTGCCTTTTGCGATGAACGGCCTGAACTGTTCAAGGCTGCCCTTTTGTATGACGAAGGCCAGATTGATTTTCTCGAAAACCGCGAATATGGCTACCTGACCGGCCTGATTGTGCGCCGGCGCGAGCCGATGCTTTTCCGCGATCTGTTGGTCGAGCGCGATCCCGGTTTGCCGCCAGTACCCTTTGGCAACACCGCCAAACTCTCGCGTTCATGGATCGGCGTGCCGCTGATGATTAGCGAAGCGGTGGTCGGGGTGATCTCGCTGCAAAGTTATCAGCCGAACCTCTACACTCACGAGACGCTCGATCTGTTGCAGCGGATTGCTAATGTGATCGCGTTGGCGCTTGAGAATGCGGTGCTGGTTGAAGAGCAAGAACGGCTGAGCCGCGAATTGGCGGCGCAACTGGCGGCGCGGCGTGAAGAACTCGCTGCCCTGAGCGCGCTCGCTTCGACGCTGGTCGATCCGCGCTCGCTCGATGAGTTGCTCGAGCAGGCGTTGGCAATCGCAATGAGTACGTTGCATTTCGAGGCCGGCAATGTGCGTCTGCTCGACCCGACCGGCACGCTCTTGGTCTTGCGCGCGCAGCGCGGATTTAGCAAAGAATATATCGAACAAACCCGGCACATTCCGCTTGAAATCAGCCCGCTACGCGAGGTGGTCACGCAGATGCAGCCGCGGATCGTGAGCCGTGAATGGTATGCCCAGTATGACCCGGCCACGTTTCCGCTCCATCTCTTTCCCCGCTTTGAATCGACGATTAACTTGCCGCTAGTGGTGGGCCGGCATGTATTGGGCACCTTAAGCTTTTTCGGTTTTACGCCGCGGGAAATCGCGCCGCACGAGCTGGTGTTGGCCCAGTCGGTGGCAAATCAGATCGCGATCCTCGTCGAGCATAGTCGCTTGACTGAAGAGCGTGAGCGCCAGATCGCCGAGTTGCGCGCAATGCGCGAAATTAGTCTGGCGGCTTCAACCACGCAGACTGCGAGCGATCTGTTGCAACGCACTGCGGCTGAGCTGCAATCATGCTTAGAGTTCGATGTCTTTTCAATGGTGATTTACGATCCGGTACGCCACTTGATTAGCGATGGCATTACCCTTGATGAGGGTCAACTCTACACCTATTGGATCAGTCATCCACCGCCACCCCGTTCGCTGACGGCGCGGATTCTGCGTGAGCGCCAGCCGATCTTCCTGCGCGACCTGCCGGTTGAAATCCGGGCTTGGGCTGATGTCGATAACGTGATCATTGGCGCCGAACGCACCGCTCGTTCGTGGATGGGCTGGCCGCTGCTCGATCGCGATGGGCGCGCCATTGGCATGGTGAGCGTGCAGAGTTACCGTTCGCATGCCTTTACGCCGCGCGATATGGAATTTCTTGGGAATGTGGCGGCGCAGTTAGCTTTGCACGTGCAGAATGTTACCTTGCTGGCGCAACGAGCGCGCCAGATTGCCGAGTTGCAAGTGATCAATCAGATCGGTAAGCTGGTGGCCGCCTCGTACGATCTGAGCCGGATTCTGAATGAGGTTCGCCAGATCGTGGTTGATCTGACCGCCGCCTCGGTCTTTTATTTGCTTCTCTGCGATCCGCACTCGCGTCTGGTGCGCTACGCCATCTTTATGGAGCATAACCGTCCGCTTGGCGAAGAGCTGATGGGCCGGCGGACGCCGCCGGATTCGTTGACCGATTGGTTGCTGACGAACCGGCAGCCGCTGCGCTTTGATGATTTGGCGGTTGATCACCAGCGGATTGACGAAATGGGGATCAAACCGCAGCCGATTGGCTCGGCCCACCTGATGCGATCGTGGGTTGGGGTGCCGATATTAGCTCACCACGAGGCAGCTATTGGCGTGGTCGTGCTGCAAGATGAGCGTCCTTATCAGTATGATGACGGCATGATTGATTTTCTGGCCCAAATCGCCAGCTTGATTAGTCTTGCCGTGCAGAAGGTGCAGTTGTTTGAAGAGCGCGAGCGGCAGGCGCGCGAGAATGCACGGCTCTTTGAGTCGGCGCAAGCCCATGCGATCGCTGCCGAGCAGCAAGCGGCCCGTATGGCGTTGGTCAACCGGATTGCCGGCTTGCTCGCGGCTCGTCTCGACCAACAGGCGATTCTCGACATTGCTGCCCGCGAGTTGGTGCAGCTTTTTTGGGCCGATCATACCGGGTTGGTGCTGTTTCACGACGACGAGACCGGCGAAGTTGTGGCCGAATATCCGCCGTCCGGCATTCTTGGCGCGACGATCGATCTGCGCCATAATCCGTTGGTTGAGGCGCTCTGCACCGCGCGTCGTCCGCAAGTGATTGTCGATATCGAAACCGACCCGCGCGCGGTGGTGTCCCGCGACCGCTGGCGCGCGATGGGGTTGCGCTCGCTGGTAGTCGTGCCGTTGATCAGCCGTGATCGGGTGTTTGGTTCGATCTCGTTTGACAGCTTCGGTGAGCCGCGGTCGTACACTGAAGAAGAGTTGGAATTGATGATGACAGTGACGACCTCGGTTGCGACCGCTTACGAAAATGCGCTCCTCTTCGCCGCTGAGCAAGAGCAGCGGCGCACGGCTGAGACGCTGCGCGAGGTGGCGCGCGTGCTTAGCTCAAGCTTTGATCCTAATGAGGTGTTGCAGCTCGTGCTGGCCGAGCTGCGTAAAGTGATCAATTACGATACGGCCACGATCATGCTGATTGATGATCAAGTGTTACGGATTGTGGCTGCTAGCGGTTGGCCGCCTGAGGAGATGCCGCGCGGGAAAATCTTGCCGCTCGAAGGCAGCGGCGCCGGTCAGGTGGTGCGCGAGCGCCGGCCTATGTTAGTGGTGGCGCCGCCTGATGGCACGATCTGGCCGCCCGGTGATATTGGCGAACGCATTTTGTCGTGGCTTGGCGTGCCGCTGATCGCCAAAGGGCGGGTGTTGGGGGTGCTCAATATCGATTCGTATCGCCGGTATGCCTTTAGCGAGCGTGATCTCGATGTCGCGTTAGCGTTTGCCAATCACGCAGCGTTGGCAATCGAGAATGCGCAACTCTATCAAGAATCGGTGGCGCGGGTCGAACAAGAACTGGCAATTGCCCGCCAAATTCAATCGAATCTCTTTCCGCGCGAACTGCCGGCGTGCCCCGGTCTCAGCGTGGCGGCCCGTTGTTTGCCGGCCCGCGAGACCGGCGGCGATTTCTACGATGTGATTGATCTCGGTTCGCGCATTGGGGTCATTGTTGGCGATGTCAGCGGCAAGTCATTGCCGGCGGCGATGCTGATGGCCGTGGCCCGTTCGACGGCCCGTTCCGAGGCGCGCAATCACGAGTTGCCCCGCTTGGTGTTGGCCGAGACCAATCGCTGGTTGGTGGATGATGTGCCGCGCAATGCCTTTGTCGCGTTGGGGTATGCGTTGATCGACCCGATTGAGCTGCGGTTGACCTTGGCTAATGCCGGCCAGTTAGCGCCCTTGTTGCGCCATGCCGATGGCCGCATGACGTTTCTCGAAACGGCTGGCGCACTGCCATTAGGCGTACAGCGCGATACCCGCTACAATCAGATCGAACTAGAGCTGGCTCCCGGCGATACCATCGTCTTCTACACCGATGGCATTGTCGAAGCGCAGAATGCCCAACGCGAATTGTTCGGCTTCGACCGGCTCGAACAATTGGTGCGCCACTGGGGTTATTTGCCGCCCGAAGCCCTGCTTGATCGCCTGTTGGCGGCAGTGCAAGCATTTAGCGAAGGGCGAATGGTTCACGATGATATGACCCTCGTTGTAGTGCGGGTCGAGTAGGGGCAGCGCGTTGTAATGTCCCCACCCCAGCCCTCCCCCACTGGGGGAGGGAGTCGCTCTTCGTGTCCCCTGATGTCATTGCGAGCCGCGCGTAGGGGCAGAGCGATGCTCTGCCCCCGCGCGGCGCAACCATCTCCCGCGCGCACGGGAGGCGTGCGCGCGGGCATCTGTTCCGATGAAGGAGGAGATTGCTTCGGTCGGGCGCACCCAGCAGAGCTGGGTTGCGCCGCTCCCTCGCAATGACAGAAGGAAAGTGGCGCTGCGCCCCCTCGCAATGACAGGTTGAGGGGCGAACAGAACGCATGAGCGTAGATGTCGTTCACGGCTTTGCGATGAGCCGGTTTACCCACACCCCCAGCCCCTCTCCCACTGACGCGGGAGAGGGGCGCTGCTGCGTTCCGCGCCGGTCATGCTTAGCCCGCAATCCAGCGGCTCCCCCTCGCTCGCCGTGAGGTGGGAGAGGGGGCCGGGGGGTGAGGGCTCGCAGCCCGCGCAGCGCAGCCATCCCCCGCCAGCACAGGAGCAACCCGCTCAGGCATCCGTTCCGCTGAAGGAGAAGATTGCTTCGGTCGGGCGCACCCAGCAGAGCTGGGTTGCGCCGCTCCCTCGCAATGACAGAAGGAAAGTGGGCGATTGCCGCGGGCGCTGCGCCCTCGCGCACTGACAGGCGATGATCCCAGCAAGTGGTATACAATGTTGTTGGCTGGCTGGCGATCCACCGCAACCGCTGAACGGAGGTCATTGTGCTGAGTGTGATTGAGCCGGCAGCTCTTTGGCTGTTTGCGCTCGCCATTCCTTTGCTGTGGTTTATGTGGCTTGGTCGCGCCGATTTGCGCCGGCGCCTTGGCCGGGTGCGTATGTTGGCGCTGGTCGTCGTGCGCTTGGCGCTACTCGCAGCGTTGGTGTTGGCGTTGGCCGGTTTGCAGGTGGGCCGTCCGGTGCAAGCGACTGCCACGGTGTTTCTGATTGATGCAAGCGATTCGGTGGCGCCGGCCCAGCGTGCTGCCGCACTGGCGTATATCGAACAGGCCCTCGCCACCGCCGATCCCGATGACCGGATGGCGGTGATCGTCTTTGGCGCGCGCGCGGCGGTTGAGCGCGTCGCTGAGCCACCCCGACCGCTTACCCGGCTGGATTCGCTGGTGATTGCGTCGCGCACCAATATTGAAGATGCAATTCAGCTTGGGTTGGCGATCTTGCCCGGCACAATGCACCAACGCCTCGTGTTGCTCTCAGATGGCGGTGAAAATGAGGGTGATGCGCTGGTCGCTGCCCGGCTGGCCGCAGCTCGCGGCGTGCCGATCGAGGTGGTGCCGCTCTTGGCCGAGCGCGGCCCTGATGCGCTGATCACTGCGTTGATTGCGCCAACGACGGCTAGCGTTGAGCAAACGATACCGCTTACCGTACAGATTGATAGCGAAGTGACCGGCCCGGCAACGGTGCAGCTTATCGTTGATGGCCAGTTGGCAGCAGAAGAGCCGGTTGAGTTGGCTACTGGTCTTAACCAAATCACGCTCAATTCGCCGGCGGGCGCTCCCGGTTTTCGCCAGTTTGAGGCGCGTTTGATCGCGCCATTCGATGCCCAACCGGCCAATAATCGCGCCGTAGCGTTCACCTTTGTCAGCGGGCCGCCGCGGGTATTGCTGATCACGGTTGATCCCGAACGCGCCGCAGCGTTGGCTGCCGCATGGCGCGCGACGGGGATTGACGTCACGGTTCAGGCGCCAATACAGATTTCGGCTAATCCGCTCGATCTGCGCGCCTTCGATGCGGTTGCGTTGGTTGATACGCCGGCGGAAGCGGTTTCAACGGCCCTGCAACGCGCTTTGACCGCGTATGTCCGCGATTTGGGCGGCGGATTGCTGGTAGTAGGGGGAACCCAGTCGTTTGGCGCCGGTGGTTGGCGGCGGTCGCTCCTTGAGCCGATCTTGCCGGTGGCGCTCGATCCGCCATTGCGCGAAGAGCGGCCCGATCTGGCGCTGGTGTTGGTGATCGACCGTAGCGGCAGTATGAGCGAGCTGGTTGATGGCCGGCGCACCCAACTTGATTTGGCCCGTGAAGCTGTTTATCAGGCCAGTCGCGGCTTATCGCGACGTGATCAGATCGCCATTATCGCTTTCGATAGTTTCGCTGATACCCTGCTGCCGTTGCAGCCGCTGCCCGATCTGTTCACGATCGAAGATGCGCTCAGCCGGTTGGTCGCCGGTGGCGGCACCAATATTCGCAGCGGGGTGGTGCTGGCCGCCGAGACGATCGCGCAAGCGAATGCCCGCATTCGCCACATGATTCTACTCACCGATGGCATCTCTGAAACTGATTATGCCGATCTGGTGGCCGATCTGCGCGCGCAGGGGGTGACGGTCAGCACCGTAGCGATCGGGCTGGATACCGATCCGGCGCTTGAGCAGGCGGCCCAAATCGGCGGCGGGCGCTACTATCTGGTGCAACGGGCCGGTGCGCTGCCCCAGATCTTTCTCGAAGAGACGGTTCGCATCGCTAATCGTGATTTGATCGAAGAACCGTTTGTGCCGGCGCTGGCTTTGCCATCCCCGTGGCTGCGCGATCTTGGCCCGCTGCCGCCGTTGCGTGGCCGGAATGCTGCCGATCATCGCTCGCTGGCCCGCGCGTTGTTGGTGGCCGATGACGGCGCACCGCTGCTGGCTACGGCACAGGTTGGCTTGGGGCGCGTGTTGGCGTGGACGAGCGATCTGAGTGGCCGTTGGGCGGCGGCGTGGTTAACGTGGCCTGAATTTCCTCGCTTTGCCGCCAATCTGGTTGCCGAGACGCTGCCCCTCAGCGGCGGGGAACGGTTGTCACTCGTTGCGTCGGTGATTGCCAATCGCGCCGAGATCGATCTCATCGCGCTTGATGAGCGGGGCTTGCCGCTGGAACTTGGCGAGATCCGCAGCCGGGTGAGCGGGTTGGCAATCAATTTTGAGCTAGTGTTTACCCAAGTCGCTCCCGGTCGCTATCGCGCCATTACGACGATTGATCAGGCGGGAGCGTATCTGGTGCAGGTTAGCGCGCTCGATCGCGCTGGCCAGCCTCTCGGCAGCGCCACCGCCGGCTTCGCCGTGAGCTATTCGCCCGAATATGGCCGGTTTGCCGCGAACCCCGGCTTGTTGGCCGATATTGCTGCCTTGACCGGCGGCAGGGTCGATCCGCCGCCAACTGCGCTCTTTACGCCTACTACCCGCGCCGTATACGATGTCTGGCCCGTGACAATTCCGCTGCTCTGGTTGGCGCTGATCCTGTTGCCGCTTGATATTGCCCTGCGCCGGCTGTTCGTGCCGTTGCCCGAATTTACTGCTGTGCCGGTCAAACGTCCTGCCCGCCGGGTGGCCGCGCCTGATCTGCCGGCGCCACCGGCTTCCCCGCCCCCGCCAAAGCCAGCGGCTACCCTCAGCGACGAAGAGCGGATTGCGGCATTGCTGGCGGCCAAACGGCGCCGGCAACGCAAAGAGCAGTGACGCTTTATGTTATACTGCCAAAAGGTACTGGTTCTCGCTGTCACCGTCGGAGCAGCCCATGCCAACTGAACAACCAACAGTCGTCGTGCGGCCCGCCGTTACCTTTGCGGTTGCCAGCGATGAAGAGCTTGAGCGTCCATATCGCGTCATTGTCGAAAATGACGACGTGACGCCAATGGATTTTGTTGTGATCGTGTTGCGCGTCTTTTTTGAACTGGATCTGGCCCGCGCCGAACAGGTGATGCTTACGGCGCATTACGAAGGGCGCGCGCTGGTGACGGTGTTGCCGTTCCAAGAGGCGCAAGAGCGGGTCTATCAGGCGCATCACGCTGCTCGCGAGGCCGGCTATCCGCTCACGTTCTACCTTGAACCAGATCAGTAACTGGCTACTTGTGGATTGATGAACGATGCCTGTTGCGCTTTTACCCCGCTCGCTTCCCCTTGGTAGCGGGAAGTGCGCGCTGTTCTGCTTGGCAGAAGCGACGCGCAACCTTTTGCCCAAAGGAGTTTCGCGTAGGCTAGCAAAAGGGTTTCCTTTCCCTAACGGGTTGAGAGGTGGACAGACGATTGGGTCGATCACAGCCGTTGATCGCTGTACAATACCGCAACGCTTGGCGCTGCACCCCCCTCCCGCGCCGTTGGGAGAGGGGCTGGGGGTGAGGGTACACCAGCTCATCGCAACGCCATCAACCCTTGAACCCTAACGGGAGAGGGTGAAACTAACAATTGCCCACCAATCTACACCACAAAGGAGCATGAACACGACCATGAACCTCCGGCCCCGTTTTCTTGCCATCGCCCTGCTCTGCGTGGCCATCCTTGCCGGATGTAGCTCTGCTTCCCGTCCGTTACCCGCCGATGCGTTGATCGCTGCGGCGCCAACGCCATCGGCAATCACTCCTGTCACCCTACCGCCGTTAGTGCCGGTCTATGCTGCCGGTACCGAAGTGGCCGGTGTGTCAATCGGTGGTATGACTACGGTTGAAGCGGAAGCGGCCCTGACCGCCGCGCTAGCTGAACGTGTTACGCCAGTGCAATTGGTCGCCGGCGAGTATGCAACGACGATCGAGCCATCCTCGATAAACCTGCTTCCCGATGTGCCGGCAATGCTAGCCGCAGTGCAGCCGGCGTTGGGCAGCGATCAGCCAATTTCGGCGCCGTTGCAGCTCACCTTTGATAAAGCAGCCTTGCGTGAACAGATAACGGCGTTTGCTGCTGCATCGGCCAGTGCGCCAGAATTGACCGTCATTACCGCGACCGAGGTGCTCTCGCGCAGCTTTGCCTATCGGCCCGGACGTGCGATTGATCTCGAACGTTCGCTGGAGATTGTCAGCGGTTTGCTCAGCCGTGGCCAACTCGCCGATCCCATTTTCCTCACTCGCTGGCCTACTGAGCCGCCGCACGCTTCGCCTGAGCAGCTTACCGAACAGCTTGAAGCGATAGCCGATGCATGGGATGGCGTGATCGGCGTCTACCTTTATGATCTGGCGACCGGCACAGAAGTGGCGGTGAATGCGCGCACCGTATTTTCCGCCGCCAGCACGATTAAGACGGCGATTATGCTGTATGGCTACACTAAACTGCCTGCATTCAGCGAACGCCAATGGGCAAGCATGCGGGCAATGATCATTGACAGTGATAATCTGGCCGCCAACGATATTTTGGCGGCGGGAGCCGGTGGCACAAACACCGAGACGGCCTTCCGCGGTGCCGAGCAAATGAGCGATATGCTGGCTGATCTCGGTCTTGACTATCTCCATCTCTACATTCCATTCGAGGCGGTCGATTTTATCCGGCTTTACAATGTCAAGTTCCGCTGCGGGCCGCCAGATCCAGTTGGCGAACCGCCTTATGCCGAGACTGGCTGCGCGTTGCGGGCAACGCCATACGCGATGGGCCAGCTCTACCGGATGATCGATGAGTGCGCGCGCGGCGAGGGCGTATTGCTGGAAAAGTTTGCCTTGCTCAACCCTGATCGCTGCCAAGAGATGCTCGATCTGCTGGCCGAGAATGCCGACGATACCCGCATGGTGGCTGGCATCCCCGCCGGGGTGCGCGTCGAACATAAGTCGGGTTGGATCGAGCACACCCAAGCCGATGCCGGTATCGTCCGCTCACCCGGTGGCGATTATGTACTGGCGATCTATGTCTACAAGCCGCTCGGCGACCAATGGGCTTGGCCGGATGAAGTGCTGGGCGGGGCGATTGCTGATGTTAGCCGGCTGGTGTACACTGCCTACAATCCGGTACGGCTTGACGGGCTAGCAGCAGGAGAAACGCCATGAGCAGCTTGCCTATGAAGCGGATGGTGCTCTACAAACACGGGGTGGGCTATTTTGAGCGGCGCGGGACGTTGAGCGGCGAGACCCTGACCCTCAGCTTTCCGCTTGAGGCGATGGATGATGTGCTCAAGAGCCTGATCGTCATTGACCGCAGCGGGCAGGTGCGCAATATCGATGTGGCTACTCCCCAAGACCGCGCTGCACTCATCGCGCGCGGCAGCATTCACCTTTCGGATAAGCAGAGTTTGCTCGATCTGCTGCGCGATCTGCGTGGGCGCATGGTGCGCTTGACCTTGACCGGCAAGCAGGGCGAGACGATCAGCGGGTTTGTGATCGGGGTGGATGTGGAAGCCGCAGAACCGCTGCGGCGGGCGCTGGTGAGCCTTTATTTGAGTGACGAGCGCGCGGTGCGTCCGATCCCACTCGATGAGGTGGCGCGCGTTGAGCTGCTCGATGACGCGGCCAACAATGATCTCGCCTTCTTCTTGCGCGCCGCGCACAACGATGAGCGCAACCGCACCGCTACCATTCACCTCACCCCCGGCGAGCACGATCTGCTGGTGGGCTATGTCGCGCCGGCGCCGGCATGGCGGGTCAGCTACCGGCTGCTCTGCGAGGATGGCGACGATGGCACGGCCCGTTGCTTGTTGCAAGGCTGGGGCCTGTTCGATAACCAGTTGGAAGAAGACCTCGTTGATGTTGAAGTGACGCTTGTCGCCGGCCAGCCAGTCTCGTTTCGCTACCGGCTCTACGAACCGCAGACGCCTGAACGTCCGCTGATCGGCGATGAAGCGCGTCCGCAACCAAAGGTCGCTTCGCCGCAGGATCGGCGGTTACGCGCAATGGCATCAATGGAACCGGAGATGCTATTTATGAAGGCTCCCCCGCCGTCAGTCTCGATCGAGGCGATGACCGAGAGCGCCGCGCCGGTCGCGGCTGGGGAAGAGCGCGGCGCGTTGTTTGCCTATCGCGTGACCCAGCCGGTGAGCGTTGGCCGGGGCAAGTCGGCCATGGCGCCGATCCTTGGCGTGACGTTGGCGGGCCGGCGCGAATTGGTCTACAACCGCTCGCGGCGCGAACGCCACCCATTGGCCGCCATCCGCCTCACCAATGAGACGGGCTTAACCCTCGAACAAGGCCCGGCGACAGTGTTGGTCAACGGCGAATACGCCGGCGAGGCGGTGCTGCCCTTTACCCGCGCTGGCGCCGAACTGACCGTCTTTCACGCGGTTGAGCTGGGGGTGACGGTGGAAGAGTCCTCATCCACCACGCAGCAACTGCACAGTCTCCGTCTCCAAGATGGCGATCTGTTCCTTGACGAGTATCAGCTTCGGTTCCGGCGGTATACGATCACCAGCACAATCGCCGATCCTTGCACAGTGATTATCGAGCATCCCCGCACCGAGAACACCGAATTGGTTGACACCCCGCCGCCGCTGGCCGAAGCCGGCAAACTGGCCCGGTGGCAGGTGGCCGTTCCTGCCGCTGGCAAGGCGGAACTCGTCGTCTGCGAGCGCCGGCTGCTCTCGCGCCGGCAAGAGATTCGCAGTCTCAGCGGCGAACGGTTGCAGGAATTCCTCCGCGACAAGGTGCTCGATCAAGATACCTTCCAGCAACTCTCCGCCATCCTTAATCTCTTCCGCCAGATCAGCGCCGCCGAACAAACGATTGCCGAACACGAGCGCGAACGGCAGCGCATCTTTGAGCGCCAGCAGCGGCTGCAACAGCAGATTGCCCCGCTGCGCAGCGATGGCGAAGAGGGCGCACTGCGCCAGCGCTATGTGGTGACATTGGCCCAGCTCGAAGATCAGGTCGAGCGGATTGAGGCTGCGATCGCCGAGCAGCAGGCCTTGATCCAAAAGCTGCAAGAGCGGATTGAGCGCCGGTTGCGCCGCCAAAAAGAGTTGAAACCTGCTCCCTAATGCGTATGATCCGCGATAGCCGAACCCTTTTGTTTATCGTGATTGCGACGCTCATCGGGTGGGCGGTTGCCGCTGCCGCTTACTATACTGTCGGCGATACCCGCAACGCTGAGGTTTTGCGCTGGTTGGCGCTGGCGATTTTCGCCACACCGCTTGCCGTCTTTCTCGGTTGGATGGCCTCGCGGCGTGATGAATGGCGGTTGGCGGCAGCGTGCTGCGGTGCGCTCTACTTCTTTACCCCCTTTGTCGCGGCCCGTATCGAGACGATCCTTGCTCCCGAAGCTGCTCGCCAAACGGTTGGCCCGCATACTGTCTATTTCATGAGTGTTTTGGCCTTGCACCTGATTGGCGGGCTAGCGTTGGCGTGGTGGCGGGGGAGATAGCAAGAATCGCCCCTTCTCTCACCACACGAGAGAAGGGGCGAGGGTTGCGAACTACTCAATTCGCCTCGTAGATGCTCACCGTTCCACTGACCTCGTTTGCCACGAGCAACAGCGGTTTGCCGGTCGGGCTTTGGTTGGCTGGCACAAACTTCACAATCTCAGGCCCGCTGTCTGGCCCGACGGCGGCGCTGCTGAAGTCACGGTTGTTGACATATTGCACAAACGTTGGCGCTGCTGGGTTGCTGATGTCGAAGATCATCACGCCCCCCTGCCGTTCCAACCCGATGAAGGCATACGTCCGGTTGCGGATCGCGCCGAGCGCGACGCCTTCCGGTTCCGGCCCTTTGTTGTCGCTGCGCGTGTCGAAATCGTTGGCGCTGTTGTTGCTGTTGAAGAAAGCAGGGTACGTCTCGGCTACGATCCGCTCGATCTGGTCGCCGCTGTCGAACACCAGCCGGCCTTCGGCATCCCAAATCGAGAACGAACGAGCGCCAAAGACGTGAATCTGGTCGAAGTCGCCGTCGCCATCGAGATCGCCGCTAGCAATGCTGACGGTCAACCGGCCTAGCGCCGCATTGTTCTTCAGCGCCGTCGCGTTGGGGAAGGCGGTGGGATCAAGCCGGTACCGGCTCGCGCCAACCCGCACCTCTTCCGCGTAGCCAGCATACTCGCGCGCATCGCCTTCGTTCGCAGTCACGAGATAGGTCTGCCCGCGCACGCGGTAGCTTGCAATCGCGTCCGGCTGATAGATGCCAAACACCGGCCAGTTGACGATGTTGATCGCATTGTCGCGGTCGCTGGCGTCAATCCCATTCCCCGGCAGGCTGTGATCTTTCAAGCCAAGCGAACGCACCCACTCGATGCAGAAGTAGCGCAGATCGATCTTGGCGATCGCATTGTTCTCTTGCAGCGTCACATACGCAAACAGGTTATCCGGCGTCACCGTGATGTATTCCGGCTCCAGATTCTTCTGCACTGCATCGGCAGCGGTAGCAGTCGGCCCAAAGATACGGGTCGCCGGGTCGAACTGGTCGCGGTACATGCCGCCAACTTCAAACTCGGCAAAGCCAAGGTGGATGACATCGCGATCGCTCAGGCGGCGGATATTGCCGCTGACCGGGATAATACTGATCGTGCCGTAGGGATCGATCGTGTAATCGTCGCTCGGCTCACCTTCATTTGCTACCAGCAACAGCCGTCCGTTGGGGGTGAAGGTCAGCATATCAGGCAATGCCCCCACTTGCACCCGATTCAGATAGGCGCCATTGAGGTCAAAAAAGACTACAAAACCGGGATCAGTCTTCGGATCGGCTTCCACTGCCACCGCCACCAGATTGCCGCGCACAGCGACGCTGTTCGGCCCGGCCCCATACGGCGATAGATCGATCCGGCTCAGCCGGGTAGGTGTACTTGCGTTGCTCAGATCGACAATATCGAGCGAGTTGCTGGTACTATTCGTGGCGAACATGCGGTTGCGGCCAAAGGCCACCGTTTCCCCCGACAAATTGCCAAGCCCGGTAGTGTAGCTGGCGAGCAGGGTAAAGGTAGGGGCTGGCGATGCTGCGAATACCGGCAACGGACTGATCGCGCCAATCAGCAGCGCGACGGCGACAAACATGGTCAACCCACGGAGACGCATAGTGGCAATTCCCTTACTCAAGGCGGACACTTGCGTCTACTACTATATACATTGCCGGTTAAGCCCATGTAATGAGCATGTTAAGCGTGGGTAGGATTGCGATCACGGCGCCATACGCGGGGGGTAGCGCGGATGTAATCACGGATGCGTTCAAGGGTGGTATTACAGGATCTTGCTCGTTCGTGCCTCGTGTTACCTCCCCACCACCGGCACAAATACCTGATACCGCCTCCCAATCTCAATCGGCTCGCTCGTCAATCCAGCGCCATCGCGGAAGCGCACAAACAAGCGCGGGAGTGCCGTTTCATCCCACCGCCAGCGCACTTCTGGCAATAACGGCAACCACGGCGCGTCAGCAAAGCTTGGTGTGGCGCTGAATTGCATCTCGATCGGAAGGTCGCGATCGGCGGCGTTGATGGTGAGCCGTACCGCCGCCTCCTCGATCCATTCGGTATTCAGTTCTACTTGTGGTGGCAGGTTGAGGTCTACCGTCTGTGAGACAACCGTCGTATTGCCGGCCCGGTCGAGGTAACGCACTTCGACGATGTGCTCGCCTTCGATCGCCGGCAGGCTCCAGCGGTAGCTGTCGTAGTAGGGCATTGGGTCGCTCAGCTCGCCGTTGATGCCGAGGATGACCGCTGCGATCCCGCCGTTGTCATCCAGCGCATTGGTGTCGATGCGGATGGCGCGCTCGGTCACGGCGATCGGTTCTGGCGCGAGTGGCGGCGTTGTCGCGAGTACGGCGATCTCGGCAGTGGTCAGGGCGCGCGCAAAGATGGCGAGTTCGTCGAACCGCACTCCGGCGGCGGCGCCGCCGCTGCTGAAGCGGCCAAGGTGCAGGTGCGCGCCGGTGATGATTGGCAAGACGGTGTTGCTGCGTTCAGCGACTAAGGTACCATCAATGTACAGCGCCTTCGTACCGCTGGTTGTGTCCCAGCTCACGGCGAAGTGATGCCATCCCGTCGCTAAAGTGTCCGGCGCGCTGAGCAGATCTTCACCGCTGCTGGTATCCCCGACCGTCCAGAATGTCCATTGCGCGCTGCCGTCGGGGCCGAGCCGGTCGCGACGCAGGGCTAGGGTGCCGGTGTAGACCGGCGCGCCGTCCGGGTCGGCGCTGGCGGCGAAGAGGTAATGGCGGTTGAGGCTGTTGGTTGGGTAGCTAGCTGGTACTTCGACCCACAGACTGATCGTGCCGCGTTCGAGATCGAGGTTGCCGGTGGTGGGGAAGGCAATTTCCGCCCGGTCGCTGCGCACCGCTTGCCCGAACCGGCCCGGCCCAAAGCTTGGCGTGCCGTTGATCTGCGGCAACCCCTGCCCGACGGTTTGCAGCGGGTGGCCGTCGAAGGTGACAGCCAGCAGCAGATCAGCCGGCGGCGCGACCCGCATCGTCCCGACCGGCGGTGTGGTATCGCTCGGCGGCGGCGTGTAGTCGGGAGGCGTAAAATCGTACATCCCGATCAAATCAGGGTGCCAGAGCCACGTGCTGGCCGCGCAGCCAGCATACGCCGGGCATGGGTCGGGGCCGGGGCCGTACCAGCCATACGGATCGATCTGTTTGCGAATGCCGCCTTCCCAACGCCGTACCTCGAAGTGCAGGTGTGGCGTGCCGCTCACGCCGCTGGCCCCGCTGACGCCAATCTGCTGGCCGGCGGTGACGCGCACGCCATTGCCGTTGGTGAAGATCGGATCGAGCGCGCTAAGATGCCAATACACCGTCTCGTAGCCGTTGGGGTGGACGATGACCACGCCTAACCCGCGCGATTCGTTGAAGGCATAGGCAGTGCCAGCGGCGGCGGCGAGGATGGGGGTGGCGAACGGCGCATCGGGGAAGACGTAATCGTGGCCGTCGTGGCTGTTGTATTGCACATTGCGCCGGCCCAGATAGTCGATCATCTCGCTGTTGCCGTCGCCGCCGAGATCGACCATCGGGTACATGTGGTCAAAGTAGGCAAGATGCGTGACCCGCGTGCCCAATGGCCACGGCGCGCGCAGCCAGCCGGTGACATCCGCCGCAACGGTGGCTGGCGGCGCGAGTTGGCCATCGAAGTAGCTGCGCAAGGCTGCGTGCGTCGCTTTGATGGCCGCTAACCACTCAGCCGAATCGCGTTCTTGCGCCAGAAAGCGCTTGATCGCAATCCATTCCGCCGGTTCATCGAGCGAGAGGGTCAGCGTCAAGCCGTCGCGCAGCCGGACGGTTGGCGGTTGTTGGTATGGCCCCAACCCGGCGCGCAGTTCGCGGTTCGCCCACTCGATCTGCGCGGCAAAGCCAACCGGCCCGTGCGTGCCGAAGGGTTGGGTGATCGCTGCGTCTGGCGGGGTGGGATTGCTGAGCAGACCGGCGGTCGCTTCGAGCAGGGCAAGAGTTAAGAATGGGCTAACCCCGTAGTAGTTGCTCTGCTCTTCGATGATCTGGGCCGCGCTGCGCCCGTCAATGCGGAGGTCTTTCAATGGGCCGGGTTGCTTGGCCAGAAACTCAGCCACATTCCATCCACCCGCCGGTTGCGCGTGCAACGGGGTTGCCGAGAACATGAGACAGAGAATCAAGAACCAGCGGGCAAGTCGATGCATGGGACGATTGGTGCGATGCGCAGAATCAGCCCGGCGCTGCTGCTCTTACCTATAATAACGCATGCAGCGCCGGTTGGTTGCATAGTAAACGTAGCGATTATGAGTAGTTGGCACATCCATCAACCGGTGGTCTTCACCGGTTGCGGGTGGCTCGCTTCGTAAGCGGTAATAGCTTCCGCTTGGTTGAGCAAGAAGCCGAGCTGGTCAACCCCGTGCAGCAGGCAGTATTTGCTAAAGGCATCGATCGGGAAGTTCACCTGCCGGCCATCGGGCAGCGTGACCGTCTGCGCCGCCAGATCGATCGAGAGCGCCATCTGCGGGTCGTTGGCGTACATGGCTACCAGCTCGTCGTAGATCGCCTGCTCGATCGTCACCGGCAGCAAACCGATCTTGAGCGCATTGCTGCGGAAGATGTCAGCAAACGAGGGTGCAATGACCGCGCGAAAGCCGTAGTCTTGCAAGGCCCACGGCGCATGCTCGCGCGAACTGCCGCAACCGAAGTTGCGCCCGCTGATCAGGATCGTCGCGCCTGCCGCTTCGGGCCGGTTGAGCGGGAAGTCGGGATTGGGCGCGCCATCGGGCAGATAGCGCCACGCCTCGAACAGACCGGCAGCCAACCCGCTCTTATCGGTGACTTTGAGGAAGCGCGCCGGAATGATCTGGTCGGTATCGATATTTTCAACCGGCAAGACGACCGCTTTGCCGGTGATGGTTGAGATAGGTTCCATGCGGTTCTCCTTAGGGCAATGCGGTGCATGACCCTTCCTTAGGGTAATGCAGTGCATTACCCCTACTAATTCATCAGCGTGCGCGGGTCGGTGACGACGCCGGTCACAGCGGTGGCGGCGGCGGTCAATGGGCTAGCGAGCATAGTGCGCGCTCCCGGCCCTTGCCGGCCCTCGAAGTTGCGGTTCGAGGTGCTGACCGCATACTTGCCCGGCGGCACCTTATCGTCGTTCATCCCCAAGCAGGCGCTGCAGCCAGCTTCGCGCCATTCGGCCCCTGCCTCTTTGAAGATGCGATCGAGACCTTCCGCTTCGGCGGCCCGTTTGACTTGCTGCGAGCCGGGCACGACCATCACCCGCACCCCCGGCGCCACCTTGCGCCCGCGGAAGAATTGGGCCGCTTGGCGCAGATCAGAGAGCCGCGAGTTGGTGCAAGAGCCGATAAAGACCACATCCACTGGGTGGCCCAACAGTGGCTTGCCCGGTTCTAGACCCATATAGGCCAGCGCCTTATCGAGCGCGGCCCGGCTGCGCGCGTCAGGCATATCTTCCGGGCGTGGCACTGGCGCGTCGATGGGAATGCCCATACCGGGGTTGGTGCCGTAAGTAATCATCGGCTTCAACTCGCTGGCTGAGAGGGTCAATTCGTGGTCGAAGACCGCTCCCTCGTCGGTGGGCAAGGTGCGCCAGCGCGCCACGGCGGCCTCGAAATCGGCCCCTTTGGGGGCGAATGGCCGGCCAGCAATGTACTCAAAGGTGGTGTCATCGGGCGCAACCATCCCAGCCCGCGCTCCGCCTTCGATGCTCATATTGCAGATCGTCATCCGCTCTTCCATCGAGAGCGACCGGATCGCTTCCCCCATATACTCAAAGACATAGCCGGTGCCGCCACCGACGCCGTATTTAGCGATCAGCGCCAGAATAATATCTTTCGCCGTCACGCCGGGGCCGAGCCGGCCATCAATCCGCACGGCGCAGGTCTTGGGCTTGCGCTGCAAGAGGCACTGGGTCGCCAGCACGTGGCCGACTTCCGAGGTGCCGATGCCAAAGGCCAGCGCGCCGAACGCGCCGTGGGTGCTGGTGTGGCTATCGCCGCACACGATCGTCATCCCCGGCTGGGTCAGCCCCTGCTCTGGCCCGATCACATGCACAATACCCTGATTCTCATCACCCAACTCAAACAGCGGAATGCCGAACTCGGCGCAGTTTTTGCGCAATTGCTCAAGTTGGCTGATCGCCATCGGGTCAATCACCGGAATAATGCCGAGATGGTTGCGCGGCGTGGTCGGCGTGCTGTGATCCATCGTCCCCAGCGTTTTGTCGGGCCGGCGCACGCGCAAGCCGCGCTGGCGCAATTCGGTGAATGCTTGCGGCGACGTCACTTCGTGGATCAAATGCAGGTCAATGTAGAGCACTGCCGGCGTCTCCGGCGTCTCTGGCCGCACCAGATGCGCGTCCCAGACCTTTTCAAACAGGGTGCGCGGTTTGCTCATCTCTCCTCTCCTTGCCGCGATGGGTGGTGGTTGCCGTTCGCGCCTTGCCAGCGCGGGTAGCTGCCGAAGATTTTTAGCATCCCGGTGTGCTGGCGGATGCGCTCAAGGGCGCGGGCAACGTGCGGGTCGCGGTGATGGCCGTTAATGTCCACTAAAAAGATGTATTGCCCTAAGATAGCACGAGTCGGGCGCGACTCGAGTTTCGTCATGTTGATGTTTTCCGCGGCCAATTCTTGCAATGCGCCGACCAGACTGCCGGGCCGGTCTTCGCGGGTAAACCCAAAACAGAAGCTGGTCTTGTCATCGCCGGTAGGTGGCGAGTCTTCGCGGGCCAGCACAATGAAGCGGGTGACATTGTGCGGGCTATCGGCGATCTCGCGGGCTAAAATGCTGGCCCCGACCAGCTCGGCGGCGCGCAAAGTGCCGATCGCTGCCGCTGGCCGCTCGTCGGCCAATGCCTCAGCAGGAGCGGCTGAGTTGCTCAGCGAGGCGACCGTCGCCACGCCGGGCAAGCAGCGTTCGACAAAGCGCCGGCATTGGGCCAGCGACTGCGGGTGGGCATAGAGCACCTTGATGTCGCTCAGTTGCAAGCCGGGCCGCGCCAGCAAATACTGGCGGATCGGCACCACAATCTCGCCAGCGATCTGCAAGTTGGTTTCGTGGATGAGCAGGTCGAGCGTATAGCTCACGCTGCCCTCCAACAGATTCTCGATCGGCAACACGCCAGCGGTCGCTGCTTCAGTTTCGATCGCCGTCACCACCGCCGGAATGCTGGCCAGCGGCAGCAAGCGCGCATCGCGACCGGCTGCGTATGCCAGCGCCGCTTCTTCGCTAAAGGTGCCCGGCGGGCCAAGATAAGCAATCGTATCCATGGTGTTTGTTATCCGGTGGGGGTGACGCACCCGTCACCCCCACGCCCTTATCCCAACGTGCTCCCGCCGAAAATGTCCACCGGCAGCGTGCCGGCTTCGCCGCTATACCCGGCGGAATAGGCCATCGCCTCGGCCTTAATCCGCTCTTGGCGGGCGGCCAGCATCTTGTTCAACGCCGCCATATACGCTTGGGCCGCAGCGACAATGGTGTCGGTATGGACGCCGTAGCCGCTAAAGATTTGCTGCGCTTGCCGGCGACCGGTCAGGCTCGTTGCGGTGCTGCTGCTCTCGTTCAGGCGGGCCGGCGCACCCTGCTCACGAATGCGCACCGTCACCTCGGCCACCGCATCCAACCCCTCGGTAATCGCGTTGATCGAGAACTCGATCAGCTCGTTCGGGCGCTGAATAATCCGGTTAATCGCTTGATAGACCGCATCAACCGGGCCGGTGCCCTGCGCGCTATCAATCTTAGTTTGGCCATCGGGGCCGATCAGGCGCACGGTGGCGGTCGGGATCATGCCCACTCCCGAAGCATACTGCACGTGATCGAGCTTGTACAACTCTGGCGTATGCTGCATCTCACCCGCGATCAAGGCCTCGATGTCGCGATCGTCCACTTTCTTCTTGCGATCGCACAAATCCTTGAAACGGGTGAACACGTGCTGGAACTCGTCATCGTTCAGCGTATAGCCCTTCTCTTCGAGGTACTTGCGGAAGGCGTGGCGGCCCGAATGCTTGCCCAGCACCAGCGTATTGCTGTCGAGACCGACCGTCTCGGCGCTCATGATTTCGTAGGTCTGGCGATACTTCAACACGCCATCTTGGTGGATGCCCGACTCGTGGGCGAAGGCGTTGGCGCCGACGATGGCCTTGTTAGGCGGCACCGGCACGCCGATAAAGCTGCTCACCAGCCGCGACGTGCGAGCGATTTCGCGCGTCTCGATCCGGGTGCGCAAGCCGTAATACTGCTGGCGCGTATGCAGCGCCATCACCACCTCTTCGAGCGAAGCATTACCGGCCCGTTCGCCGATCCCGTTAATCGTACACTCCACCTGCCGCGCGCCGGCCCGCACACCCGCCAGCGAATTGGCCACCGCCATCCCCAGATCGTCGTGGCAATGGGTCGAGAGAATGCAGTTCTCGATCCCCGGCACATGCTCGCGCAGATCGCGGATCATCGCGCCGTACTCGTCGGGGGTGAGATAGCCAACCGTATCGGGGATATTGAGCGTGGTTGCGCCGGCTGCCACCGCCACTGCCACCGCCTCGCGCAAGAAGAGCGGATCGGTGCGCCCGGCATCCATCGGCGAAAACTCGACATCCTCGCACAACGAGCGGGCATAGCTCACCATCTCGTGGATGAGTTGCAGCGCCTCGGCCCGCGTCTTGCGGAACTGGTATTCGAGGTGGATGTCAGAAGTTGACATAAATGTATGGATGCGCTTCTTCGCCGCGGGCTGGATCGCGCTCCACGCCTTGTCAATGTCGTCGCGGTTAGCGCGGGCCAGCGCCGCGATAATCGGGCCATCGGGCGTACCGATTTCGCGGGCAATCTCATGCACTGCGGCCCAGTCGCCGGGCGACGCGGCGGGGAAGCCGGCCTCGATAATATCCACTTTCAGGCGCGCCAATTGGCGAGCGACCTCCAGCTTCTCTTCCAGCGTCATAGTGCAGCCGGGGGCCTGCTCGCCATCGCGCAGGGTCGTGTCGAAAATACGGACGTAATCTACGCTCGGTTCGGTGGTGTTGGTCATTGGTGCCTCCTGATATGTATCGTTGGTTCATGTCCTTGCGAGGGGCGGATCGTCTCCTGTCCTTGCGAGGGGCGAAGCCCCGAAGCAATCTCCCGCTTCAGCGGGATGGATGCCTGAGCGCATCGCTCCCCCTTTCCTCCTGTCCTTGCGAGGGGCGCAGCCCCGAAGCAATCTCCCGCTTTGGCGGGATGGGTGTCTGAGCGCATCGCTCCCGTGCGCGCGTTCAGGGGGCGGACAGCACATCGGCTCCGGCGCCCGGCCCTGAAGGGCCGGGCTAGGGGTACGAAGCCCGCTGCGCGGGCTGACGGCCCTCATCCCCAGCCCCTCTCCCACTAGCGCGGGAGAGGGGCGGGCAAAGTTCAGCGTTGAGGCAGCGCCTCCTGTCATTGCGAGGGCGCGCAGCCCCTGCTGTCATTGCGAGGGCGCGGAGCGCCCGAAGCAATCTCCCGCTTTGGCGGGATGGATGCCTGAGCGTACCGCTCCCGTGCGCGCGTTCAGGGGGCGGACAGCACATCGGCTCCGGCGCCCGGCCCTGAAGGGCCGGGCTAGGGGTACGAAGCCCGCTGCGCGGGCTGACGGCCCTCATCCCCAGCCCCTCTCCCACTAGCGCGGGAGAGGGGCGGGCAAAGTTCAGCGTTGAGGCAGCGCCTCCTGTCATTGCGAGGGCGCGCAGCCCCTGCTGTCATTGCGAGGGCGCGGAGCGCCCGAAGCAATCTCCCGCTTTGGCGGAAGGGGTGCCTGAGCGCACCGCTCCCCCTGTCCTCCTGTCCTTGCGAGGGGCGCAGCCCTGAAGCAATCTCCCGCTTTGGCGGGATGGGTGTCTGAGCGCATCGCTCCCGTGCTCGTGGGGGATTGCTTCGCCGGGCGGGGCATCGCCCCGTGATGCCCCTAGCCGGCTCGCGATGACATAGGTGCGTGTATAGTTTGTGCAGGTGCAATCCGCTCATGCGGGGGCAAGGCATGGCCTTGCCGCTAACGCTTTACGCCCCGCCCTCACCCGGCTTGACTTCGCGCGGGTTGACGAAGGGCATCATGCGGCGCAATTCACGGCCAATCTGCTCGATCGGGTGGTTGATATCGGCTTGGCGATAGGCGTTGAAGCGAGGCCGGCCATTGTGATTCTCGTCGATCCAGTCCTCGGCGAAGGCGCCGCTCTGGATGTCGGCCAGAATCTGGCGCATTGCTGCGCGGGTCTGATCGGTGATGATCTTAGGGCCGGCGGTGTAATCGCCCCACTCCGCGGTATCGCTCACCGAATAGCGCATGTAGTTGAGACCACCCTGATAGAACAGGTCAACGATCAGCTTCAGCTCGTGCATGCACTCGAAGTAGGCCACTTCCGGCTGGTAGCCAGCCTCGACCAGCGTCTCGAAGGCAGCCTTGACCAGCGCGCTGACGCCGCCGCAGAGTACCACTTGCTCGCCGAACAGGTCGGTCTCGGTCTCTTCGGCGAAGGTGGTGCGCAACACGCCGGCGCGGGTGCAGCCGAGGCCCTTGGCGTAGGCCAGCGCATCCTCAAACGCGCCGCCGGTCGCGTCTTGCTCAACCGCAATCAGCGCCGGCACGCCGCCGCCCTGCACAAAGACCTCGCGCACGCGGTGGCCGGGAGCTTTGGGCGCGACCATGCTCACGTCGATCCCTGCGGGCGGCACGATTTGGCCAAAGCGGATGTTGAAGCCGTGGGCGAACATCAGCGTCTTGCCCGGTTCCATCGCTGGCGCGATGTGCTCGCGGTACAGATCGGCTTGCCCAATGTCAGGGGTCAAAATCATGACAATCTGCGCCTCGCGGGCCGCTTCGGCGACCGTCATGACCTTCAAGCCCGCCGCTTCGACCTTGCTCCAGCTCTTCGAGCCGGGGTACAAGCCAACCCGCACATCGAGGCCGCTATCGGCAAGGTTGCGGGCGTGGGCGTGGCCTTGGCTGCCGAAACCGATAATTGCGATCGGCTTGTTCTTCAAGCGGTTGAGATCGGCCTGATTGTCGTAGTACAGCTCTGCCATGTTGTGTTATTCCTCATACTCATGCGGCGACCATCCGCCGCGCGCGGTAGGTAAGAACCACTGAGACGCCCGTAAGGGGCGTCTCAGAGGATCGCACAATTAGTTAAGCGCCGGTACAGCTACGCCGTTGGTGGCCGGCTCAACATACTCGCCGGCATTGTGGCCGCGCGCGCCGCGTACCATGGCAATGCGGCCAGTGCGCATCATCTCTTTAATGCCGTAGGGGCGCACCACCTCAATGAAATTCTCAACCTTGCCGGGGGTGCCGGTCATCTCGATAATCATCGTGTTCGAGCCAACATCAACGATCCGCGCCCCAAACACGCTGCACATCGAGATGATCTCGTGGCGGGCCGCCGGCGGTGCATGCAGCTTGATCATCGTCATCTCGCGCTCAACCGTCGGGTCGTCGGTGACATCGCTCACCTTCAGCACCTCGATCAAGCGGTAGAGCTGCTTGACGACCTGCTCAACATGCTCTGATTCCACCACAATGGTCAGCCGGCTCACGCCGGGGGTTTCGCTATGACCAACGGCCAGACTCTCGATATTGTAGCCGCGGCGGCGGATCAACCCGATCACGCGGCTCAGCACGCCGGGCCGATCTTGCAAGAGGGCGACGATGGTATGCTTCTTCATGGTTGCGACTCCTTAGATGACGGTAATGATTACGCCCTTACGCCTGCGACTCCGAGAGGATCATCTCGCCAATCGACTTGTTCTGCGGCACCATCGGGAAGACGTTGACCTCGCGCTCGACGCGGAAGTCGATCAGCACCGGGCCATCGGTGGCATGCGCTTCGTCGATGGCGGATTGCACATCTTCGCTCCGCTCGACGGTGATCCCCTTCCAACCGTAGGCTTCGGCCAGCTTGGCGAAATTGGGGCCAGACAGGGGGGTGCCGCTGTAGCGCTTGTGCTCGAACAGCTCTTGCCACTGGCGCACCATGCCGAGGTAGCCGTTGTTGATCACCGCCACCTTGATATTCTTCAGACCCTCTTGCATGATCGTCGCCATCTCTTGGTTGGTCATCTGGAAGCCGCCATCGCCGACGATCGCCCACACCGTTTCGTTCGGGTAAGCAATCGCCACTCCCAACGCCGCCGGCACCGCGAACCCCATCGTGCCGGCGCCGCCCGAGGTGATATGGGTGCGCGGGCCTTGGTTCCAGTCGATCAACTGGGCCGCCCACATCTGATGCTGGCCGACGTCGGTGACGACGCGGTAGTTGCCGCGCGCGTTGAGGGTGCGGCTCAGCGCCTCGTAGACATCGTGCGGCGGCAGCGACATATTGGCCATCGCGGCCCGGTTCTTGTACTGCTGCTTGCCCTGATGCTTATCCTGCATCTCGCGGATGTGCTCCATCCAATCGGAAGCGTGGGTATGCAACTCGGCCAGCTCGCTGGGCGGCGGCAAGTCTTCGAGCAGCGCCTGCAACACCAGCCGGGCATCGCCGACGATCGGCACATCCACCCGCACATTCTTGCCGATCTCAGAGGGATCAATGTCAACGTGGATAATCCGGGCGTTGGGGGCGAAGGTGCTGGCCTTGCCGGTCACGCGGTCATCAAAGCGACCGCCGATGTTGAACAGCACATCGCACTCTTGGATCGCGCGGTTGACATGCACCCAGCCGTGCATACCGGGCATGCCGATCGCGAGCGGGTGATTTTCGGGGATCGCGCCGATGCCATGCAAGGTGGTAATCACCGGAATGCGCAGCCGCTCGGCGAACTCTTGCAGCTCGCGGTGGGCGCCAGCCATAATGATCCCGTGGCCGGCGATAATCAACGGCTTCTTGGCGCTGATCAACAGCTTGATCGCTTCGCGGATCTGGCGGCGGTTGCCCTGATAGGTCGGCTTATAACCGGGCAGGTTGAGCTTGATATCCCAATTGGGCACCGTCGTCTTCTGCATCGCATCTTTGGTGATGTCGATCAGCACCGGGCCGGGCCGGCCAGTGGTGGCGATGTGGATCGCCTCTTTGAAGACGTAGGGAAGTTCATCAACATTCTTCACCAAATAGTTGTGCTTGGTGATCGGCATCGTAATGCCGGTGATATCGGTCTCTTGGAAGGCATCTTTGCCGAGCACGTGGCTGCCGACTTGGCCGGTAATCGCCAGCAACGGCGTGCTATCCATCATCGCATCGGCAATCGGGGTGACGAGGTTGGTCGCGCCGGGGCCGCTGGTGCCGATACAAACGCCGAGCCTGCCGGTGGCGCGGGCGTAGCCTTCGGCGGCGTGGCCGGCCCCCTGCTCGTGGCGGCAGAGCACGTGGCGCAGCCGGTCGCGATAATCCCACATCGCATAATAGAAGGGCATAATCGCGCCGCCGGGAATGCCGAACATCACTTCGACCCCCTCGCGGATGAGGGCCTCACACATAATCTGGGCGCCGGTGAGTGGTTTGGTCATCGAACTACTCCTGTCGTGATGTGTCTGGAACAGAACCTGTGTGCGCAGCCGTACCCAACGGTGGCAAGCGCAGCGATGCGCTGTACCGTTGGCGACGACCGATCCAACAACCGACGGGCCACAGCAGTGGGGCGTTGCGCCGCTGCTCACCTCGATGTGAGCGGCCAGCCGCGGGGCAATGCGCTGGCGAGGCGGCGGTGAACGAAACGTAGGTTAGCGACGCCGGGTGATCACTGCCGGCGCAAGCGCGAGTCGCGGCTGCAACGCACGTTGTTGCCAAAAGCTGATAATGATGGTGATGAGCCGCATCGCGTATCCTCGCACGGGTACTAAAAAACCTCCCGCAGGGCGGGAGGTTCAGTCTTGCATCCTGAGCCGGGGCTTTGTGACCATCCCCTCCCTAAACACGTTTGCTCCACCCGCCAATAAGGCTAAGGAGGAGTACGAGTACGAGGAGGATAAGGCTTACAAAGTGAGCGGCCATAGATTTGTGTACTTTGCCTAAATGACGATCCGCGAAGAGGATACCACAGCGTGAGCGGTTTGTCAACAGGGAAAGTTGACCCTCGTTTATCAAAGAGTGCGGCAGCCCTTCCTGCCGCACTCTATGCGCTACGAGTCGAGCGTTAGAGGAACGTAATCACCACTAAGGTCTTGGCGCCGGCTGAGGTGATGCTAATCGATACCTCACGCCCATCCTTAGTGAAGGTAAGTTCATACACGCCGCCTTCCACCTCAACGCTATCGCCTTGCCCCCATCCCCGCACCGGCATTTCGGTCTTGTAGAAGGTGGCAATGCTGGCAGCCGCGCCGGCAGCGTCAAAGGTGATCACGCCGGGAGCCTTCACCACATTACTAATATTGGATGGCAGCGGAATCTCGTCCTCAGCCGCCGTTGCGCCAGAGGCGCTGCCGGATGCGCTGCCGCCGGTGGATGCGCTGCCAGAGGCACTGCCGCCGGTGGTAACACTGCCGGACGCGCCACTGTCCGAAGCGCTGCCGCTCACGGTGACGCCGCCGGCAGAAATGCTCGCCGATGCACCACTATCCGAAGCACTGCCGCCCACGGTGACGCCGCCCACGGTGACGCTCGCCGAGGCGCCGCTATCCGAAGCGCTGCCGCCAATCGTGACATTGCCAGTGGTAACGTTGCCGGAGGCGCCGCTGTCAGAGGCATTGCCGGAGACGTTGGCATTGCCGGTAGTGACATTGCCCGCTGCGCTGCTGTCCGAGGCACTGCCAGAGACGTTGGCATTGCCAGTGGTGACATTGCCGTATGCGCCGCTGTCAGAGGCATTGCCGGAGACGTTGACATTGCCGGCGGTAACGTTTCCGTATGCGCCGCTGTCCGAGGCGCTGCCGCTCACGGCTACGTTGCCAGCGGTAGTATTACCAGAAGTCGAGCTGCCAGCCGCCGGCGCAGGATTGCTGGTTGTGCCGCCGCAAGCGGCCAGCAATGCAATCAAGCTCAGGCTGAGCAGAGCGGTCAGGATTTTAGCCAGATTCATCGAAATCTCCCCTTGCGCAGTTGTGTGATGGTTCTGGTTTGAGTACTGGTACATTAGCGGTGGATGAGCGGAGAGACCGCACGCCGTTGTGCTGGCGCTTCCCCGGTGGACAGGGAGAGAATGCATTCTCTAAAATGATAACGTTTTAGCATGCCGAGAGCACTATAGCATGCGAGAGAGGGTCTCACAAGGGAGAGCAAAGATGAAAAGTTTGTCAGGATAGCAGCGAGATCGCTCTCAAGGCGGGTTTAGAAATGGTATATAATTCCACCATGTGGAATATTGTAGGTTGGCAGGAAACGTTGCTTGGCGCTGTGTGCCAATCGTCATCTAACGCATTGGTACGCGATTGTTGCGTTAGGATTGGTTGCGAGCTTCATCACCGGTTGTCAACCGGCATTGCGTGGATTGCGGGATGTCATGTTTGTTAGGAGTGGATACGACTCACGATGCATCTTCCATTCGAGATGCAAATAGCCGGTATGTAGCCAGTGAATAGGGTTTGTCTTCTTGCCAACTATGTGTTTGCTTGGCAAAAAGAAACGATAAGCAGCTTCATAGAGACGCTTGGTCTGTAACGTGCGTTTCGGTGCTGTTCTGACAGTCGTTAAATGACCCATAACGGTATCGCTCTGGCTGATTGCTCGCAATGGCATCCTCCTCTGTGTCCGTATCTAAACGATTGGTGCTGACAGTGCCTTGCACCCTGTTGGCTTGCGCGGATGCGAAGCTCCGGAAGCAACCTCTTTCTCTGGCGAGATGCTGCCGTTGAGGAGTGCTGCGCCACCTATGGCGGCGCGCAATGGCAAGCGGGCCGACATCGCCTTCCTGCCGGCATTGATCGCGCGCGAGCGGCACGAAGAAACCGTTCGGTAAAACGACACCCCTAGCGAGGATACGCTAGGGGTGTCAGACTTGAGTATGCCACAGCGTTCTACGAAAGAGTGATGACCTGCCTCTGCGCCTACGACGACGCGAGCAAAATGATCACCGACGTCTTATTGTTGTCGGTTGAGATCATGACCGTCGCGGTACGACCATCTTTGCTAAACGTGAGTTGGTAGGTGTCGCCGTATTGGCTGGTTTCACCCGCCTGCCAACCGTTCGCAACCATCTCGGTCTGGAAGAACGTGGCCATAGTTGCTGCCGAGTCGGTCGTCTCAAAGCTGATCAACTCACCCATCCGCATCTGATTGCTGATGTTGGGCGGCAATGGAATGTCAGCGCCGGTTGCTTGCAGTTGCTCGCATACTTCAGGCAGGGTGAGAGTTGTATTGCCGGTGAGCTTGGTAACGTTGTACTCCCAGCGCAGATTGCTGAGTGCGCCGGGCAGCGGTGCACCGCTTTCATCGAGTGCATCGCCGGTGATCGTGCCGGTGAGTTCACCTACATGGCGGACAACGACTGCTGGGTTGGATGATACCCAGATTTCACCGTTGGCTTGCCCTTGATAGCCAAGCGCTTGCTCGGTGAGGTTGAAGGTGTAGCGGTCGGTGGTAAAGCCATTGACGCGCACGCCGCGTTCGGCGAGCCGGGCATCTTGCAGATCGCCAATCAGCGAATCAGGTGTCAAGATGCTGCCGGTGAACATGTCGCTGCCGGTAATGTTCAGGCAGTTCCGATCAGAGCCGCTCTCGACATACTGGTACGCTTGGGCGCCGATTTGGAGGTAGATGATGCGCGATACTCCGGTATCCGGCGAATCAGACTCAATGGTGAGGCTGCGATCGCCGTTTTGCAGCCAAATTTCGAGGAACGACAGTTTGATCGGTTCATCGGCTTGGCCTTCGGTCTTCAGCAAACCGTCAATCTTCATCTCGACCTGCACATTGCCGAGCGCCGTAACGTCGATGTCGGTGTTCGTGACCGGCGGGCGTTCGGTTGCGCCTCCCGCAGCGGCGGTTGGCTCGGTTGCCGTCGTTGGCGCTGCGGTAGCTGCTGGATTTGCCGCTGCTGTTGGGCGTGGTGTGCGCGTAGGCGGGGTTTCCGTGGTTGGGGTTGGCGACGGGTTGCTGGCTGCGCCACCGCAGGCGGCGAGGAGCACAACCAGCATGGCGCTCAGGAGGGTAAGGGCGACTCGGTGGATATACATTAGAGTTCCCCTTTGCAGAACCAGTTACAGTGTGGGCAGGTCTATACCACTTGTTACTGTAACACCCGTCGATCGCTCTCACAAGAGGGGTGGCAAAGGATGACGATTTTGTCAGAACGTAGGCGGTTGCTGCTTCCTAATCGTCCATAACACTGCCGCCAACAAGCGCTGCGCCGTGTCATCCCAGCGCGGTAAGGCGGCGGCGCGTTGCCACGCTGCGGTGCTGAGGCGCGCGCGCAGGGCGGTATCAGTGATGATGGTGTGTAGCGCAGCGGCCAGCGCTGCTTCATCGTCGGGCGGTACGAGCAGGCCGCCATCACCTACCAGCGCCGGCACTGGCCCGACTGCGCCGGCAATCACCGGCAACCCGCAGGCCAGCGCCTCGGCAAAGACCAAGCCGTAGCCTTCAAAGCGTGAGGGAAGGGCAAAGACGCTGGCCCGTGCGTAGAGGTTAGCTAGCTCATCGTCAGTAAGCGTGCCACGGACTATCACCGGCGCAGAGCAGCTACGCACCGCTTGCCAGACTTCGGCAGCGTAGGCTGAATCGGCCTCAGTCTCGCCGATCAGTTCCAATCGCCAATCAGGGCGTGCAGCTTGCCCCCATGCTCGCACCAAGCCGGCCAGATTCTTGCGCGGGATCCATTGCCCAATCGCGATCACCAGCGGCTCGCGTAGCACGCCTGCCGGCAAGCGGGCCAGCAGACGGTCGCATCCTCCTGACGCAACGAAGACCTGCGCCGGATCAGCTCCGCGTGCGATCAAGGTGGCCGCGCCGTCATCACTCACCGCCACCAGCGCATCGGTGCGCAACAGGGCCTGTTCCCATTCCCGTTCCCGCGGGTCGCTTGCCCCGGCCACTGCCGGCAACTCGTGGATCAGCGCAATCAGCGGACGCTGCGCGCGCCAGTGATCCAGCCACGGCGCAACGACAACCCGTGCCAGCGCATCAACCAGCAGCGCGTCGTACTGGCCGGCGAGCACCTGTGCGCCGGCCAGCGGTGCAGCCGCCAGTTGCCCGGCGACATCCGCCGGCCCTAACACAATTTCGTCAACGCGATGGCCCTGCGCGCGCCAGCGCCGGAAGACTTCGCGGTGGTAGAGATAGCCGCCGGTGAGCCGGTTCGGATCGCCGACGGTGAGAAAGGCGAGGTGCAGATTCATAAAGGTATCGACCGCAGAGGGCGCGGAGGTGTCCTATCTATGGAGCGCGGGCCGCTGGCCCGCATGCTTTTCAATGCCCACGGAGCGCGGGCCGCTGGCCCGCATGCTTTTCAATGCCCACGGAGCGCGGGCCGCTGGCCCGCATGCTTTTCAATGCCCACGGAGCGCGGGCCGCTGGCCCGCATGCTTTTCAATGCCCACGGAGGGCGGGCCGCTGGCCCGCATACTATTGGCGTGGTCTGTTCATTTCTCACTCTAACGCACTGCCATACGCCGCATACGCCTGCGGATTCTCCCAAATCCTCACCGTCAGCGTGGTGAGACCGCTCCCGCGCAGTGCAGCCGCAATCCGTTCCCAACAGTAGCGAGCGACATGTTCGGCGGTTGTGTTCACGTTATGCAACCCTTCCACGGTGCCCAAATCGCGGTAGTGCAGATCGGCCACAATCGCGTTAACCGCTTCGTGCAGACGGGTGATGTCAAACAGGGTGCCATCGGGCTGCAAGTGCGGGCCGGTCACGATCGCCTCTAGCCGGTAGGTGTGGCCGTGCATGCGGGTGGCCGGGCCGAAATTGCCTTCCAGCCGGTGGGCGGCCTCGAATTGGGCATTGACGCCGATTTCGTACATGTGGGTACTCCTGTATCGGACACTAGCCGGGTAGTGGTATGGGTTTGCTTTCGTAGCGAGCTACCACCTTATCGCACAGCCGGTTTCATTTGTCAAGGTTGTGTCTCTGGTTAGAGCAGACAGCGTGCGCGCTCTTGTAGACGCAGGGAGCGCAAAAGGCGTTAACGCAAAGGCGCAAAGCGAGCCAAGACGCAGAGGGTTAACGCAACGACGCAAAGCGAGCCAAGATGCAGAGGGGGTTAACGCAAAGGCGCAAAGGACGCTAAGGACGCAGAGGGTTTAACGCAAAGGCGCGAAGGACGCAAAGAGCGCAAAGGGTTTTGTATCTTTCGCCCTTTCACCCTCTGCGTGTTCAGCACCTGCTGCGGTAAACAACGTATTTTATCTGCGCTCAGATTGCTCCCGTGCTCGCGGGGGATTGCTTCGCCTCGCTGCGCTCGGCTCGCAATGACAGGCCGAACGCGAGGGGGCGTACCCAGTTGTCATTGCGAGGGGGCGCAGCCCCCGAAGCAATCTCCTGCTTCAGCGAGAACGAACACTGAGAGGATTACTCCCGTGCTCGTGGGGGATTGCTTCGCCTCGCTCCGCTCGGCTCGCAATGACATAAGAGAGCGCCCGCACCAATCTCTTGCGCGAGCGCCAAACTGGTTCTTTGGTATAATCGCCGCGTTGCGCCTAGCAATCCATTAGGCGGTCTCGCATCTCTCACAAGGCTCTTGCTATGCGTCTCGCGAGCGCAATCTTCCTAATCTTCTGCGGTTTCTACCTGCTCACTATGAGCGGCCATACCTATTCAGCCGACGAAGAGACGATGTTGGCTGTAACCCGTAGCCTGATCGAGCGGGGCGATGTCGCGGTGGTGGCAATAGCAGAGTCGCCGTTCGTGGCGTTGCGTCCCGGTTTGGACGATCGAGGTTATTCGCCCTTTGGCGTGCTCCCTTCATTGCTGGCCATCCCGTTTCATCTGCTTGGCGAACTGATTGCTTCGTCTGGCGCACGGGCCGATTACGCGACGCGCTTTGCGGTGACGGCGCTCAATGGTCTGCTCACCGCCGCTACCTGCGCTGTGCTGGCCTTGTGGGCGTTGCGGCTGGGGGCAACCAAGGGTTGGGCGGTCATCCTTGCCCTACTCTACGGTCTGGCGACCTTGGCGTGGCCCTATGCCCGCACGTTTTTCTCGGAACCGTTGGCTGGCTTGCTGATCCTGATCGCTGCCGAACGCGCGCATGCGGCATGGTCATACCAGCGACCGATCGCGCGCTGGCTGGCCCTATTTGTGTCTGGGATTGCCGCGGGTTTCTTGCTGGTAACGCGGATTGCGGCGGGTATTGTCTTGCCGGTCTTCGGCGTCTACGTGCTGTGGGAGGCGTGGCGCAGTTCGATGAGCGCATCCAATGCGTCACAGTTCGCCCCTTTCACCAATATCAGCAGACGCATCACTCAGACGCTCGGCCTTGTGGCCGTGTGGATCAGCGGAATGATTCCGGGCGGGTTGCTCTTCATCTGGTACAACCTTGCTCGATTTGGCACGCCGATCGCGTCGGGCTATGCGAGTGAAGCCTACGAGTTTACAACGCCGTTCCTCACCGGTCTCACCGGCATGTTGTTCAGTCCCGGCAAGAGCGTATTTCTCTTTGCACCGCCGATCTTGCTGGCTATTCCGGGTGGTATCGCCCTCTGGCAGCGTGGTGAACGGGCGGTTGTGCTGTTGGTGATTGGGCTCTTTTGCTCACACCTCGGATTGTATGCTGGGTGGGGCCAGTGGCAAGGCGGTGGCGTATGGGGGCCGCGCTTTCTGCTGCCAGTGATAGCGCCACTCATCGTTCTTGGGGCCGGCATGTTTTTGCGCGAGGCACGGCAACCGGCGGCTACGTACCGGCGCGTGGCGCTGGCCGTGCTCACCGGCCTCCTCGGTTTTGCCGGCAATGTGGGGGGCGTGCTGTTGAATTTTGATACCTACGTGGTTTACGTTCCGCCAGCAGAGCAACAGTGCCCGATCGAGCCATCGCCGCTCATCGGGCACTGGTGTTTGTTGGCCGAACGCTGGCAGCGGTACGCCACTGCACCACCGGTATGCAAATTGGGTGCCGGGATGTATCCTTCGGAAGCGCCGGATGGCGCTGCCCTGCCGCGGCGCACGGGGCAGCGCGGCGTAGTAAACTGCGCAACTGAGGATGGGGGCCGTCTCACGCTTGTCATTGACGACTGGCGTCCCGCCGAAGCGCCTACCAGTGCGCTCCGCCTGCGTCTGAACGGCAACGATCTCGGTGCGCTGCCGGAAGGCCAGCGGCGGGTGTACCACCTGCTCATCGAACCCGGTCAGGCACAGCTTGAAATTGTCGCGCGCGAGTGGAATCCGATGGCCGTTGGTTTCAGCGATCGCAATGAGCCGTTGGGACCACTCATCACCCGGTTGCGCGGGATTACAGCGAGTGGCGTTGAGCTCGCAGTGGTTGATACCGCGATCGCACCGCTGCCGGTGAATCCGCTCTCCCGCTGGGCATGGAACTACGATCCACCCAACCAGCATCTGGTTGATCACTGGGCATGGTACCTGCCGCGCTCTGAACTGGCCGGCCTGCCGGCGCAACGTTTGGCCGCCTTCATCTTGAGCACCGGCAGCGGTTTGCTGGCGGTTGGTCTCGTGCTCTTAGCATGTGCGCTGCGCAAATAGCTGTGGAGTGCGGCAGTCAAACTGCCGCCATTCAAGAAACATCTTGCCCGCCGGCTTGCTGGCGGTCGGTCGCGTGCTGATGGCGTGTCAAAAAGCTATGGAGTGCGGCAGTCAAACTGCCGCCATTCAAGAAACCTCTTGCCCGCCGGCTTGCTAGTGGTCGGTCGCGTGCTGATGGCGTGTCAAAAAGCTATGGAGTGCGGCAGTCAAACTGCCGCCATTCCGAAACCTCTTGCCCGCCGGCTTGCTAGTGGTCGGTCGCGTGCTGATGGCGTGTCAAAAAGCTATGGAGTGCGGCAGT
>NZ_LWQS01000051.1 GCF_001650695.1 Chloroflexus islandicus
CCGCCACCCCCCGCCCCACCGCGGCGCCGGCCGCTACTCAGCCGACCCAAGCCCCAGCCGCTCAAGCCACCAACGCCGCTGGCGGCGCCAATGTGGTGAACGAAACCCCGGCCCAAACGATCCAGATTCAAGCCGATCCGAATGCTTTGGCCTTCGCCCAGACTTCACTGAGCGCACCTGCGAACACCGTCGTGAAGCTCGATTTTGTCAACCAAAATAATCTCGGCGTCCAACACAACTGGGTGCTGGTCAATGGCGGTGATGATGTGGCCGCCGCCGTGAACAACGCTGCGCAGGCCAACGCTGATGCCCTCTTCGTGCCGCCGCCCGATACGCCCGGCGCTTTGGCGTGGACGCCGATGCTCAATGCTGGCCAGACCGGCAGCGTTACCTTCCGCACGCCGCCCCCCGGCACCTATCTCTACATCTGCACCTTCCCCGGTCACTATCTGGCTGGCATGAAGGGCACGCTGACGGTGACGCCGTAAGGCGGACAAGCTCGACTCTGGCAGAGCGCAGGCGCGGATGCTGGCGACACTAGCATCCCGCTGCGCTCAGTTTATGCTGCTCGCTCTAATACCGCAATCGCCTCGACATGCGGCGTGTGCGGGAACATATCGTATCCGCGCAGGCCGATCACGCGGTACGACACCGTTAATATCTGGAGATCAGCGACTTGGGTGAGCGGGTTACACGAGACGTAGACGATCCGCTGCGGCCCAATTCTGAGGAGTTCTTGGCACACCTGCGGCCCTAAGCCGGTGCGCGGCGGGTCAGCCACGATCACCGGCAAGCTGCCCGCTGGCTGCGCGCGCAAGTACTCCAGCGTATCGGCGCAGATCGGGTTCAAGTTTGCTACGCCATTGGCGATCGCATTGCGCTGCGCCAACGTGACGCTGTCCGCCACCGCTTCAACGCAATCAACGCTGGCTGCCCGCCGGGCCAGATGTAACCCTATCGCGCCGACCCCTCCGTAGAGATCGGCTACCCGCATGGTTGGCTCAACTGCCGCCGCCTCAACCGCATCGCCGATCAACCGATCCGCGAGATAGACATTATTTTGAAAGAAGGTATTGGGGCCAACGAAACAGACCATCTCGCCAATGCGCATCGCCAGCTCGGCAGCGCCCCAATGCCGGCGCGGCTCGCCGAACGATAGATCGGTGAGGGTGTCATTAACCAACCAGTGAAAGCCTGTCACCCCCGGCTGGGCCAGCGCCGTCTCTGCTAGCGCAGCCATCGTTGCTTCATCACCGCCGGCAGCCGTCACCGCCGCGATCAGCAATTCGTCGTTTAGGTTGCGCCGCACCACCACATAGCGTAAAAAACCGGTATGGGCCCGAATATCGTAATCGGGCAAGCCCAACTCGCCGGCCCGCCGCCACACCGCTTGCGCCGCGGCAAATGCCGCCGGTGGAATCAAATGGCATGTCGTGAGTTCGATAATGTAATTAAACTTGCCGCGCGCTCGCAAGCCAAAGCGCCCCTTCGTAGCGACGTAATCCATCCGGGTGCGGTAGGCAAATGGGTTCGGCGAGGGCACAACCACAAACCCATCAACCCTGATCCCGCTGCTCGCGTACAGTTCGCGTAAGACGGCAGCTTTCGCCGCCACTTGATCGGCGTACGCTCGATCTTGAAATGCGCACCCGCCGCATTCCCGCGCATGCGGGCACAATGGCGACGTTGGTTGTCCGGCCAATGCCCGGTCAACAATCGCCTTGCGCAGCGTCTTACTGGTCAATGTCATAGCAGATGCTCACATCCAGCGGCGCTGCCGGCGCTTTTTTCACCATAGCTACCCGTCTTGACCGCATCAATTCAACCCATGACGCTGATTGCGCGCCAGCGTGCTCTGCTCGCTCAGCCAACGCTGCAACGCCTCTTGCGGCGATGCCGCCACTTCCAGCTCATGCAACTCAATCCCAATGTGGGTCAAGGTCAACGCTACCTGCGACGAAATGCCGGTTAACGTCACCCGGCAACCGAGCAAACGCAACGCCCGCACCGTCTGCGTCAGCGCATTAGCGACTGCGGTATCGATCACCGGCACGCCGGCCACATCGAGAATCACCAGACTCACCCGCCGTTCATAGACCAGTTCGAGTAACCGGCTAGTGATCCTGCTTGCCCGCCGGCTATCGATCCCGCCCACCAGCGGCGCCAGCAACACCCCCTCGGCAATCCGCACCGCCGGCGTCTCAAGCTGGCTGACCAGCTCGAGCAGCTCTTGCTGGCGCTGGTTTTGCTCGGCCAGCTCGCGCCGCTGTTGCTCGATCGCCGTTGCCCGCGCCTCGATCTCCGCTTTGGCGGCTTGGGCTTGCGCGGCATTGCGCTCAGCTTCGATCCGGGCCGTATCAAGCGCAAAACGCGCCGCAGCAAAGGCGATCACTTGAACGAGATAACTGGCCCCGACGGCAAGACTGGCGTAGACGCTATCGAACACGCCATCAGCAATATCGCGACCGAGCAAAACGACCAGCATCGCCAACCCTACCCCGGCCACCCATTGCGTATTGGTGATCGCCACTGCAAACGCTAGCGGCGTAAAGAGCACCAGCGATTCTTGACTGAGCGGCAAACCAAACGCTACAACTAGCGCAACGCCAGCCGTGGCAAAAAAGCGTGCCCCTTCCCAACCCCGCCAGTAGAGCCAAGTCGCCACGCCGAAGATCGCCGAGACGATGAACGTTAAGACGATCGTTTGCAGCGGATCGCCGAAGATAATGTTCAGCAACCCGCGCACCAATGTGTAGCCGGCCATGCCGCCGAGAAGGGCGAAAGCTAGTTGGCGTTGATCGATTCTCACATGACCTCCTTCGCTGATAGGCGGGTAACGCCTCTTTGGCGTCATTCCCCAAACCGCTGCTCAATCGCGCGGCGCACGGCATCGACGTCGGGCGGCAATTCGATCGGTGGGTTGGCATAGTGCCCAACCACATCGCGCAATGTACCCTCATGATACTCGACTTTAAAGCGGCTAAACTTGAGCCCATGCGCCGTCGAGATCACCACGACCCGATCACTGCGCTTGATCTCGCCGCGTTGCACCAATTTAATCAACGCTGCTAGCGCCACCCCGGTGTGCGGACAGGCATACGCGCCGGTGCGATCGGCGCGGGCCGCGGCATCGGCTAGCTCTTGCTCGGTCGCCTGTTCCACAATCCCGTTAAACCGGCGCAAAATACTGATCGCGCGATTAATGCTCACCGGATCGCCGATCTGGATGGCGCTCGCCGCGGTCGGTTGCGCCTTGATCGGCTCATACTCGCGAAAGCCGGTGAGGTATGACCGGTACAGCGGGTTGGCATTTGCCGCTTGCGCGGTCACAATGCGCGGCAACCGGTTGATCAGACCGAGTTCATACATCATCAACAGACCTTTGCCGAGCGCAAAGGTGTTGCCGAGATTGCCGCCGGGAATGATGATCCAATCCGGCACTTCCCAATCAAACTGCTGCACAATCTCGATCCCAACCGTCTTCTGGCCTTCGACCCGCAGCGAGTTGAGCGAATTGGCGAGGTAGATGCCGTTGTCAGGGTTGGCCGTAATCTCGCGCACGATCCGCATGCAACCATCGAAATCAGTGTCGAGCGCCAGCACCAGCGCGCCATGCGCGACCGGTTGCACCAACTGGGCAATGCTGACCTTGCCTTTCGGCAAGAATACGATCGTCGGAATGCCGGCCGCCGCGCCATACGCCGCCAGCGCCGCTGATGTATCCCCCGTCGAAGCGCAGGCAATTGCCCGGATCGGTTTGCCTTCGCTGATCATCTGCTTGACGACGCTGACCAGCACGGTCATACCGAGATCTTTGAACGAGCCGGTGTGCGAATTGCCGCACATCTTGATCCAGAGGTCATCGAGCCCGATCTCACGCCCAAAGCGCTCGGCCCAAAAGAGATTGGTGCCGCCTTCAAACATACTGACCACGTTGTCGTCAGCAACGATCGGACAGACCCATTCCTTCTTCCCCCAGACGCCACTGCCGTATGGCCATGTGGTTCGCATCCAGCGCTCATCAAACAGCCGCTTCCACTCTTCCGGACTGCGCTGGGCCAGCGCAGCCATGTCGTGCTGAACCTCGAGTAACCCGCCTGACCGGCTGTAATACACCACTTCTGTCAGCGGATACCGCTCGTTGGGATCGTCTTGGGCGGCAAACCATGCGTGATACATTGTCGTGCGCTCCTCATATAGTGCTTGCGATTGGCGGCTGAGATTGTGAACGACGCTAACAAGTTGTCAGTTCTCTCATCAAAGAATCATACCATCCGCGACGCATTACGCCTACGTTTAACCCTCGTAGACACGTCGCCATGACACGTTTCCCTGTTTTTCTACATGCCATCAAAGCGAAGATACGACTTTTTGCTTTCTAACGCTGTAAAATCATTGTCATGATTTTGTAATGTTCTCGTATTGACAAGTTCAACCAACAAATAATTTCGTCGTCATGCTAAAAATGTTCATTTTTCCGGGTTATAGCACAAACTGATTAAAGGATTTGTTATTTCACAAATGCGCCTTCGCTCGCTATGATACGGTTGCCAAGATAACAGGCAAGTCTCACTATCGGTCATCAGTCTTGGTCAAGGAGAACAGCGGTGAATCGGCGATACGGTTGGCTTTTCATCGGTCTTGGCGCAATCCTCGCCATTAGTACAGGACTGCTCGTATTTTACCTCATCCGGCAACAAGAGCTGCGCGCCATCGAACAGGCCCGCCAAGAAGTGCAGCTTGCTGCGCAACGGTCAGCAGCCACTATCCCGATCCCAGTCGCGGCGCGCTCGCTGGAAATGGGGGCGTTGATTAGCAGCGCTGATCTGGTGTTAAAAGAGTTTCCGGTTGATTTAGTGCCGCCCACGGCGATTACTTCGCCGCAAGAACTCGAGAACCAGATCACGATCGCGCCGATTGGCGCGGGTGAATTCTTTACTGCGCGCAGCCTCGCTAGCGCCACCGATGCGCCGATCAGCAGCCAAATCCCCGCTGGCAAAGTATTGTTCGCCTTCCCCGTACTTGATCTGCTGGCTGAACTCGACATTATTCGCCCCGGCGACCGGCTCGATCTGCTGCTGAGTGTGCCAATTGAAGTTGATCCAGAGCGCGATCCGATTATCGCCACCGGGGTGACCCTGCAAAACATCGAGGTGTTTCGCGTGATCCATCCCACCGTTACCGATGGCAGCGAAACGGCGCCGGTCTCGCTGCTGCTGCTGGTTGATCCGGCTGAGGCCGTCTTGATCAAACAGGTGAAGGACGTTGGCGGTGTGGTTGACTTCACCCTGCGCTCGATCCGCGATCGTGAACCGTTTACTGTGCCCTCGATTGACACTGATACCTTAATGAGCCGCTACCGCCTGCGCTAGGCGTCTACCTACAAAGGAGTACTGCGTTATGACTATCGTGAATGAGCGTTCGATGCGGATTGTGGTCTTCACCGGCGCCGATCAACTGGATGCCGATTGGATCCGGCGATTGGCTGCCGAACCCGATACCAACCGGCTCGAACGGGTAGGCGTCGCCGCCAGCGGGTTGGAATTGGTGTGGCAGACCCGGCCCGACGTGGTGATTGTCGATCGACCGGTAGCGCAGACCGAACAACTGATCAGCCAAATCTACGCCAATTTGCCCTCGGTCGTGTGCATTGCGCTCGTCGAACAGCAGGATATGGCGAACCTCCGCCGGTTGATGCTGGCCGGCGCCCGCGATGTGCTGGCCAAGCCGGTTCGTTACAGCGAGCTAGTGTCGAGTGTACGGCGCGCGCTCGATGTTGAACTCAACCGCCGCCGCCAGATGGGCGGCACACCCACCGCACGCGGCCACGGTCGCGGCAAGCTGACCGCCGTGATTTCGCCCAAAGGCGGCGCCGGCACCACCTTTATCGCCACCAATTTGGCGGTTGCCCTGCGCCAGCTCAGTGGCAGCCGGGTAGCCTTGGCCGATCTGGCTTTGCAGTTCGGTCACGTCGGCACCCATCTGAATCTGTGGTCGCGCCATACGCTGGCCGATCTGGTGCTGCGCAGCGACGAGATCGATGATGACCTGATGGGCGCCGTGATGCAAAGCCACTCCTCGGGGGTTGATGTGCTGCTCGCCCCCACCACGCCCGAACTGGCCGGTGAAGTGACCGGCGCCCAGATCGAGCGCGTGCTCGATGCGCTGCTCGAACGCTACGATCACGTCATCGTCGATACGTGGAGCTTCCTCGACGAGATCACCCTGACCCTGCTGGCGCAGGCCGACCACATTCTGGTGGTCACTACCCCTGAAGTGCCGGCGCTCAAGAATGCCCGCCATTTCCTTGATTATCTCCGCCAGCACAATATCCTCAAGGGTTCGGTGTCAATTGTGCTCAACCGCTTCCCCAGCGTCGATGGCATCGCGCTCGAAGATGTGCAGCAGCATCTGCGCCAACCGGTCAGCGCCAATATTCCCAGCGCCGGTGAAATGGTGACGTACAGCATCAATCGCGGCATCCCGCTGGTGATGTCGAATGCGCAGAGCTGGGCGGCGGTGCGGCTGCGCAAGTTGGCGGCCCATATCGCCGGCGAGCAGGTTGAACTGCTCTCGCTGGCCCCCAACGAGGGCAAAGAGCAGCGCGGTTGGTTTGGCGGCAAGAGCTTCTTGCCGGCGTGGAAGCGATAACAATCCGTTCCAGCTTACATCATCTGCTAGCGAGGTTTCTCTATGGCTCGGCTGCGTTTCTCTCGCCCTGAATCGACCAATCTGCCTGAACCGGTTGCGCCGGCGCCCGCGCCGCAACCCGAAGCGCCATCACCGGCCCCCCGCGCTCCGACGCCACTCGTCGCTGCCCGCGAAGACCGCGAATTGGTGGCGGCGGTACAGGCCAAGTTGCTGGCGGAACCCGAACCGACCAGCGCCCGCCGCGACCCCGACTACTTTCCCCGCCGGATTGCGGCATTGGTGACGGAACAACTCGAAGGCAGCGGCCGCATCGTCTCTGAGCGCGAACGGGCCCGGTTGATCAAGTTCGCCCAAGCCGAATTGCTTGGGTTGGGGCCGCTCGAACCGTTCTTGCATGACGACACCGTGACCGAGATTATGGTCAACGGCCCCCATCAGATCTGGATCGAGCGCAATGGCAAGATCGAGGAGACCGGCGCCACCTTTATCGATGACGAACACGTGCGCCGGATCATTGACCGGATTATTGCCCCGCTTGGCCGCCGCTGCGATGAAACCACGCCGATGGTGGACGCCCGCTTGCCCGATGGCTCGCGCCTGAATGCCATCATTCCGCCGCTGTGCCTCAATGGGCCGACCTTGACCATCCGCAAGTTCTTCAAGCAGCCGTTGACCGTGCATGATCTGATTGCGCGCGGTTCGGCCTCGCCCGAAATTATGGAGTTGTTGCGGGTCTGCGTCCAAGGCCGGCTCAATATCATCGTTTCGGGCGGTACCGGCACCGGCAAAACGACGATCCTCAATGTGCTCTCGTCATTCATTCCCCCCGACGAGCGCATTGTCACGATCGAGAACGCTGCCGAGCTGCGTTTGCAACAACGCCACGTGGTGACGCTCGAAACCCGGCCGCCAAACATCGAAGGCAAGGGTGAGGTGACGATCCGCGATCTGGTCGTCAACGCGCTCCGCATGCGCCCCGACCGGATCGTGGTCGGCGAGTGCCGCGCCGGCGAGGCGCTCGATATGTTGCAGGCGATGAATACCGGCCACGATGGCTCAATGACCACGCTACACGCCAATAGCCCGCGCGACGCCATTCACCGCCTCGAGACGATGGTGCTGATGGCCGGTCTCGATCTACCGCAACGGGCCATCCGCGAGCAGATCGCCTCGGCGATTAACCTGATCGTCCAACTCGACCGCTTGAAGGACGGTTCGCGCAAGATTACCAAGATTTGTGAAGTGACCGGGATGGAAGGCGATGTGGTGACGATGTCTGAACTGTTCGTCTTCCAGCAGCAAGGCATGCGCGACGGGCAAGTGGTAGGCCGGATGGTGCCGACCGGCATTCGCCCGCGCTTCCTTGAGCAACTGGCCAGCCACGATCTCTACCTGCCGCCGCACATCTTCGGTTTTGGCGCGTCGCGCCACGAGCGCTAACTCATCGAGGTGGACACGATGTGGTAGCTGTTGGAACCTTCGATCTTGATTGCGCTGGCGGCGAGCGGCGGCATCTTGCTGAGCGTCGCGTTCGTGGTTATCGGTTGGCGCGCCTTCCAAAGCGATCGCGAAGTGCTGCGCAACCGGCTGCGCGATCAATATACCTCTGAACTCGAACAGTTGGCCCGTGAGAGCGCCGAACGCCAGCTCACCGGCGCGCAAATCGCCGAACGGCTGAATGAGTTGATGAGCCGGCGCAGCTTTGCCCGCCGCATTGCCCATTCGCTCGAGCAGGCCAATGTGCCGCTCACCACTGCCGAGTATTTGCTGCTGCGCGCCGCGGTGCCGGTGGTACTGGCCGGCGTGGCATGGTGGATTTGGCAACATCTGCTGGTGATCTTGCCGGCTGCTATCCTTGGCTTCCTCTTGCCGGCATGGTGGATGGCGATGCGGCAGAGCAGCCGTCGCCAAGAATTTAATGCCCAGTTGCCCGAAACGCTCACTATTATTGTCAATGGCCTGCGCGGCGGCTTTAGCTTGGTGCAGGCGTTGCGCTTGGTCGCCCAAGAAGCGCGCGAGCCGACCCGCCTTGAGTTTGAACGCACGAGCCAAGAAATCACGCTCGGCGTGCCGCTGGCCGACGCGCTCGACAATCTTGCCCAACGGATGGAATCAGACGATATGAGCATGGTGGTTACAGCGATCAAGATCAATGCCCGCGTCGGCGGCAACCTCGCCGAGATTTTGCAAAACATCAGCAGCACTATTCGCGAACGCAGCAAGCTGCGTCAAGAAGTGCGGGTGATGACCTCGATGCAACGCCTCTCGGCATGGATTGTCGGCTTGATCCCGATTGGCTTGGCGCTCTTTATCTTCACCATCAATCCCGGCTACATTCTCGCCGTCTTTAAGCCCGGCTGGCCGATCTTGATCCCGATTATCGCCGGCATCTTTTGGATCGCTGGCTTTATCGTCATCCGCCGCATTGCCAACATTCGCATCTGAGAGGCAACCATGTCGCTGACCATCTTGATCACAATGAGCACCCTCGCCGGGGTCAGTGTCTGGTTGATGGTGCTTGGCCTGACACAGGTACGCCGCCACGCTGATATTCGCCGCCGGCTCGATACCTTTCTGGTCAATGGCGAAGAGCATCCGGTCGTCGTCCGCGAGCAAGAACTGGCCCGCCCGTTCAGCCAGCGCGTGATTGTGCCTATTGCCGCCACCATCGCCCGGCTTGCGCTGTGGTTCTGGCCGCAACACTGGCTTGATACGCTCCACCAGCGGTTGTTGCAGGCCGGCAATCCCGGCGGCATGGGGGCCAACGAGTTTGCCGGCTTGAAATTGCTGATGGCCTTGATCGCAGCCGGCGCAGTTGGCGCCGGGTGGATCGGGTTGCAACCGCCGCTCACCTTCAATACGGTGGCTATCGCCCTGCTGCTCGTTGCCGTCGCGTTTGTCATCCCTGACTTCTGGCTTGGCCGCCGGATCAAGCAGCGCCGCCAGCAGATTATCAATGCGCTGCCCGATGTGCTTGATCTGATGGTGGTGACGACCGAAGCCGGCCTCAGCTTTGAAAGCGGCATGCAAGAGATCGTGACGAAGTGGTCGCATCCGCTGGCGCGCGAATTCAGCCGCACCCTGCGCGATTTGGCGATGGGCAGCTCGCGCCGTGAAGCCTTGAATGCACTCGCGCAGCGCACCCAAGTCGAAGATGTGCGCAGCTTTGTGGTTGCGATCAATCAGGCCGAAGAATTGGGCGTCAGCATTGGTCGCGTGCTGCGCACCCAAGCCGATGATATGCGCGTGCGCCGCCGGCAACGGGCCTACGAACAGGCCAATAAAGCGCCGGTCAAGATGATGTTTCCGCTCGTCTTTCTGATCTTTCCCGCGATCTTCGCCGTCCTGCTTGGGCCGGCCGTGGTGCGCTTTGCTGAACTTGGGTTATAACACACAGACAGGGTACTCGTATGACCGCGGAAACAACACCGCAGCCTTCGCTTGAGGAAGCCCTTAACCAGCTTCGCGCCGGCCAACTGGCAACCGCGCTCCAGACGCTCGAAGCGCTCATCGCTGCCGGTGATAACCGCCATGAGGTGGAAGAGCTGGCCGCTACCGTCCGCTTGCAATTGGCGCTCAGCCGGCGCGAACCACCCCGTGAAGCGCCAGCGCCTCGGCGCTGGCAGTGGCAGTGGCAGCGGCCATCGCTGCCGCGCGTCGCCGGCGCCGTCCTCTTCCTCGCCGTCTGCGTGATGCTTGCCGGTATGATTGGCCGCATTGCATCGCCTACACTGTGGCAAGGCGGGTCGGCGCATACTCTCACCCCGATCGGCCAAGCGGTCATTGCCGGCACTGTCACCGATCGCACTGGCGCCGCCAGCAATCTGCCGCCGCTCGCCCCTGAGATGGGCCGCATCGTGGTGATCAACGCTGGCGACGAGCCGCTCGTGCTCCCAACCGTCAGCCAGATTCATCTCATCCTCGACGCTTCCGGCAGCATGCTGGCGCGGTTGAATGGCGAACAGAAGATTGCCATTGCCCGCACGGCCTTGCAACAGCTCATTGACCGCTTGCCAGCCGACATCCCGGTTGGGCTGCATACCTATGGTCGCAATCGTCCGCACGATTGCAGCGACATCGAAATGCTTGCCGCCCCCGCACCGCTCGATCCGGCGGCCCTGCAAACGAAGGTGGCTGCGATCACGCCGGCGCCGTGGGGACGAACACCGCTCGCCGCTAGTCTCGCCGCAACGTTGCAACTGCTCGATCCGCAACAACCGGCCAGCATCGTGCTCCTCAGCGATGGCGAAGAGAGTTGCAACGGCGATCCGGTGACGGTGGCCGCCCAAATGCGCGCATCGCATCCGTATGCTCAGTTGCACGTGATTGGCTTTGCGGTGAATGACGAGCAAGAACGCAGTCTGCAAGCGATTGCCGCTGCGGCTGAGGGCGCCTACTACACGGCTGATAACGTCGAGCAACTGGTGGCCGCGATGTCGCGCGCGATCACGCCGGTCTTCCGGCTGTACGACCAGCAAGGCAACGAGCTGATCCGGGCGCCGTTCGACACGATTGTTGATGTCACGCCGGGACGTTACACCATAATGGTGGGTGATGAACAAGCCACGCCGTTGCAAACCCTCACGATTGCCGCCGGTGAAACCCTGCGCGTGGCAGTGACAGTGCGTAACGGGCAACTCCTAGCAACTGTAGAGGAGGCGAACGATGCAGCGATCTATTCGGCGCGGGCAGAGTCTCGTTGAATTTGCGCTGGTGGCGCCAGTGCTCTTACTGCTGATGCTGGGGGTGATGAATCTGGGTTACGTGCTCTTTGTCAATACTCAAGTCGAGTATGCGGTGCGTGAAGGCGCGCGCGCGGCCATGGTGCGCCCTTGCCCAACTAATGCCGATCTCGCCGCTATTCGCACCCAAGTGATTGACCGGCTGCCGGGGGTGATTGACCTCAATCGGGTGCGGAATGATCTGGTGATTACCTACACCGGCAACCGCAATTTTGGCACCCCCGTCACCGTCACCCTCACCTATCAGGTGCGGATGCTCGATCCGCTGAGCGGTGCAATGATGGGCGATCCAACGTTTACCGCCACCTCATCACGTACTATCTCGACCGGCTGTTAATGCACGGGGCAGGCTATGCATCTACCACGACCGAGAAAGCAAGGACAGGCCCTCGTTGAGACGGCCTTGATCGTCACGGTGCTCATCGTGTTGCTGATGGGCATGTTCGATGCCGCGATGGCGATTAACGTGCGCATGGCGCTGCGTTCGGCGGTCGCTGAAGCAGGCTACGTTGCCGCGCAAAATCCTGCTAATGACTCCGGCATCCGCAACCGGGTGCGCACCGAATTGAATTGGTTGCAACCGCCGGTCACCGATGCCATGATTACTATCGCGCGCAGTCAGTGCAACACGAATACGCCGCAAGCGCGCATCGAGATTCGCTATCCGTTTCGACCACTCTTTTTCAACATTGGCCCGTTAGGGAATCTAACGCTCAACAGTGAAACGACGGTGCCGTTAATTGGCGGCTGTTAAAAGGAATGGGGGGAGAGGAATGCGCTTCATAAGCACCCAATGGCGACGACGCGAACGTGGCCAATCGATTGTCGTCTTTGCGCTCGCGTTGGTAGCGATACTAGCCCTCACCGGCTTGGCGGTTGACGGTTCGTTTGTCTTCGAGCACCGTCGCCGCGCTTCAACCGCTGCCGATGCCGTGGCCCTCGCCGGTACCCGCGGCTTGTTGTTGGCCCGGCAGGCCAATCAGAACGGTACGGCGGTGCGTACCGCCATCGCCCAAGCGTTGGCAGCGCAAAATCTGACCGGCATTACCGATTTGACATGGACAGCGAACTACACCCGCCGTAATGGCTCGGTGATCGGCCCGGTGGTGGCAGGCGGCGCCATTCCCGCTGAAGCACGCGGGATCCAAGTCACCATTTCGTACCAGTTTGCCACGTTCTTTATTCCGGTGCTCGGCTTTGATTGGCTACCGGCTGATGCGCAGGCGACAGCCGCTTACGGCCCGATTGGCGCGCCCCCCGGCGCTGAACTCATCCCGCTCGCCGTGTCGCGGCAGGCCGCCGAAGCGATGCAAACGCAGGGTGGCAATGTGATTATCTTTGGGCCGCAGAGCGGGGCCTTTAAAGACCTGCCCGGCGCCTTTGGGTCGGTTGATCTGGTGCCCAACGGCAATCCGTCTAACGGCAATAGCAGCGACTGCGACAGTGCAACGCCACGAGACACCCAAACCTATTTCTGGTGCCAAGGCACCCGGCACCAAATCAACATTGGCGATCGCTTGCCGGTCAATACCGGCGCGCTGGGCAACGCCCTCACCAAAGAGATCGAGTATCGCGCGCGCACCCGTCCGGTGGGGCTAGTGCCGGTCTTTGATCAAGCCCAAGGCACCGGCAACAACATCTCGTACCGGATTATCGGCTTTGTCACGGTTGAGCTGCTCGATCCGGATGAGCGCGTCGATGCCGATGGAGATGGCTGGGTTGATGATCCGCCCTACAACCTCAACAGCAGCAATTCCCAAGCGTGTCGCACCGGCTTTCCCCCGCCGCCGCCCAACGGGCAAAACGGTACGCCCCGGTGCAGCTACCTCAGCGCCCGCTTTGTGAGTGTGCGGCTCTTTACCGGTGGCATTAGTTCGACCGCGTTTGAAGGCGGCGCCTACACCATTAACTTGATCCGCTAGACCAAGCAGTACTATCATCGCTTCCTGCCGGGCACGGCAAGCCGTGCCCGGTCGTTATTGCACGACAATCATCGCGCAGCGTTGCCCATGTCAGTGTACAATGGCAACTGATGGGCAGCATCCGCCCGTACCGCACCATTGCATACACTGCGCCCCCTGCGGCGCAAGGGAGGTTAGCGCAATGCGGCATGTCCGCGCACTGTTACTCGGCCTTTCGCTGCTGGCGTTGGTAGTTTCCTGCGCCGGCTATATCTTCCTCAGCGAATTGCGCGCGACGCCGGCCACATCCGGCACACCGGTTGAGTTTGTCGTCGCCCCCGGCGAAACGGCCAACGACATCGCCACCCGGCTCGGCGAGGCCGGTCTGATCCGCCAACCGGCCCTCTTTCGGGCGCTGGTGCGTTGGCGCGGTCTTGATCAACAGATACAGGCCGGGCGCTATGTGCTGAGCCCGACCATGACGATGAGCGAGATTCTGATCGTCTTGCAGAGCGGGCGCGTCGTCAACGATATTCAGATTACGATCCCCGAAGGGCTGCGCCTCGAAGAGATTGCCAACATTATTGCCGCCGCCGGTCTGGCCAGCGAGAGCGAATTTTTGGCCGTGGCCCGCGATGGCGACCGCTTCCGCGCCGATTATTTCTTGCTCAATAGCTTGCCGGCAGGCGCGACGCTCGAAGGCTATCTCTTCCCCGACACCTATCGCTTTGCTCCCTCGGCTGACGCCGAGACGATCGTGCGCAAGCTGCTCGATCGCTTTGTTGAACAGTACAGCACCATCGAGCGATCGGTGCGCGTGCCGGGGGTGACGGTGCATCAGATTGTGACCATGGCTTCGATTATTCAACGCGAAGCGGCTTTGCTCAGCGAGATGCCCCAGATCAGCGCCGTCTTCTGGAACCGGCTCAAGCCCCAGTATGCCCCGACGTTCGGCGGCGGCTTGCTCGGCGCTGACGCCACCGTCCAGTATGCGATCGGCTACGACGCCACTGAAGGCACATGGTGGAAGCGTAACTTAACCGTGACCGATTTGGCGATCCAAAGCCCGTATAATACGCGCATCACGCCGGGACTGCCGCCGGGGCCCATCGCCGCTCCCGGCCTTGCCGCCCTCACTGCGGCAGCCCAACCGGATGAGTCATCGCCGTATCTGTTCTTTGTCGCGAGTTGCGAACTCGACGGTTCGCATAAGTTCGCGACGACGATCGAAGAGTTTCGCGCTTATGAAGCGGAGTGGTTGGCGTGCCAACAGAATCGACCCTAACGGCTGAAATTATTTTGATCGGCGATCCGGTGGCCCATTCCCGTTCGCCAGCGATGCACAACGCGGCGCTGGCGGCGCTCGGCATTGCTGCCCGCTACCGCGCCGTGCAGACGACTGCCGCTGACCTGCCGGCCCGCATCGCCGAGCTGCGCCAACCGCAGTTCCTTGGCGCAAATGTCACCTTGCCGCACAAGCAGGCGGTGATGCCGCTGCTCGATGAGCTTGACCCGCTGGCAGCCCGCATCGGCGCGGTCAATACCATCGTGCGCCAACCTGATGGCCGGCTGCTGGGAACTAATACCGATGCGCCGGGATTGTTGGCCGATCTGGCCGCCGCCGAATGGTCACCCGCCGGGCAAGAGGCGGTGATTCTCGGCGCGTCGGGGGCAGCGCGCGCCGCTGCGTTCGCACTGGCCGATGCCGGCATCGCTGATCTCACTATCATCAACCGCAGCTTGATGCGCGCGGTCGATCTCGCCGCCGCTGCCGCCGCCAACCAACCGGCGTTGCGCGCGCGCGCGTTGGCGCTGGCCGATCCAGCCGTCGCCGAGGCTATTGCGGCCTGTACCCTGCTGATCAACGCCACCGCCTTGGGTTGGCGCGACGACGAAACCCCGCTGCCTGATCCGCCGGTCGGCCCGCAATGTCTGGTCTACGATATGGTCTACCGCGAGACAGCCCTCTTGCGCGCTGCCGCCGCTCGCGGCGCGCGGGTGCGTGATGGCCGCGGGATGTTGGTTGAACAGGGATCCCTCGCCTTTGAACGCTGGACGGGCCGTCCAGCGCCGCGGGCAATCATGTGGCAAGCCGCGTTTGGGGTGGAGCACGGGCCATGATCGAGCTGCTCGTCGTTGTTGTTGGTCTGGTGCTGGGAAGTTTGCTCAATGTGCTGATTATCCGCCTGCCCCGCGAGGAACGCTTGCTCGGCTGGCCGCGTTGTATTCGTACCGGCCAACCGCTGCAATGGTGGCAGTTGCTGCCAGTGCTAGGGTGGGTCTTGCAACGCGGCAAGGCTGCCGATGGCCGCCCGCTCCCGATCATCTACCCGCTGGTCGAAATTGGCAGCGCCATCTGGTTGTGGCGGTTGTACGACCTCTACGGATTTGGCCCGCTCTTCCCATATCTGGCCTTTGTCGGCGCGGTCTTGATCGTCACCGGCGTGGTTGATTGGCTCTACCGCTGGATCTACACCGTTGTCATTCTGGGTGGGGCGCTGATCGCCTTTATCTGGGGGTCGTTTGCCGGTGCGGGATGGCGCGAATTGCTTTTGGGCGGGTTGATCGGCGGGGTGGGGTTCCTGTTTCTCTACTTGCTGGCGCTGGTGCTGTTTCCCAGCAAATCGGCCCCGTTTGGGTTGGGTGATGTCTACCTCGCCATCTTTATCGGCGCGGCGCTCGGCTTGCGCCACCTCGGCCCGGCCCTTATCTACGGCATCTTTATGGCCGGCTTGGTCGCCGCCGGCATCCTCATTGCCCGCCGGCTTGGCCGCGCGACGCCGGAATATCTGCCCTACGGCGCGTACCTCTGCCTTGGGGTCTTGCTCTACGTGGCGCTTGGCTATTACCAATGGTGAGATCCGGCAGTGCTTGACATGAGGCGCGTTTGCGCCAGCAATTGCAAGGCATCGCTATGATCGGTCTCATTCCGGCAGGCGGGATGGCAACACGACTTGGCCCCTTGCCGTGCAGCAAAGAGCTTTTGCCGGTTGGCGCGTTCGTTACTCCCGATGGTATGCGCCCGCGTCCGGTCATCACCTATCTGCTCGCTCAATGGCAACGCGCCAGTATCGAACGCGCGTTGATCGTGGTGCGACCGGGCAAATGGGATATTCCCGCCTATTTAGGCGATGGACGCGCTTTCGGGCCGAATCTGGCATATCTCACGGTGCATGAACCGCACGGCGCCGCTTATACCCTTGCGGCGGCGCTGCCATTTCTTGCCGGCGAGACGGTTGCCCTCGGCTTGCCTGATGTCATTCTGGTGCCTGATGATGTCTACGCCACCTTAGTTGCCCATCACACGGCCCACCAACCCGATCTCACGCTTGGTCTCTTTCCCTGCCCCACCCCCCAAACCGCCGACATGGTGGCACTGGCTGGCGACCAGCGGCGAGTGACGGCTATCGAGATTAAACCTGCCCAAACGCATTTGCAGTGGACGTGGATGGCCGCGATCTGGTCGCCAACGGTAACAGACGTGCTTGCCGAGGTGGTGGCAGCCGACCGGCTTGCTAGGCAGCAGGAACCTAACCGCGTCGAGTTGCATATCGGCGTTGTGTTTCAAGCAGCGATTGCACGCGGATTGCGCGTTGACGGGGTGATATTTCCGCAGGGCAGTGCGCTCGACATCGGCACGCCAGCCGGATGGGCCGCTGTGACGGCATCGAACGGCGCACCACCCCGCCTGACCCCATAAGCTGAAGGTACACGTAACCCAATCAAAACACATCCGCGACCATAATCGTCTGATCACGTCCGGGGCCAACCGACACAATCCCTAGCCGCGCGCCGACCAATTGGCAGATGCGGGCCACATAGGCTTGCGCCGCATCGGGCAAATCGGCAAACCGGCGCACGTTGCGCGTCGATTCCGTCCAACCCGGCAGCTCTTCGTACACCGGCTCGACCTGCGCCAAAATGGCGGTTGTGGTCGGCGGATACTCGAGCACCGTGTCATTAAGTTTATAGCCAGTACAAATTTTTAGCGTCTCGATCCCATCCAGCACATCGAGTTTCGTAATCGCCAAGGTATCGATTCCGTTCACCTGCGCCGCATAACGAGCCATGACCGCATCAAACCACCCCACCCGGCGCAACCGGCCAGTGGTCGTACCGACTTCGGCCCACGGCGTGCCAATCTGGCGCAACGCATCGGCCACCGGCCCATCAACTTCGGTCGGGAACGGCCCTTCGCCGACGCGGGTGGTATAAGCCTTCACCACCCCGATCACCGAATTGATCCGGGTGGGGCCAATCCCGCTGCCTTGGCATGCGCCGGCAGCGCCGGGAGGCGATGAGGTCACGAAGGGGTAGGTGCCGTGATCAATATCGAGCAACGCGCCCTGCGCCCCTTCCAGCAACACCGGCAAATCTTTGTCGAGCGCCCGGTGAATGATGGGATGGACATCGGTAATGTGATTGGCCAACCGCCGGCCATATTCGAGATAGGTCAAGTAGGTATCGTGCAGCGAGAGCGGGCGGGCATTGTAGAGCTTGGTCAAAATCCGGTTCTTCTCTTCGAGCACGGTGCGCAACCGGTTGAGCAACGTCTCTTCGTGCAGCAAATCGCCCATCCGGATGCCGGAACGGCTCATCTTATCGGCATACGCCGGCCCAATCCCGCGCCCGGTGGTGCCGATGCGCCCCTCGCCGCGCGCCTCTTCCTGCAACTGATCGAGCTGAATGTGATAGGGCATGATCACGTGGGCACGATCGCTGATGAACAGCTTGGAAGTCGAAACACCCCGCGCCTCGAGGTCTTCAATCTCTTTGATCAGCACCTCAGGATTAATCACAACACCGGGGCCAATCACATTCACAATCCCCGGATCGAAGATGCCGGAGGGAACCAGATGTAATTTAAACGTGCCCAGATGGTTGACCACGGTATGGCCGGCGTTATTGCCGCCGCCGTAGCGGATCACCAAGCGGGCGCGAGCGGCCAACAGATCAACCAGATGGCCTTTGCCCTCATCACCCCACTGAGCGCCGATCAAGGCAAGCACAGGCATTGTTCTTCTCCCTGTTGGATTGCACACATCACGCCGGTCTATTCCTGCTGCAGCAATGCAACCGGCCTCCTATCCCCCAACCTCGCTGCGTTCAGCCGCGCCCTCAGGCCCGCAACGCTGCGCGCAAGCCGGCGATTGCCTCATCAACGTGCTGCGGTTCGATAATCAACGGCGGCAAGAGCCGGATCACGTCTTCCCCGGCGGTTGCCACCAACAACCCATGGCGATGGGCCGCTTCGCGCACCGCACCCGCCGAGCCGGCAATCCGCACGCCGCGCATCAAACCGCGCCCGCGCAATTCAAGCACCACATCGGGTTGCTCGGCGGCCAGATCGTGCAACGCCTCATCGAGATAATTGCTGACCTGCTGCACGTGGGCCAGAAAGGCCGGATCGCTAATCTTGCGGAAGACCGTCGCGCCTACCGCGGTCGCCAACGGATTGCCGCCGAAGGTGGTGCCATGGTCGCCGGGTTGGATCGCATCGGCCACGTGCTGGCCCATCAGGATCGCCCCGATCGGCAGACCGCCGGCCAGCGGCTTGGCCACTGTCATCAGATCCGGTTGCACGCCAAGCTGTTCGTGGGCCCAAACCGTACCGGTGCGGCCCATCCCGCACTGAATCTCATCAAAGATGAGCAAGGCGCCATACTGCCGGCACAACTCGCGCGCACCGCGCACAAACTCAGCCTCGGCGGCGCGCAAGCCCCCTTCGCCCTGTACCGGCTCTAGCACGACCGCGCAGACATCGTGCCCCATCGTCGCAGCCAACGACGCTAAATCGTTATAGCGGGCGAAGCGCACTCCCGGCATCACCGGCATAAACGGCTCACGGTACTTCTCGCGGGCCGTAATCGCCACCGCCCCCATCGTGCGCCCATGGAAGCTGCCGTCAAACGCAACAATCGTCGTTTTGCCTTCGCCGAAATGGGCCCGTGCATAGCGGCGGGCAAATTTAATCGCCCCTTCAATCGCCTCGGCCCCGCTGTTGCAGAAGAAGGCCTTGTTGAACGCCGGACTGCTCTGTACCAGCAACGCGGCCAACTCGACCGCCGGGCGGGTGTGGTAGAGGTTTGACACGTGGATCAGGCGCGCCGCCTGCTCGTTGATCGCGTTCAGCACATCCCGATCGCCGTACCCCAGCGCATTGACGGCAATCCCGGCCACAAAATCGAGATAACGCCGGCCCTCGCTGTCGTAGAGATAAACACCCTCGCCGCGTTCGATAACGAAATCGGCGCGCACATAACTCTGCAACAGATAGTCGTGATCGGCCTGAATCAGGTCTGCGGCGCTCTCGCCGGTCATAGCTCGTCCTTTCCTACGCGATGTGCGAACCCTCTCACGCGCAATTATACCACCTGCGGGCGGTTGAGGGGCGGACAGCGCATGTGGTCGATGACAACCGTTGGCGGACAGAACGTTTGATTGAGTACAACCGGTGATCGCTGCGCAATGCCGTACAGACCCGTGCTGCGCTCCTCATCACCCCTCCCCCAGCGGGGGAGGGGCAAGGGGTGGGGGCATCAACCCGCACAGCGGGCTTCGTACCCCTTCCAGACCGATGTGCTGTCCGCCCGTGAACCCCAGCGGGCGAAGGCTAGGGTGAGGGCCATACCCACCCCGTTTGTCATTGCGAGGGAGTGGCGGCCCCAGCGCAGCGCGGGGCCGCCCGACCGAAGCAATCTCCCACTTCAGCGGAGCGCATACCTGAGCGGGTATCTCTCGTGCGCGCGGGTTGAGGAACGGACCGAACAAGTGACCAAGTACAACCGGTGATCGCTGCGCAATGCCGTACAGACCCGTGCTGCGCTCCTCATCACCCCTCCCCCAGCGGGGGAGGGGCAAGGGGTGGGGGCATCAACCCGCACAGCGGGCTTCGTACCCCTTCCAGACCGATGTGCTGTCCGCCCTGCAACGGCAGACGGAAGGGGCGGCATAGCTTGCTCGCCCCGCCGTGCGGTTCCGAGATTATGGTATAACGATAGCAGCAGCCATCTCGCATGACCGGCAGCAGGGTGTATGGAGTGCGGCAGTTTCACTGCCGCCTGCTGAAACCTTGCAACGCCAGAGTACGCATCCTATGATCTCACTCTACCAGCGCCTCATCCGCTGGCTTTTCCAGCGTCTCTACCACGAATTCGCGTGGAGTTACGATCTGATCGCGTGGCTCGTATCGGGCGGCTACTGGCAACGCTGGGTGCTGGCCGCCCTGCCCGCGCTGCGTGGGCGTGTGTTGGAACTCGGCTGCGGGCCCGGCTACCTCCAGCGGGCCTTGGCGGCCCGGCCCGGCGTCGCCGGTCTCGACGCCTCACCCGCGATGCTGCGTCGCGCCGCGCGGTTCACCAACCGGCTCGTGCGCGCCGATGCCCGCCGCCTGCCGTTTGCCGATGCCAGTTTCGATACAGTCTGCGCCACCTTCCCCGCCGAATACATCCTTGATCCGGCGACCCACGCCGAAATCCGGCGGGTGCTAGCGCCCGACGGCCAATTGGTCATTGTTGATGGCGGGCGGCTGGAAGGAGGGTATGGGCGGTTGATTGATGTAATCTATCGCCTGATCTGGCTGGGGCGCAACCCGCGCGATCTGCCAGAGAGCATCACGTTTGGCGATGTTCGCCTGCGCGTGCAGCGCGTGACCATTGGTCACAGCAGTGTCCTTGTGCTGACTGGGAGGCCGCATGAGTCCGGATCTGAGCGTTGAACAGACCCTGCGTGCGCGCGGCTATCCGGCGCTGGCCGGGATTGACGAAGCCGGACGTGGCTGTTGGGCCGGGCCGGTAGTGGCTGCCGCGGTGGTGTTAGCGCCCATTGTCTACGAGCAGCCGCACCTCTTGGCGGCAGTCAACGACTCGAAGCAGTTAAGCGCCGTAGCCCGCGAACGCGCGTTTGCCACCGTCCAAACCTACGCCCAAGGCATCGGGGTCGGCATCGTGCCGGCCTTCCTCATCGACGCCTACGGCATTCTGCCCGCGACCCGCCTTGCGATGACGCAGGCCCTGCTCGCGTTGCCCTGCCCGGTTGATGCGCTGTTGATCGATGCCGAACACCTCCCCGGTATTCGCCTGCCCCAAGAATCGTTGGTGCGTGGCGATGCCCGTTCGCTCTCGATTGCCGCCGCCTCGATCATCGCCAAAGTCACCCGCGACCGGCTGATGCACACCGCTGATCACTGTTACCCGGCTTATGGCTTTGCCGTGCATAAAGGGTACGGCACTGCCGCGCATCGCCGCGCCTTGGCGCACCACGGCCCGTCACCCATCCATCGCTATACCTTCCAGCCGGTGATCGAGGCGCTTGAGCACTTGGAACCTGCATGAATCTTCGTGAACATCTCTTGTACTCGAGCATGCTGGCTGCCGGCTTGTACCCGCGCCAACCGGTCGCCGCCGCGCTCCTGATCGCCGGCGGCGTGCTGATCGATCTCGATCATCTCGCGCTGTACGTCTGCCGCACTGGTGATTGGAGCATCAGCGGCGCATTGGTGTACAACCGCTATCGCAACCGGCTGCCTCGTCACGGTGACAACCGGCCGCGCTATGGCTCGCTCCGCTCGTGGTTGCACCGGCCCCTCCTCGTCTTGCCCCCGCTGTGGATGCTGGCCCAGCGTTACCCGCAGCTCCGCCCGTTCGCGCTTGGCATCACCTTCCATCTCTTGCTTGATCACCTCCCCCTGCCCTTGATCTGGGCCGCCTACCTGCGCGCTGGCGGGCATTGCGGGCACTGCGGCAGCCGGCAACCGCTGGAAGTCTACCGCCGGCCACGCCTCCCCGATCGCCGCATGCACTGGATCGCGCTCTGCCGGCGGTGCGCAACCAAGAGAATGTGGTACACTGATCATAACACGCATGCTACCACCACTTCCGCGCTGCCCAACGATTGAATAAACCGGAAGGAGTGCATAGATGGATCCGGATGACGAGCTAACCCCGGAAGATCCGCTCACTGAACTGAGCCGGCTGGCGAGTGAAGCCATCGACGGCCAATCGAAGGGCGCTACCTCAGCCGAGCGTCGCCGGCGTTGCGATCGGGTGCTCGAACTTGAAGCGCAAGGTTTCATCACCGACGATCGCGCCTGCTTCCTCGCCGGTTTAGTCATGATCTGCGGCGAATCGGTGGCCGATTTTCACCACGCCCACCGGTTTGCCCGCCGCGCCACCGAATTGGGTGACGAACGCGCATGGACATTACGCGCAATGGCGTGGGATCGGTTGTTGATCGAATTGGGCCGGCCACAACACTTCGGCACCCAGATCATCCGCATGGGAGGACGCTGGTCGCTAGGTGAAGTCAACCCGCGTGTGACTGATTGGGAACGGGCGTTGTTCGGCGTGCCGCCGCTGTATGTGCAATTGCAGCGGGTCGAAGAATTGCAACGCTCTGAACAAGGGTGAAGGCAGGATGGCGGCGGGGCGATGGCAACCATTGCCCCGCCAGTTTACTATCGTTCGTGTTCGCTGATACCTCTAACCCCACTATCGTCTTTCCGGTTGCTTTTCTAGCAATCTGCCCGCATTCCTCGCCTGCATTGGGCAAGCTCTTTCTAAGGATACATCCTCTGTAACTATTGCGTAATCTATGCAGATTGTTCGTTAAACGCAATCCGGCGTACAGTTTCATTGTCCTATCAGGCATGTCTCAGGTTCAAAATAAGACAGGGGGGACACGATGAGACGCCTTTCGTTGCGTTCGCTGTTCGCTGTCGGTTTCGGCACGGCCCTCGCCCTTGTGCTGGCCTTGTTCACCTACGGCGCTGCTGCATCACGCGCCACCGTCGAGATCTTTACGCCGCAGGGGCAAGCCCAATGCGCAGCCACCGGCGCACCGGCGCCGGCTATCTTCCAAACCCAAACCTTGCTCGCTCGTTTCGACTACTACCGTGTGCTTGAACCGCCATTTGGGCCGGAACCCATCGAGGTTGACATCACCTTCCCTGATGGGCGCATTTTTACGGTCAGTGCCGCCCAATTTCTCGATGGTGTAATCGACATGCCCACGAACGTGCAATTCGCCCGCTTCACCAACAACGCCGGCCAACTCTCGCTCAACATTACCATTCCGGGCACATGGCCCTACGGTTGTTATCGCCTTACCGGGCGCGGGCTAAGTGTGGGTGGCGCTCACACAGCCTCGGCCTTCTTCGTCGTCATTCCCGGCGGACGACCCGGCCCGACCGGCAACGCCACCCTGCGGACAACCTTGAACGGGCAAGAGACGAATGTCCTTCAGCAAGGACAAATTCTTGAGGTCGACGGGCGCAATTTCTTGGGTGGCGAGTTGGTCTCGTTTTGGCTGACCGCCCCCGATGGCACCGTCATTAACTTCCCGCCCGGCCAGCAGGTCGTGCAAGCGACGCCAAGCGGAGCGGTATCAACATCGTTTCAGTTTGAGGGGAAGAATCCGGTGGGGCGCTACACCGTAACGGCGCTCGGCAATACCAGCGGCTTTCGCGTCTTTGCCCACTTCGAGCTCAAGTCGCGGCCTGTCACCCAACGCGGCCCGGCCCGGCTTGCGGTCGTGGTGCCATTTGGTGCCGAAGCGCCACAACGCTCGATCTTCTACGCCAACGGCGATCTCTTCTTCCCCGGCGAGCGGGTGGATCTATGGCTGACCATGCCCGATGGCTCGGTGCGCGGCTTTCCCTCAACCTTTGCCGATCCGGTGGCCGGCCAGTTTTTGGTTGAGCTCTTCCTCGATGAGCGGCTGCCGGTCGGATTCTACCAGTTGACGGCGCAGGGAGCGGTTAGCCAACAATTGGTCATTGCCACGTTTACCTTAACCCAAACCGCCGACACGATCGCCAATCCGCAACCAGTGCCGCAAATCGGCCTCGATAACAACCCCGTGACGCCGCCCAATCTCAGCTTCATCGATCCCAACCCAGCGGACATCAACGAGTACGGTAATCCTGACGAATAACCGTTAGCGGGCGTAGGGGCATAGCGTTGCTATGCCCCTACGCCCGCGTCGCTATGCCCCTACGCCCGCAGTACGATGCCGCTACGATGCCGGCGGTATCGCCATATTGAGGGAAAGGAGCTGTTGCACGTCACGCAAGCGAGCCAGTTGCATTTCGAGCTGGTCAAACGCTTGGGCATCACCAGCGCGGGCAGCGACCAACGCAGCGCTCATCCGCGCTTCAATGTCGTTGAGGAGTTTGGCGCTCTGCTTGCGGCGCGTTTCGAGATCAGCCGCATAAATCGCCAGCGAGATATGGCAAGCCACCAATTCTAACAAGTTAAGATGGGAGCTATCGAACTGGCGGCTCTGGGTCGTGGTCACAGTTAATGCGCCGAGCAAGCGCGGCCCCCACCGCAACGGAGCCGCCATCGCGCACCGCGTCGGCGCATCATACTCACGCATCCGCAACGAGAGCCAACGCCGGTCAGCATCGGTTTCATCAATAATCAATGGCTGCCCTTCGCGCAGGACAAAACCGGCAAAGCCGTGCTCGCGCACTTCGCGCGCGCGCTCAGGCGTAGCAACATGGCCGTTGCTCAACAACAACATCGGTGCGGCGCTGTTATCGAGCGGGAGCAAGAGCAATGATGCCCGTTCGCCTCCCACCATTGCTGGCACCTGTGTCGCTAATTGCAAACCCAAATGGAGCGGATCGGTCGTGGCGCTAGTCACCATGCGGCCAAACTGTAGCAACTGATCGAGCGTGTCGGCATGGGCGCGGGCTTGGTTGAGATACTGGTCAAGCTGGCCTTGCAACGACGATTGCTCAAGCACAACGCCGACAATCTGGCCCAACGCCGTCAACAACTCACGATCATCACTATCAAACGGCGGCGTCGATCGGGTGACTTCAATCCGCCCCACCACTCGCCGGCCAATCATGATCGGGCCAACCAACATGGTCGGCGCGTGTGCTTGCAAACTGCCAGTTCCGGCGGGAACAATAATTTCAACTTTATCGGCCAGCAACCACTCACCGCACAGATCGCGCAACATCGGCAACGGGTCAGATTGGCGCGCAGCAGCAAAAAAAGCGCCTACCGTCATTAAGGCATTGCGCAGACGGGCAGCCCGGCGCTGGGCGGCAATCAACTGAGTAGCAACATCGGATGCGGTCACAACCACTCCTGATCAGCGACACGAGACGCCTATCACTCTTGAGTCTTGATCATACCACGATGCCGGGCTGGGCAAGATGACAAACCCGGCATCGTAGATTACAGTTCAGGCATCAAGCGGTTCGGCGGGGCGGCGCTCTGCCATGGTCAGGATGCTGCCGCGGTGAAACACGAGCTGGCCATGCTCAACATCCACCTCGATCTGATCACCAGCGGCAAACGTTCCGCGTAGCAGCTCGCGCGAAATCGGCGTCTCGAGCAGGCGCTGAATGGTGCGGCGCAACGGGCGCGCGCCAAAGACCGGGTTGTAGCCTTCGTTGACGAGATACTCTTTGGCCGCCTGCGTTAACGTCAAGCCGATATTCTGTTCGCGCAGCCGGTTAACCAATTCGCTGATCTGCAATTCGACGATCTTGGTCAAATCTTCCATCGAGAGCGGATGGAAGAGAATAATCTCGTCGATCCGGTTGAGAAATTCGGGCCGGAAGGTCTGCTTAAGCGCCTCATCAACCTTCTTGCGCGCCTCGCGCAGATCGAACGCTTTTTGCGCCTTGCCGCCCACATTAAAGCCGATCCCGCCGCCTTGCAGATGCTCGGTGCCGGCATTGCTGGTCATGATGATGATCGTATTGCGGAAATCGACCGTGCGGCCTTGGCCATCGGTCAGCCGGCCATCGTCAAGCACTTGCAGCAAGGCGTTGAAGACATCGCGGTGCGCCTTCTCGATTTCGTCGAAGAGCACGACCTGATACGGACGGCGGCGAATGCTCTCGGTCAACTGGCCGCCTTCGTCATAGCCGACATAGCCGGGTGGCGCGCCGATCAAGCGACTGACGGTGTGCTTCTCTTGATACTCGCTCATATCGACCCGCGTCATCGCCTCTTCGCTGTCGAACATAAACTCGGCGAGCGCGCGGGCTAGCTCCGTTTTGCCCACGCCGGTTGGGCCGACGAAGAGGAACGAGCCGATCGGACGGCGCGGATCGCGCAGGCCGGAACGCGCGCGGCGAATAGCGTCGCTCAAGGCGACAATCGCCTCGTGCTGGCCGATCACCCGCTCGTGCAGCCGTTCTTCCATGTGGATTAGCTTTTCACGCTCGGTTTCGAGCATGCGGCTGACCGGCACCCCCGTCCAACTGGCAACGATCTGCGCGACATCTTCATCATCCACCACTTCATCGAGATTGTTGCGCGCCAGCCACTCGTTGCGCTCAGTCTCAAATTCCGCTTGCAGGGCCAAATAGCGCGCGCGCAGCATCGCCGCCCGTTCGTAGTCGCGGCGGGCCCCGGCTTCTTCCTCTTCGGCTTGCAGCCGCTTCAGCTCCTCTTCCTTCGCTTTCAGCTCAGGCGGCATCGAGAAGATGTCAATCCGCAGCTTGGCGCTGGCTTCGTCAATCAGGTCAATCGCTTTGTCAGGCAAAAACCGGTCGTTGATATAGCGGCTCGACAGTTGCACCGCCGCCCGCAACGCCTCATCGCTGATCGTCAGTTGATGGTGCTCTTCGTAGCGCTTGCGCAGGCCGCGCAGCATCTCAACTGTCGTCTCCGGGTCAGGCTCTTCGACAAACACCGGCGAGAAGCGCCGTTCGAGCGCCGCATCCTTCTCGATATGCTTGCGATATTCGTCAATCGTCGTCGCCCCAATTACCTGAATCTCGCCGCGCGAGAGAGCGGGCTTGAGCATATTCGAGGCGTCGATGCTGCCGGTAGCGGCGCCAGCGCCAACAACCGTGTGCAGCTCATCAATGAAAAGGATGATGCGGCCCTTCGCGTTGCGCACCTCATCCATCACTGCCTTCAACCGCTCTTCAAACTCGCCGCGGAACTTCGAGCCGGCCACCATCCCGGCCAGATCGAGCGCCAGCAGTTTGCGATCGACCAACGTCGGCGGCACGTCGCCACGAGCAATGCGTTGGGCCAACCCCTCGACAATCGCCGTCTTGCCGACGCCGGTTTCGCCAACCAAGACCGGATTATTCTTAGTGCGGCGCGATAGAATGCGAATGACGCGGGTAATCTCGGCCTCGCGGCCAATCACCGGATCGAGCTTATCTTCACGGGCGAGCTCAGTCAGATCGGTGCTATACTTAGTCAGAATTTCATAGCGGCTCTCAGCCGAGGGGTCATCGCTGCGCTGGCTGCCGCGAATCTCCATCAACACTTGATAGATCCGCTCCTGATCAATATGATAGCTCTGCAAAATCCGCGCTGAAGGGCCATCGCGCTCGCTCGCCAAGCCGATAAGTAAGTGGTCGAGGCCGACATACTGATCGCCTAGCCGGTTGGCTTCTTCCTCAGCGCGCTTGACCAACCGCTGCGTGCGCGGCGTAATGAAGACTTGACCACCGATGCCATGCGAATTCAACATCTTCGGGAGCTTCTCCAGCTCGCGCTCGATGCGCCGTTCCACCTCTTGCGGATCAACGTTCAAGCGCGCCAGCGCCCGCGTTGCCAGACCATCGCGCTGGCGGAGCATCGCCAAAAAGAGATGCTCGACATCGAGCTGCGAATGCTGGTGATCCTGCATAATCTCTTGGGCAATATGGAAGGCGCTCTGCGCCTTTTCAGTAAATCGCTCCAGTCTCATTGCTATCCCTCGTGCGTGTCTGCCGCAGGGCAGATGGGCAGATCACAAGATTGACCTGCTTTGGTAGTATAGCACAGCAAGTCGTTGAAAACAGGCTGAGTCTATTGGATTTGTGTTATCGTGCAGGGAGCATGTATGGGTAATCAACTGGCCAAACTGCGGCCTGATCTGTTCGTCGCGCTCGGCCTCGCCATAGTAGGCATCGTCTGCGCTGGTCTCGCCAGCCTGATTCCACCGGCGGGACGGCTCGATATTGGCACCACCTATGCCCAACCCTATATCACCGGCTTTCACAGTCTGGAACGTAACCAGTACTTTTCCTATTCGTTCACCAAAGCCAAAGCAAGTGTCTCATTCCCCGGCATCGGCTCAAACTGGACGACCATCGTCTTCCGGGCTAACGGCTACCGGCCCGAAGGCGCGCCACCGGCTGAACTGACCATCACTACCGATGAGCTAACGCCGGTACGGATCACGTTACGGAGTCATCCGGCGCGCTATTACTTGCTCGTGCCGCCGGGTGATGATGACCTTACGCTGCACCTGACCAGCTCAACCTTCTCGACCACCGCCGATCCGCGCCAACTAGGGGTCGCTATCGACTGGATCGAAGCGCATCAGCTAGAATATGGCTGGCCTTTCTGGCAAGCGATTCATTTCGCGCTCATAGGTGCGCTGGGCTATTGGCTGGCGCGCCGGGTGGCAGTCCAACCGTTGCCGGCAGCCATCCTCGTCGCCACGGCACTGGTCACATTAGGGAGTTTGTTGGCAGCTCACCGGATCTGGTGGGCCATGTTTACGCCGATGCTCTGGGGGTTGCTGGCAGGATTGCACCTCGCGCTCGGGCCGTTGCGTGCTTTTACCCGCTTCGCCTTTGCTCGCGGCGGCGAAACCTTGCCGCAACCCTACGAAACATGGCTCTGGCGGATTGTGCTGCTGGCGGCGTTGATCAAGATCGGCGGCGTGATCTACCCGCAAACCATTGTCTACGACGAACGCTGGCACGTGCCGCGCACCCAGATGGTGCTCGATGGCCGGTTTATTGAATTGGTCGTGCCCAGCCGGGTCACCCTGCTCGGCGATACGGTCGGCTTCGAGGGCGGTCATTTTCCCTATTCGCCATTGTGGTACCTCATTACTGCCCCCTTTGGTCTGGTGGGGATTGATCTGGGATTGGCCTCGAATGTGCTGAATACGGCGCTCGATGTCTCGCGTAGCCTGCTCATCGCCTATATTGCCCTCCGCCTGTTTGGCAGGCCGGAAATTGCCGTGGCCGCAGCAGGTTGCTACCATCTGCTCTTGATGCCCTACTTCTTAATCTCGTGGGGCAATTGGCCAACCCAACTGGGCTTGTGGGGCGCATTAGTCCTGATTGCGGCAGTGCTGGCTTCCTACGATCACCCCACTGATCGGCGCGCGCTCTGGGGGGTGGCGGCAGCAGCGACGCTTGCGATGCTCACCTACACCGTCGTCGGCATTATGGCGTTTACGATGATGGGCATCTATGCCCTCATCGAGCTGATCCGGCGCGAGAACCACGCCATGCAACGCGGCAGGCTGGCCCTGCTCGGAATGGTCATTGCCGAAGCGGCAGCATTCTTCATCTACCATATCTGGTATGTGCCAGTCATCGTGGCCGAAACCTTGCCGGTCATCGGCTCGGCCTTGGCGCGGCGGGCCAGCCGGGCCGAGGCGCTGCCCTTGCCGACCCCCGCGATTGATGGCGCATTTATGCTTAACCACCTTACATGGGTTGGCATCGCGCTGATCGTGGGTGGTGCCGTGCTGGCATGGTTGGCGGCGCGGCGGGGGCATAGCTTGTTCATCGCTTGGTGGGCGATCTTGATCCTTTACTCGCTGGTCAACTGGACAATCGCCGACATGATTCTCAAACATGTCTTCTTTATGCTGCCGCTCGCCGCGATCTGCATGGCGCTAGCGCTAGATTGGCTGTGGAAACAGGGGATCATTGGCCGCGCGGTGGCCGGCTTGTCAGTCCTCTACTTGGCGCTGAGCGTGGCGGCGCGCTGGTACCATTTCATCATGGAGAAGCGACATATTGTGTAATCAGCCGCCGTGCCCAACCGGTATGATCAGCATAGCATTGCGATCTTATCGCGTGCGGATCAGGCGCCGTCATGACACGCACCAATCATGATACAATGGTTAAGGCTTACTATATTATGATCGCTTGAGGCTGGTTCAAGCGACGCATCACCGGCTGCCGGCGAACCGGCAAACAATCTGTTGCCAATATTCCTTGCTTTTAAAGCAACAACGTTGTATGATGCGTCAAAGATGTATCGTTTGCAACCCTATGGGCTAGAAGGCAGGTTGCCATGATGCAACGGCTCGCGCAAGCGGCAAAGATCGGCATAGGCGTATGGATGGCCGGCGTGATCATTGCTACCTTTCTGATTGTGCCGCAGTATGAAGGGCTAGGCGAAGCCGGGCGAATTGTGATTGTGCATGTGCCGACGGCGTGGGTCAGTGTCGTTGCCTTTACGATCTCGGCGATCTTTAGCGGATTGTACCTCTGGCGGCGACGCGAGCGGGACGATCATATCGCGGTGGCAGCGGCTGAAGCTGGCTTGCTCTTCACCATTCTCGCCACCGTCACTGGTATGATCTTCTCGCAGGTGGCATGGGGCATCTTCTGGAATTGGGATCCGCGCCAGACTTCGATCTTCGTGCTCTTGTTGATCTACGCTGCCCTGTTTGCGCTGCGCGCCGCGATCGATGATGTTGACCGGCGGCGGCAACTCAGCGCCGTCTACTCGCTCTTCGCCTTTGTCACGATGCCGTTCCTCTTCTTCGTCGCGCCGCGCATCGCCGATAGCACGCTGCACCCTAACTGCGCCTTCATCCAAGGCAGCAACTGCGATGGCGTGGTGCTTGAGGTGGGCAAAGTCGGGCTGATCGGCGACCAAAAGGTGCAATTGCTCGGTCTTGAGCGGCAAGGCAATCTGATTGTCGCCGAAGTGAAGGTGAGCACGCCGGGCTTGCAGCAAGAGGCCATCCTGTATCCGAGCCTCGACCTCGTCGATGGCGGGATGGCAGCGCGGCCTGAGTTCCCCGGTTCGCGGTTCCAATTGGGCCTTGAGGAATACGATGAGGCAACTGGCGCGGTGCGGCTCAATATGGAAGCGCCGGGCACCCAACTCCTCGAAAACCGGCGGACGCTGTACACCTTCCTTGCCGCGAACCTTGGCTTTACCGCACTCTTCTTCTGGATGTTGCAAGTGCGTTCACTGGTGTTGAATGTGCAGTGGGCAGTAGCGCAACGCGGGAGGGCATAACTATGGATAACGCAGCTATTTTGGTGGCAACCGCTGCCGTGTTGTCAGTCTGGATTGCGATCTTTATTTACTTGTGGCGGATCGATGCCGCTGCGCGCGCGTTGCGCCGTGAATTGGAACGTGAGCGCGAACACAACGATGCCTCAACGCCTTCCGCAACCGTCAACCGGGTGCGCGAGGCCGGCGAGCCGGTCGAGCGCCGGTAACCTGTAGGGTTAGCGCACCGCAGCCCAGACCTAGGATGTACATGTAGTAAAGGTGATCGTATGGCAGTCGCAACTACTCCAGTTCGCCGCGGTTTGACCATCAAGCCGCTGCACATTGTCGGCCTCGGCATCATCATGTTGGCTGTTGTCTACGGCTTTTTCGGCTTCCAAGACGGGTTCCGCGCCTATACCACCAGCGTTGATGAGGCGATGCGCAGCACGCGCAGCGTGCAACTGGCCGGCTTCCTCGGCAGCACCGGCGAGATGGATGCCCAAGGCCGGTTTACCTTTATGCTGCAAGATGAAAACGGCAAGCTGATTAAGGTCATCTCTGATGATCCGCGCCCGGCGAATTTCGAGCAGGCGATTAGCATCGTAGCGATTGGGCGCTACGATCAGGCCGAGCAGGCCTTTATGGCCGATGACCTGCTCGTCAAGTGCCCGTCGAAATATCAAGAGATGAATCAAGCGAAGCCATAAGCGCCAGCCGGCCAGCACCACTGGATACTCGGTCGGAGACAACGACCGCTGGAAAGAGTTGCTATGTATCTCTTCGGTACGTTTTTGCTCATGGCCAGCCTTGGCATGACCTTGCTGGCAACGATTGGCTATGGCCTCGTGCTGCGCGGGCAGCGAGCTGCGCTCAGTTATGCCCGGTTTGGCGTGTACGCCGCGCTGGCCGGCGTGCTGATGTCGTGGACGCTGCTGATTACGGTGTTTATTGCCCGCCGCTTCGATCTCGATTACGTGTACAACTATAGTTCACGTGATCTGGAGTTCTTCTTTACGATTGCCGCCAGTTGGGCCGGGCAGCCGGGCAGCTTTATGATCTGGCTGCTCTGGGGGGCGATCGCGAGCGTGTTGCTGGTGCGCCGCACCAAGCACTTTGAGCCGTATGTGCTGCTGGTGGTGATGGCTATTCAAGCGGCGCTAATCGGGTTCGTGCTGGTGCTCAACCCGTTCCAGCCTCTGGTTGATCCTTCGACCGGCGCCGCACTCACCCCCACTGATGGGCGCGGCCTCAACCCGCTGCTGCACAATTTCTGGATGATTATCCATCCGCCGATCCTGTTTGTCGGTTATGCGCTGGCCATGATCCCCTTTGCCTTTGCGCTGGCGGCTCTGTGGCGGCGCGATTACGATACGTGGGTGAAGCGCGCCTTACCGTGGACGCTTTCGGCATGGGCGTTTTTGGGCTTGGCCCTGCTGCTCGGCGGCTATTGGGCCTACGAGACGCTCGGTTGGGGCGGCTATTGGGGCTGGGATCCGGTCGAAAACTCGTCGCTGGTGCCGTGGCTGATTCTGACGGCGCTGATCCATGGGATGCTGGTGCAACGCACCCACGGCGGCTTGCGTAAGACCAATCTGATCTTGGGTGTCGCCACCTATATTACCGTCTTCTACGCTACCTTCATGACCCGCAGCGGCGTGTACGCCAACTTTTCGGTGCATTCGTTTATCGCTGAGGGGATTTTTGAAGGGTTGGTCGGCTTTCAGATCGCCTTGCTTGCGGTTGCGGTCATCTCGCTCATTATGCGCTGGAACGATATTCCTGCCCGTCCGCTGAGCGAGAAGTTCTTCTCACGCGACAGCTTCTTCGTGCTGGCGATCATCACGATTGTCATGACCGCGCTGGTGGTGGGGATCGGCACGTCGATGCCGGTCATCTCGGCTATTCCCGGCGTCGGCCATACCTTGCAAGAGTGGATGGGGCGCTACTTCGAGCTCGATGACGGCACCCTCATGAACCCGCAAGCCCAGCCGTTTGAAGATGGCCGCTTCTCGCTAGCGCCGAGCTTCTACCAGCGCACCGTGCCGCCGCTCGGCGTGGTGGCGATTGTGCTCTTGATCATCGGCCCCTTGTTGGGCTGGCGTGACGCGAACCTGAGCCATTTGCTGCGCGCCTTGCGCTGGCCAGCGGCCTTGGCCGTGATTGCCGCCATTGTCGCGATTATCATTGACGTGCGCGATGTGCTGTCGCTGGCCTACGTCGCCGGCGGCGCCTTCGCCTTCGGCACCAATTTGCTGATGCTAGCACGCACGCTCCGCGGCGGCTGGCTGCGGATTGGCGGCTACCTCGCTCACCTTGGCTTTACCGTGATGGCGCTCGGTATGGTCGCTTCCTCGGCCTACGCCACCCCCGATACCCGCCTGACCCTTGCCCCCGGCGAGTCGGCCCGCCTGTTCGGCTATGAGTTTATCTTCAACGGCTACCAACTCGACGACCAGCAGCGCGGCGTGCTCGATCTGACCGTCAGCGATGGCTCGCGCACCTTCTCGGCCCAACCCTACCTCTATTACAATCAGCGGATGGGCGCTACCATGCAGACGCCCTCGATCCACAGCTATCTCTGGCACGATCTCTATATTTCGCCGGCCGGCTACGATCCTGAGCGTGACCCGGCCCGCCCGGTGCTCGGCGTTGATCAGAGCGTGCAGATGGGGCCCTATACACTGACCTTCCGCGGCTTTAATATTGACCGCGATGCCATGATGCGTGGCGAAGCCAAGGTTGGCGCAAAAGTGGAGGTCATCTACGAGGGACAAACAATTGAGGTTGAGCCACGGATCGAGGTGGTGGTCAACCCTGCCACCAACGAGAGCGAGCTGCAATTTATCCCGGTGACGCTCCCCGGCGGCCATACCCTCCATCTGCGCGAACTTGACCCCACCAACCGCATGGTGTTGCTGGAAGGCAGCGGCCCCGGTCTCGATAACTTGCCGGTCGTGCCAGCCAAAGCAGTGATTGCCGTGAGCGTCAAACCACTCGTGGTCTTGGTGTGGGTAGGCGTCATTCTGATGGTTATCGGCGGCGCCATCGCGCTGGTGCGGCGCTACCTTGAGGGTAGCCTAGCCTTGGCGGGGGTGCGCGTGCGCCTGCCCAAGGCGTTGCCCGAATTGGCGGCGCAATTGGGCTGGCGCGGGATTGGACGTTAACCAAGTGCCATCGGGACACGTATGATGACAGCTGGCCTTGCGGTCATGACGCCGTTCTGGACAGTCAATAGCGAGCGATGATTATGGGACGGTCGCGGTTGGTGGTCAGCCTGATTGGCTGCCGATCGCGGCCGTTGTTGTGAGAGCGATGGCTGATTACTACGAGCTTTTGCAAGTTCACCCCAAAGCTGATGCTGAAGCGATTCGGGCGGCATACGAACGCTTACGCGAACGTTACGCACCCGAACGGCTCGAAGGCGCGGCTGATGAGTTAGTGGAACTCGCGCGGCGGCGGCGCGACGAGATCGAACGCGCCTATAGCGTCTTGAGCGATCCGCAGCGCCGGGCCGAGTATGACCGGCAGTTGCACGAAACGCTGCGGCCAGCGCCGCCAGCGGCTGGCGCCAAAGCTGCGGCGCCACCGCCGCCAGCCGATGATGACGAGCTGATCGATTTTCGCCCGCTGCCGCCGGCGCGCCGGCAAGAGCGACCGCCGGATTTTAATCCGCAACCATACCTGAGCGCGCAGTCACGGCGAGACGCGCCACGCCGCGGGCGGACAGCAACGCAAGCCCAACCGGTCTGGCTCCTGCCATCGCTGATCGTAGCCGCTGCAACGTTTAGTATTGTGCTTGGCACGCTGATCAGTACAATGGTGGTAGCACCGGCAGCTAACGCACCCACTGCCCCCACCGCCACCATCGTGCCACCCACGCCGACCTTGCGCGAAGTCTTGACCCAATTCGATGGGCAGGTGATTGCAGCGCAACAGGTGGTCGCGCAAGTGCCTGATAATCCTAATGCGTGGATTAACCTCGGCAATGCGCTGTTTGACAGCGTCGTCTACGTGCGGGAGCAACTCGCAACTGGCGATGCCGAAACGCAGCGCATCTATCAAGAGCGGCTGCCGCGCTGGCTTGAGGCAGTCGATGCCTACCGCAAGGCGCTGGAATTGCAACCGGGCAATGATGTCGTGCGGGCCGATATTGCCGCCAGCCTCTGCTACTACGGCCTTGATACCGGCAATCCGCAACGCGCCCAAGAGGGGTTGGCCGAGGCCGAACAAGCGTTGCGCGCTGCGCCGCAAGATGCGCGCGTCTTGCTCTCGCACGGCATCTGCTTGATCGCCGTTGACCCGCCCCAAACCGAGCGCGCCCTGCAACAATGGCGGCTGGTGTTGTCGATTCCGGGGGTCAATCCGGGTTTACAGTTGCAAGCGCAAATATTAATCAACGAACACAGTCAATAAGACAACTAAACACATCACTAAGGATATGTTACAATGGCAGAGATGAACGGGCTCCATTATTATCGTCTGCTGGGGATCAACCCAGACGCCGATCAAGCAGCGATTGCGGCTGCTTACGAACAGCAACGGCAGCGGTACACGCCCGATCGCCTCGCCGAGCTTGACGATGAATTGCAAGCGGTTGCGCGCAACCGGTTGGCCGAACTCGAACGCGCCTATCAGGTGCTGAGCGACCCCGAACGCCGGCGACAGTACGATATTAGCCAAGGGTTGATCAAGCCGGCGCAACCGCCGGCGCGGCGTAGCCTCAGCCAGCGCGAAGCCATCAACGCCTTCATCTTTGCCTTTCTGGCGGTGGGTCTGGTAGCTGCTGTCTGGATGTTCACCAACCGCGACACCATCAGCGGTCAGGCAATGGGTGAGGTCAACCGTCCGGCGCCCAACTTTACGGCGCCGGAGTTGCGCGGCGGTACGATCGAACTGGCCCAGTATCGCGGTAAAGTGGTCTTAGTCAATTTCTGGGGCACATGGTGCGAACCATGCAAACGCGAACTGCCCGCTTTGCAACAGGCCTACGAGCAGTTTGCCGACCAAGGGTTGATGGTCATCGGCGTGAATCTGACCGATGATGAGCGCGTGCAAGGCCAAACCATCGAAGGAGTAGCGGCATTTTTAGCCCAATACGGTGTGACCTATCCGATCGCGCTTGATGTTGATGGCAAGATCACCGAAGCCTATCGAGTGTTTCCCTTGCCGACCAGCTTCTTCATCACGGCTGATGGCCAGATCCGCTACGTACATATCGGTGAACTCACCTTTACCGATATTGCCGCCCGCTTTACTGAACTCCGGCCAGCCGGCGGCAGCCAATAACAATGGGCACAATTGACATCGGGGTAATCGCTATGGAGCAGCAGCAAACGATATTGGTTGTCGATGATGACAACGGCTTGCAAGAATTGGTGCGCGTCCGGCTCGAGCAAGAAGGCTACCGGGTTCTGCAAACGATCAGCGGTCTCGAAGCGATCACAATGGTGCGCCAACAACGGCCCGACCTCATGATCCTCGATATTATGCTGCCCGATCTTGATGGCTTGACCGTCTGCCAGCGGGTGCGCGAGTTTGCTACTACGCCGATCCTGATGCTGACCGCGAAAACAATGCCCCAAGACATCATTACCGGCCTTGATCAAGGAGCCGACGATTATCTGACCAAGCCATTCAACTACGATGAATTGCTGGCCCGGATACGAGCGCTGCTCCGGCGCGTGCCGCCGGTTAATCGCCTGCTCACCGCCGGCAACGGCGTGCTGAGCATTGATCAGCGCAAGCGCGAGGTGCGGGTGCGCGGCGAGTTGATCGATCTGACCCCGACCGAGTATCAGTTGTTGCAAGTGCTCGCCGAACAAGTCGGCACCGTCGTGACGCACGAGCAGCTTTTGCGCGCTGTGTGGGGCAACGAACAGGCACGCGACAACGATTACCTCAAAGTCTATATTTGGCATTTACGACGCAAAATCGAGCTTGATCCGCGCCAGCCGCAACTCTTGTTGACCGAATGGGGTGTAGGGTATCGCCTCGTTCCCTGATTGACAGCTAGCCGCGAGCGTGCTATACTATCACTCGCAATCAAGCGGGAGTAACTCAGTTGGTAGAGTGTGTGCTTCCCAAGCACAATGTCGCGGGTTCGAGTCCCGTCTCCCGCTCCACTTCAATCCCCTGACCAATTGGTCAGGGGATGTTCTTTTGATCACTCCGCACCACTCCATCCTCTGCTAACTCAGCGGCTCGCTCGCCGCATGAAAACTGCCCACAACTTCCGCGTTACCATCGCCCTTTTCGCGCAGTATTCATAGTAGAGACGACTCAATGGAAGCCAGCGCAACGGCAGCCAGCAACCACACGAAGCACAGCGGCAGAGGAGCACAACGGTATGTCACAATGCATCGACGATCAACTTGGCGGTTTAACCTACGCTATTATCGGCATAGCAATGGCAGTGCATAACGAGGTTGACCCCGGCCACCGCGAAGCCGTTTACCATCGGGCGATGCACCAACAATTGTGCATGCGCGGGTTCGCATCTGAGTACGAACCCCGCCTGCCAGTCATGGATCAGCACGGGAACCTTGTCACCGTGTACCGGCCCGATCACCGCGTTGAACACGTGCTACTCGTGGAATACAAAGCGCACTTCTACCCCTTGACCAATGACGAGATCGCGCAATGCCTGAAATACTTCGCCGCCTCAGACTGCAACGTATGTCTCCTGTTTAACTTTGGCCGGCACAGACTCGAATGGAAACGCCTGTTTCCTCCCCAAAAGATCTTGCAACACCGTCATCGCCGGCCAAGATCATAACCTTTGTGCCGCTCATCTCCTCACAACAAAAGATGACCATGCACAGCTCACTGTGCATGGCCATCCATCATTTATTCGTTTATTCGTTATCCTATTCGTTGTCCTATTCGTTTATTCGTTATCCTATTCGTTATCCTATTCGTTGTCCTATTCGTTTATTCGTTATCCTATTCGTTGTCCGTTGTCCTATTCTAACCCCAAATACGCTTTCTGCACCATTTCGTTATCGCGCAGATTGGCAGCAGTATCTTCAAGCACAATTTCGCCGCTCTGCAACACATACCCGCGATGCGCGATCGAGAGCGCCTGCAACGCATTCTGCTCCACCAACAGCACAGTGGTGCCCTGCTGATTAATCGTCTGGATAATCTCGAAAATCTGCTCAACCAGCACCGGCGCCAACCCCATCGACGGTTCGTCAAGCAGCAACACCTGCGGACGGGTCATCAAGGCGCGACCAATGGCCAGCATTTGCTGTTCACCACCTGACAACGTACCGCCTTTTTGGCTGACCCGTTCGCGCAAGCGGGGAAACAGCGTCAGCACCCGGTCAAGATCAGCCTGATACTCTGGACTGCGCGTATTGTAGAGAAATGCCCCCATCTCAAGATTTTCCAGCACCGTTAGGCGGGGGAAAATCCGGCGCCCTTCCGGCGACTGGGCAATCCCCAATTTCACAATTTCATGGGGCGGCAAGGTGTCAATGCGCTTCCCATTAAACAATACCTGCCCTTGGCGCGGTTTAAGCAAGCCGGAAATCGTGCGCAAGGTTGTGCTCTTGCCGGCGCCATTTGAGCCGATCAGGGTGACGATCTCGCCTTTTTCGACCGTCATCGAGATGCCCTTAAGGGCATGGATCTTGCCGTAATAGGTATGAACGTTCTGCAATTCAAGCAGGGCCATGCATATCCTCAATCTTCCGTCGCAGCCATTTTACTGTATGACTGCGGCATGACAACCGCAACGATATACCGATCCAGATCAATTGCTGACCCTCATCCTTATGCCGCTTGGCCAGCAGCACCCTTGCCAAGGTACGCTTCGATCACGCGCGGATTGGTGCGGATCGCCTGTACATCGCCTTCGGCGATCTTGCTGCCATAATCGAGCACCGAAATCCGTTCGGAAATCGACATGACCAGCCGCATATCGTGCTCGATCAAGATAACCGTAATCCCACGCTCATCACGCAAGCGCCGGATCAATTGCGTCGCTTCGGCAGTTTCGTGCGGATTCATGCCGGCAGTCGGTTCGTCGAGCAAGATAATCTTCGGATCGCCGGCCATTGCGCGGGCAATCTCCAGCCGGCGCTGATCGCCGTACGGCAGATTCTTGGCCAATTCATCGCGCTTATCGGCAATACCGACAAAGCTGAGCAATTCGAGCGCCTTGTTCCGCGCCTTCGCCTCTTCGCGCACCATCGTCCGGCCACGGAAGATAATGCTCCAGATCGACGCATGCAAATGGACATGCATCCCGATCAACACATTTTCCAGCACCGTCATATTGCCGAAGAGGCGAATATTCTGGAACGTGCGCCGCATGCCGAGGGCCGCAATCTGATCCGATCGCCAACCGGTAATATCCTGCCCGGCAAAGACCACCCGACCTTTGTCGGGCTTATAAATACCGGTCAACACGTTAAAGAAGGTCGTCTTACCGGCGCCATTGGGGCCAATCACGCTCACAATACTGCCCGGTTCGACCGTAAACGTCACATCATTCACGGCCACAAGGCCGCCGAAAATCTTAGTGATATTTGTAGCTTCGAGAAGCGCCATGCGTCATCTCCCTGAATCGGCGCCGGTTTATTTGGCGGCCTTATCCGCTTCCAGCTCTTCATCGGCGATCTCAACCTCGTGCTGTTCTTCGCGCCGGCGCTCATCAGGCCACAACCCTTCTGGGCGGAAAATCATCATGACCACCAGCAGCAAACCGAACAGCAGGCGTTGATACTGGGTCGGATCAAACTGGCGCGGAATCGGCGCGCCGGCCGCTTGCGCTTCGCGCAACACGGCGGCAATGCGCGGCAAGATTTGCAAATCGAGCATGGTCACGATAATCGCGCCCAACATCGCGCCGGGGATCGACCCCATCCCGCCGAGGATCACCATGGCCAAAATATTGATCGAGCGCAACAAGTCGAAGGTCGGCGGGTTGATAAAGAGCTGCTTAGAGGCAAACACCACCCCCATCACCCCGGCGAACGACGCGCCGATCGCAAAGGCCATTAATTTCATCCGCACCCGCGGAATACCTTGGGCAACCGCCGCCACCTCATCTTCGCGGATCGCCTCCCATGCGCGGCCAATCCGGGAATGCTTGAGCCGAGCCACGACGATTACCGTCAGCAGCACAATTATCAGCACCAAATAATAGAAGAAGAGCTGGTACAACCGGTTATCATCGGCCACAATCCCCAGATTGCGAATTTGGTCAACGATGATCAGCGGGGGACGTTCGATCGCACGGATACCCTGCGATCCATTCGTGATGTTGATCGGGCGGTCGAGGTTATTCGCCACCACCCGGATCACCTCGCCGAAACCGAGCGTCACGATCGCTAGATAGTCGCCGCGCAAGCGCAACACCGGCAACCCAAGCAACACACCGGTAATCAGACCTAGAATGAGACCGATGATGAGGAAGGGGTAGAACATCACTGGATCAACCGGGCCCCACGCCGGATTAATCTCAGAGATCTGGGGAGTGCTAAAGATACCCCACGCATACGCACCGACCGCGAAGAAGGCCACATAGCCAAGGTCGAGCAGGCCGGCAAAACCCACCACCACATTCAACCCCAAAGCCAGCGCGGTAAAGATGCCCGCCTGCGTCGCAACATCGATGTAAAACGGGTTCAGGGTGCCAAAGTAGGGCAATACCACGCCGAGCGCAACCACCCCCAAGACCACCTTGAACCAACCCGCCACCCGCGAGCGGTAGGCAACCAACATCGACAGCATAAAGAGCACAAAGACGATGTCGGTGCTCAACTCGGTGCGGGGATTGGTCAAGAGCAACACCGAACAGGCCAGCACATAGAGGGCCAAAAACCCATACGCCGCCGGCCCGCTGCTCAGAGGCGCAGTCACCCGTTGCCAGAGGCTTTGCGACGAAGTGCTCGTAGTCATAAGCTACACCTTCTGCGTGGTCGCCTCACCGAGCAGACCGGAAGGCCGGAAGATCAAGAGCAAGATCAAAATGCTAAACGCGGCCACATCGGCATAGGCTGCGCCAGAGAAGTTGCCGGCGGTGAAAATTGACAAATAGGCCGCCACAAACGCCTCAAGGAAGCCAAGCACAACCCCGCCGACCATTGCGCCGGTGATGTTGCCGATCCCGCCCAACACGGCGGCAGTAAACGCCTTGAGGCCGGGGATCAATCCCATATACGGATTCACCGTCCCGATGCGCAAGCCAAACAGCGCGCCAGCCGCACCGCCCAAGGCGCCACCGATCAAGAAGGTCAGCGCAATAATCCGGTTAACGTCAATCCCCATGAGGCTCGCCGTCGGCATATCTTGCGCCGTGGCCCGGATCGCCTTGCCCAGCTTAGTGGCATTAACCACATAATTCAGCACGACCAGCATAATGGTCGCGGCCACAATAAAGATCAAGTCGCGCGGGATCAGGATCACCGGCACGCTGCGCTCACCGACTTCCATCGTAAACAGTTGAATTGGCTGGCCAAAATTCGGGGTCTGGTAGCGGGCATTAAACCCCAGCGGCGTGCTGGTCATCACCAAGCGGGCAAGGTCTTGCAAAATCAGCGACATCCCGATCGCCGAAATCAACGGCACCAACCGCGGCGCATTACGCAACGGACGGTAGGCAATTCGTTCCACCGTCACCGCCAGTATGCCGCAAAATGCCATCGCCACTAATATGACCAGCAACACGAAGACCAGTGGCGGAACACTCTCCAGCGTACCGGCGCTCACGAGCAAAAAGCTCACGGTGGCGCCAACCACGCCGCCGATCATAAAGATTTCACCGTGGGCGAAATTGATAAACTCAAGCACGCCGTAGACCATCGTATAGCCAAGCGCGATGGTGGCGAAGAGAAACCCGCGCACCAAGCCGTCAATAATGACCTGCGGCAGAATGATGAGAACCCGCTGCATCATATCGGGCTGGGCGGGAGAAAGGATCAGGGCGAGCACAACGACGATCAGCGAGAGACTGGCGGCGCTTCCGACAATGAATGCCAGCAACTGACCGACCGGGCCAAACACAACCCCAAGCACTTCACCGAGCGAGCGGCGAGCAGTCGTGGGGGCAACCGTTGCATCGACAGCCATGCATGCTCCGAACAAAGTAGTGGGCACATACGCGAGAGGGTAGCTCTCGCGTATGTGCGGTACGGACAACCGATCGCCTTATTGCGGCGGCGCAATCTCCAGCCGGCTGATCAACTCGTTCTTGTTCCAATCAGCCGCGTTGACACGCAACACAAAGTAGGTTGCAGAGGTCGGGTCACCCTTGGCGTTGAACTTGAACGTACCGGTAATACCGGGGAAGGGCGGCAGGTTGCGGATCGCCTCGAGCACCTGCGCGCGGGTCGGCTTGCCGCCAGCGGTTATGGCCGCCGACAGAATGCCAGCCGCGCAGATATTCGCGGCATCGAAGGCCTGCGCCGAGAAGGGCGGCGCGCCTTCGCCATACGCGGCCTGATAGTCGGTCGCATACTTCGCCGCCTTGGGGAACTGGCTCACCGGCGCGGCCACCGAGGTGTAGAACATCTTATCCACCGCGTTGCCAGCCAGCTTCACCAGCTCGTCCGAATCAAGACCGTCAGGGCCCATGAACTGGGCGGTGATGCCGCGATCGCGGGCCTGCCGGAAGAGCGGGCCAGCCTGATCGTAGATGCCGCCGAAGAAGATCAGGTCGGGGTTAGCCGCCAAGATCGGGGTCAGAATGGCCGAGAAGTCACTCTTCTCTTCGGTGCCCTCGAAACCAAGCACTTGCAAACCGTTGGCCTCAGCCGCCTTGCGGAAGAACTCCGCCACACCCTGCCCGTAGGCAGTGGTGTCGTGGATGATGTAGACCGACTTGACCTTCAGCTCTTCGCGGGCGAACTTCTCGGCCACCGAGCCTTGCACGTCGTCGCGACCGACCACGCGGAAGGCCACTTCGTAGCCGCCCTCGGTGATGTTCGGGTTGGTGTTGGCCGGCGAGACCATCGGCAGGCGGGCATTCTTGTAGTCGGGCAGCGAGGCCAGCGCCACACCCGAATTCAGGTGCCCAACCACACAGAGGATGTCCTGATCCGAGACGATATTCTTGGCGTTAGCCGAACCCACCTCCGGCTTCGCCTGATCATCGAACGGCACGACCTCGAACTTCACGCCCAGCGGCGCCAATTGCGCATTGAGCTGCTCGACCGCCAGCTCAACCGCGTTCTTCATACCGGTGCCGAGCGCCGCTTGGCCACCCGACAGCGGGCCTTGGGTCGCAATCTTGACGGTGCCGAGCCGGCTAGCTACTGGACCCAACTGGGCCGCCAGCGCCGCCAGATCGAACTCAGCCGCGCCACCGGTCGCAGCCTCGCCGGGAGGCGCAATCTCAAGCCGGGTCACCAGCTTGTTGTCGTTCCAATTCGCCGCATTCACCTGCAACACGAAGTAGGTCGCCGGGTTGGGGTCACCCTTCGCGCTAAAGGTGTAGGTGCCGGTAATGCCCTTGTACGACTTCAAGCCCTTGACCGCGGCCAGCACTTGCTCGCGGGTCGGCTTGCCGCCAGCCGCCTTCGCCGCATCGGCGATCGCGGTCAGACAGATGCCGGCAGCATCATACGCCTGCGCCGAGAAGGCCGGCGCCGGGCTGCCGTAGGCCGCCTGATAATCCTGCGCATACTTCGCCGCATCGGGGAACTGGCTCACCGGAGCGGCCACCGTGGTGTAGTACATCTTGTCCACGGCATCGCCAGCCAGCTTCACCAGATCTTCGGCCTCAAGACCGTCGGGGCCCATGAACTGGGCGGTGATGCCGCGGTCGCGGGCCTGCCGGAAGAGCGGGCCAGCCTGATCGTAGATGCCGCCGAAGAAGATCAGGTCGGGGTTAGCCGCCAAGATCGGGGTCAGAATGGCCGAGAAGTCACTCTTCTCTTCGGTGCCCTCGAAGCCGAGCACCTGCAAGCCATTGGCGATGGCCGACTGGCGGAAGAACTCAGCCACGCCCTGACCGTAGGCAGTGGTGTCATGGATGATGTAGACCGACTTAACCTTCAGCTCTTCGCGGGCGAACTTCTCGGCCACCGCACCCTGCACATCGTCGCGACCGACCACGCGGAAGGCCACTTCATAGCCGCCCTCGGTGATGTTCGGGTTGGTGTTGGCCGGCGAAATCATCGGCAGGCGGGCATTCTTGTAGTCGGGCAGCGAGGCCAGCGCCACACCCGAATTGAGGTGCCCAACCAAGCAGAGGATGTCCTGATCCGACACGATATTCTTGGCGTTGGCCGAACCAACTTCCGGCTTCGCCTGATCGTCGAACGGCACCAGTTCCACCTTAAAGCCGAGCGCCTCCAGCGGGCCGGCCAACTGCCGCACCGCCAGCTCAGCGCCATTCTTGATACCGGTGCCAAGCGCCGCTTGGCCGCCCGACAACGGGCTTTGGGTGGCAATCTTGATCACCTGAGCGGGGGCTGCGGTCGTCGGGGCCGGGGCTGCCGTCGGCGCCGGGGCCGCGGTCGCCTGCGTCGCCGGCTGCGGCGTCGCCGTGGGCTGGGCCTGCTGGCCGCCGCCACACGCGGCGAGCATCGAGGCCAGCATACCGACCAGCAACAAGAGACTGATCGAACGCTTCATAACCGATTTCTCCTTGACTTCAAACCGGTAATCTGCCGTCTCCTGCGGTTGTCTGAACGTAACGCAACGGTGCTGAATCGTGAGCGAGTCAGCGTGACGCATCATTGCGTTGCGAACAGTTAACCACAATGGATGACAGTAGGCGAATATACGCGATCCGTGCCAGTTTGTCAAGCTTGCCGGCTAAAGCTACAATAAGGGGAGTATGATGCGGGCCATTCCCCCGGTTGGGGCAAGGCATAGGCGGCTCTTGCCGGGGGCAGCCAATATAAAGAGACGGCGGAGATGCACGACGACGCACCGCCCATTCCGTTTTGGGCAATTGGTCTTTTGGGCGCCATCTTTCTGATCGGTATTAGTATCTTTATGCAGCAATCTCGATCAGCGGCCTTGATCGAGCAATTCGCCCGCCAACCGACGCCGGCGCTGCCCTTGCCCGCGCTCCCGCAACTCGAGGTGCAGAATCTGGCGCCGGAAGCGCAGGCAGCGGCCCGCGCCATTTGGCAACAGATCGCAACCGGCAATCGCAGCCAGCCGATCGACCCGGTCGCAAGCAGCCAGCGGGTGCGGGTAGCGATTGACGTGATCGAACCGACCGCCGATGGGGTGCGGATTAAGGGGACGGTGACGAATCTGACCACTGCCGATCTGCTGGTGCCGATCAGTGCGTTTGAGCTGCGCGACAGCACTGGCGAGAGCTACCGCTCACCCAGCTCGACGATGGCCAGCTTGCCGCCGGGTGGTTCGACGCCGCTAGAGTTGAGCGTGCCATTGCCGGAAGGGCGCGGCTTGTTGTTGATCACCCATTTGCCGCCCGACCCGCCGATCGAGCAACGCTTGCTGATCGATGTGCGAGGAGCGCGACCATGAACACCGAGTTGAGCCAACGACTGGCTGCGGTGCAAGCCCAGATTGCCGCCGCCGCAGCGGCTGCCGGACGCAGCGCAGCGGACGTGCAACTGATTGCGGTCAGCAAGACCCATCCGCCAGCGGTGGTAGCGGCAGCGGTAGCCGCCGGCGTGACCGATCTGGGGGAAAATCGGGTGCAAGAAGCGCACCAAAAGATCAGCGCGTTGCAGACTCTGCGCCCACGGCCACGCTGGCATCTGATCGGCCACCTTCAGCGCAATAAAGCCAAGCTGGCCGTCGAACTGTTCGATCTCATCCATTCCGTTGACAGTCTGCGGCTCGCCGAGACGCTCGACCGGCATGCCCGCGAGCGTGACCGGCGGTTGCCGATTCTGTTGCAGATCAATGTCAGCGGCGAAGCGAGTAAAGAAGGGTTTTGGGCGCCGGGAGGGCTGAAGAATAGCGACGCCTATAGCGCGTTGCTGCGCGATATTGAAGGTATCTTGGCGTTGCCGGCGCTTGAGGTACGCGGCCTGATGACGATCGCGCCGATTGTGGCCCATCCTGATGAAGCGCGGCCCTTCTTTGCCGCGTTGCGCGAACTGCGCGACGATCTGGCCCGCCGCTACCCGCAAGCCACGTGGCGCGAATTGTCAATGGGAATGAGCGATGATTTGGCGGCAGCGATCGCCGAAGGGGCGACCATGGTGCGGATCGGGCGCGCGATCTTTGGCGAGCGGCAAGCGGGATGATGTTCGCGCCTGCGCTCTCGACGAAGATGGCTGCGGTTATGAGCCCGTACTGGCGACGCAACGACATGACGTGAACAATGACAACGGACGAGTGTTAGCATGAATCAGCTTCCCGACGACTTTACCATTTTGGCGCTTGAGACATCGTGCGACGAGACCGCGGCGGCGGTGGTGCGCGGCGGGCGCACGGTGGTGAGTAATATTGTCGCGTCACAGATGGCGACGCACGAGCGGTACGGCGGCGTGGTGCCTGAAATTGCTTCGCGCCAGCATATTCTCAGCTTGGCGCCGGTGGTGCGGGCAGCGCTGGCCGCCTTACCGAACGGGTGGAACGATGTGCATGCGGTGGCGGCCACCCACGGCCCCGGCCTCAGCGGCGCGTTGCTGACGGGGCTGAATGCGGCCAAGGCGATGGCGTGGCAGCGCGGGTTGCCGTTCGTGGCGGTCAACCATCTGGAAGCGCATTTGTATGCGGGCTGGTTGGGCAGCGATCCGCCGCCGCCGTTTCCACTGGTGGCACTGCTGGTCAGCGGCGGCCATACCTTGCTGGCGCTCATTCGCGACCACGGCCAGTATGACTTGCTGGGGCAGACCCGTGATGACGCCGCCGGCGAAGCGTTTGACAAAGTCGCGCGCATTTTGGGGTTGGGCTATCCGGGTGGGCCGGCGATACAGGCTGCGGCGGCGCAGGCTACTCCCGGCGGGGTGTTGCCGCGCGCGTGGCTGCGCGACAGCTACGACTTCTCGTTTAGCGGCCTCAAGACCGCAGTTTTGCACCGGGTGCAAGACCGGCTAGCGCAGGCGGCGCGGCTGAGCGGGCGCAAAGGCGGCAACGACCCGGCGCAGCTCGATGCGCCGTTTGTGGCCCAGATGGCCTACGCCTTCCAAGAGTCGGTGGTGGATGTGTTGGTCAGCAAAACGGTTGACGCGGCCCGCCGGCACGGTGCGCAGGCGATCCTGCTGGCCGGCGGGGTGGCGGCCAACCGGCGCTTGCGCGAAGAGCTGATCCGGCGCGCGCATGTGCCGGTGCATCTGCCGGCGCTCGATCTCTGCACCGACAACGCGGCGATGGTGGCGGCAGCGGCGTTTTACCGCTTCCACGCCGGGGTGCAACACGGCTGGGATGTGGATGTGACGGCGAATTTGCCGTTGGGGGCGTCATAGGGGCATAGCGACGCTATGCCCCTACGACGCCCCTACGACAACGGCACCGCCAAGATTTGATTCGCAATCCGGGCAATCGCCTCGCCGTAATTATGGCCGGGACTGGCCCAACCGGCCCCCTGCGCACCCAGCGGGTTGTGGGCGCGGCCTAGTTGCTTGATCGTCTGCGCGCTGCCGCGAAACGCACGCGGGAAGGGCCGGTAGCTCAGCGCCTTAGCGATCAGCTCGCGCTGGGGCGGCGTTTCGCTCCCTTCGCGCAGCGCGTATGCCAACAACCGCCCGATTTGGGCCGGGATCGCATCATCAGCCCACGTCGCAAAACTTACCCCCGCTTCCCAGCGTTGGCGTTGGGAATTGTAGGCCCAGCCGCTCGGATTGGCCGGCTGGTGCGTCTGCCACTGGCCGGTCACCCCGATTCCAGCGGGATTACGCTGGGGGCGTTGGCTCCAGAAACTGGTCAAATTGCCAGTTTCGTGGATCATCTGTGCCACCGCCAGCACCGGATCAACCCCCACCGGCAGACAGATGCGCACATACGCCGGGATGATGACATCGGCAATATCCTTCTCGGTATACTCGCCGTGCGGACGGCTGAGGATATAGCGGCTCATCTGATCCATCGCGGCGGTCTGCGGCCCCAGAATTGGGCTATCGGCAGTGTACATCACAGCAACACTCCTTTACACGCGAACAATCGGCGGCGCATAGTCAACCCGTGGGTGGTAGATAGATTGTAATGTGTTGATAAAGACCGTCTTGATCTGGCCCAACTCGCGCATGGTCAAGGGGGCATCGTTGAGTTCGCCTTCGCGCACGCGGGCATCAATAATCGACTGCACCAATTCATCGAGGGTGACAGCGCCGTTCGCTGTTCGTTCACCCGGCTCGCCGTTGCGTTTGGCGATCAACTTGCCGTGCTGGGCCTTCGCGCGCACCGTCGCCTCAACCGAGTCAGCCAGCATCAAGATCGCCTGCTCGCGGGTATGGGGGCGGGGGCCGGGGTAGCGAAAATCGCGTTCATCGATATTGTCGTAGCGTTGGAGAGCCTGCTGGTAGAAATGGCGCACCAAGCCGGTGCCGTGATGGGTGGCGATAAAATCGACGATCTGTTCGGGCAAGCCGGCAGCGCGTGCCATCTTGATCCCCTCGCGCACGTGATCGATGATAATCTGCGCGCTGATATAGGGATCGAGATCGTCATGCACATTCTCACGCCCCATCTGGTTATCGGTAAAGAAAGCGGGGCGAATCGTCTTGCCAATATCGTGATAATAGGCGGCCACCCGCAACAAGAGCGCATCGGCGCCGATCGCCTCGGCTGCGGCCTCGGCCAGATTACCAACCGCGACGCTATGGTAATACGTCCCCGGCGCTTCGCGGATCAACTTGCGCAAGAGCGGGCGAGACGGATGGGCCAGCTCCATCAACTGCAACGCCGTCACCTGCCCGGCCAGCCGGCCAATGACATTAAACAGACCAAACGAGAGAATCGTCGTCAGACCGCCATTAGCAATGGCGCTCAGCACCGTGGTAAGCATCCAGTCGCTAAAGCCAGAGAGGGTAAAGATCGCTTGTTGGCTGAGCCAGAAGGTGATTTCCAGTGCCACAACCGTGACCGTGACCCCCAGACCGGCGACCAAAAACGATCGCAGCCGTTCAGCGGGACGCACCAGCAAAATCGCGCTGGTCGAACTAGCAAACAGGGTCGCCGCCAGCGTCAGATCATTCCCTTCCATCACGCTCATCACGATCGCGGCCAGCAAACTAGCGGCGAACCCGATCTGGCCGGTGAAGACCACGGTTGCTACCACCGCCAGCATCGCCAGCGGGAAAAAGATCGGGCGGGCATCGTAGATGAGCAGTGTAATGCGGGCGAGGATCAACGTCGCTACAATCGTGCCCACTAAGACAAACAGCGACCGCGCTTGCTCGGTGAGTTGGGGCTGAAAACCGCGCAAATAGCCGAACAGACCAGCACTGAGCAGGGCAGCCAGCAAGCCGTGGCCGAGCAATTCCGGCCAGCCGAGCGGGCGCGGCATTGCACCGGTGGCTTGCAGCTTCTCAATATGGGCCGGGGTAACAATCTCACCGGCGCGAATGATCATCTCGCCGGCCAACACCTTCACCTCAACCGGCGCCACTTGCGCCGCCGCATTGGCCCGCCGTTCTTCGGTTGCAACCGTATCAAGGGTACGGTTCACCCGCAAAAAAGCGGCGGTGATGGTCTGGGCCAATTCGCGTTGGGCAGGATCGAGGGTGGTGGTCGCCAGCCAAAAACTCAACCACCGATCGCGCAGTTGGGTGAGCGCCCGCTCATCAACGGCATAGTCATACCGTTCAATAGCCCGATCGTACAAACTCAAGATAGTGGTGCGCAACAGCGACCACGCTTCATCATCAAGCGCGAGTATCAAACGCGCCTGATCGGCTGACAATTGCACATCGGCGCTGGGCAATTCGCGCAGCGCGCGCAACCGGCCCGCCTCATCGAGGGTCGGATCGCTGCGCACCCGCCCGATCAATTCGAGGAGGCTAAACAGATTGCGACGCTGTTCGATCGGGATCTGCGGATCGTTGAAATAGACCAGATTATCGGGGTTATTGGCCGCCTGTTTGCGCCGTTCGGCGGTCAGCACCTCGCTGGTATAGATCACCTCGGCGGGCGCAGTAATGCTGAGCGGGCTCGGCTGGCCGGCCTGCAAGCCGCTGGCGCCGGGGAGGCGAAAGGTAAGCACAGCCCAGATCCCGGCCCAGAGCAAGAGCGCCGCCAGCACCAACCGCGCCTGTGCGCGCGACAGCGCCAACATGTGCGGTTGGACAAGCCAGCGGGAGAGCCGGTGGCGCGAGATGGCTTTCATAGGCGCCTCTGGGTGCGAGAACGTTATGACGCGCTCAAGAGTTCGCGCGCAACCTGACTCAGGGTGCGATTTTCCGCTTTCCCCTTAAACCGTTCGAGCAAGACCGGCATCACTTTCCCCATCGCCGCAGGGCCGCTCACGCCGAGTTCGGCGATCACGGCGGCTACCAGCGGGCGCAACTCTTCGGGACTGAGCATCTTGGGCAGATATTCGCTCAACACGGCGATTTCGGCCTCTTCGGCGACCGCCAGATCGGTGCGACCGGCCTTGTGATAGATATCGGCGGCATCGCGCCGGCGCTTGATTTCACGGGCAATCACCGCCTCTTGCTCGGCCTCGCTCAAGGCCGCGTGGCTATCAATCGCGATCGCAGCCTTGGCTGCTTCCATTGCCGCCGGATCGCCGGCATACTTGGCTTCAATCTCGGCAAGCGCGGCATCGAACCGCTGCTTGGCCGCGTCGAGCTGGGCCGCTTGCAAGGCGGCACGAGCGGCGCGAATCGCATTCACGCGCACCTTATCACCGGCGCGCATCGCTTCTTTCAGATCGTTGGCAAGGCGTTCTTGGATCGTCATACGTTCTTCTCCAACCTCATTGGTATGCGGGCCATAGGCGCTATCGCCCGGCAAGATTACAACGTCACCCGGCGCGGATAGACGCGGGCCTTTTCGGCGCTGATAATGGCTCGAATCTGGCCAACCGCTTCATCCAGCCGGTCGGCATGGTTGATCACTACGTAATCAAAATTGGGTAACTGGGCCAATTCATCGGCCACCATCGCCAAGCGGCGCTCAACCTCGGCGGGTGATTCGGTGCGGCGCAGCATCAGCCGGTGGCGCAGCTCATCGAGCGAAGCCGGCGCAAGGAAGATAAACACCGCTTCGGGAGCGAGCCGCTTAATCGTGGCCGCGCCATCGACATTGATCCGTAAAATAACATCGCGCCCGCTGGCCATCGCCTGCCGGATCTCGAATTTGGGAATGCCCTTATATTGGCCGTACACTTCAGCCCATTCGAGCAGCTCGTCGTTATCGATCATCTCACGAAAACGCTCGGTGGAAACAAAATGGTAATCAACGCCGTCAATTTCACCGGGCCGTTGTGGCCGGCTATTTGCGGTCACGACAAAATGGAACGGGAACCCTAGCTCGCGCATCCGCATCAGCACCGAGTCTTTGCCGACGCCAGACGGGCCTGAGATCACGACGAGTAGCGGTTGCGGCGGCTTGCCGTGCAACACCGGATTAAGCAACTGTTCCATGCCTAAGCTCATCTTATGGTATCCTGCCGGCAATAGGGCTGACACCTGCTGGTGCAACAATGTATTTTGATGCTTTGACGTTGACGGCTGTCGTTGAAGAACTGCGTGCAACGCTCCTCTTTGGGCGGATCCAGCGCGTGGTCTTGGTTGGGCCGCTCGCCATCGGGCTAGAGGTCTACGCGCATGGCCGCCGCCAATATCTTCTGGCGTCGGCTGACGCGCAGACAGCGCGTATTCATCTGGTCAGCCAGCGCCTCAGCCGTGGCGTTGAGGGTGAACCGCCCTTTTTGCTCTTGATGCGTAAATACCTGCTCGGCGGTCGCATTGTGGCGATCGAACAACCGCCCTACGAGCGAGTCGTTTTGTTCAGTATAACGAAAGCGGCGGAGTCGCGCAAACCGCCGGTGAGCGCCGATGAATTAGCCGATGATGAGCTGGATGACGATGAGACGGTGGATGAAGCGGCATTGTTGCGCTGCGATCTGATCGTCGAGCCGCAAGATCGGCGCAGCAATATCATTTTGGTTGATGACAACAACCTGATTCTCGACGCGATCAAGCGGGTGACGCCGCGCATGAGCAGCCGGGTGATCACGCCGCGGCGGGTGTACGAATTGCCGCCAACGCCAGCCAAGCGCGATCCGTTGCGAGCCACTGCCGCCGAGATCGAAGCAATGCTGGGGCCGGATGATCCGGTGAAGGCCTTGGTAAACACTTACCGCGGCATCTCACCGCAGGCGGCGCGCGAAGTATTGGCGCGGGCGTGCGGCGCAGTGCCAACGACGGGGCTCGGCTTGCCGGCCTACACCATCGCGGCCCGGCTGCGTGAAATCGTGGCCGAGCCGCCGGCTCCGCATCTGGTGCGCGATGAGAACGGGCCGATCGCCTACGCGCCATACCGCCCGTTGCACCTGCCCGGCGCCGAGGCAATGCCGAGTATGAGCGCGGCGCTGGAGGCGTTTTACGCCGCTCGCCAGCAACCGTTGGGACGCGACCAGCGCCGGGCCGATCTGGCAGCGCGCTTGCACGCCAGCCGCGAGCAACTGGAGCGGCAACGCGAACAGATCGCGGCTGAGCTGGCCCGCGCCAACGAGCTGGATCGGCTGCGCTGGGAAGGCGAGATGATCTTCGCCTTTCTGCACCAATTGCCACGGGGGGCAACCGAACTGGTGGTGGAAGGAGAGCGGATTGCGCTCGATCCCAGCCGTTCGCCGGTCGAACAAGCGCAAGAGCGATTCAAGGTGTATGAAAAGGCCAAAAGCGCCCGCGCCATCTTGCCCGAACGATTGGCCGAAACCGAAGCGCGGCTAGCCGGATTGGATCAAGTATTGGCGCTGCTAGCAGTCGCCGATGACGCCACCCACATCGAGCTGATCGCCGCCGAAGCGGAAGAGGCCGGCTACCTGCGCCCGTCACCCACCCGGCGCCGCCCGCCGCGCTCCCGCCCATTGCAGGTGCGTTCGAGCGACGGCTTGCCAATCTACATCGGGCGCACCGCCCGCCAGAACGAAGAAGTGACCTTTCGCATCGCCCGGCCAACTGATCTTTGGCTGCATGCCCGTAACATCCACGGCGCGCACGTGATCATCCGGGCCGAGCATCCGCCTGAACGGACGATTGCCGAAGCCGCGGCGCTGGCGGCCTATTACAGCCAAGCGCGCAACGATGCAGCAGTCGAGGTTGACCTCTGCCGGCGCCGGGCCGTGCGCAAAATCCCCGGCGGGCCAACCGGATTAGTCAGCTACCACCCTGAACGGACATTGCGGGTGAAACCGCAACTTTGCGGCGAAGTGGTACAAAAGTGGTAGACGGCGGCCCATGGTCTATAGTAGTCTGAACTCAAACAACCACCGCGCGGGAAACCGCAGTGCCGATAGGAAGGAGCTGTCTGTGCCGTACGTTATTGCAGAGCCGTGTATTGGAACCAAAGACGCTTCGTGCGTCGCCGTCTGCCCAGTCGATTGCATCTACGAGGGCGAAGATCAGTACTACATCAACCCAGATGAGTGCATCGACTGCGGTGCGTGCGAGCCAGAGTGCCCGGTCGAAGCGATCTTCGCCGACGACTCGGTGCCCGAGCAGTGGAAGAGCTATATCGAGAAGAACCGCAAGTTCTTCGGCGCGTAACGAAGGGACGGCGGAGGGGCAGGACATCGCTCTGCCCCTCTGCCGCCACTTGTAACCATCCACCCCTATGAACAAACCACCCACCACTGGCGCCAGCCTGCTCGACGCGCTGCGGCTCCCGCTCCCACGCTTGGGAGCGAACCAACCATCGACGCCGGCCACCACACCGGCGTGGCAGCGCCAACTGCAAGCCATTGCCGAAGTACAACTCGCCCGCTTTCCGTTCTTGATCCAACTGCGGGCCGTCTGGCGGCTGCTGCGCGAAGAACGGCCCGATTGGCCGTGGCTGTTGCCACTGCTAGCAATCGTCTTTATCCGCACCTACCGCCGCGAACGGGAGCGGATGCAACCGCGATAGTCACTCCTCGTCATTGATCCATTCGGGGTCAGCGACTAAATCGAAGCGCGGGATGATCGCGGTGAAGTAGGTATTTTCTAGGGTGCGGAAATAGTATTCTCCCTCCATCCAACCGCGCGGCGACTTGAGCACACAAAAACTCTGGTACTCATGCACATCGCCGGGGTTGAGCAGTGGTTGCAAGCCAACCACCCCATCACCCACCACTTCCATCTCTTCACCGATTGAGTCGTAAATCGTCCAACGCCGGCTCATCAACTGAGCGGCGCGCCGGCTGATGTTCTCGATCCGCACATCGTAAGCGAAGACAAAGCGTTGCAGCGGCGGAAACGAATGGCCCGGCAGGTAGTGCGGGCGCACGCTAATGCGCATGCCTTCGCTGAGGCGGTAATAGAAAGGTCGTCGGGTAAACATGGTTGTAATCAATGATCTTCCAGTAGGGGATGGGTTTGCAACCCATCCCCTACTGGGCATGATCCCCCTTATTTCAAATGCGTCCGGAACCACTGAATCTGCTCTTGGGCAGCGTAGAGCTGATTTTCGGGCATGCCCAAGCCGTGACCTTCAAAGATGAAGCGCACCATACGGGCCGGCACGCCGCGATTGACCAACTGTAGATGGAAGTTTTCGTTCTGCACGATCGGCAAGAAATCGTCGGTGCCGTGGAAGGTCAGCACCGCAGCTTTGACCTTATCAGCTCCGTAGCTCGGCGAGTCTTTGATATACTCGTTGAGAGCCTTATACGGCGGCAACCCTTCGAGGTAAGGCGGCAAAATGACGCTGCCGAGCTGCCATTCGCTCAGCACATCAATAAAGGCGCATTGCGGATTAGCTGCCGCATACAGATCGGGATAGCGCACAATACTCTGTATAGTAAAGTACCCGCCATACGAACAGCCGGTAATCCCCACCTTGCCCCGCGATGTCCAGCCCCGAGTGATCGCCTGCTGCACAATTTCGGCCTGCTCATCAATATCGATCTGGCCGAAATTGGCATTATCGACCAGCGAATTGTAGATCGCCGGCGTATAACCGTGGCGACCGGCAACCGGCGTAATCAAGAGCGCAAAGCCAAACGAGGGCAGCAGCGCGTAGGGGTTCTCAACATTGGCCGCCCACTGATTCAGCATCGGCACATTCGGCCCGCCCTCTTGCCAAACGATCATGCGCACATTCTTGGGCGGGAAGGGCGCATCAGCCGCTTGGATCAAGGTACCGACCCGCACCTGCCCATTACGCAGGGTAAACGTCACCGGGTCTTCGCGGAGATTGGCCTCAACGCGCAACTCTTCGTTCTGCCATGTCAAGCGGTAGAGCGCGGAGCCATCCCAGCGCAGCCGGTAGATATCGGGCGGCGCGGTATATGAGGTGTGGGTAAAGACGATCTGGCGGGTGCTGCTGCTGGTCGCCACTACGTTAAAGTACGAGCCGGCCCGATCGGCCAGATTGCGCAACTCGCCGGAAACGCGGTTGTAGTAGTAGGGATGGCGATTGCTGCCGACCACACCCCGAATAATGATCTCGTCGGGGCTGACAAAATCGGCAATACTCGCATAGACGACATCGCCACCGGACAGCATCGGATGCTCGAATGTCTTCGTCCAGCGGAACTGGCCGTTGCCATTGCGGTCGTAGAAGCGGAAGCTGGTGCGCGACGAGAAGCGCGGATAGTAGACCGGATACGTGCGCCCTTTGAGGTAGGCCGGATGGTGAGCCTTGATCAACAACGCCTGCCCGCCGGGAGCCCAATCGTGCGCTTCGAGGATCGGCGCGCCGGCGGCGGCATCAGGCCGGATCACCTGCGTCTGGCCGCTAGCAAAGTCGATCACATACGTATTGTTATTCTGAATGACCGGATTCTGGCGTGGCGGCAGATTGCCGGTCATATCGCGATAAATCTCTTCTGAGAAGAGCGAGCCAATGTAGGCGCTGCGCCCTTCGGCATCAGGGACACCGAAAAACGAGATTGCCAATTGAGCCGAATCGCTCGTCCAAGTATCATTAAGCAGGGCCGAAGCATAGGGAATGCTCGTGACATACCGCTCTTCGCCCGTATTCACATCATAGAGGAAGAGGTTATACGGTTCGCGAGTCACTTCGACCGTACTACTATCCTCTTCCTGCTGGAAGAGAAAGCGGGCGAGCAGATCGGGTCGTTGCTGGCGGAAGAGATCGACCCGGCGCTGAAGACGAGCCGGCAGTTCGATCCGCGACTCGCGGGCGATCAACGGGGTAGGCAGGCCAATGGTATAGCGTTTGGTAAACGACTTGGATCCCACCGCCGGCGGCTCCTCGCTGGCTTCCGGCGGTTCACGCAGAATCAGCCAACTGGTGAGATTCGGCGCCACCGAGACAAAACCAAAGTTTTGATCGGGAATGGCCACTGGCGCCGCGTTGATCGAACCGGTAAACCGGTCGATGAAGAGGGCCGCGAGCGCATCTTGGTTGCCGGTGGCGAAGAAGTTGACTGCCAGCACGCCCAGCGTGCTCTCATCTTGCCAACTATAGCTGCCGAAACCAAAAAAGGGCAACGGAACGAGGAAGTCGAACACCGTGGTATCAACCGGCACCGTATCGCCAGTGGCGATATCGAGGAAGGCAATTCCTTCATTGGAGCTGATCAATACGGCGGCGTCATCGGGACTGATCTCGCTGATGGCAAGCGGATACGAAGCGCCATTCTGCAAGCGATCAATCCGCTCAATCTCTTCATCGCTGAGCAGATTGGGCGGGAGATCCTTCTCATCGCCGAATTGATCGACATTCACGATATTGTTGCGAATGGGAGCGGCGGCAACCGGAACCACAAGACTCATCATCGCGACCAAGACACCGATCCACCAAAGCCGGCGGGGTCGTCGCATACAAGTGCTCCTTACCATTGCTAAAAGGCGAAGAACGCTCCGTTTTGTATCATAGCAGATGGATAGGCAAAATGGTATACTACACGGTACTATATTCTTGCCGTAACAGTAACGTTGCTCGCGGTTGTGGTCACTGGTGGAGGATTGATAAGCGGCAGCGCAGCAACCCTCTTGGATGCGGAAGGAAAACTACTGCACGCCAGAGTTGAGACTGCAACTCATAACGCAATCCGAATCATGACCGGTGATCGAATGGCATTCGTATGACCTGTAGTGAAGCGCGCGCGCTGCTCGCCGCCGGTATCCGGCCCGGTTCGGGGTCAACCACCCAAGCGCGTCTGCACGATCATTTAGCCCAGTGCGCCGCTTGCCGCGAGCTGGCCGAAGGAAGCGATCAGGCACTGCTAGCAGCCTTGCTGGCGACGCCGCTACCGGCACGGCCCCCCGCACGCAACTGGTCGATCCGCCACCTCCTCTTTCTGCTGCTCGCCTTGCTGGCCGGCTGGCTCGGCTTTCAAACCGGTAGGGTCGTATTGGCAGGGATCACAATTAGCCAGAACGTGGCGGCAATGCAATTGCCCTCGCCAGCGATCACAGTCACGCCAGCGATGATGGCTATGGCAACGCCGTTACCAACCCAAGCGCTCCCCACCCCCACCCCCATCCCCTCACTCTTACCAGCGCCAGATCAACCGGCGACAACCAGTGAGACGATCGCCGTTGTCGCATCGCCAACGCCAGTAGCGTTGGAGGTGGCGATGGCTGCTTCAATAACGCCCATCCGCTTGCCGGCAATTGATGGTCGCGCGCCGGTGCCGACGCTGATGCCAACCGTTGGCGTTCGGTTGCCGGCAGGTGATGCGATTCACATTCTGTTGCTGGGCAGCGACCGGCGACCCGGCGAGGGTTGGGCCACGCGATCCGACGCGGTGATGCTGGTGCGGATCGAGCCATCTACGCGGCGGGTGGCGCTACTCTCGCTGCCCCGCGATCTGATTGTCGAGATTCCGGGGTACGGGTATGGCCGGATCAACAGCGCAACCGTCTACGGTGAAATGAACCCGGCCATCGGTGGGGCTGAACTCGCCCGGCGCACCGTAACGAATCTGCTCGGCCTACCGATTGATCATATCGTGTGGGTTGATTTTACCGGCTTTACCGCGGCAGTTGACGCCATCGGCGGGATTGAGGTTGAGCTTGAGCAGGCGATCTATGATCCGGCTTACCCGACAATGGATTACGGGATTACGACGATCTACTTCCCAGCGGGGAAGCAGCGGCTCGATGGCGCGCAGGCGTTGATCTTGAGCCGCACCCGCCACGCCGATAGCGCCTACGCCCGCGAAGCGCGCCAGCAGATGGTCGTGTTGGCGATTGCCCGCCGGATTCGCGAACACGATCCGGTGCGGCAGGTCGAGCTGGCCGCGCACGTGACCACAGCGCTGCGCCCGCACATCCGCACCGATCTGAGTGCTGATGAAATCTTGGGGTTGGCATGGTCGTTGCGCGATGTTGATCTCGGCGCGATCGAGCGGTTTGCGTTAGGGCCAGATGGGGTGTATGAGGGGTTGATTGAAGGAGACCCGTATGCACTGACGCCGCGCCCCGGCGCGATTGCGGCGCTGGTGCGAGCGTTTGTGAACGGGAAGTAGATCGGCGGATGATTCGGAATGGCCACGAAAAAACACAAAAGTGATAGAGCGTTGAACACCACCCCCTGCCCCTCCCCCGCTGGCGCTCAAGGGCGGGCAGAACATCTGCCCGGCACCCGGCCCTGAAGGGCCGGGCTACTATTACGAAGCCCGCTGCGCGGGCTGATGCCCCCACCCCTTGCCCCTCCCCCGCTGGCGCTCAAGGGCGGGCAGAACATCTGCCCGGCACCCGGCCCTGAAGGGCCGGGCTACTATTACGAAGCCCGCTGCGCGGGCTGATGCCCCCACCCCTTGCCCCTCCCCCGCTGGCGCTCAAGGGCGGGCAGAACAT
>NZ_LWQS01000052.1 GCF_001650695.1 Chloroflexus islandicus
GATTGCTTCGGGGGCTGCGCCCCCTCGCAATGACAATTGGGGTGCGCCCCTGCTCTCCTCATGTCATTGCGAGCCGCGCTATGCGCGGCGAAGCAATCTCCCACGAGCACGGGAGCGGTGTGCTCAGGCATCGTTCTCGCTGACGCGGGAGATTGCTTCGGGGGCTGCGCCCCCTCGCAATGACAATTGGGGTGCGCCCCTGCTCTCCTCATGTCATTGCGAGCCGCCAGCGGCGGCGAAGCAATCCCCTGCGAGCACGGGAGGGGTGTGCTCAGGCACGAGTCCCGCATCCCTCATGTCATTGCGAGCCGCCAGCGGCGGCGAAGCAATCTCCCGCAAGAGCGGGAGCGGTGTCCTCAGGCATGGTGTGCGCTGAAGCGGGAGATTGCTTCGGGCGCGTTGCGCCCTCGCAATGACAGTAGGAGCGCGGGAGCGGTGCGCTCTGAGGTTCCTATGCCCCAGCCACCCGGTCAAACGCGCGCAGCCGGTCGATCGTCGCCTGCTCTTCCGGCGGGCATTCGGTGGCAAACCACGCATCAAGCATCTCGCGGGCTAGTTCGGGTGTCGTCAGGCGCAGGCTCAACGCCAGTACATTAGCATCGTTCCACTTGCGCGCGCCGGCTGCCGTCTGCGCGTCGTGGCAGAGCGCGGCGCGGATGCCGGGTACCTTGTTGGCGGCGATGCTGACGCCGGTGCCGGTGTAGCAGCAGACAATCCCTTGATCGGCTTGGCCGGAGGCGACCGCTTCGCCGACGGCCCGCCCGACGTCGGGCCACGGATCGTTGTTGCCGGCTAGTGGCCCGAAGAGAATCAGTTCATGCCCGCGCCGCTCTAGTTCGGCGATCAGGGCATCGGTGAGGTAGTTCTTTTCATCGCTGCCTACCGCTATCCGCATAACACGTCCTCCCACATGGGGTAGTTCTGTGTCATTGCCGATGGAAGGATTGAAATCCATTCCCTACCGGCGAAGCCAGCAACATTGCCTTCATTCGTGGCTAGGCTTGCAAGACTGCACCGGTGCGCCATTATTGTATCCCATACTGGTCGATTTTGGCGCGCAGGCGGGCCGCTAGTCGCGGGCTGGCGGCGCCGAGAGTGGTGAGGATGAGTTCACCTTCGGAGCGGTAGCCTGCGACCCGTTCCGGTGACCAGTGGGCCGGTGGCTTGGCTGAGAGATTGCTGATCCGGTCAGCGAGCTTGACTAGCCATACTTCGCGAGGTTGTTGCACAATCCGGCGGAGGCTATCGGGAATGCGCTCTAGCGCTGGGAGTGTGGGGTCTTTGGTTAGTGCGCGCACGCCATCGGTAATCGCTGCTCCAAAGTGTGCAACTAGCGTTGCTTCATCAACGCCGGTGTCTTCGAGTACGTCGTGCAGGAGTGCGCAGCAGAGGGCGAGCGTCTGATCATAGCTCGGTTCATCGGTAAGCGCCGCCGCTACCTCTAGCGCCACGTCGCTGAGGTGAACGAGTTTCGGCAAGTCGCTGCCGTAACGTTGTTGGCCGTTGTGCGCTCGTGCCGCAAAGTAGAGCGCAGCTTGCACGAGGTCGTCCATCGCTACTTGCTCCTTTCTCGATCCGGTATGGGGATGTTGCCCCACCCCAGCCCTCCCCCGCTGGGGGAGGGAGTCACATGCCTTGCTCAAAGGCAATGACCTGCTCGCTACCCTGCCCGCAAACGACGCAGCTCCCCCTTTCCCGCTGTCAGGTGGGAAAGGGGGCCGGAGGGTGAGGGCGTCAACGCAGAGGCGCAGAGGAGGCAAAGGCGCAGAGATGGTAAACGCAAAGCACGCAAAGATGATTGGTATGGCGATCTTTTTTCCGCGCCCTCGGCGGTGAATCCGATCTGACCCTCATCCCCTCGGCGCGGGAGCGGGGCGCTGCTCCCGCTCGCTCGCCGATGCCTTGCCTGCAAACGATGCAACTCCCCCTCTCCCGCCGTCAGGTGGGAGAGGGGGGCGGGGGGTGAGGGCCATCAGCCCGTGCAGCGGGTTTCGTAACCATAGCCTAGCCCTTCAGGGCCGGGCACCCCAGCGGGGGCTGTTGCCCCCACCCCAGCCCTCCCCCGCTGGGGGAGGGAGAAAGCCGTGTTATTAGCCCTGCGCTTCTGCCGGCTGTGGTTCGCGCTCTTTGGTGATGTCGCGCAGGGTGCTCAGGTCGCGGATGCGCTCGGTGAAGAGAATGCCGTTGAGGTGATCAACCTCGTGCTGGATGGCCCAACCCAACAAGCCGTCGGCCCGGCGCAGCCGGTGATGCTTGCCGCTCAGATCCTGAAACTCGACCGTCACCCACGTCTGGCGCGGCACCATGCCGTACCAGCCGGGCAAGCTCAGGCATCCCTCGTCGCGCATGACCTCTTCGCCGCTCATCTTGACGATGCGCGGATTGATCAGCACATACGGTTCCGCTGGCGCTACTTCAACGAGGCTGCCGTCGGGGCGCTCTTCGTATTCGGCGGGAATTTCGATAATGCAGAGCTGGATCGGAATGCCGATCTGCGGCGCAGCTAGCCCCACCCCGTTGGCTGCATGCATCGTCTCGAACATATCGGCCACCAACTGCTTGAGATTGCGATCGGGCAGCTTGACCGGGCGGCACTGCATCTTGAGAATCTTGCGATCCTCGGCGTCATCAATGCGGAGAATGCGTCGAATAGCCATAGAACATTTCTATCCTTGCCCGCAGGCGTTTGTTGCGGTTACTCTTTCTATTCTACGACAGCGCGGCGCGAGGGGCAAGGTGAAAATAGGTCAAACAAGCGGTTGGGGTCATGGCGTTGAATGTGGCGCTGCTGCTCATTGACTATCGAGGAACGGAGCCATATAACATTATTAGAAACGATCAGTTGTTTGTGCTAGGCGGGTTCGATGAATAAGCGCATAGCCCTTATGCTGGCCGGCATAGTGATCGTGAACGTGCTCGCCTGTACCGCGCAACCGGTTGCGCTTCCCCCTACGCCAACCGCGACTGCCACCGTGCTGCCTACGCCAACCGCGACCGCTTCACCCACGCCGGTCGTTACCGACGAACAGCTTGCCCAGCAAGCCTTGATTGAGTTTTTTGATCGCTTGCACCGCGGTGATTATGCGGCTGCCGTTGAGTTATTCGGCGGTTCGTATGAGTCGATCATCGCCTACGTCCCCAACGTTGATCCTGCCGATTATCCGGCGCTATTGCAGGGCATGTGCAACATTCACCAGTGTCTCAAGGTCAAGCAGATCGTCAGCAGCCTGCAATGGCGTGATGATTACTTCTTGATCGGTGTGCAACTGGAGGATCCTGAAGGTGGCGTTTTCACGTTTGGCCCGTGTTGTGGCGCTAGTCTAGAAGAATTTCCCCCGCGGTCAGTGTTTGAATATTTGGTGATGAAGCGCGCTGATCAGACCTTTGTCGTCATCGGTCTGCCGCCGTATGTGCCGTGAGGCAAGGTACATTGCTGCGCTTCTTTGCCGGCGGTGATGGCGGCGGATGCGCTACTCTCTGACCGATGAAGCAAGCGGCGCGAAGGGCGATCAGCCAACTTCGCGCCGTGGTTGTTACTGGTCTGGCAATTCCAACCGTACCGGACTGCCGTCGATCATTGGTCGCAACGGCGTCACCGAGACGTAACCGGCCAGCACTGCGCCGTCGTCGGTGTCAAGTGCGAATTCCGGGATGCGCTCGCGGGCAAAGTGGAACGCAATCTGCGCGCGCTCGGCAGGGCCGGGTGGGGTGAGGGCGATGTCGAGGTAGTGGCCGAAGAAGAATTCCGAGAGCCGGGTCTGGCGAAAGCCGCGCAGTTCGGCGGGTGAAGCGACGTGGGGAACGTTGACGTTGAGCACGACCGGCGCCTGCCCGCGGATCTGGGCCAGCAGCGGGAAGAGGCGTTGGGCGGCGTAGGCGGCGGTGTGCCACGGCATGGGTTCCGGGCCGCGGTATTGCAGTGAGACTGCCATCGCCGGCAAGCCCCACATCGCGCCGATCATGGCCGCGCCGACGGTGCCGCTGAGCATGACGTTGGTGCCGCTGTTGAGGCCGCGATTGATCCCTGAAACAACTGCGTCGATCGGTGGCAGCACGCCGCTTAACATAGCGATCGTCACGCACGCGACCGGCGAGCCGTTATGGGCAAAGGCGAGCATGCCATCGAATTCGGCGGGCGGGATGATGGCGCGCAGTTCGCGATTCGCTTGCGGTGGCAGTGCCATGCTCATCGCGCTCTGCTCTTCGGCGGGAGCAACGACGCTGACCTGCGCGCCGGCGGCACGCATGGCCCCGGCCAGTGCCCACAGACCGGGGCTGTCGATGCCGTCGTCGTTGGTGGCTAAGATATGCATGCAGAGACTCCGCATTTCTCGTGATCGGTGGCGTCAAGCGGAGCGCTGGCCGGCTCTGGCATTGGTAGCCGGTGATCAGCCGTTTTGTGCTCCAAAGGCGAATTGTCGCCGCTTGGAGCTATGCGTCATGCACACCAATGCTCGGTATCCTCGCATCAGTGATGCACTTTACCACCGCGCTCCGCTCTCAGCATATCACGAGGCGGCTCCCTGAGCAATTGCCGCTTCGATGATTTCGAGCGTGACTTCTTTCAGGCCGCGCGCGCGGGCGGCTTGCTCGGCAGCGGCGCGCAACGAGCGGCTGGCGCTGATGCGGGCAAGGTAGGGCACCGCGTCGAGCGCCGCGTTCAGCCGGTCGGTCGCCTCCTTCGTCCACGGCATGGTCTCGGCCCCGCTCGGCTTGGGCGGGCCGCCGGCTGCCGGCGTGACCGTCTCGACCGGCAAGAAGTTGATCACCGTCTCGTAGAAGCGGTTGACTAGCTCTTGCATCAGGTTGGCCGCGCCGGCGTATCCCATAAACGGCGTGCCGGTTGTGCGCCGCACCACCGGGCCGGGGAAGGTGGCCGGGATGTAGTGGGTGCCACGGGCATTGGCCTCGGCCAGATAGATCTTCTCGTTGATGCTGCCGAACACAAACGCCGGCGCTTTGGCGTGCAGCCGCTTCCGGATCTCGATGTTGTCCGGCTCGTCTTCGCGGCGGGGCCGGCCCGACACCCACGCGATCTTCATGCCCAGCTCGTCGCCGAGGAAGCTGCGCAGACCGTCGGCGTAGCTGCGCGCAGCGACGATCGCGCAATCGACGGTGGCAAACCAGTCGCTCTGCGGGCCGCGCCACAGATCCCACACCGGTTGCAGGGTCGTGCGCTTTTCATGCGCGATGAACGCCTCAACCTGCGCTGGTTCGATACCGAGCAGTTGGCCGAGTTCGCGCAAGAAGGCGGTGGTGCCAAAGACGCCGAACGGTGCGAAGAGGTAGGGCCGGCCCAACGCTTCGGCCAGACCTTGACCAAACTCGCGGTACATCACCACGTTGACCGCCGCTTCCGCCAGCTTGGGGGTGGTAGCGATGCTGCCTTCGTAAGGGTAAACGAGGTTAATCTCGGCGCCGATGCCGGTGATCAACCGCTTAAGTTCGTAGAGGTCGCTGGGCGCGTTGAAACATCCCAACGAGGGGCCGATGATATTGACCGTGCGCGGGCGGGGTTGGACATCCGCCGGCACAAACGGTTTGCCGTACTGTTCCCACGCAAACAACAACGCTCGCTCGCGCCCCGTCCACTCGTCTTGTTCGAGCGATTGGCTCCAGAAGAACCGCGCTTCGGGATCGATCTGCGCCACTAGTTGGGCGTGATCGGCGCTGATCATCTCGCTCTCGGCGGTCGAAACCACCAGCAGCCGTTTGCCTGCCAGCATCCCCATCGTGCGCAGATCGTCAATCGTGCGGATCAGCGCCTTGGCCGTACCGTTGATCACATCCTCTTCGCGGATGGAGGTCGGCGTCAGGTTGGCCATGTGCGGCAGCGCATCGGTATAATCGGTGACGGCCATACCGAGCAGGTTGTAGCAGCCGATCGGCGCATCGCAGACAATATGCACGTCGGGGAAGCAGCCAAACACCCACGACGCGCCCCAGTAGCTGCTGGTATCGGAAATATCACGGATCAAAGTAATGCTCATCGGTTCGCCTCCCGGCCCTCATCACCCTCGAAGAACGCCAGCATGCGGTCGTAGATCGGTTTGCGGTTGAGCAGGTCGCGCACAAAGCTGAGTGACGCGACCATGCCGCCGGCGAGGAAGAGCGGGCGCACACTGAGAATGTTGGTGTAGTAGACCGACGGAATGCCCTTTTCTTTGGCGTAGGCGGCCAGCGTGGTGGTGCCGATCACTAGATCGAACGACCAGCGCGCCATTGCTGCCTGATCGTCTTCGAGCGTCTTGCGGTAGATCACCGCCTCGGTACCGTGGGCCTTCAGCCATGCTTCATCAGCGGCGGTGAGGGCGCTAGGGCCGATGCTGGTGCTCACATAAGGCACCCGCGCACCGCCTTCGATCAGCAAGCGAGCATAGAGCATCTCGTTGCCCTCGTAGCCGGAAACGAGAATGGTCGCGCCTTGCAGCGGCTTGCTAGCCAAAAAGCCGCGTGCGGCGGCTTCCTCTTCGGCGGCCACCCGCTCGACCACATCTTCATCAAGGTCGAGCGCTGCCCCAATGGCGCGCAGCCACGCCGCACTCCCCTCAGCGCCGATCGGCGCGCCGCTGACCACGGCCACACCCCGCTCGCGTAAGACGCCGATCGTCTCGCGGTAGAAGGGGTGCAGCGCCGCTACTGCCGCTGCCCGACCGGCCTGCTTAATCTCATCAACGTGCCGGCCGGGGAGGGTCGTCACCACCCGTCCGCCCATCTTGCGCAGCACACCATCGATCAACAACGGATCAGCCGGAAAGACCTCGCCGATCAGGGCCAGCGTGCCCGGTTCGTGCTCGCCGCTGGTATCGACAAACCGCCGCATCACCGCCGCTAGCGCCACATCCTTCGCTTCGGGGTGAGAATGGATCGCGTAGGCCGGCACTCGCACCAAAATCACCGGCTTGCCGTCAACCTCTTTCGGCAGCAGCTCCTCGGCCAAGCCGGCCGTTTCAGCCACACAGAGCGAAATGACCGGGATAAACGACGTATTGGCCGCCGTCGCCGCTTCCGCAATCGCCGCGTTGGCCGCCTCTTGCACCTTGCCGCTCGACAGCTCAGCCGTGCCGAGCGCCGGCGCGACGATGCTCTTGCGTGCCGCGTAAAAGTGGGTGACAAACGTCAACCCGTACAGACAGCCGGTATCGGTCACCATTGCCGGCTGCGCGCCCTCGATCCGGGTCAGCACGCGCAACGCGCCAAACGCAGGGCACATGGTCTGCGGATGGAGCTTGCACGCGCCGCCGCGAAACGGTTCGGCGGGGGCCTCGGCGCCGGCCGGCGTCAGGGGAATGATCTCGGCCATAACAACTCCTCTGCCCGGACACAGCCGCTCTACTGCATGCCGGGATGATCAAACAGGGACGCGAATGGTTGGTATTATACAACAAATTTCTTGCTTAATTGCTATGAACGGGGATGAGACACGGATCGGCTATCCGTGCCCTACTCATCCAGCGGCCACGGATCGGCGCTAAACTGGTCATGCACCTCTTGCAGTTGCACATCGGCGTAGCTAGCGTAGAAGCTGCGTGTCACTTCCACGCTGCGGTGGCGCAAGATTTGCGATACTTCGGCGAGAGCAACCCCTTCGTTGAGCAGATGATAGCCGACAAAATGGCGGAAGGTGTGCGGTGTGACTTGACGTAACAATTCAGCCTCGTCAGCTTTGCCTTCCCACCCGAGCTGATCGGCCAGCGCATTGGCTGCACCGGTGACAATCCGCCAGCCGCTGATCCGCGACAGCCTGCCGCCGCCGGTGCGTGGGTCGAAGGCCACAAACAGCGGTTCGCGGGCCGGCGGCCAGTTCCGCGCAGCGAGGTAGCGGTGCAGGGCCTGTTCGGCGTGTTTGCGGATAAAGAGGGTGCCTTCGCGCCGGCCTTTGCCGCGCACGATCACTCGCGCCAAGATGCGCCGGTCGCGCGCCACATCGCCGACATCGAGGCTGAGCGCCTCGGAGATGCGCGCCCCGCTGGAAAAGAGCAGGTGCAGCAGTGCGGCATTGCGTAGACGGGTCAGCATCTGCCGCTCACGTTCCTCTCCGGCTGGCTTGTCATAAAAACGCACTAACCGGCGTAGATCGGGTGGAGTGGGAGCGATCGGGGTGGGCAGGCGCGGCAAGACCCGGCTCACTTCGGGGCGAGCCGCGGCGACGCGAAACGGGATCGCCCCTTGCGAGTCAGCCAGCGCCAGAAAGCCAAACAGCGGGCGCACGTAGGCATGCACCGTGCGCTCAGAGAGCCGTTCGCTCTGACCGCCGGCCCGCGCCGTCGCCGCGCGCTGCGAGAGGTCGTAGCTACGTTTGCGCAGCGCACGCGCGTATGCCACCAGATCGCCGATCTGCAAATCTCCCAGCCGGTGTTTCCCGTTGCGTTCGGCCCAGCGGGTAAAGATGCGCACCGCCGTCTCGTAGCTAGCGATGGTCTGGCGCGCATGGTGGCGTTGGCGCTCGCGGGTATCCTCATCGAGTTCGTCGTCGTCATCGCTCTCGGCGAGGCCGGCGCTGGATAGCCGCGCCAGCCAGATCGCGCCGGCGACGGCGATCGACGTTTCGGGTGTGAGTGGTTGTTCGGCGAGTTCGGTCATAATGGCGCCATAGAAGATGGAATAGCCGCAACATGGAATAGCCACAAAAAGACACAAGAGTCACAAAAGTTTTATGTGTCTTTTGTGTCTTTTCGTGGCTATTCCCTTATCTCCACTGCTGCTAGGATGTGGCCCCCACCCCTAGCCCCTCCCCCGCTGGGGGAGGGGGGATATGGCCCCCACCCCTAGCCCCTCCCCCGCTGGGGGAGGGGAGTGTGAGCCTAGCCACCAAAAGCCACCAGAGTCACAAAGTGTTATGTGTCTTTTGTGTCTTTTCGTGGCTATTCCCTTACCTCCACCGCTGCGGGGAAGTGCCCCCACCCCTAGCCCCTCCCCCGCTGGGGGAGGGGAGTGTGAGCCTAGCCACCAAAAGCCACAAGAAGCACAACAGTTTTATGTGTGTTTTGTGTCTTTTCGTGGCTATTCCTACAACACCCCCAGCGCGACTGCGCCAATAATCAGCACCCCAGCCACAATCCGGTAATAACCAAACACGGTGAAGTTGTGGGTGGCGATATAGCGCAGCAACCAGCCGATACAGCCATACCCGACAATCATCGCCACCGTTGCGCCGAGCAACAGCCGGCCCCAATCGGTGGTCTGAATCTGGTCAAGGCTGCCGATCAAGTCAACCAGCGTCGCCGCGCCAAGCGTCGGGATGGCAAGGTAAAACGAAAACGCCGTCGCGGTGGGCCGGTCGAAGCCGGCCAGCAACCCGCCAACGATCGACGCCCCAGAGCGCGAGACTCCCGGTACCAGCGCGAAGATTTGGGCAATGCCGACCGTCAAGGCCCGCCGGTTCGAGACGGTGGCAAAGTCAACCGCGGTGCTGGCGCGGCCCTTGGCGCTACCCCGTTCGATCCAGAGAAAGATAATCCCGCCGATGATCAACGCCGCTGCAATGACTAACGGCGACTCGAACAGCACTGCTTTGATGAAGTCGCGGGCCACGATGCCTACCGCTGCCGCCGGCACAAAAGCGATGATCACACCGAGCCAGAGCTTGCGCGCGGTGGCGATCGTCACCGGGTCACCGCGCCCAATCAGGGCCTTGGCTTGGTCAAGCAGATCACGCCAGTAAAAAAGCAACACTGAGCAGACGGTGCCAAACTGGATCGCAATCTCAAAGGTGCCGCCGATGCTGCCCTGATAGTTGAGCAATTGGCTGGTCAGCAAGAGGTGTGCAGTTGAAGAGATTGGTAGCCATTCGGTGATGCCTTGCACGATCCCCAACACCACCACCTGCCACCAATCGGGGTTGGCAGGCGCGGTGATGAGCAAGGCGAAGGCGAGCAAGACAGCAAACCCGATAAAGAGACTAGAACGGGGGAGCGAAATGGATTGTGTTTGCATGGTGGAATTCAAACCTTATTGATTACGTGAAAGAACGATGGATCGAAGACCTGTGCCAACAGAGCGCAATGCTCAGTATATGAGAGGGTGTCTACCGCTGAATGAAATGTTCTCCTATGGAGTGCGGCAGTGATACTGCCGCATCCTGCTCAATAAAATGGTCTGCTCTACCTATGGAATGCGGTAGTGATACTGCCACCATCCGCTGAGTCGACTGCTCTATTACGGAGTGCGGCAGTGATACTGCCGCATCCTACTGGATGGGAGGGTTTCTACAGAGTGCGGCAATGATACTGCCGCACTCCATCGATCGCTACACACCCTCGTCCTCACTCAGCACCATCTCAATTGACGCCGCCACTGCCGCGACAGTTGCGCGAATATCCGCCTCGCTATGCACCGCCGAGACAAACCCGCTCCGTCCGCGCATCAGATCGACACCGTTGAGGTGCAGCGCCATGCGCAACCGGCGCAAGAACCGGGCATCGCCGCCGCGCTTCAGCGTTGCGAGCGGCAGATTGCGCGGGATGTCGCCGGGAGCAAGATCAGTAGCTGGATCGACAAACACGTGGAAAATCGAGCCATCGCCGAAGGCCGTCCACCCGCGCAGACCCTTGCTGGCAAAGAGTTCGTTTAGCATCTTGACCAGCAATTCGCCGCGTTGCGCCGCGATCGCGCCGGGTTCGCCGGTCGCGACGGCGCGCAGCATTGCGATCCCTGCCGCCGCCGAGAGCGGGTTGGCGTTAAAAGTACCTTGCTGGCGAATACGTCCGCGCGGCCCGTGCTCGTCGTGGGCCAGCAGGTCGAGCAGCTCGGCCCTGCCGGCCAGCGCGCCGCCGGGCAAGCCGCCGGCCACAATCTTCGCCAGACAGACCAGATCGGGCGTAATGCCGGCCCGTGCGCAGGCCCCGCCGGGAGCGACGCGAAAGCCGGTGACGATTTCGTCGGCGATGAGCAAGACGCCGTAGCGATGGGTAAGCTCGCGCAGGCCGGGCAGGAAATCGGCGGGCAACGGGATTGAACCATACGACGCGCCGGTTGGTTCGAGGATCACTGCCGCCACATCATTGCGCGAGGCTAGTGTTGCTTCCACCTGCTCAAGATCGGTTGGCAAAATGATCAAGCTCGCCAACGTCTCTGGCAACACGCCGCGATTGGGATCATCGGGGTCGGCTCCGGGGGCCAGCGCGTCGTGCCAACCGTGAAAATGGCCGGCAAACCGGATCAGCGTCGTCTTGCCGGTAGCGGCGCGGGCAAGGCGTAGGGCCAGCGTCGTCGCTTCGCTGCCTGAAGCGGTAAACCGGATGCGCTCAGCTCCCGGAATCAGCTCGGCGATCAGATCGGCCCACTCCAGCTCCAGCCGGTGGCTGGCGCCAAGATGGGTTGACACCGGCGCTTGCCGTTCGATCGCCTCGACAATCGCCGGGTGGCCGTGGCCGAGCAACAGCGCGCCGTGGCCGCACCAATAGTCGATCATCCGATTGTCATCCACATCCCACTTATACGGCCCGTTGGCGCGTTCCATGAAGAGAGGGAAGGGATCGGCGTAGCGACCATCGTGGGTCGCGCCACCGGGAAAGCGTTGCAAGGCGCGTTGGGCCAAGACAGCCGAACCAGCGAATCGCTGGCGGTAGAGTTGTTCGAGTGACATACGCATTACATCCCTACGCTGAGGCGGTAGATCAGCGCCGCCGGCAAGCCATAGCTGCGCATCTGTTCTTGGGTGCGTTGGACGTCGTAAGCTACCCGCTTGAATGTCAGGATCTGCTTGTCGGTATCGAATATAGCGTAGGCGGCGCGTGGATCGTGATCGCGCGGCTGGCCGACGCTGCCGGGGTTGATAAAGTAGCGCGCATCGCTGGTGAGCGTGATTTGGCTAGTCCCTTCCGGCATGATCCGCTCGCACCGATCTTCGCCGTTGGGGCAGCGAAAGGCAAACTGGACGTGCGAATGCCCAATGAAGCAGACTGGTTCGTGAAACCATTCGAGGTTAGCGAGCGCCTGCGATGGCATGAGCAAGTATTCCCAGATCGGTTCGCGCGGGCTGCCATGCACAAGATGATAACGATTGTCAACCGTGTGGGAGGGTTGGAGCGGCAGCATCCATTCACGATTCGCCGGCTTGAGTTGGGATCCGTTCCAGAGATTAGCCCGCCGGGCATCAGGGTTAAAGTCGTTGAGACTGATTTTGCCCAGACAGGCCAAATCATGGTTGCCGGTTAAGATCACCGTGGCGTGTTGCTGCATCAATTCAATGCACTCATTCGGCGCCGGCCCGTAGCCGATCGTGTCGCCAAGGCACCACAACGCATCAAACGAACCGGCATCGGCTAGCACTGTTTCAAGTGCGACGATGTTGGAATGAATATCAGAGAGGATCAGAATCCGCATATCGTTACGTTTTGACGATGCTCGCAGCCAGATCGTATAATTGGCAGCGACCCGGTTATCAGGAGCGTCGCCGTTATGGTTGAACCGTCAGGACACTGCCCGTACCTTGGATTAAAACAGAATCAAGCGATCCGGTTTGCGTCGCCGACGCCAGAGCATCGCTGCTATGCAGCCGGGCAGGCGCAAGAAATCCCGCAAATTGAACCTGACTATCAAGTGCGCTATTGTTTGTCGGCGTCCCATGTACGTTGCCCATTATACATGGGGATGCCATTACCTACAACGTCCACCCCGCTGGCAGCGACGGCGCCGGCTGGGGCAGCGCCAGCGGTGCTAGCGCCGGTCTCAACCTCACCTGCGAGCGGTCTGCGGGCATGGCTCGCCGGCCTAGCGCCGCGCGATCGCTTCATCTACGGTGTGTTATTAGCAGTGTTGCTGTTGGTCTTGTTCGGGTATGCGCTGGGCAGCATGGCCTTTGTTGGCGCAATGCTCAATCCAACCGCAGCTCCGGCTACGACCGGCCCCACGGTCGCGCCGCCACCGACGGCGACCATGACCATGCCTTCACCGGCTGCTACCGAATCCCCCTCGCCCACGGTAACATTGTCTCCGACGGTGCTTGCTTCGCCAACCGCGACGCTGATCCCGTCGCCGACAGCTACGCCGTACGAATTGATCCCGGTGACCAACACGCCGACGATCCCGATTATTATCCCACCGCCGCCGGTGTTCTTCACGGCCACCCCGACGCTGTCGCCGGAATTGCCACCGGTAGAGCTGCCGTCTGCCACGCCAGACATCCCACCGGCGGAGACACCAACGATGCTGCCAACCGAAGCGCCCACAGCAGCACCAACCGAAGCGCCCACAGCAGCACCAACCGAAGCGCCCACAGCAGCACCAACCGAAGCACCCACCGAAGCGCCGGTGGAAGTGCCGACCGAAGCGCCACCGCCTACGGCAACTCCGTAAGTGATATGGAGTGCGGCAGTTCAACTGCCGCACTCCATATTCCATGGATGGCTGCGTCTTTACCCTGCCGCCGGCGCAGTTGTTTGCGGCGCTGGTGCTCCTCCCAATTGCTTCACCAACTGGTCGCCAAGGTACAACATTTGCTGCACAAAGGGATGTTTCGGTTGGTCGAGGATTAGCGGCATGCCCCGATTGACAGATGTCACGACCGGTTGGCCACCACTGATAACATGGAAGTTGATTTTGCGTCGCAAGACGCGCTCGATTTCGCCGACGCCGATCCCGACGCCAGAGTTAGCCCGATTCAAAACAACGCTGATCGCGTTGGGGTTGATGCCTAACTGGTTTGCCAAGTTGAGGAACAGACTCGTGTTCTTGAGCGGGCCAATTTCAGGCGTAATCACCAGCAAGACGTGATCAGCTCGATCAAATACCGACAGCGTGCGATCGTCATAGCTGGTTTGGCAATCAACGACGACATAATCGGCGCTAACGGCCAGCAAATCAAGGATCCGGGTGATGTGATCGGGGCTCACCAATTCCGCCTCTTCGGGACGAGGCGGCGCCAGTAGGGCCTGCAAGCCGGAAGGGTGGGGCAGCAGCACTTGATTGACCATTTCGCGCTCGATCTCATCGCCGCTGCGCACAATGTCCACAATGCTGCGGGTTGGTGCAATATTGAGGTGAACGGCAATGTCGCCGAAGGTGAGATCGGCATCGACGATGATCACGCGCTGGCGGGTGCGCAAGCGAATAGCGAGCGCCAACGATACCGCAATCGTGGTTTTGCCGACGCCGCCTTTCGCGCCAAAGACGGCGATAATCTTGCCCCGCCGCAATGGTGCGCTCGGCGCTTCGCTGGCCGTGCGGGCAAGCAAGTTTTTCACCCGGTAGACCAGCTCTGGCGGTTCAAACGGCTTAGCGAGATAATCATTCGCGCCTGCTTCAAAGCCAGCGATTTTGGCGCTAATATCGCCTTGGGCCGTTAACATCAAGATCGGCAGCGTTTTGGTCAACGGGTGCTGGCGCACGCGCTTGCAGAGGGTATAGCCATCAATGCCGGGTAGCAGCACATCGCAGATGAGGGCATCAGGCGGGGCTTTGTAAATCTGCTGCAAGGCCTCTTCGCCGCTAGCTGCCCGCCGCACCTCGTAGCCGGCATTGCGCAACATCACCTCAAGCATCTCGGCGACAACATCGTCGTCATCAACGATGAGCAGTGTTGGCAGTTTCATGAATGACTCCTCTCGGATGCAGACAGGCGATCGAGCAGGGCTGGCAAAGCCCCTGCTGCTAGCGGGAGCAAGAGATAGTCATCGGCGCCGAAGGCGATTGTGGCAGCAGCGCGCGGTTCAGCCGCCGCCGGCGCAATCGTCACGACCCGCGCCGCAGTAAAATAATCGCGTAGCGACATGAGGTGCGGAGTTCGCACCCCTTCGATCTGCGTCATATCGACCAGAATCAGGTTGGGCGGTATGGGCGATTCATACCTGAGCGCATGTTCCACTGTGTCGATCACATCGTACATGATGTTGTGTTCGGTCAGGGCTTGGCGCAGCAACCGGCGTTGAATGCCATTGGCGCTGATAATCAGCGCGCGCCAATTGAGTTGCTGGCCGGCAGTTGCGGGAACGGTTGCGGCTATGGTGATTGCCGAAGGGGCTTCGCTGCTGGTCGCGTCAACTACCACCCGGTTGCGTCCCGCCCGTTTCGCTTGGTACAGGGCGGCGTCAGCGGCCTGCATCGCCCCGATCTGGCTGCGATGCTGCGGATAGCCGGCAATGCCGGCGCTAAAGGTGACACTGAATACACCTGCTGGCCCGTAGTGGCGCAGGGCGGCAAAGCTGTTGCGAATGCTGTCAATCAGCGTGCGCGCTTCAATGACGGACGTATTGGGTAAAGCCACCAAAAACTCTTCGCCGCCGTGCCGCCCGATCAGATCGCTCTTCCGTAACCGTTGGTGCAAGAGCCGGGCAAAGCTGCGCAATACCTGATCGCCGACCACGTGGCCATAGCTGTCGTTCACGCGCTTGAAATGATCGATATCGATAATCGCAATCGCCAGCGGTTGTTGCAACCGTTCGGCGCGGGCAAATTCGCGTGTCAATTCCTCCTCGACGGCCTGATGGTTGAGCAGGCCGGTCAGACCATCGCGTAAGAGAAAACGCTGGATGGAGCGTGCTCTGCCGGCGCGAGCCGAAATTGCGGCAACCAGATCCTCTGGCGTGATCGGTTTCGCAAGAAAGTCATCCGCCCCCAGCGAGAGGGCTGATTGCTGTTGGCTGCGGTTGGTTTCGGCTGACAGAAAGACGATCGGCATACCAACGTAGCGATCTTGTTGGCGAATGACGCTGGCCAGCTCTTTGCCGCTGCAAATCGGCATGTACATGTCGAGAATGATCAAGTCGGGTTGAAAGGCCTGCAACTGGTCGAGCGTCTCGCGCGGGTCGGCAATGGCGCGTGCGTACATCCCGGCAGATTCTAAACTCTGCACGCAACGTTGGCCAAAATCGGGATCATCATCAACGATCAACACCCGCAGCGGTGTGTTCTCTTCCGCGCCAGTCAGCCGATCAAGGGCGTCGATCAGCCGGCCAGCGTCTACCGGCTTAGCAAAATAGGCATGCCCGCCGCTGCGCACTGCGGCCAACCGGGCCGTAAAATCATCACGTTGCGAGATATAAATGACCGGCACCGGCGCCGTGCGCTCGCGCTGAATGGCGGCAATCGCCTCGGTGCCGGCAAGATCGCCGCTGGGAAAGACGACATCCATCATAATCGCCGCCGGGTTGAGCGCACGCACCAGCGTTGGCAATCCCTCTAGATCATTGACGAGATGGACATCGTAGTTGAAGAGTCGAAGCTGTTCGCTCAAATTGGTGGCAAAGTCCTGATCATCTTCCACCAAGATAATCGTATGCGGGCGACCGTTCGGTTCGCGCGATGATGATACGAATGGGATGACTGGCGGCTGGGATGGTGTTGCCGGTGGCGGTAATGGCGCCGATGGTTGAGCGGCGGGGGGGGGGCGCTGGCGCCGGCGCTGGTTCCGATGCCGATTCCGGCAAGACGGTCGTAACTTTGCCTTCCTTCACCATCCGCTGCAATAGCATTATTTGCTGGGCTAACGCGTGGCGCGCAGCGATATCGAGCGGCTGGTCATGTTCGAGCCACTCTTTCAAGCCAATATCAATCTCGCGGGCAACCGCACCCAAATCGGCAAAACCGAACATCGCCGCCGAGCCGGCCAGTTTGTGGGCAAGTTGGCGAGTCTCTATCCCAGCCGTCTTGTCCCACTGGCTCTGCTCGAGCTGGCGCCAAGCCGCCACAATTGCCTCGACCCGTTCGTTAATCTGTGCGGCGTAGCGCCGGCGCAACGCTTCAAACTGTTCAGCGGGATCGGGTTTCATAGGCTTTCGTCCAGATTGCAGCCACCTGCGCTGATAACGTCATCGGATCAAATGGCTTCGAGATGACATCGGCTGCGCCGAGCGCCAAGTATTGCTCGACTTCGTGGCGCTGGACGCGCGCCGTCATAAAGACCACTGGCGTCTGTGCCAGTGCCGGCTTCTTACGCAGTTCGGCCAGTGTCGTTGGGCCATCCATCCCCGGCATCATCACATCGAGCAGGATTAGATCAGGCGCAAATTGTTCGGCCACCGCCAACGCTTCAGCGCCTGAACTACATATCTGCACGGTGTAGCCGCCGACGGCTTCTAAGGCTAATTGGGCTACCATTTGAATATCCGGATCATCTTCGACGAAGAGGATTTTCTGGAGCGATGCCATACGTGGTTCTCCCTTACCTAGGCGATGTGGGCGAGGACGCGGCTGGAGCAGCCTGATCAAGCAAGCGCGTCACGGCAGTCAAGAGTTCGGTATTCGTTGTGCGTGATTTGACCAGCGTGACGGCGACGCGATTGGCAATGTCCGGGTCGCGATCGCGTACCGAGAAGAGAATGACTTGCAGCGGCGGTTGCTGGTGCTCGATCAGCGGCAAGAGATCGATCCCGTTGCCGTCAGGCAAATTCTGGTCGAGTATCACCAGATCAAACGCTTGGTTACGCAACAAGTGCTGCGCTTCAGCGATGGTGGCCGCCTGTTGTACCTCGGCAATATCAGCTAATAACAGCCGCACGACGGCAACCACATCACTGTCATCCTCGATATGCAGCACTTGGGGGCGGCTCGCGCCGGCGTGGCGCGCTGCCCGGCGCAACGCGGTGAGCAACCGTTGTTGATCGATCGGCTTTGGCAACCAGTCTACCACATTAATGCCTTCCCCGCTGATCGTTTGTTCTTCGTCAGCTCGCGCCGATACCACCACGATCGGGAGATTGTGCGTGCGCGCTTTGTCGCGCACTTCGCGGATAAAGGCGCTGCCGTCTTCGTTCGGCCACATCAGATCGAGCGTCATCGCCCGGTAGTCGCGTTGTTGTAAGAGTTCGCGCGCTTCGGTTAAGGTGTGGGCCACGTCAGTGGCATAGCCGGCTTGTTGCAACATCAGTGACAGCAGCGCCGCGATGTCGGGATCGTCTTCGCAGATCAAGATCCGCGGTGCATCCTTCGGTGCTGCCGGTATCGGCAAGGCAGGAGTGTTCGCCCGATATTCGATCAAATCAACATAGAACGTTGTGCCGACGCCGGTAGCGGTGACGAAGCCAATCTGGCCGCCGTGCCGCTCAACGATGGCCCGGCTGATGCTCAGGCCAAGGCCAGTGCCGCCTTGCTGGCGCGTGTTTGATGAGTCGGCCTGCGCGAATTTCTGGAAGATGCGATCGCGGAACTCGATCGGAATCCCCGGCCCGTGGTCGGTAACGGTCACGCGCACCCGACCCTGTGGTTCGCGCCCGATCGCCACTTCCACTTTGCCACCCGCCGGCGAGAATTTCACCGCATTGGAGATCAGGTTGGTGAAGACCTGCGTCATTCGATCGGGATCGACGTACACCTGCACATTGGGCAGGGTGGCGGTCAATTCAATCTTGACATCGTATTGCTGGCCGAAGCCGCGGTTGGCTTCGATCGTTTGCCGTACCAGTTCGTCAAGCACGACCGGTTGCAGTTTAAACACCATCTTGCCCGACTCGATCTTCTCGATGTCGAGGATGTCGTTGATCAGCCGCACCAGCCGCTCGCTGTTTTTCAGTGCGATGTCAATCATCGCCGCGGCGCGGGGCGGCAATTCACCGGCCACCCCTCCTGCTAGCAAGCCAAGCGAACCACGGATCGAGGTCAGCGGCGTGCGCAGTTCGTGCGAAACGACCGCTACAAACTCATTCTTCATCCGCTCGACCGCTCGCCGTTCGGTCACATCACGGAAGAACCAGACTCGACCGTAGTAATCGCCTTCGGTGCTGATCACTGGCGCGCTGTAGCGCTCGAAAGTGCGGCCATCTTTCAGCTCGATCTCGGCTTTGCCGGTCAGGTGCGGGTTGGCGTAGAGTTCCTCAATCTCGTTGCGCACTCGTTCCGGGTCGCAGACTTGGGCCAGCATAGCTTCCATACTAGCCGCGCAAGTCGCCTGTTCGATCGGAAGATCTTCGAGACCCCACATCTCGCGGAAACGACGGTTGGCGTAGAGGCAGCGCCGATCGGGCGAAACGACCAGCACGCCGTCGGGTGAGGCTTCGGTCTGGCATTCGAGCAGCGTTTTCTGGAAGCGCAGCTCTTGTTCGGCCAAGCGGCGGGCCGTGATGTCGTGGAAGCTGGCGACTGCGGCGTAGACCTGCCCATGATCATCGCACAGCGGCTGCGAGTTGATCGAGATCCACGTCAGATCGCCGCTTGGTTTGCGCACCCCCATAATCACATCGCTCTGCGGGCGGCCGGTGGTGAGCGCAACCATGATCGGGTGTTCTTCGCCGGGGAAGGGGCTGCCGTCTTCATGAATCGCCTGCCAGCGCGGATCGAAACTGGTGCGGCCCACCAGTTGGTCGTAGGTCAGGCCGAGAATCCGTTCGGCGCTGGCGTTGCAGGTCTCGATCACGCCTGACTTATTCATCACCACGATCCCCTCGCTCATCGCGGTAATCACCGAGCGATAGCGGGTTTCGCTCGCGCGCAGCTCTTCCTCGCTCTTCTTGCGCGCAGTGATGTCAAAACGCACTGAAAGGTAGCGTTCGGGCTGGCCATCTTCGCCGATAAACGGCACGATGGTCGTATCCACCCAGAAGAGGCGGCCATCTTTGGCCCGGTTGCAGATCTCGTTGCGCCAGATGTGACCGGATTTGATCGTGTTCCACATCTCGGCGAAAAACTCCGGCGGATGCACACCCGATTTAAAGATGCGGTGATCTTTCCCGATCAGCTCATCGGGCCGGTAGCCGGTGATCGCGCAGAACCGTTCGTTCACTTCGAGAATGCGACCTTCGGGATCGGCAATCGACAGGATCGCCGATTGATCAAGCGCGTTCATCACGTCACGGCTCTCTTTCAGGGCCGCGCGCAGCATGCGCTCCATCTCTTTTTGATGGGTAATGTCTGACTCGATCGCGATAAAGCGGGTCAGATTGTGCTGGTCATCGTAAACCGGCGAGATGTCGAGGGCGAGCCAATAAGGCCGGCCTTGCTTGGTATAATTGACGATCTCGACTTTGATTGACTCTCCGTTGCGCAGGGCTTGGCTGATCGCAGCCACTGTGGCCGGATCAGTTGCCGGCCCCTGTAAAAACTCACCCGGTTTCCGCCCGCGCACTTCGTCGAGCGTGTAGCCAGAAATACGGGTAAAGCCCTCGTTGACCCATTCGATCACGCCGGTGCGGTCGGTGATGATGACCGCGTTGTCGGTATAACGAGCCACCAGTGACAGCATACGCAGTTGGTCGGCCTCGCGGCGGGCGCTGCGAGCAAAGGGACGGATGACCAGCAACCCGCCAGCCGTCAAGAGCAAGAGGATCATCACCAGTACACCCGCTTGCATCAGCGAAACCTGATCGCGCAAGGCTTGGCTTTGCATCAGTAAGAGGCTGCTGGTTGCACTGAGATCACTTTGCACTGTGATCAGGTTGGTCTGAATGGCCCGCAGATCGGGGTTATCCCGGTTGAGTTGATCGGGTGGCGCTTCAACTAAGTTGTTGACGTAAAACAGAAAGCGTTCAAGCGCCGGCGTCAGATGATCAATTGGGGTTGCCGGCGCTTCCTCTAGCAATCGTTGGTGGGTCTGGCGCAGTTCAGCGCTCAGCGTGCGCAGTTCGGCCCGGATCGAAGCCGCCTGCGAGGCATTGGCAAACAGGGCCAGCTCGGTGGCGAGCAGCGCCGTTTGCTGGGCGCGGATCTGCTGGCGGTGGGTCAGATCGAGTAGCGTATCGTACTGCGAGAGCCGCTGCGAATTGATCGCAAGCAGCGCGTAGCCGCCGATCGCGAGCAAGGCGATCATCACCAGACCGCCGATATACGTGCGCGTCAGTCGTTGAATCGGTGAGGTGCGCGCCATGGTCAAGCCTCTTCGCGAAGGGCGGCAGGGAGGGTGAACCAAAAGGTTGCGCCCTGTCCCGGTGTAGACGAGACATCGATCACGCCGCCGTGGGCCATCACCACCTTCCGGGCAATGGCAAGCCCAAGACCAGTGCTCTTTTCGCCGCCGGTTGGCCGGGCTGACAACCGGCTAAACGCTTCAAACAGCCGGCTGCGTTCATCGGGACTAATCCCCGGCCCTTGATCAGAGACCGCAAATTTCCACCAGTCGCCGTCGCGTTCGGCGCTCACGGTAATGGTACTGCCGGGAGGCGAGAACTTCACCGCGTTCGAGATGAGGTTGTCGAGTACTTGGCGGAGCCGCAGGGGATCGGCATATACCGTGCCATCAGTTAACGTCGCCAGTTCGATGCGGGTTTGTTTCGGGTTCGCTAATAACTGGTGGCGGTTGATCGTCTCTTCCAGCAACGGCTTGATCGCCACTGGTTCGGGTGAAATCGTCACCGTGCCATTCTCAATCTGGCTCAGATCGAGCAGATCATTCAGCATTGCCAGCATGTGTTCGGTTTGGCGATAGATGTCATCGAGCATGCGCTGGCGCTCTTCCGGCGGGCGCTGTAGTTGTTGGTTACGCAGAATGGCGGCCATCATCTGGATAATCGCCACCGGGTTGCGCAAGTCGTGGGCCACCATGCCGAGCAGGTTGTTCTTGAGCGCCGACAAGCGGCGGAGTTCGGCGTTCTGCTTTTCGAGCAGCTCTTTCTGCGCTGCGAGTTGCGAGACGAGGTTGCCTTTTTCCACGATCACCGATAATTGTTCGGCGATCTGCATATAGCGTTCGACGTGCTCGTTGGTGTAAGTGTTGGCTTTGGCGCTCGAAAAGAAGATAAAGCCGACCGGTACGCCGTTGGCGATCAGTGGGCAGGTCAGCGACGAGCGAATCCCTTCGTTGACGATCAGGCGGGTTGATTCCGATTCGGGCTTGCGGCGCAAATACTGCACCAGATCATTGATAATCCGGGGTTGGCCGGTCTGCATGATCGCCTCAAGGCTGCTGCCAGCCATCGGCGCTGAGTAACCGCGTTTCAGATGAACTGCTGGCAAGCTGGTGCGAGCCCAGCGCGCGCGCAACACCTTACCGCCGTCTTCGAGCAGGGCAAACCCGATCCGCTCGTAGGGAATGACCTCGCGAAAATCGTTGTAGACGCCATCAAGGATCTCATCGAGCATGAGACCGGCATTGATGCGGGTGGTAATGCGGTGCAGCGTCTCAATCTCGCGCTGGCGGCGGGCAAGGCTGGCGGCCAATTCACGGAGCGAGGCCGCCAGCCGGCTGATCCGTTCGTCGCGACTCTGCACTGCTGGTACTTCAATCGCGAAGTCGCCATCGCGCAGGTGTTCGGCAATTTCGACGAGCCGTTCGATCTCATCGGCGGTGTGATCGGTGATTGATGTCATAGCGCGGCTCCTCGGAGTGGTACGGCGACTCTTTGGTGTATTATACGTCACTAACCTTTCCATAACATTGCTGTTTAGCTACGAAAGGCGCAAGTTGCGACAATTGCGCTCATAACCGATTAATTGGTACTCTTTTCGCTACATGAATTTGTTACAATACTATCACGCAAGCACTCACCTTGCGCTGGTGATGCTATGAAGAATAAATCACTTCCAGTCCAATACCGTGTTCGCTTCACTGGCAGCTATATCCTGCTCGCGACGATATGGCTCTTAATCGTGCATCTCTGGATGCAGCAAGATCAAGCGCTACCGTCTTGGAAGCGATTGCCGCTCGATATCGGCTTTATCGCCGCCAGTGCCTTGTTCGGCTATAGCTTCATTACCCAGCTTTGGCATCAAATCGATTTGCAACGCGGCTTGAGCCGGTTAGCCACCCGGCTGCATCAACTATCCATTAACGCGCCGCCGTCACCGATCTTTGAGCAGGAAGTGTGCCGGTTGGCGGTCGAAGAAGTTGGTTTGCGTCTCGCATGGATTGGACTGGTTGATCCGGCAACGCAGCAGGTTGTGCCGGTAGCGCGCTGGGGGCCGGCCAGCGATTATGTAGATTTGGTGCAGATCCGGTTGAATGACGCTGAGCGAGGTCGGGGCCCGACCGGAATGACGTTGCGGCTCGGCCAGCCGGTAGTCGCCGCCGATATTGCGACTGACCCACGAATGAAGCCATGGCGTGATGAAGCCTTGCCGCGCGGGTTGCGATCGTCGGCGGCGTTGCCGTTGCATATTGATGGCCGGGTGATCGGGACGCTGAATCTGTATGCTGGGCAGCCGAACTTTTTCAGTGACATAGTGATTGATATTGGCATATTGTTGGCCGGGAATTTGGCCCGGATCGTCGAATCGCGCCAACGCGCCATGGAACGGGATGCGGCTCAAGCCGCATTTCACCAGAGCGAAGCCCGTTTTCGCCGCTTGGCTGAACAAGCGCCTGATATTATCTTTCGCTATGTGCTCGTGCCACAGCCACAGCTTGATCTCGTCAATCCGGCGGTGCGCGCTATTCTTGGCTATGAGCCGGAACAATTGCTCGCGCAGATGCCGGCGTTTAGCGAATTCATTGATCAACCGCAGATCGAGCAAGTTGAACGCTTGATCGCCCAAGGCCGCGGCCAGATTCTGTTGCACACCCGCCGGAGCGATGGCCAGTATGTCTGGCTCGATGTGCGCTTTGTGGTGGTTGATGGCGCCATCGAAGGGATTGCGCGCGATGTGACGGCGCAGGTCGAAGCGGCGGCCCGGCTGGCGCGCTACGAGCTGCTGAGCGCCCATGCCCGTGATATTGTCCTGTTTGTCCGGGCGCGTGACGGCCAAATCCTCGAAGCCAATACCGCTGCCGAACGCGCGTATGGTTATAGCCGGGCCGAACTCTGCGCCAAGACGATTTTTGACTTACGCGCGTCTGAGACGCGCCAGATCGTGCGTGATCAGATGACGCAGGCTAATACGCAGGGGATTTTGTTTGAAACGACGCATCTGCGCCGCGATGGCAGCATGTTTCAGGTTGAGGTGAGTTCGGTTGGCGCTGATATTGGCAACGAACGAGTGCTGCTGAGCGTGATCCGCGATATTACCGAACGCAGAAAAGCCCAAGCTGAGCTCGATCTGCTGCGCACGGCGCTGAATGCATCGGCGCAAGCGATTGTGATTACCGATATTCACGGTGTGATTGAATGGGCGAACCCCTCATTTACCGTGTTGACCGGCTATCCAGTTGCCGAAGCCATTGGCCGGCATACCCGTCTGCTGCGCTCAGGCAAGCATGATCTGTCGTTTTACGCCGCGATGTGGGCGCAAATTCTTAGCGGCCAGCCGTGGCGGGGCGAGTTGATCAACCGTCGTAAAGACGGTTCGCTGTACCATGAAGAGATGACCATTACGCCGGTCAAGCGCGATGGCTGATCGAGCATTTCATTGCCGTGAAGCAAGATATTTCCGAGCGCGTGCAACGCGAACGGAAGCAGGCGGTGATTGATGCGTTGGGTGAGGCGATGCGTCCGGCCCAAAATCGGGCCGAGCTGGCGTGGGTGTTGGTGCAGCAATTGCATGAAATAACCCAAGCCGATGCGGTGGCCTTGTGGCGGAAGCTGGACGATGAATGGCGGATCGAGCAGGTGTGCGGCGATGCTGTTCGCTTTGATCGTTTGGCCGAACAGTTGCCAAAGTGGCAGGCGCAGTGGGGCAATTGCTTCTTGTTGCGCGAATCGGCTCCGGCTGATCTGATGCCCAACGGTGAAATCGTTGTCGTTCCATTCCGCTGCGTCGATTGCACGAACGATCATTGCCACGCAGTGGCGACATTGGTCTGCGCTCATCCTATCTCGGAACAAATGGTTGATCTCTTGGTTGCCGCCGCCGAACGGGTCGGCAACGCGCTGCGCCGCACCGAGTTGTTCGAGCAGATCCAGCGCGCCAATGACGAATTGCGCGCGGCCTATGATGCCACCATCGAAGGCTGGGCCCGGGCCCTCGACCTGCGTGATCACGAGACCGAAGGCCATTCGCGCCGTGTAACGGAATTGACAATGCGCATCGCCGAGCGAATGGGGTTTGCAGACGAAGAGTTGGTGCATATCCGGCGGGGTGCGTTGCTGCACGATATTGGCAAGATGGGCATTCCCGATGCGATTTTGAATAAGCCCGGCCCGCTCGATGAGCGGGAATGGGTAATTATGCGCACCCATCCCACGCTGGCGGTTGAATTGCTGCGCCCGATCGCCTTCCTTGCCCCAGCGCTGGCCATCCCGTGGTGCCATCACGAGAAATGGGACGGTACCGGCTATCCGCGTGGTCTGCGCGGCGCCGATATTCCCTTGGCCGCGCGTATCTTTGCCGTAGTTGATGTCTACGATGCGCTGACCAGCGATCGCCCGTACCGGGCGGCTTGGTCGCCGGAACGCGCGTTGGCCTATCTCCGTGAACAGGCCGGCAGCCATTTCGATCCGCACGTGGTTGAGGTGTTTTTGGCGCTCTATGTCGAGAATGGGTATTCGTGGGACGGGTTTACCCGCGAGGAATCATGCCATGCTTGATCGCTGTAATACCGATGTGACGCTCAGCAAAGAGGAATATCAGCAGACTGCTCCCGAATTGCAGGTGCGGCTCTTTGATCTTGAGCAGATGTTGCTTGATGCCCGCATCCCGACCATCTTCGTCTTTGAAGGTTGGGCCGGCACCGCCAAGGCCCGCACGATCGCCACCCTGACCCGCCGCCTCGACCCGCGCGGTTTTCGCGTGCATTCGATCACGCCTCCCCGCACCTATGAACAACAGTATCCGTGGTTGTACCGCTTCTGGCTGAAGGTGCCGAGTTATGGCCAGATGACCTTCTTTGACCGTTCGTGGTATCGTGAGTTGCTAGCTGCCTACACCACCAACGGCGATCGCGATCAGTGGCGCACTCGCTGCGAAGACGCGGCGATCTTCGAGCGCCAATTGGCTGACGATGGCGCGCTGATCCTCAAGTTTTGGCTGCACATTACCAAAAAACAGCAGTCGCGCCGGTTTGCCAAGCTGTTGGCCGATCCGCTCAATGCGTGGCGCGTGACCGAAGAGGATCGCTGGCAGAACCGGCATTACCGGCGCGTGTATCGCGCGGTCGAAGAGATGCTGGCTCGCACCGATACCGCCTTTGCGCCGTGGCATATCATTCCGGCCGCTGATAAACGCTTAAACGCTATGCACGCTTGACAGTGCTGCAAATTATTGTGGGGGCATTGGAAAGCCGGTTAGGGATCACTGCCGCCGATCGCGGCGCCAGCATTGACGATAGTGGGGTGGGGTTGCGACGCTATAATATGGCAATCCGGATGCCAGCGCTGGGCGCGGCTGATGGCAAACCGGCAGCAGTGGTGGCTATGCCTGCTGCTATGCCGAACCACCAGCTCGAACCGGCCCCGACGCCAGTCGTCACCACGCCCGCTGCGCCGCTGCTGCGCGCTGCGGGGCCGTTGCAGCGCATCGATCTGAGTTTGCGCCTTGATGACGATACGTATCACCGCGAATTGAAGCAGTTGCAGGCCAAACTGTATCTGCTCGGCTTGCAGGTCTACCATCAAAAACGTCCAGTGGTATTCGTATTTGAAGGCTGGGATGCCGCCGGCAAAGGCGGCGCTATCCAACGCCTGACCGCCGAACTCGATCCGCGCGCCTATACGGTGCATGCCATTGCCGCGCCTGCCGGCGACGACAAAGCGCGCCACTACCTCTATCGCTTCTGGCGTCGCTTGCCGCCCCGCGGCCAGTTTGCCGTCTTCGATCGTTCGTGGTATGGCCGGGTGCTGGTTGAGCGAGTCGAAGGCTTTGCCCGGCCCGATGAGTGGCGGCGGGCCTATGCCGAGATCAATCAATTCGAGCGCCAGTTGGTCGATTTCGGCGCGATTATCGCCAAGTTCTGGCTGCATATTAGTCCTGAAGAGCAACTGCGCCGGTTTGAAGAGCGCCAGAATGTGCCGTATAAGGCATGGAAACTGACCGATGAAGATTGGCGCAACCGCGATAAATGGCCGCTCTATCTCGAAGCAGCCAATGAGATGTTGCTCCGTACGAGTACACCAGTTGCGCCGTGGACGATCGTCGAGGCGGAAGATAAGAAGTATGCCCGCATTAAGGTCTTGCGCACAGCAGTGCATGTGCTTGAATCTGAGTTGGGGCCGGTGAAATTGGAGTAGCATACGATGTTTGCCAAGCGATGGGTGCGTTGGAGTATAGCTATCATAGTGGGGTTGATAGTCGCGATCGGGTTAGAGCTGGCGCTTGGCTCTGGTGGTGGCGGCATGGGTGTGGCCTTAAGCTTGATCGGCGGCGGCGTGATTACTCATTGGCGCCAACGGGCTGCTATCTCGTGCCGGATCGATGGCCCGCGCCTGCGCCCGTTGCAAGTCAGTGCGTTTGGCGTGATGGGCCTTGGCGTGCAGTGGTACCAGTTGCACGGCAGCGGCGCGGTCGCTACCCTCAACGCGTTCTGGCCGGCGCTCGATGCATCGTGGCTGCCGTTGGCGCTGGTGGTTGCCGGTGTGGGTTGGTTGGCCTTTCTGAGCATCAGCAGCGATTGCCGCGATGAGCAGTTACTGGCCGCGATGGGCGAATACGAACGTCCGTAAGGGCGATGCATGCGTCGCCCTTAACATGCAGTACAATAACCTTAATCATCCGCGTTAAGTTGCACGAATCCGCCTATGCAGACACTCTGGCACGCTCTCGATGCGCAAGCCGAACGCCAGCCTGATCTCGTTTTCTTGCGTTTTGCCGATCAAGAGTGGCGCTACGCCGAAGCAGCCGGACTAGCCCGGCGCGCCGCTGGTGTCTTTGCCGAGCTTGGCGTGCGTCCCGGTGATCGGGTTGCGCTGATGCTCGGTAATACGCCTGATTACCTGTGGGCATGGTTTGGTTGCGCGTGTCTCGGCGCTGTGACGGTGCCGATCAACATTCACCTCAAGGGTGATGTGTTGCACTACATCCTTGACCACGCCGGCGCGACAGTGCTGGTGATCGAGCAACCGTTCGTTGATCGCGTCGAGGCGATGCGCGATCGCTTGCCGGCGTTGCGCCATCTTGTAGTGCGGGGTATGGCGACAGCGCCGGGCAGCTTCGCATGGCACGAGCTGCTTGCCGCAGCTCAGCACGCCGTTCCTGCTCCCGGCAATGCGACCGATCTGCACAGCATTCTCTACACCTCCGGCACTACCGGACCACCCAAAGGGGTGATGCTCAATCATCACGCCTACCTCCACTCGGCGGCGCTCTTCGCCGATGTCATGATCGGCGCGACAGCGGATGATGTCTTTGGCACCAGTCTGCCGCTCTTCCACATCAATGCGCAGGCCCATACCGTGTTGCCGGCGATCTACCGCGGCACGACGATCGCGCTGCTCGACCACTTCAGCGCCTCGCGCTACTGGCGGCAATTGGCCGATCTCGGCGCGACCATCTGCAATCTGCTGGCCGCGATGATCCCGATCTTAATGAAACAGCCGCCCTCGCCCGATGACCGTACCCACCGGGTGCGCATCGCGGCCTGCGCGGCCACCCCGCCCGATCTGTGGCGCGCGTTTGAAGAGCGGTTTGGCCTGACCATCATCGAAGGCTATGGCCTGACCGAAACCACCGGTTTTTGCGTCGCCAATCCGCGTGACGCAGTGCGAGTGGGTACCTTCGGCATCGCGATGCCGGGGTTTGAGTTGGCGATCGTTGGCCCCGACGACACCCCGCTCCCGCCCGGCGTTCCCGGCGAGATCGCGATTCGCCCGCAGCGTGACAATCTCATCATGATGGGGTATTACCGGCAGCCTGAGCAGACCGCGACCGCAATGCGCGGCGGCTGGTTCCATACCGGCGATCTTGGCCGGCTCGATGAGGCGGGGTATGCGATCTTCATCGACCGGCTCAAGCAGTCGATCCGGCGGCGCGGCGAGAATATTTCGTCGTGGGAAGTTGAACGGGCAGTTAATGCGCACCCAGCCGTGCTGGAGAGCGCCGCGGTCGGTGTGCCGAGCGAATTGGGTGAAGAAGAGGTCAAGGTGGTGGTGGTGCTGCGCCCCGGCGCGACGCTCGATCCGCTCGAGTTGGTGCGCTGGTGCGAAGAACGGCTGGCCTATTTCGCCGTGCCGCGTTACATCGAATTCCGTGACAGCTTGCCTAAAACGGCGACCGAGCGGGTCGAGAAGTACAAGCTCAAAGCTGAGGGGGTGGGTGCGGCGTGGGATCGTGAGGCGGCTGGCTACCGGATCAAGCGATCGCACTGAGAGAGGGTGCGGGCGGGTTGCCCACCCGCCCGTACCAGCCTCGTCCTACATTCCCACAGCCAATGCCCGCTCGATCAATGCTGCTGCCGGTTGCTCGCGCAAGCCGACCTCGACAATCTGATTAGCGATCGCCAACGCCGCCACGCCTGCCTCACCGCTAACGACCGGTTCGGTGCCGTTGCGCACTGCTTCGCAGAAGCTGCGCAGCTCTTCGTACAGTGGCTCGCGCCGTGGCACCTTCAGCCGGATGCTGCGCCCCTCGCTGACCCCAATCAGCGCCAATTCCGGCCACGCTCGCCCTTGGCACGAGTCGTTCTCGTAGAAGGTCAGGTCTTGGGTGAGGTAATTGGCCACGAACATCCCCCGCTCGCCGACGACGCTCAGTTCGCGGATTTTGGTCGGCGTCAGCCAGTTAATATCGAGCACGCCGATCATGCCATTTTCAAACCGCAGCAGCGCCGAGAGCATATCTTCGTGGCTCTGGTGCAGGTGGCGGTGCAACTCGACATGCATCCGCGTGATCGGCGAACCGATCAGGTAGTTGAGAATATCGATCTCGTGCGTCGCGAGATCAACCACCACGCCGACATCCATAATCCGGGCCGGGAAGGGGCCGACCCGGCGTGACATAATCTGAAACAGGTTGCCTAACTCGTGGTTGTTCAATTGCTCTTTCAGCGCGATGATCGCCGGATTAAACCGCTCGATATGGCCGACGGTGAGGATCACGCCTTGCCGCTGCGCTGCCTCGATCAGCATCCAACCCTGCTCGACGGTCGCGGCGATTGGCTTCTCAATCAACACATGCACGCCATGCCCAATCACCGCACTCGCCACCGCAAAGTGATATTTAGTCGGCACCACTACTGACACGAGATCGAGATCCTCGTTGCTCAGCATGTCGTGGTAATCGGTGTAGACGTGACAACGGTAGATGCTGGCCAGACTGTTCGCAGCCGCAAGATTGGTGTCGCAGACCGCAACCAGTTCGACCCCCGGCAGGCTCGCGTAGACGCGGGCATGGTTGCGACCCATGCTACCAACTCCGATCACCGCTGCCCGTAGTGTTCGTTGTTCCATTGCTCCCCTCCCCATGCTATGACGTATGATCAATAGGCCCCTTCGCCCTTCAAGAGCGCCGGGATGGTGCGATAGATGATCAACAGATCCAACCAGATCGAATAGTTGCGGATGTAGTGCATATCAAGCCGGACGCGATGCTCATACCCAAGATTGCTCCGCCCGCTGATCTGCCATAACCCGGTCAAGCCCGGTCGCACGGTCAACAAGTTATGCTGCCAGCGTCCAAAGTGATGCATCTCGCTGGCGGTGATCATGCGCGGCCCGACCAAGCTCATCTGGCCCAGCAACACATTGAAGAGTTGCGGAAGCTCATCGATGCTCGTGCGGCGCAAAAAGCGACCGATCGGCGTAATCCGGGGATCGTCCTTCAGCTTGCCGTGGGTGCGCAATGTTTCCCGCTGTTCCGGCGTGAGGCGCTTGTCGCCGTCAACGTACATGGTGCGGAACTTGAAGGCATCGAACTCGCGGTAGCCGACCCCGATCACGCGCCGGCGGTGGAAGATCGGGCCGGGGCTATCGAGCTTAATCGCGATGGCAACAACCAGAAACAGCGGCGCGAGCAAGATGAGGCCAACTAGCGCCCCTACCCGATCGATGATCGTCTTTCCGATCGCATGCAAGCCGGTAATGCGCGTCTTGTTGAGGCTCAAGAGCGGCACCGCGCCTTGCTCGCGCACCTGCACGCCAATCGTGAGCAGGTCAAACAACCCCGGCGCCAACCGCACTTCCAGTTGGTTGAGCAGATCCATAGCGCCGTTGAGGTTGATCAGGCGTTCGCGGATCAAGTTGGTATCGGCAATAATAATCGTCTCAACATGTTGCTCTTTGACCAGTTGGGCAAAATCAGCGGTTGTCCCCAATACACGCGCCTTGCCGGCAATCACTTCACTGCCCACCGGCAACCGGTCATCAATAAAGCCCACAATCTGCGCACCGGCCCGTTGCTCGGCCAGCAACTGCTCGGCAATCGCCCGGCCCTCTTCCGTAGCGCCGACCAACAAGACGCGCTCAAGCAGGTAGCCGCGCCGCCGCAACCAGTACACGATGCGGCGAAAGCCGAACCGCCACGCGATCGTCAAGCTAAACGAGAGGATCCAGCTCATCACCAGCCAGCCGCGGGCCACGACAATATCAGGGAAGAAAAAGGTGAGCAGCACGACCAACAGCATCCCTTTGCTGGCGGCGTTAAAAACCTGATTGTATTCATGGGTGCCGTTGAACAGGGCCGTGCGCTGGTACAACCCATGCATCGCAAACAGTGCGATCCAGCCGGGCACCAGCATTGCAATCAAGAGACTATAAAACTCTGGTTGCATGGCGCCTTCAGCGAAGATGGGCAAGTTGGTGAAAAAGCGCACCGCATACGCGAGCACAAAGCTCAAGGTAATCACCGCTGCGTCGCCTGCCATCAGCGTGCCGATCAGCGCCAGCTTCCGGTACGAGATCGCCTCGCGATCAAAATGGGTGGCGGTTGGTTTGGTTAGCTCAACACTGGTCAGGCTCATACGTCACCTCAGGCGAGTGATAAAGCGGCTGCCGGCGGATGCCGGGTAACGATCGGCTGGATCTGTTCTGCTACCGAGCGCGCAAAGGCGCAGACCGATTCGCCGTTGGTGAGTTGCGGGTAGATTTGGCCGGTATTGGCAAGGAACAGACCGTGAATGTCTGTGGTAATCGGCGGGATCAGGTCGGTTGCGCCAATCGGGTGAATCGGTTCCACATACCGTTCTCGCCCGATCCGGATCGCGGCGATGTCATCGTCGCGCAGATCGGGGAACATCTGCCGCAGGTAGCCGAGGAAGACCTGCCGCAACTCATCGTCAGGCATGCGGGCAAACCGGCTGTCAGCAGCGACATATTTCGGCAGGTAGACGAGGTGATACCCGCCTACATGCTGCGGATCGATCAAGTTGGTCGTCTCGATGACGCCGGTGAACGGAATGCGCTCGTCGGTGATGTTGAGCGTGTAGTAGGGTGTCAGCCGGCGGCGCAGCACGACCAGCATGCAGACGATGCCCAAAAAGCCGTCGAGTTGGCCCCACCGCGCTGATACGGCTGCCGCTTCCGGCGGCAACAACCGGCGGGCAATCGGGGTTTGGGCCGTAATCACCACATGGTCGGCTGGAATTTCGTGACCATTGACCACCAACCCGCTGACGCGCCCATCCTCAACCTTGATCGTGTCAATCGTCGCGTTCAGCTCGATCTGGCCGCCGCGCTGCCGGATGGCCTCCGCCAGCGCATCGATCAGCTCTTGATAGCCGTTGGGCAGGTAGCACATTAACTCTTGGCTGCCGCCTTTGGTGCGGGTATCGGTTGTGCGCACCAGCCGCGACCAGATGTAGGTGGCCGGCACTTGGCTGAAATCGCCGTCGAACTTGGCCCGCAGCAGCGGCGCCCACACATGGCGCACTGTGCGTTCACCGCTCAGGCGGGTGAGCCACTCGGCGACCGGGAGTTGTTCGAGGCGGCGCCAGTCTTTGATCTGGCGGCAGGCAAGAATAGTGTAGGCGAGGCGCAGGCGATCGATCATGCGCAGCGGCGGAAAGCGTAGAAACTCGAGCGGCGTTGACATCGGGTAGATGGCGCCGTCGTGGTAAAAGCCCATCTTGGTCGCGGTATAGCGCAAGCGGCTGCGCAATCCAAGCTCATCGAACAGGTTCATCAGGGTGCGATCGCTACTGAGGATCGCGTGATAATAGCGATCGCACTCCATCCCGCCAAGCTCAGGAAAGCGCGTGCGGCCCATGAGCCCGCCGAGCGTGCTGGCGCGCTCCCACACCCGTACCGGTGTGCCGCGCTTGAGCAGCTCATACGCAAGGCTGAGCCCGAGAATGCCGCCGCCGATAATATCGACCATTGATTGCATCTCCCTTTCTTGACCCCGTTACCCATGTCCCGCCGCCAGCAGCGGCAAGACCGGTCATCGCAGGTACTGGTGTCACGACGGCGCTAGGCGGTCACTGGCTCGCTCACGGTCAACGCATTGACCGCCGCTGCGATCTGGTGTAGCTCGTCGTTGCTCAACGCCGGATGCACCGGCAAAGCGATAATTTCCCGCGCCACCCGATCAGCTACCGGGGTTTCAGCTTCAATGCCTAACTTGCGGTATAGCGGTTGTTGCGGGATCGGCAGCGGGTAGAAGATCGCCGTGCCGACGCCGGCTGCATTCAGTTGTTTGATCGCCGCGTCGCGATCGCTTAACACCCGGATAGTGTACTGGTGGAAGACGTGCCGCACATCGGGTTGGACAAAGGGCGTAATGACGGCTGGGTGGCGAATATGTTCGCTCAGAAACGCGGCGTTCGCGATCCGTTGTGAATTGAACCGATCGCACTTGGCCAATTGGGCCCGGCCAATCGCCGCCTGCAAGTCGGTCATCCGGAAGTTATAGCCAAGCAGTTCGTGGTAGTAGCGCACCCGGCTGCCATGGTTGCGCAGCAACCGTAACCGATCGGCAATGGCCGGATCGTTGGTCGTGATCATGCCGCCTTCGCCGCTGGTCACGTTTTTCGTTGCGTAGAGCGAGAAACACCCAACCCCAAAGCTGCCGACCGGTTGGCCGCGGTAGGTCGCGCCAATCGCTTGCGCGGCATCTTCGATCACGGCCAGATGGTACCGCTGCGCTAACTCCATTATCGGCGCCATATCAGCCGGTTGCCCGTAGAGATGCACTGGCATGATCGCCCGCGTTCGCGAGGTGATCGCAACCGCGATCAGATCGGGATTGATGTTGTAGGTGTGCGGATCGATATCGACGAACACCGGCGTCGCGCCTGCCATCAAGATGCTGTTGCCGGTGGCGATGAAGCTGAATGGCGTCGTGATCACTTCATCACCTGGCCCGATATTGTGGGCCAAGAGCGCGAGGTACAGCGCGACGGTGCCATTCATGACGGCAACGGCATGGCGCGTGCCGCACAACGCGGCAAATTCAGTCTCGAACCGCTCCACTTCCGGCCCTTGCGCGATCATGCCCGACCGTAGCACAGTCAGGATGGCCTCTTCTTCTTCGCGCCCAATCAGAGGACGGGCAACCGGGATCATAGCTAACCTCCTATTGCAACTGTCTGCAAGATTGCCGGCTGGAGCGACAGTTCAATCTGCTGGCCCAAGTTGACCGCTAGCGCGTGGCAGATGGTGCTATGAATGTCTTCCACTTGCGGCATCACGTGGTTGTTGATGTGCAGACCGATCTGGGCAATCTGGTGCAGGCGCCCGCCGTTGAAACCGGTCAGGCCAATCGTGACGGCGCCAACCGCATTACCCCACTCGATGGCGCGCACTACGTTCGGCGAATTGCCGCTGCCCGAAATGGCGACGATAACGTCGCCATCGCGATAGAGCGCCTTTAATTGCTCAACGAAGACATCGGCGTAGCTTTGATCGTTCGACCATGCGGTAATGAGCGGTACATTGTCGGTGAGGGCGATCGTGCGTACCCGGCGCGCTGCTGGTTTGATCGTCCACTTCGCCAAATCACAGACAAAATGCGAGGCAGTCGCGGCGCTGCCGCCATTCCCGCACACAAAGATGGTGGCATCGCGCTCATACGCTGCCCACAGCGCATCAGCCACTTGTTGCAGCGACGCCTGCGGCAGTTGCTCGAGCGTCTGGCGGATTTGGCTAAAGTATGACGTGAGTGTGTTCATGATCCTCCCCCCAATGCGGTGATGTGAACGATAGCTAGGAACGCGCAACCATCAACATACCGGCGCAGATCACAATGACGCCGGCGGCGCGCAGCGGGTTGACCTGTTCGTGCAACACGAGCCACGCCAACAGGAAGATGATGATATGGTTGAGACTCACGAACGGGTAGGCTACGCTGAGGTCGATCCGCGAGAGCGTGATCAGCCAGAAGAAGGTGCCAATGCCATAGATGAGCAGGCCGCCAATGACCATTGGCGAGGTGACGATGCGCAAAATAATGCTGGGAGTCGAGTCTAAGGTCAGCGCCAATGGCCCCATCGCGCCCATTCCCTGCTTTAGCATCATCTGACCGATCACACCCAGCGCAGTGGCAATCAAAATCAGCATAATCGTGCTCATAGCCAGTTTGCCCTTTCGTGGCATTGGTTGCTCAGTTTCTGCGGCGTCTGCAAGTGCGGTCGTTACAATTGTGCGTTCTTCCACCTGTTGCATGCGTTTCTCCCATCATCTCGCAGCCGTTGGTTAGTGGCTGCGCGGTAGCGCTTTGGTTCGCGGTTGCGCCCCTAACCGGCGGCGCAGAATGCCAGCCATGTACCGGAGGTGGGTTTTCGTGATTTGCCACACCCGCGCTTTCGATTGCCCGTACTGGCGTACCCGCAGCGTAGTGGGGTATTCGGCGATGCGATAGCCGCTGAGGAGCGCTTCAACCAACCATTCAGTCACCATCAAAAAGCCGTCGGCAGAGGTGGTGACCCGTTCGATGACTTCACGCCGGCAAGCGCGGAAGAGGGCGGTGTAGGTGTGGATGCGCGGATTGACCAGCACGCGATAACAGAGCGAAGCGGATTTGCTGATGAAGACCCGGTAGGCCGGTACGTTCTCGATCCCGCCGCCGGCGTGGTACGGCGACGCTGTCACCAGATCGACATCGGGCGTGAGCCGGTCGAGCAGCGCCGGAATCTCGCTGAACGGGTAGGTGCCATCACTATCGCAGGTAACAATTACATCACCCGTGGCATGCGCGAAGCCGGTGCGTAAGGCGGCCCCTAGGCCGCGATTGGTGGCGTGATGCGCAATAACCGTATCGGGCCAGCCGCCAAAGGTCTGTTCGAGTAATTCGCCGGTGCCGTCACGGCTGCCATCATTAACCAGCACCAGTTGGATCCGCCCGCGCTCGCGGAGGGTGGCTAGCGCCTGCGTGAGCCGCTCGCGCATTGCATCCATACCTTCAGCTTCGTTATAACAGGGGATCACAATCGATATATCGTATCCGGTCATGACCTTCTCCTCGTAAACAGGCGCCGCTGATGAGCGAGAGCGTGGTGTTGAATGAAACGCGCTACTACAATGCCACTCAAATTATCTGCGCATGAGCTAAAGATGATCTGAAGATTAGCGTAGAAAAAATGAATATTCTTTCATCGCTAGCGGTGATGCAGTGAGGTGCCGGCTGAAGCGTAGACAGTTTCCAGCCGGCTTACACTCTGCTGCCAGTTGTGGTGGCGCTCGACGTACAGCCGCCCCGCTTGCCCAATCGCAGCGCGGCGCTCATCATCATCGAGCAAGGTGAGGATGGCGTGGGCGAAGCTGCTGGCATCGCCGGCAACCACCAGATCGCGTCCGGGTTGCGCGCTGAGCGCAACCGTCGCTTGGCGGGCGGTAATGACGGGGGTGGCGGTGGCCATGGCTTCCAGCACTTTATTCTGCACCCCTACGCCGTAACGGATGGGTGCAACCGCTACAGTGGCTTCGGTGAGATAGGGTCGTAGGTCGGGGACGGCGCCGGTCACGGTGATCCGCGGATCGCGGGCATAGGCGCGCAGGCGCGGCCCCGGCTCGGCTCCGGCCAAGGTGACGGTCACTTCGGCCCGTTTGGCCCACACCAGCGGCATAATGTCTTCAATCAAGTAGCGGGCAGCGGCCTCGTTGGCGTGATAGCTCATCTTGCCGGTGAAGACAAGGTGATGCGGTTGGCGCGGGCCGGTGTAGGCTTGAAAGTAGGTTAGATCGACCCCGTTTGGCGCGACGATGATCGGGCAGCCTCCCGGACGGTCGAGGGCGCGATTGAGCGTGAGTAATGCCCAGCGGTCTTCCGGCGATGTCACTGCGATCGCGGCGAAGCGGTGCGGGTAGGCGGCTTCGTAATGCCGGGTGCGGGCCAGATCGATTAGCGCGCGCAGCCGGCTGCTCAGGTTGGCGCCGCGCCGCAGCGTGCGCTCGAATAACAGGGTGATGCTGTCAACCGCATCGAGTACGGCGGGGGGGCCGTCGCCGCACTGGCGCAAGGCAGCGCGGACGATCTCAGCCGCGCGGAGATGTTCGATGTGGATGACGTGATGTTTACCCTGCTTGATTTCGTGCGCGACTGCCGCGACCATCGCCGGGGTGAGGCAGTGCGCCGCTTGCAGTGGCAATGCGCCCGGTAAGGCGCGCATATATGCCAGCAGGTGATCGGTGCGCCGTACCGGCACCGCTACCACTTGCCGGCAGATCGCGCGCAATTCGGTGAGGGCAGCCGCATTGTCGGCGGCGCACACCAGCGTGATCGCATGCCCGCGTTGGGCTAAATGCCGGATGAATTGGTACGGGCGCACGCGAATCGGTGATGGGGTGTAGGGCGAAACAAACAAAATGTTCATCATCGCTGCCCCGCTGGCAGAGAATTGGCTCGTTGCAGTGCAGTGGCGTACAGGTGATCGATAGCTGGGCAGACCACCCGCCAGTCGTAACGTTCTTCGGCGACGCGCCGCCCTTGCGCAGCTAATCGTCGTCCGAGCTCCGGATCGCGCAGGAGCCGGATCAACGCTTCGGCAAACGCCTGCGGTGTGTCACCCACCAGCAGGTGCTCTCCCGGCGTGAGGTCAATCCCTTCGTACCCGATGGTCGTTGAGACGATCGGCAAGCCGCGGGCTAAAGCTTCCAAAATCTTCACCCGCATGCCGCCGCCGGCATGCACCGGCACGATCAAGGCTGCCGTCCGTTCGAGGTATGGGCGCGGATCGGCGACGTAGCCGGGCACTTCAATCGCGGGATCGGCGGCCAATTGGCGCACTGTCTCTGGCGGTCGCGAGCCAACCAACGCCACCCGTGCCTGTGGTACGGCTTGCCGCACCAACGGCCAGACTTCGCGGGCAAACCAGAGCACGCCATCAACGTTGGGCGGCCAAAACATCGTCGCCATGCTGAGGATCGTATCGGGCGCGCTGTGCCGTTGCACCGGCGCTTCACTGCGCGCATCGATCGCAATTGGAATGATCGCCGTGGGCGGTAATGCGACCCCAGCATCGGCGGCGGCTAGCTTGAGAAACGCATAATCCGGTTCGCTGACCGCTAGCATGCCATCAAAGCGTGCGCACAACCGCGCCTCGGCCCGCCGCAGCCGGCGTGCTTCGATCTGCAACCCGATCCGCCGGATCAGATCAGACCGGGCCGCCATGCGGGCGACGATCGTCCACACGGCATTGTGCTGGTCAATGATCCGCGCCCCTCCCGGCACATCAACCGCAAACGGCGCCATATTGAGCTGGTCGGCGTGAATGATGTCAAAATGCTCACGCGCCGTCAGGTGGCGCAGCAACTGGTGCAGTTCCGGCGAGGCGTCGCGGCTGAGAATGAACGACTCGCCGGTGAGGGCGCTCTTGAGCAAAAAGCGCGCATCTTTCCAACGCGAACGCTGAAACGGCACCGTGTATACGTCACGGCAGATCCGGCGGAGCGATTCGGCATGGGCGCGCTCTTGCTCGTTCCGCACGAGCGAGACCAGCGTGACCTCGTGGCGCTCGCATAGGTACTGCAACACGTTGTAGGTCTTGATCTTGGGGCCGCTGTCGGGCGGGTAGGGCGCGATCAGCGTCAGCATCAAAATACGCATGAGTTCACCTCTGAGCAGGCGGCGCCACGGGTGTGGTGGGCGGCGTAGCGGCTGGGCGTGCAGCCGTGCGCTCGGACGTTTCCAAAGGGCGCAATAGGATGATAATGCCGGCGACCAATCCGACGAGCAACGGCAATAAGCTGGCCGCTCCCTCAAGTTGCAAGACCATGCCGGCGTTGCGGGCAATATCGCCTTGTTGCCATGCCGGAATCACATACTCGCGCCACGTGGCCCGGATGGCGTCGCTGGGGAAGAGCTGGGTTGCCGTTGCCTCCATCCAAATAAGGACAAATGAGACGCTGAGCAAGCCGAATGCGCCAAGGCGCCACCCGACCCGGCCCCAGCCGTGCCCGATCAAGAGCGCCGCCGGCAGAGCAAGGAAGGGGATCAGCGGCACAATGTAACGCGGCCCAGCGGCAAATCCGCCCCACCACATAATTGATGACCCGTAGAAGAGCAGAAAGGCCAGTGGCACTAGCACCAATACCCACCACTCGGCCCGCTGTTCACGCCGGCGCCAGCCGATCCAGTAGGCTGGCAACGCGAGCAAGAGCCATGGCGCGCGGAAAAAGAGACCGCGGAACTCGCTGAAGGTCAAGCCCCAGATAGCCTCCCATTGGGGTGCCGTGAGGCTCATGAAACCGGTGTGGTGTTGCTCTTGCCAGAGCGCAGAATAGGCGTAGCCGATCGGCCATGGCGTGCCAAAGGCGGCAAGGTCATAGCCGATCAACAATACTCCCGGCAACGCGCCTCCCGCTGCCATCGCTGGCAGCCAGCGCCAGCCACGCCGGTAGAGCGCGTACAACCCGATCATGGCGGCTGCCGGCGCTGCCGGGTATTCGCTGATCACGGCCCAGCCAAGCAGCAGGCCAACCAGCGCACCGCTGGCCCACGGCGACCAGCGCACTGGTGGCGACCACGCCAAGGCAAAGGCGGTAAAGAGGAGCACGGCCACTAACTGGTGCGCGTAGAAGTTGCCGGCGTACGGAGCGGCGCTGGTGGCTAACCCATACCCCAGCGCGCCGATGCTGGCCGGCGCCGGCGCCACGCCGAGCCGTTGCAGCACCAGAAAGAAGAAGCCGCCAAACAACGCCGCCGGCAACGCAACCACGACCAGCGTGAGCAGGTACTGCACCAACGCAAACCGGATCTTGTCAGCCCGTAAGCCGCTGCCATCGGGCTTGAGCGTCTCTTCAAACCGGCTGCCGATCCGATCGAATTGGGCTTGCACCGGCGGCGCATCAAGCAATGGCCTGATAGCGGCGTAGACCGGGATGCCGAGAAATGACAAACCCGGCGGTTTATCGGTGTAGGCGTGGCCATTGTACAGTGCATAGTCGCCGGTATTTGCAACATAGCGATCAATTTTTGGCGTGCCATCGTCAACCAGCGCTAACACTAAATTTAACCGCGAGTTCTGGTTCCAATCCGACCAGCGCGGCAAGACGTAGGCATAACTGAAGAACAGCAGAAAGACGATCAGCCAAAAACGACGCATAGCGATCCTTTCGTCGGGTTATGGTTCCCGTCGCTGCCACAGCGTGTACGGCCCGGCGCTGTAGATGATGGTGTATTCACGCGCTAAAGCATCGACAGAATAGATGCCGGTATACGCGCTAAATGGCCCGGTCAGCACGTATGGCGGCTGGGCAGCGAGGCCATCGTAAGCTACCGGCGGCCCGCCCAACCATGCCTGCCGCACCGCCGGATCAAGCAGTTCGGTGGGCACGTAGTGGTAGGTGTGGTCGGTGAAGGTAGCTAATTCCGGTTCCCACGTCTCGATGATGCGGTCAGCGGGAACGGTCTGGTTGAGGAAGGCTGCCATCCGGTGCGCTGAATCATCGGGCGTAAACACCACCCGCGCAGTTAGGCTGAGTGAGAAGCCGATCACCAACGCTAGATACACTCCGGCTGCTCCGGCCAGCAGTGGTTGCCGGCGTTGCCAGAGCCAACCGATCAGGTCAGCGATCATCCGCGCCACCGCCGGCGCGCCGAGGGCCACTGCCGGGAAGGCGTAGCGTGGCCAGCCGAGCGACACAAGGTACCAAGCCAGCCAGAGCACCGCCAAGAGGGTTGGCGCCAGTTCGGCGAAGGCGGCAGCACCCCCGCGCCGGCAGCGCCAGAGGCTGTACACCAGCGCCGGCACGAGTAAACCTCCGTACACCTGCACCAGATAGCGTACCGCGCGCAGGGTCGCTTCCAGATCAAACACAAAGATAGCGCCGCCAGCGGCTTGCCGGGTCTTGGCAAGATTGGCGCTGAAATCAGCCGGGCCGAGGAAGGCCAGCATGATCAACAACCATCCGGCAAACATCCCACCGGCAATGATAGGTGGCGCCAAGCGCAACCACCAATCACCCACCCGGAAGTAGCGCCAGTCGAGTAGGGCTAGCAACCCTAAACCCGGCGCGACAATCAACGCAAACTGGTTTTTGGTGATCAGGGCCAAGCCAAAGCCAACCCCGGCAAGCAGCGCGTAGCGCCGGCGTTGCGCGGGCTGAAAGATGGCTACCGTGTACGCCAGCAGACCAGCCCCTAGCCACGCTATTCCCGGCACTTCACCCAACACTTGCCGGCCATATTCGACCATGCCTTCAAAGCCGCGGGTGCGTGAGGCGAGCAGTAACAACATCGTCAGCAGCGCCAAGCGCCCCCCGTGCAGGCGGCGGGCCAGTTGATAAAAGATCAGCAGGGCGGCAAAGAGGTAGGCTACGATCACCAGCCGCGCTGGCAGCAGATCAACCCCAACCACTGCAAAGACCGCCGCTACCGGCAACATCACCGTCGGCCCGACCCCAATCGTCGGCCCAAAGTAGCGAAACCCTTCGCTGCTGATATCGGCATAGACCCCATAGCGCACCAGCGTCTCTGGCACGTGCAGGTGCGATCCTTCATCGAACCACGTGCGGGGTGCGTAGGGCAGGTTGATCAAGGCGAGCATCGCGATGAGAACGACGACGATCAACGCTGCAATCCGCTCGCCATAGTGAATACGTGTGGCTGGCGAGCTCCGTGGTTGGGTGGCGATGGGTTTATTCATACTCCCCCGCTGCTAACGTCAATGGCGTCCGGCAGGATTGTGCTCGGCGGCTCTGGTGGCGGCCCAGTACGCTGCGCGCTGCGGTGCTGTACGTTCCCTCTCCCGCGTTCGTAGGAGCGAGGCTGGAGGTCATCAGCCCGCGTAGCAGGCTTCGTAACCCTAGCCCGGCCCTTCAGGGCCGGGTGCCGGATGCGCGGTTCTGTCCACCCCTCTCCCGCGATAGTTGAGGTGCGGACAGAACATGTGGTCGATCACAACCGTTGATCGCTGTGCAATGCTTCAACACCTAGTGCTACACTCCCCTCTCCCGCGCCAGTGGGAAAAGGGCTGGGGGTGAGGGTCATTAGCCCGCGTAGCGGGCTTTGTAACCCAAGCCCGGCCCTTCAGGGCCGGGTGCCGGATGCGCGGTTCCGTCTACCCCCCTCCCGCGAGGCAGGAGAGGGGCGAGAGATGAAGGACGCGGCGCATGCCGCGCATACCGTTCCATGATCGCCCCTCTCCCACCTTGTGAGCGAGACGGCGGTGAGCTACATCGTGCCGCTGCCGCTCAGGCGGCGCAGACCCTCATTACGCAGGCTGCCGCCGATCCACTTCAGATGGTTGACGCCGATCTGCCAGAGCTGGCCCCATGTTTCGGGGTTGGCTGCGCCCTTGAGGAAGGTCATGATCGGGCGTGGCCGCAGTGACCACTCGCGCGCCGCTCGCTTGGCCCAATACTCCAGATCAGCCGAGCTGAGGTGCGGGTAGTTCAGCACCGTGTGGGAGTACATATCGTAGTCTTCCCACTGGTTCATCCGGATCCAGCCGTTGGCCACCGCTTCGTAATAGAAAGGCGTGCCGGGGTAGGGTGTCGCGATATGGAAGAGGGCGATATCAAGTGGCAACCGCTTCGAGAGGGCGATCGTCTGCTGAATCGTCTCGACCGTCTCACCCGGCAGGCCGATGATGAAATAGCCCCAGTTCATAATCCCGGCCCGGTGGCTGGCAGCAATCGTCTCTTCGATCCGCTTGACGGTGGTGCCCTTGCGTGCCCGCTTCAACACCTCTTCGCTACCGCTCTCAAGACCCCACGCGATCATAAAGCAGCCGGCCTTGCGCATCAACCGCAGCTCATCCTCATCAACAAAATCAACCCGGCTGTTGCAGCTCCAGCGCAGCTTGATCCCCTCTTTGATGATCGTGTTGCAGAGGTCGTAGACAAACTCCTTCTTGACCGTAAACAGGTCGGCCTCGAAGTGGATGTGATGCATGCCCATCTCTTTGAGCATGATCATCTCTTGCAAGACGTGATGCGGGCTGCGGTGGCGCACACTCGATTGGTAGGTCACGTGCTTGATGCAGTAGCGGCAGCCGGCGGGGCAGCCTCGGCTGGTGAGCACGAAGGTGTAGGGGCCGCCGACGATCGGCACTTTGTAGCGCTGCCACGGCAACTGGTCGTGCAACGGGATGGGCAAGGTGTCAAGATCTTCAATAAATGGCCGGTCAGGATTGATCTGTACCTCGCCGTGCTCGTCGCGGTAGCCGACGCCGAGCGTTTCGCGCAGGGCTTTGGCGATAATCTTGGGATGCACACCGAGAAACCGTCCGCGCGTGGTCAGGTACGAAGCGTCAGGGAAGGGCAATTTGCGCCACGGTGCAGTGAGATCGGGGTTGCCGACCGGCACCGTCTCATCGGCGTGCTCTTGCTGAACCACGCGGTCGATCGTGCGGATGACATCAACAATGGTCAGCTCTGGTTCGCCGCGCACCACGATGTCGAGCGTCGGGTAGGCTTCGAGCGTCTCGCGGGTCATCGGTGTGACGTGGGTGCCGATCGCCATCGTGATGGTGCCCACCGCTTTGCCGATGAACGTCGTCCGCATGTCGTTCGTTAAGGTGGGAGCCGTCGCGTGGATGATCATGTAGCGCGGCTTCTTTTCCCACATATACTTCTCGAACGACTTCCAATCCATCATGAGGCCGATCGCATCGATCACCTCGACCGTATAACCGGCTTCCTTCACCACCGCGCCGATTTGGGCCAACGCGGTTTGCGGCCAGATAATACCGTCGCGGGTGCGCCGGCCAACGCGGGCAATATCACGCAAGAAGAGATCACCGTCGGGCGATGGCGGGTTCAACACCAGCACATCAAGCCGGGGCGTCTTCTCGCGCGGCATTTCGACAAAGCGGATCTCGCCGGCGCGTTCGTTAGGCCGGGCCGGGGCGACCAGCTTAATGCCGGTCGGTTTATCGCCCGGCGCTTGTTTGCGTTGAGTTGGCGTCGTTTCCTGCTCGCTCATGGTTCTCCTCTTGTGGTTTGGCATCACGTGATGCGGTAGCGCCGCTTGTTGTCGCATTGGTGCGGGCAGGGTAGAAGCGGCGGAATGCGTTCATCATAGACGATCCGAATGACAGGTGCAGACCGTGAAACACCATCAGAAAGGTTGTCAGCACGAATCCCGTATTGATGACTGGGCCGACGATGAAGTGCAGCGGTCGATTCCAATGGGCGATTTCCAAGCCGAACAGCATATCGATCGCGTGATGGAGTTCGCCGGCCACATGTTTTTCGTATTCGTACCCTAACCCAAATAGCAGCGCGCTAAACAGCCAGACGGCATTAGCCCGTGATGGTTGCCGGTAGAGCTGGAGGCTGAAGAACAGCGCCGCTGCCAGTGCAGCCATAATCGGCCAGTTGTGGCTGATTAAGACGACCAGATAACCGATCACATAGTGCGTCTGGCCGAGGTTCTGTTCACTCCATACGTAAAACTGTTCCACGTCCTTTCCTCGCGCTAGGCTGTTTGCGCTACCGGCTCAACCGGCGTTGTCAGCGGCGTATATGTCCAGTTGAGATCAGCGGCTTGCTCGCTCTCGCGCCGGCTTAGTTCGGCCAAGACTCGCGCCAGTCCCCATGCGCTGACCAGTTGTACTCCCATCAGCACCAGCATCGCGCTGACCACCGGTGCAAACCACGAATTAGCCAGCGCCGGATTGGTCAGATCAAACGCGACTGCGGCAATGTAGGTGGCAATTCCGCCAAGGATGGCCAGCAATCCCAACCACCAGTAATGGCGCTCGATCCGGCGCCCGTTGCCGCGCCGGCCAAACAAGCCTTGCCGGATGGCGCGCTTGTGGAAGAGGGCAACCAGATAGCTAAACGAGGTGCCGGTGGTGTAGAGTGTGACACCGGCGACGGCCAGCACCAGCGCGCCGAAGAGCTGCGGGAATGACCAGCCGGCGAGTAGCCCTAGCCCGATTCCGATGCTTTGCCCCAGTGTGATCAGTAAGGCCAGTGCCAGCAAGGCCAGCCCGACCCCGCCAAAGATCCGCACCGGGTTATAGGTCAGCGCCGTCCAGACAATCGACTTGGTAAAGCGCAGACCATCGCGAATCACGTGGAGCTTGCTGCGACCCGACCGCTCTTTGTACGGGATGGGCACTTCGACCATTCGCAACCCTTCGTGGAGGGCGCGGGTGCTCATCGCCGGGGTGAAATCGAGGGTGTTGGGCAGCGGGTAGATGACCGGCAAGATGGAGCGGCGCAACACGCGCTGGCCGCTGGCGCTGTCGCTGATCCGCACGCCGGCCACCAGCGAGAGCATCGTCGCAAAGATCGTGTTGCCAATCCGGCGCACCAACGGCATCTCGCTGTGCGCGCCCGCCATGCGGCTGCCGATCACAATGTCGGCGCCTTCTAGCGCGACTTTGCACATCTGCGGGAAGTATTCAGGCGGGTAGGTGCTGTCGGCGTCGAGGAAGCCGATTAGCTCGCCGCGCGCTTGGCTGAAGCCGGTCTTCAAGGCGCCGCCATAGCCGCGATTCTGCTGCCGGATCAGCCGCACCCGGTCGCCGAAGCTCTGCACAATCGCGGCGGTGCGATCCTTTGAGCCATCGTCAACCACAATGCACTCAAGATCGTCAACGCCAACCTCTTGCAATGCCGGCCGGATCGCCAAGACTCGTTCGACAATGGCTGCGATCCCGTCCTCTTCATTGTAGGCCGGTATCACAACGGAAAGCGTGGTCATGTCTTCCCCCTCCCTTTGGTCGCATAGTTGCAACCCTACCGGACGCATCTTCGTGCGTCTCACTGTTTAATACACGGGTATTGCCAATTGTTCGATCGGTAACGGATCGGTGCTCAGATTACGCACCACCCGGGCGGGATTGCCCACCGCAATACAGTAATCGGGAATGTCTTTCGTCACCACTGCACCCGCGCCAATCACGACATTCTTCCCAATCCGCACACCGTCGAGAATGATGGCGCCGCTCCCGATCCACGAGCCGTCGCCGATACTGATCCCTTGGGCGGTGATGCCTTGGGCGCTGATCGGGCGAGTCGTATCGCTGAAGACGTGATTGACTGCCAGTATTTGCACGAGCGTCCCCAGATAGACATCATCGCCGATGGTAATACCGCCTTGACCGCGCAGAATGCAGCTCTCGCCGATGAGCGATCGCCGTCCGATGGTGATATGGCTATGGGGGAGGTTGCGAAAGTTGTAGACGTGGAGAATGGCGTTTTTCATCACCATGCTCTCGGCGCCGATGGTGATGCCACCCGGACAAGCGTGCAGGTAGACGCCATGATCGAGGTACACTCCCGCTCCTAGCCGCACATTGCTGGCAAAACGGATGCGCACGCCGTCTTCAATGGCAGCGATGCCGTCCATGGGCATCATGGCGCGGTAGGCAATCGCGCGGATGCCAATCCCGATCACGCTCGGTATCCAGCCGAACACACTCTGCACGAGCTGCTCGGCAACGTACCGTGGCAGAGAATTGGCTTGCCGGCTGAGGTAGAGCTGCAATCGATCGGTCATGGTTTGTACTCATCCACCCACACATCGTTATTCTAGGTGTTGCCAGCATAACCGGCAGGTCTGAACTTTGACTAACTACCGGTAGGCGTAAGTGTGACAAAAACGTAATGAGGAATCTTAAAGCGACGTTGCATTGCAACGTCGCTCTGAATAGCGGGTTAAGCGGGGTGATTACTGCGCGTATGCAGCCATAATCGCCACAGCTCGCTCGGCGGCCCCGCTGACAATCGGCGATCGCGCCGCGCGCAGGCGATCAAGTCCAGCGGGACTGAGCCACGTCGCGGCGCCGGCGAGGATGCTTTCATAACGGTTGCCGATCAGCACCGCAACCCCTGCGTCGACCAGATAGCGCCATTCGGTTTCGTTGCGCACCAGCAAGATGGGAGTGCCGAGCACGGCGGCCTCTTCTTGCAACCCGCCTGAATCGGTGAGGAGGGCTTGGGCCGCTTGCACGAGGCAGAGCGTGTCGAGGTAGCCAAGCGGGCGCGTGGTCAGGATCCGTGGCGAGAGTTGCAACCCTTGCCGTTCCAGTGCTGCGGCGGTGCGCGGATGCACCGGGAAGACGATCCGGTGGCTTTCGGCGAGTTCGTTGAGCGCGCGCACGATGCCGGGCAGCACCGCCGGTTCGGTATTCTCGGCCCGGTGCAGGGTGAGCGCGAGGTATTCGCCCGGCTGGAGTTCTAATTGGGTTAAGATCGCGCTCTGTTTGGCCCGCTCACGGTGCAGCAGCGCCGCGTCAATCGCAGTCGAACCGATCACGTGAATCCGCTCCTCCGGCAACCCCTCAGCGCGCAGGTTGTTGGCGGCAATCTCGTCGGCGGCCAACAGAATCTCGGCGATATGATCGACAATGATCCGGTTGAGTTCTTCGGGCATAGCCCGGTTGAACGACCGTCCCCCCGCTTCCAAATGCACCACCGGAAAGCCGAGTTTCGCCGCGCAGAGCGCGCCAGCCATGGTTGTGTTGGTATCGCCTTGCACCAGCACCAGATCGGGCCGTTCTTGCAGCAAAATCGGCTCGAGCCGGGCCAGAATGCGCGCCGTCTGTTCGCCGTGCTGGGCCGAACCGACGCCGAGGGTGTAACGCGGCGCCGGCAAGCTCAGCTCCTCGAAGAAGATGGCGTCAACTTCGTAGGAGTAGTGCTGGCCGGAATGCACCAAAATATGATCGAACCGCTCTTCCAGCAGCGGAATGAGTGGTGAGAGTTTGATAATCTCAGGTCGGGTGCCGAGCACGGTGAGGACACGAGCCATAGCTTACCTCTCTTCGTATTCGAGTTGAATGCCGTAGTATCGCTGCAAGAAGGTGCAGAGCGCATCGAGCGGCGCGGCATGGTGCGCGCTGCGCCGGTTGGCGGTCAGGTCGAGCCACAGATCCGACGGTGGCCGCCAGTCGCGCCGGCAAATCAGCCAGATGGTAGGGTGGGCGGGATCAACCGCTGGCACGTCACTGGTTGCCGGCGCAATCGCAAGTTGGTAGATTTGCCGTCCGGATTGCACGAGCGGGTGGGGCTGTTCGGCCAGCACCCGTAGATCGCCATGCGCAGCCGCCAGCGTCACGAAATGGCGCACCATCTGCCCGGCGATCGCGTCGAGCCGGCGCGGGGTGATGGCGCGTTGCATGCGGCTCATCGCGTTGACCACCCGCGCCGGGTTGCCTTCCACGATCGAATTGGGCGGAATCTCGCCACTCACCACCGATCGCGAGTTCACAAAACTGTTATCGCCGACCGTCGCGCCGGGATGCAAAAAGACCCCAGCAGCGCACCAAACCCGGTTGCCGACCACGACCGGCGCGAAGCGCACCCAGTAGCCTTCAGTGTACGGCAAGAACGAGCCGTGGGTATAGACCATACACCGCGCGCCGAGCGCACTCCAGTGACCGATCCGTACCTCTTCTTCGGTGTTGATCAGCGACTGCGGGCCAATATAGCTGTGATCGCCGATGCGCAAGCCATCAGCGCCGTACACCAGCGTAAAGCTGCTGATGATGCTGTAGCGGCCAATGCTGATGTCGCCACCGCAGTTGATCACCGTTAGCGCGCGGATAGCGCTGTAGTCGCCGATGCTGATATGCCGGCCCATCACCGTGGCGAACCAGCCGATCGAAACGCCGCGCCCGATCTGCGCACCGCAGCAGATGCGCAAGATCGCCGGCTTGGCCGCCGGCGGCGCGATGAAGAGCACGATGAAGATGATGGTGCGATACAAGTTCATAAAGATACCATATCTGTCATTGCGAGGGGGCGCAGGGACACAGCGCCGCTGTGTCCTTGAACACGTCTGCGGGCGAGCCGCTCGCGCTCCCTCCTATGTCCCTTCCGGTGCGGGCGAGCCGCCCGCGCTCCGCCTAGCTCGCGGGCAAGCCAGTCTATCATTGCGAGGGGGCGCAGCCCCCGAAGCAATCTCCCGCTTTGGCGGAACCGCTGCCGGTACGCACCGGGTGCGGGCGAGTCGCCCGTGCTCCACCTAGGTGCCGGGGCGCGGGCCGCCGGCCCGCAGGCTGCCCCTGCGCTCGGCTCGCAATGACAAGCGGCGAGCGGCAAGCATGCCGGTACGCACCGGGTGCGGGCGAGCCGCCCGCGCCCCGCCTAGCTCGCGGGCAAGCCAGTCTGTCATTGCGAGGGGGCGCAGCCCCCGAAGCAATCTCCCGCTTTGGCGGAACCGCTGCCGGTACGCACCGGGTGCGGGCGAGTCGCCCGTGCTCCACCTAGGTGCCGGGGCGCGGGCCGCCGGCCCGCAGGCTGCCCCTGCGCTCGGCTCGCAATGACAAGCGGCGAGCGGCAAGCATGCCGGTACGCACCGGGTGCGGGCGAAGCGCCCGCGCTTCGCCGGCATTGGCGCGTTCACGGCCCTAACCCCTCGCTCGCTGCCGCGATCTGCGCTGCGCGCTGCCGCCAGTGTTCGGCGATGGTTGCCGGTGTGGCGAACCAGACTCTCCCTCGTGCTGCTAGGTCTTCCCATAACGCACGATAAGTTGCCGCCCATCCCGGAAAAAGCCGGTCGTCATAGACATAATCATGCACGTCAACGAGCAGTAAGCCACCCTGTCGCGTCACCGTCTCGCGCAGTTCGCCGAGCAAGGTCTGGCGATCGCCGGGATTAAACGGTTTCTGCCCAAACAGATGGTCATCCATCCAGCCGGTGGGCAGTTGCAGGGTGCGAATCTCACGGCGCAACCCGCGGTGCCATGGGAAAAAGGGCCATACGCTGCTGCGCCGCCAACCAAGGTAACGGTTGTGGGTCAGCGAGGCGTCGTAGCGAAAGCCGACCTGCTCGTGCATCAGCAAGGTCTGTTCGGGTTGGTGCGGGTCGAGGTGCCAGTAGTGGTGGCGGTTGCCGTCGACCGGCTGCCCGCTGGCCGCAGCGAGACGGACGCGTTCGGCGGCAAAGAGCGTGCGGTCGGTGTAGGCGCGATAACTCGCGTGCAGCCCGATCTCCCAACCCGCTGCGCTCAGTTCGTGAAACAACGCCCGAAAGTGAGGCGCTTGCACGTCGTAGAAGGGATCGGGCAGGCCGGTCGCGTATTCCAACAACGAGCCTTGGCGAGCGACGAAGTAGAACGCCGAGCGCGCCCCGATCCGCTCTTCAAGCTCCATCCATGAACGAAAGTGCCAGTGCGTGCGGCGTCCGCTGATGACATCAACCGCCGCGCCGAGGCCGCGCGCACCTTGCCGCAGCAGAATGCGCAGCGGTTCGAGCCAGCGCACTACTTCCGGGTAGTCGACATCGTGGCCGCAGGTGGCGGCGAGTTCTGCCCCATTTGGCCAGCGCGGCAAGCCGGGTGGCAAGCCGTAGTGCTGGAGCAGATCGGCCAGCCAGCAACCAACCGCCGATGCCAAGGCGCGGCGCAGCAGGCCCTGTTCGAGCATTGGCGCGCCAGTCAGATCGCGGTAGCCGTGTTTGACCGTCGGGTATTGCTCCTCTTCGTAACCGCTGAGCAACCAGAACGCGGCAAAGATGGGGTCATCAGGAATGTGCAGGGTGCCGTTGCTGGTTGCCGGCTGGGCATTGGCCTGATCACCCGCCAGCAACGGCAGATCATATCCATCCCACTGCTTCGCACCGAGCAGGCGCGCTTGGGCCGGGTTGGCCCACCGGTCGGGTCGCGCGTGGATCACGATCTGGGCCGGTGGGGGTTGGGCCGGCCCGGCCGTGTACGCAATCGTCACCCGCTCGCTGTCCCACGGTTGTTCGCGCCAACCGTACCCCATGCCAGTGAGCAAGGTGCGCCAGATGTAGCCGATTTCGGCGCGATGCGCCGCCAGTGATGGGTCAATGGCCAGCGTGATGGTTGGAATCATGGTCTGGATGCTTACGCTTTCCGCATCTTCTTAAACCGGGCGCTGTGCTGTTCGTTCTCGGTGATGATGATCTTGACCGGAATCTTGTACGGTGCGAGCCGGTCGCGGCAGAAGGCGCGCACCCGTCGCTTAAACTCGTTTGGGTCTTCCGGCTCGAACAGGTTGAAGCGAGCGGTAACGATCTGACCGGTGATGGGATTGCTCTCACCCACTACGGCCACGTCTTTCACATTTGGCATCTGCAAGAGCACGCTCTCGACCTCTGCCGGGTAGACCTTCTGCCCGCCGACGTTGATGATCTCGCTCCGCCGGCCCAAAATGCGGATGTATTCGCCATCAACTTCGACCACATCCTGCGTATTCATCCAACCCTCTTCGTCGAACGGGCTCGGTGCGTTGAGGTAGCCGAGCATGGCCGATTTGGCCCGCACCCACAGCACGCCATCGACGATCTTGGTCTCGAAGCCTTCGCCGCCGACTTTGACCCATAGTGAATTGGAATCGCGTGACTTTGAGCGCAAGATGCCGAGCTCCGAGAGACCATACGTTTGCAAGAGCTGCACATTGGGGAAGAGGTCGTGAATCCGGTGTAAGGTGCTCTCTGGCATCACCTCGGTGCCGTAAGTGATCAGCTCAAGCGACGAGAGGTCATAGCGCCGGTAGGCTTCCGAAATCAACAACAAATTGAGAAAGGTCGGCGAGGTTGGCAGGGTCTGCACCCGGTGCGTCTCGATGGCGCGGCAAACGACATCGGGATCGCGCGATTGCACCGCCACCACCGTGCCGCCGTTGGCCAGCGTATAAAAGAGCGTATTGATCCCGCCGATATGGTCGAGCAGCAAAAAGGTCAGTGTCACCCGGCGATGGCGCGGCACTTGGAACTTCTCTAACAGCGGGATGAAATCGTGCAAGGCAGCCTTGCTCTTGCCAGTCGAACCCGACGAGAAGAGCACCAACCCCGGATGGCCGCGTTCGATCAACTGGCGGGTGAGCGGATTGGTCACAGCAACAGCGCGGCGCTCGATCCGCCACTGATCATTGTCGTCGAAACTGACCACGACCTGCACTTCGGCGATGGCCAGAAACTCGTCGCGCTGCGCAGCAACGCTGCGGGTCAGCGGCACGACAATCGTGTTGTGCTCGATCAGGGTCAAGAGCAAACTCACCGCGTTCGGCGAATAATCGCCTTCGATCGTCACGACATGGCCGGGGCCGACATCGTGTTGGTCGAGCGCCGCGTGCCACGCTTGCATGCGTGCCAGCAGGTCGCGGTATGGGTAGGGATGGTCGTTCCAGACAATGGCCGGATGATCGGCGAACTGTTCCATCCGTTCACGAAGCCATGCGATGCTCATAGCAGCCTCCATGCGGTAACCGGCGTCAGCCGCCGCCGCCGAGATAGATCACTTGGCCGGTGATATAATCACTGGCCGGATTGGTAAAAAAGTCAATCACATGGGCCACATCGGCAAAGGTGCCAAAGCGCCGGATCGCAAGCGTATCGATGATATGCTGCAACTTCTCGCGCGGCACACCCCGGATCAGATCGGTCTCGATCGGCGTTGGCCCAATCGCGTTGACCGTGATCCCAAAGGGCGCAAATTCACGCGCCAGCACGCGGGTCAGCATTTCGACCGCACTCTTCGCAGCGGCGTAGAGCGCCTCTCCCTCAAGTCGCAGCGGCACCGCGATGGTGCTAAAGTTAACGATACGACCATAGTTGCGCCGGCGCATCAGCTTAGCCGCTTCCCGGCAAACTAGAAAACTGCCCAACACGTTAATATTCAAGATACGGCTGGCCGTTTCTCCCGGCGTCAGTAGGGCATGGTTCATTGCCGCAATCCCAGCATTGTTGATCGCGATATCAAGCCGGCCATGCCGGCGCTGAATGGCGCTCAACATCGCTTTGACCTGCCCCTCGTTGCTGACATCGACTTGATGGTGCGTGTAGCCGGGCAGTTCCCAATCGACTGCGCTGCGCGCGCATCCTTCAACCAATGCGCCGCGTTGCAGAAAATGCTCAACCAGAAAGCGCCCGATTCCGCGGCTGCTGCCGGTAATCAGCACCACTTCCTGCTCAGTCACGTCCGTGCTCCTCGGTGATCAATTGCTCGAGGTAATCAACCAAGGCTCCAACGCTACGGAATGGACTGTTGCGCTGTGACATCGCCCGATCATCGGCTAAGGTCAACGCCAAGCCATACTCCTCTTCGAGCCGTTGCTCAAGATCGACCACCATGGTCACGAGCGCCAAAGAATCGAGCAGTGCTCCCTTGCCGAAGAGGAGCGTGGACTCGTCAATCGTTGCCGGCAAGGGGCGTCCACTCTGTTCGAGCACGTCGCGCAAGCTGGTGATGACGAGGTTGGCGAGATTTGTTCGGCTCACGGGTAGACTGGTCATACGCTGGTTACTCCTGTATCGATGATGCTTGTACGCTGTGCAAACGGCTAATCAGAGGTAGGTAGATACGGGTTTCGTGGTCGCCTTCCGGCGGTGCGCTTCCTATTGTTGGCGTCGTGGTCGCGGTGCTCACCGGGGTGTTGGTTGCGGTGCTCACCGGGGTGTTGGTCGCGGTGCTCACCGGGGTGTTGGTCGCGGTGCTCACCGGGGTGTTGGTCGCGGTGCTCACCGGGGTAGCGGTAGGAGTGATCCCGCCGCCAAACGGCGTATCGGTTGACCAGTGTTGGGTCGGGTCGCCGTCGCGTGGTTTGATCTCACCAGCGCTGACCCCTCCCGGTGCGCTGTCGGTGATGACCGTCCCCACACCTTCATCAAACCGGTAGAGCGCAACCGTATCCGCATCAACCGGATGCGGTGCGGTTGGCCGGAGAAAGGCGTCAGTATAGCGCACAACCCGCGAGAGGCGGAGATCGTCGAGCAAGCCGTTGTAATGCCGGCTGCCGGGGTAATCGTGCTTTTCGGCTCCCAGCACCAAGAAAGGGTCACTAGCGGGGTACGCGGTGGTGCGATTGAGCCGGTAATCGATCCGTCCGGCTGGGCCGGCAAGAACGCCATCAGGCTGGCCATCGACAAACAAGCGCACCTGCCCGCTCTCGGCGCGGGTGATTGCGATGTGATGCCATTGCCCGTCGGTCACGATCGTGGCGCCGGTCAAGAGGCGGTCATCGCTGCCGATGCTCACCCCCACCACCAATCGCTGATTGCAGATGGCGACGCCGTAATCGCCGTAATCGCCAGCGCCAAACACATCGCGGTCGATGAGGATGTTGCCAGTATACCAACCGCCGGGACAGGCCGGGGCAGGGTTGTTGGTAGCCGTCGCTTTCATCCAGAACTCAATCGTGAATGTGCTGCTTACATTGACGGGATATGATGTAGTCAGACGGCCACTAGAGTCGAGCGAACCAAGCGGAATCTTAACACGATCGTGATCAGTAGCGCCACTTCCGTAGAAGCGTAGCGATGACCCTCGCTGTGCTTGCAGCGGTTTAACCAGATTCTGCATATCGAACAACATCGTAAGGCATAGCAGCCCAGCCAACGTGAGTTTGAACGTGGCTCGGTTGAGATGGTATCCGTGGTAGGGCTGCATCCCTTACCTTCCTCCTTTACGGCGCTGCTGGCGCGGTTGACGTCACCCAGAGGGGATCGTCAGCATCAGCGTTCGGCGTGGTGCCAAGGGTCAAGGTGCGATTATTGCCGGAACGGTCGGTGGTGACTTGGCCGCTCCCTTCGTTGAAGCTAAACAAGGCCACTGTGTTGGCATCGGTCGCGAAGGCGGCGCTGGGTGGCGTAAAGGCGGCGGTGTAGCGAATCGTATTCGAGACGCGCAGTTCGTCGATCTGGCCGGCGATGAAGCCGTAGCCGGGTACGCCGCCGAGCACGAAGTCGGGGCCGGCGGTAATTGTTCCCACGGTGACGGCGGTGCTGGGTGCGCCGTTGACGAAGACGCGAGCCGTGCCGGCAGCGTCGTAGGTGACGGCGATGTGATGCCACGTATTGGCCGTCAGGGTGGTGGGATGCGCTGCCGAAACCCACTGGCCATTAGTGCGCAAGACCCACCAGACCACGCGGTTATTCTCCAGTTCCAAGGCCCAACCGGTGTTGCCAGTAGCATCGCTGGCAGCGATAACGCCGGTTTGGCCCGTGGCGCTGGGGCGGAACCAGAATTCGAGGGTATGGCTGGCGTTCAGGCCGGGGATCGCCGCGCCGCGTGCGCTGTCGTTGCTCACGAAGCTGAGCGCGAAGTTACTGATTGGTACGGGGGTGTTGGTGGCCGTCGCGGTTGGTGATGGTGTATTCGTAGCGGTGGGTGTTGGCGACGGGCCGGCAGTCGCCGTTGCTGTCGGCGTCGGTGACGGGCCGGCAGTCGCTGTTGCCGTTGGCGTCGGCGACGGGCCGGCAGTCGCTGTTGCCGTTGGGCTAGGTGTGTTGGTTGCCGTCGGGCTAGGTGTGTTGGTTGCCGTCGGGCTAGGAGCCGGCGTTGCTCCCGGCGCACCGCCAGTTGGTGCGGTTGACGTCACCCAGAGGGGATCGTCAGCATCAGCGTTCGGCGTGGTGCCAAGGGTCAAGGTGCGATTATTGCCGGAACGGTCGGTGGTGACTTGGCCGCTCCCTTCGTTGAAGCTAAACAAGGCCACTGTGTTGGCATCGGTCGCGAAGGCGGCGCTGGGTGGCGTAAAGGCGGCGGTGTAGCGAATCGTATTCGAGACGCGCAGTTCGTCGATCTGGCCGGCGATGAAGCCGTAGCCGGGTACGCCGCCGAGCACGAAGTCGGGGCCGGCGGTAATTGTTCCCACGGTGACGGCGGTGCTGGGTGCGCCGTTGACGAAGACGCGAGCCGTGCCGGCAGCGTCGTAGGTGACGGCGATGTGATGCCACGTATTGGCCGTCAGGGTGGTGGGATGCGCTGCCGAAACCCACTGGCCATTAGTGCGCAAGACCCACCAGACCACGCGGTTATTCTCCAGTTCCAAGGCCCAACCGGTGTTGCCAGTAGCATCGCTGGCAGCGATAACGCCGGTTTGGCCCGTGGCGCTGGGGCGGAACCAGAATTCGAGGGTATGGCTGGCGTTCAGGCCGGGGATCGCCGCGCCGCGCGCTCTGTCGTTGCTCACGAAGCTGAGCGCGAAGTTGCTGCCAGCGACAGGCGTGTTGGTGGCGGTTGCCGTCGGGCTTGGAGTTGCTGTCGGTACAGGTGTATTGGTTGCCGTCGGCGTCGGCGACGGGCCAATGGTCGCTGTAGCCGTCGGCGTCGGCGACGGGCCAATGGTCGCTGTAGCCGTCGGTTCTGTCGAAGCGGCTAACGTAATGGTCGCATATCCCATCACTTCACGCGCATTGAACACTTGCACCAGCGCGCTAGTATCGGCGCTGAGACCGGTGATGGTAAAGGTAATACTCTTCGCCCCCGCTGGTGCCCCCGCAGGGAGGCGCAACAGCAATGCGCCACGGGCCACACCGCCAGCGAGCGCATCAGTTACGGCGGCGGGATCAACCGCAAGGTTAGCCCCACTGCCAAAGCCGCTCACTGCGCCGGCGCTCAGCGCATTGGTTGGGATGCTCGGTGGCAATGTGATTAACACACTGCCTCCTACTGGAATCGCATCCGTCGTAAAATTCAGCGTATAGCTGGTACCGGTCTGCGCAACGCTGATGCTCAGCGGTGTGCCGGGAGTCATAGCGGCCAGCGCGAAGCGGCGCGAATTGGGCCGCGTGCTGGTTGTGTAATAGAGCCGGTACGACGGCCCTTCCTTCAACGCGCGCACGGCCCACACTTCATCAGGCGAGCCCACGTTGATCGGGTCCATTGTGCCTGTCCACACCGGCGTGTTCGGTACAGCACGGGTCCAGTTGCGGCCATCAGTTGAGACCAGATAGCCGGTGGTGTAACCACTGCTATAACCATTGGCCTCGAACCACATCCGGTAGATCGCGCCGTCTTTGATGACCATTGGCACGCCGGCGTTGTTGTCGTCAAAGTTGCCAAAGGGCGCAGGCTGCACTACCGAGCCGTCGCTGAAAGTTGCGATTCGCGTCCAGTTGATTCCATCTGGTGAGACAGCGTAACCGATGCGGAAAAGATAACTGCTTACATTGTTCACACCCTCAAACCACATCCGGTGGCAGACGCCGCTGGTGCGACCATTCTCGCAGGGTGCGATCGGTGACGCTTCATCAACGAGGACAACTGGCGCAACCACATACGTGGCATCAAATTGATTGGCCTGTCCCGACGCACGGATCATTGCGCCGCCGGCCAATGGGCCGGACACGCGCGTCCACGTGATACCATCGGTTGATTCGGCCATGCCTAAGCCATCGATCATACCCGATGATGCAAACCCGCTGTAGTACATCCGAAAGCCATTGCCATAGCGGATGACATGCATTGTTGTCACGCCAAGGTTATCGAAGCTGCCGGGGACGCCAGATCCCACGAAAACTGCTCCACCAGTAAGTGGGCCGGGAACCCGTGTCCATGCGATGCCATCAGGTGAAACGGCATAGCCAATCCGCCGGATTCCATCACTGACACCGACATACCACATCCGGTAGCAGACGCCGCTCGTGCGTCCGTTCTCGCAGGGACGGAGCGCCGATGCTTCATCAAACACAACGCTCGGCGGGAAGATTTCGTCAACATCGAAGCTAGTGCCGCCGCCGCCGCAGGCACTGCCTGCGACGCCGAAGATTGCTCCGCTGGCACATGAGCCGGTGACGAAGGTCCAAGGCTGATTGTTGCCGCTTGGCGGCGGGGTTGGCGTAGGCGTAGCAGTATTTGTTGGCGCCGGGGTTGGCGAATTAATCGGTGTTGGGGTCGCTGTTGGCGGTATTGGTGTTGGGGTTGGAGTAGGGACGATACCGCTGCCGGTAATCGTTACCGTGGTATACTCCAATACCTCGCGGCTGTCGAAGGTCTGCACCAGCACGGTGGTGTCTGCCGCAGGCGGGGTGGCAATCGCAAACGAAATAC
>NZ_LWQS01000053.1 GCF_001650695.1 Chloroflexus islandicus
TTGCCCCCTTAGCGGCTTTGCGTTGACACCCTCACCCCCAACCCCCTCTCCCACCGTCAGGTGGGAGAGGGGGAGCCGCGTGGTGGACAGGAACGGCATCGTAGCACGAGTGACAGCAGCGCCCCTCTCCCGCGCCAGTGTTGAAGAACGGACAGAACGTTTGATCGAGTATAACTGTCGATCGCTGTGTGGTGCCGTAAAGCCCCATGCGGCGCTCCCCATCACCCCTCCCCCAGCGGGGGAGGGGCAAGGGGTGGGGGCATCAGCCCGCGCAGCGGGCTTCGTAACCCAAGCCCGGCCCTTCAGGGCCGGGCCAAATAGCGTATTCTCTGCGACCTCCGCGCTCTCGGCGGTACCAGTTCCCGTTCTAGCAGAACAGATGCCTCATAGACTGTCTTTGCGAGGGAGGTGCGGCCCCAGCGCAGCGAGGGGCCGCCCGACCGCAGCAATCTCCTGCTTTAGCGAAAAATAGCTGAGTAGATTGCTCTCGTGCTCGTGGGAGATTGCTTCGCCGCGCGGCGGGCAGAGCTACGCTCTGCCCCTACCGCACGGCTCGCAATGACAACCGGTCAGTCTGTCATTGCGAGGGAGGTGCGGCGCACAGCTCCGCTGGCGCCGCCCGACCGCAGCAATCTCCTGCTTCAGCGGAACTAGCCCGCTCAGGCATACCTCTCTCTGTACCAGCCCTTCACGAACTGCTGCATTTCGTGTACAATTATGACATTAGTGCAAAAGTGGGTAGAAAGCTCAGCTATGAATTGGATGGACATCGCCTTCTACTATCTGTTGCCGCTCTTCACGGTCGTCACGTTGTGGCTAGGCCTGACCTTCGGCCTGATCTGGCTCAACCGGCGCGGGCAACGGGTAGCGGGTTGGGCGGTGTTCCTCAGTTTGCCGCTGCTCTTTTTCGCACATAGTGAATTGCTGGTAACACGCCACGATCTGAGCGCGCTTGGCGCGTATCGCGCGTTTACTGCCGGCTTGCTAGTGTGGGCATGGCACGAGCTCGCCTTCTACAGCGGTATATTGGCCGGGCCGCGCCGGCTACCGTGCCCGCCCGATGCGCATGGCGTGCAGCGCTTCTTCTACGCCCTCGGCACCCACTTCTACCACCAGCTCGCTTTCGTGCTTGAGATGGGTTTGCTGATTTGGCTGTTGCAAGACGCCAGCCATTGGCTTGGCCCGCTTACCTTTGGGCTAAGCTGGGCCTTACAGCAGAGCGCCAAGCTCAATGTGCTCTACGGTGTGCGGGCGCTGCAAGTCGAACTCTTCCCGGCCCACCTTGCCTTTCTCGCTAGCTACTGGCGGCCCGGCCCGCCGAGCGCGTTTTTCCGCCCCAGCGTTTCCGTCGCTACGCTGCTGGCGATTATGCTTTGGTTTAGTATTGGCGCGCATCTCGGCGATCCGGCGGCCATTCGTTTGGCCCTCTTAGCCAGTCTTTTTACCCTTGGCGCGCTCGAACACTGGCTCCTGTTGCTTCCTGCCCCTGCTCCCGCCACCGCCCCAGCCACCGATTAACCACGCCGTGCAGCCGCGCTTGTAACCTTGCGTGCTACTCTGCATGCAGGGAGCTGCATGCTCCTTGGTCGTGTGTGCGATACGCTAGAATTGCCGGCAATCCTGCAACCTTCTCCACATGCCGGTCGCATACTCGTCTGCACTACTGCAATTCACGATCGTTATATCTGCGCACCCTTGCATCATTGCGGCAGTTGCACGAAACATCGCTTGTCGCAATGTCGCGTATCGGTTATGATGAATGGGCAAGGTGTGCGAAAAGGAGCACCCACGCTATGTTAGAGGCCATTTTCGCTCCCCAATCAGTAGCCGTGCTGGGCGCGTCGCCTGAACCGGCGCGTTTGGGTCATCGTGTTCTGAAAAATATTATCGACCACGGCTATCAGGGTCGCATCTATCCAATTCATCCGCGCGCCACCGAAGTGCTTGGCTTGCGTGCCTATCCCTCGGTGCTCGATGTGCCTGATCCGATCGACTTGGCGGTGATCGTCATTCCTCCCCAACACGTCAACGCGGCGGTTGATGAGTGTGGCCGCAAAGGGATTCGCGGCTTGGTGGTGATTACCGCCGGTTTTAAAGAGGTCGGCGGCGCTGGTCGCGAGCTTGAGCGCGAGTTGTTGGCAACCGTGCGCCGTTATGGCATGCGCATGATCGGCCCCAATTCGCTTGGCATTATCGATACGATCAGCCAGCTCAATGCCTCGTTCGCCAATGCGATGCCGTTGCCCGGCAATATTGCGCTTATGTCGCAGTCAGGTGCGATCTGCACGGCCATTCTCGATTGGAGCTATCAGCAAGGGATTGGCTTTTCGCGTTTCGTTAGTCTCGGCAATAAGGCCGATGTTGATGAGGTGGCGCTGCTTGAGGCGTGGAATCGTGACGAGCATAGCAAGGTGATTTTGGCCTATTTGGAAGCGATTGATGACGGCCCCGGCTTCATTCGCGTGGCGCGCGAAGTGACCAAGTGTACGCCGGTGGTGGCGATCAAGAGCGGCACGACCGCCGCTGGCACCCGCGCTGCGTCGTCCCATACCGGTTCGCTGGCTGGTTCCGAAACCGCGTATGAGGCTGCTTTTGCCCAAAGCGGTATCTTGCGCGCGCGCACGATGAACGAGTTGTTCGATCTGGCCTTGGTCTTCGCTTACCAGCCGATGATCCGCGGCAATCGGGTGGCGATTGTCACCAACGCCGGCGGCCCCGGGATTATTGCCACCGATGCCGTCGAGCGCAGTGGCTTGGCAATGGCCGAGTTCACCCCTGAAACGATCCGCCGCTTGCAAGAGAAATTACCTCCCAACGCTAATTTCTTTAACCCCATTGATGTGATTGGTGATGCGACTCCGGATCGCTACGCTTGGGCGATTGAAGCGGCACTGGCCGATCCGAATGTCGATGGCTTGATCGTGTTGTTCACGCCTCAAGCTGTCTCTGACCCCTTGGTGACGGCGCGGCTGATTGCCGATCTCACCAAGCAGTCCAATAAGCCGGTGGTGACTAGCTTTATGGGTGGCGCCAGCCTTGTTGAAGCGGTGCGCGCGCTCAATGAGGCGCATATTCCGAATTACCTCTTCCCCGAACGCGCCGTCCAGTCATTGGCCGCAATGTATCGCCAATCACTCTGGCAACAACGTCCGGCTCCCACCTATCGCCATTTTGACGTTGATCGCGATCGCGTGGCACAATTATTTGCCGAGGTGCGCGCGGCTGGCCGGGTTGAATTGGGCGAGGTCGAGGCGCGTGAAGTGATGGAAGCGTATGGGATGCGGTTGCCGAAGAGCCGGTTGGCCCATACCCCGGAAGAGGCGGTCGCGATTGCCAATGAGTTTGGCTACCCAGTGGTGATGAAGATTTCTAGCCCTGATATTCTCCACAAGAGCGATATTGGCGGCGTGCGCGTTGGTCTGAGCGATGCCACGGCGGTGCGCGATGCCTTCGAGCTGATCGAGTACCGCGCGCGCAAATATGTCCCCTCGGCCCGCATTTGGGGTATCCTTGTCCAAGAGATGGTGCGCAAAGGCCGTGAAGTCTTGGTCGGTGTCAGCCGCGATCCGCAATTTGGGCCGCTGATCGCGGTGGGAATGGGAGGCATCTATGTCGAGGTCTTGAAAGATGTTGCCTTCCGCCTCGCGCCGCTCAGCGTCGAAGAGGTGCGCGAGCAGATCCGTTCAATCCGCGCCTACCCGCTCTTGCGCGGCGTGCGCGGCGAACCCCCTGCCGACATCGCTGCCATCGAAGAGACGGTGCTGCGGGTCAGCCAATTGGTCACCGACTTCCCGGAAATTGTCGAGATGGATATTAATCCGCTCGTCGTCCATCACGAAGGCGAGGGCGCGATCGTCCTCGATGCCCGGATCATCCTCAACTAAGTGGAGGCAATGATGGCAACACTGTATGTCGCCTCAACCGAAACCTACGTCGGCAAGAGCGCGGTTTGCGTCGGTCTGCTGCGCCGTATGCAGCAAGACGGCTTCCGCGTCGGCTATATGAAGCCGGTCAGCGTTTCGGTGACGCACACGCCCGATGCGGTGCTCGATGAAGATGCCGCCTTTATCCGCCAGACGATTGGCCTTGATGCGCCAATGGAGCAGGTCGCGCCGGTCTTGATTACGCCGGGGGTGATTGAGTCGATCTTGCGCGGTCAGCCCCATTCGTTCGCCAAGACGCTGCGCGACGCCTATCTGGCTGTGTCGCGCCAAAAGGATGTGATGGTGCTTGAGGGCACCAATACGTGGGCCGAGGGGGCGCTGGTCGATCTGACTGCCGATCAGGTGACGGATATGCTCCAAGCTCCCGGCTTGCTGGTGTGCCGCTATACCTCTACCTTGTCGGTTGATACCATCTTGAGCGTGCAACGCTACGTCGGCGATCGCTTGCTGGGGGTGCTGATCAATCAGGTCGAAGAGCCGCACCGCGAGTTTGTCCGCAATCGGGTGACGCCGTTCCTCGAAGGGCGGGGTATTCCGGTGTTCGGGATTATGCCGCGTGACCGGCTCTTGTCTGGCGTGAGCGTGAACGAGCTGGCCCAGCATTTGGGCGGGCAAATCATTGGCCGGCCTGAGTGGGGCGAGAAGATGCTCGATTCGCTGATGATCGGGGCGATGGGGGCCGAAGCGAGCCTGTCGTTCTTCCGCCGCCGCGCCAACAAGGCGGTGATTACCGGCGGTGATCGCAGCGATTTGCAACTGATTGCCCTTCAGACCAGCACCAACGCGCTGGTGCTGACTGGCAATATCCGCCCGACAATGCAGGTGATGGATCGCGCCGCCGAGCTGGAGGTGCCGATTATTCTGGTGGCCGATGATACCCTCAGCACGGTTGATCGGGCCGAGCGTCTATTTGGCCGCGTGCGCTTCCATCAAGAAGCTAAGCTGCGCCGCTTTACCGAATTGCTCGATGCCCATTTTGATTTTGACCGTTTGTATCGCTTGTTGGGGTTGAAGATCCACTAGGACGCGCTATGACCATCGATCCGTTGCCCGAAAACGCCGAAGTGATTGGGCCGTTGGTGTTTGTGCCCAACCCCGATTATCCCTACCCGTTTCCGGTCGCTCGCCCGCCCCGTTTCTGGATGGAAGAGACGACCGGGCGGCTGGCTGCCGCGGTTGAACGCTATATGCAAGGCGAACCGCTGACTGCCGATCAGCTTGAGGTGATCAAGCTGTATCTGACCCAATATTTGGAACGGGCAGTGATTGAGGGGAGCGCCGACCGGAAACGGTTGCTCAGCCGGATCGACCGGCTCCGCACCACGCGCGATATCGAGCGCTTTGCCGATGAGTTGTCTGAGGTGGGCGTTGAACCGTTCTGATCTAACGATATATCGCTTCCTGCTGCGCCCGATCTTGTTCCGGCTTGGCGGTGGCGATGCCGAGACCGCTCACGAACGCACCTTGCATCTGTTGGCGTTGCTGAGCCGCTCACGCCCGTTGTGCCGCACTCTGCAGGTGCTCGCTGCGATCCGTGATCAACGCTTAGCGCGCACTGTCTTCGGGGTTCACTTTCCTAACCCGGTCGGGTTGGCCGCTGGCATGGACAAAGATGGCGTGGCGTTACCGGCATGGGCTGCGCTTGGCTTTGGCTTTGTCGAGGTGGGTACTGTCACCCATCACCCGCAACCCGGTAATCCGCGTCCGCGTCTGTTTCGCTTACCGGCGCGCGAGGCGCTGATTAATCGCATGGGGTTTAATAATGCCGGCGCGGCGGCCTTAGCGCAACGGCTGGCAGCGACGCCGGTTTCCATCCCGGTTGGCGTCTCGATCGGCAAATCGAAAGTGACGCCGCTCGATCAGGCGATCGACGATTATCGCGCCTCGTTCCGGCTGCTCTTCCCGTATGCCGCCTACGTGGCGATTAACGTCAGTTCACCCAATACTCCCGGCCTGCGCCAATTGCAAGACGCCGATCACTTACGCGCGCTCTTGGCCGCGTTGCAACGCGATAACGCTGAGCTGGGCCGCGCCGATCCACGCGGGCCGCGCCCGCTGCTGGTGAAAATTGCGCCGGATTTGAGCGATGCGGCAATCGAAGAGCTGTTGGCCGTGTGCGCCGATCATGGTGTCGCTGGTATTATTGCTACCAATACCACAATTGGGCGCAGCGGTCTTGAGGGGATCGATCCGGCGTTAGTCGCCGAGACCGGCGGCCTCAGCGGGCAACCGCTCGCCCAACGCGCCCGGCAGGTGGTACAGTTGATTGCACGCGCGACCGGCGGCACATTGCCGATTATCGGCGTCGGCGGCATCCATTCGCCTGATGATGCGCTGCGGATGTTCGAGGCCGGCGCGAGCTTGATCCAGCTCTACACCGGCTTGGTCTATCGCGGGCCGTTGCTGCCGCGCCGGATTAACTGCGCGTTGCTGGCTGCCGGCAAGGAGCGGTGATGAGCGGGTTTCTCGGCACCAAGGCTACCTTCGCCCAAGATGTGTCATTGGTAGGCAGTATTGTGGTGGCGATCGCTTTTACCATTGGCGCTTATCTCGCGGTGAAGGGCTATTATGTTGCGCACCGCTGGCTGCAAACCGGCGCGGCAGCGGCCAATCTGGTCTTGGTGTTCGGCGTGATGATCCCATCGTTGCTTGCTGTCACACCTGATGAGAATCTTACCTTGCCGGCGGCAGCCTTTGTCGCGATGCCGGCTCACGAGGTGATTGGCACGGTCGCGCTGCTGTTTGGGGTGTATGTGGTGTTCGTCGGTAATGGCTGGCTGCCGGCGCGCTGGCGCTTCACCAATTACAAGCCGTTTATGCGCATTGCCTTTGCGCTCTATTGGGTGGCAACGGTCGTAGGGGTTGCCGTGTATTTCTTGATCCATACGTGAGCGCATCATGACGACAATGCAAGTACCTCCTCACGAACGCATCTTGGTTGCGCTTGACACGCCTGAGCTTGATCGTGCCGTGGCGCTGGCTGCCCAGTTGCGCGGGCAGGTGGGCGGGTTCAAGGTAGGGCTGGAACTCTGTACCGCCGCCGGCACGCCGCAGGTAGTACAGGCGATCGCGGCGGTCGGCGGCAGCGTGTTTCTCGATCTCAAGCTGCACGATATTCCCAATACGGTGGCCGGCGCGGTGCGCGCCGTCTGTGTACTCGGCCCGGCGGTGCGGATGCTGACCTTGCATTGTACCGGCGGCAGCGCCATGCTGCGCGCGGCGGTCGCTGCCGCGCAGAGCATGCCGTATCGCCCCTTGCTGCTCGGCGTCACCGTCTTGACCAGCCTCGATGCGGCGGCGTTGGCGGGCGAGTTGCAGGTGAGGCAGGAAGTTGCCGAGTATGTGGTGCATCTGGCGCGGATGGCGCGCGATTGCGGTCTCGATGGTGTGGTTGCTTCACCGCACGAGGTGGGCGCGATCCGCGCTGCTTGTCCCGATGTGCGGATTGTGACGCCGGGCATTCGCCCGCTGTGGGCCGGCGAAGGCGATCAACGGCGGGTGATGCCGCCTGCTGCCGCGCTGCGGGCCGGGGCTGATTATCTGGTGATTGGCCGCCCGATTACCAACCCGCCAGCAGCGATCGGCGATCCGGCGGCGGCGGCGGCCCGAATCGTAGCTGAGCTTGAACAGGATCATAGAACGTTATGAGTGATGCTAATCTCTTAGCTGTCTTGCATCAGTTGGGTGCGATTGTCACCAACGATCACATTGTCTATACCTCTGGCCGCCATGGCAGCAGCTACGTGAACAAAGATGCGCTCTATCCGCATACGGCTGCCGCTAGCATGGTCGGTGCGGCGTTGGCCCGTCACTTTGCCGATGCTGGCGTCGAGACGGTAGCCGGGCCGACTGTGGGTGGGGTGATTATGGCCCAGTGGACGGCGCACCATCTGTCGCAACTGAACGGGCGGGAGGTGTTGGCGGTCTACGCTGAAGAAGAACAGACCGAGACCGGTAAGCGGCGGGTGTTTCGCCGTGGCTATGATGCGTTGATCGCCGGCAAGCGGGTGTTGGTGGTCGAAGATGTCCTCACCACTGGCGGCTCGGCGCGGCTGGTGGTCGAGGCGGTGACGGCTGCCGGCGGGATTGTGGTCGGCGTTGGCGCGCTCTGCAATCGCGGCGGCATCACTGCGGTCGATCTCGGTGCGCCGCGCCTCGTGGCGTTGACCGAATTGCCGCTTGAGAGCTATCCCGCCGAGGAGTGCCCGCTCTGCGCCGCCGGCGTTCCCATCAATACCCGCCTCGGCAAAGGGGCGGCGTATCTGCGTGCGTAACCTGTCTCAGGATCCGGTTCCTTCGCTTAGCACAAGGAAAGCAATGGAATCACTCAGCTACCTCTTCCGCCTCAGCACTGCCGGTCTGTTTCTCGATCCCAACGCTTTTCGCGCACAGCGCGATAATCCGGCAACCTTACGCGACGGCTTTCTGGTTGTGGCGCTGGTGGGAATCGTGGTCGGGGCCGCGAGCGTGATCGGCAATCTGCTCAGCACGCTGGCTAGCCCCGATCTGCTGGCCGTGCTTGATGTTGTCCAGCGCGGCATTGAACGTACGCCCTTGTTTGCCGAACTGCAACGGGTGAATCCGGCGCTCGATCTCGAACCGTTCTTTACCCAATTGGCCCAGATTGTGGTGCCGCTCCGCTGGAGTGGCTTGATCGGCGCGATTGCCACACCGTTCGTTTATTTGTTGAGCTGGCTGATCTATGGCTTTGTGGCCCATCTCGCCGCTCGCTCGCTTGGCGGTGAAGGCACCTTTGCCCAAACGCTCGGTTGCACGGCGTTAGCGAGTGGCGCGAATTGGCTGGCGGTGGTGCAGATTGTGCCATTTGCGCAAGTTGCCGGTACGACGGTGCTTGGCTTGATCGGGTGTTATCTTGGCCTGCGCGCAGCGCACAATCTGCCGGCATGGCGCGCGTTTTGGGCGGCGCTGATCGGGCCGATTGTGTTGGTTGTGTTGCTGATGCTGTTCAGTTGTGGCGCTTTGGCAGTACTGGTTGCCACCGCGCAGGGGAGATGATATGCCGGTGATCGATACCTTCAATGGGGCTTTGACCCTCAACCAACGGGTATTTACTGAGATGCGCGACGCGCCTGACGGGGTGCGGCGCGGATTTCTGATCATTCTGATGGTAGGGTTGCTCGTTGGCGCGATCCAGAGTGCGAGTGCGCTAATCAACGTCACTGACCCGGAACGGATTGTGCAAGAGGTAATACTGAACTACCGCCAGTCGCTTGAACAACAGCAAGCCACTGCCAACACGCCTGAGCAGCGCGAAGTCATTCGCTTGCTGCAAGAGAGCGAAGATGAGGTAGCGCAGATGGTGCGTGATCTTATTACGATCCCTACCGCCTTGCCGCGACCGGTTGCGCTCGTCTTGCAAGCGATCGGCCAGACTGTCTCGACGCCGCTCACCTACTTGAGCGGTATGTTGCTCGCGGTGACGTTCACCCATCTCGCTGCCCGCCAACTCGGCGGGCAAGGCGGCATTCGCGCGATGGTCGCGGTCGGCTCGCTCTCGGTTGCGCCCCATGCCCTCGATGCGCTCACCTTTATTCCGGTCTTGAACTTTCCGCTCTCGATGATCGCGTGGGGGTGGGGGTTTATCATCCTCGTGAGCGGCACTGCTGTGGTGCACCGGCTTGATAGCGGCAAGGCGACGCTGGCCGTATTGCTCTACCCCAGCCTGCTCATTGTGTTGGGGATATTGCTGGGTTGTGTGCTTGGCCTCTTATTGGTTGCGCTGGCGGCTAGCGTATAGGTAGCGACGTTGCCAAAAACGTCGCTACCAGCTAACCACTGTGCTTCACCGCCGGCCACTCGTCGCGCCAAATCGGCAACGCACCGCCGCGGCTAATCAACGCTGCGCCCAACCCCCAGCTCGCCACGGCGTAACCTAACGCCAACGCGAGTGCCGGCGCAACCATACCGATAACGACCAGCGGCGCGAGCACAATGAGCGCGCCGAGTGCGGCGGCCAGCGGCGGCTTGAGCGCCCAGCCGGGTGGCCATGAGGCTGCGATCGCGCGCGCGATGCCGGTGAGACCGATGGCATACGGCACATGCAGCAGGATGATCAATGGCAGGAGGAGGAACAGACCGGCGAGGCTGAGGGTCAATACCCCCACCACCAGCGGTAACGCCGAGAGTGCAAGAATTGTTGAGAGCAGGCCAACCACGGCGCTGCGCACTGGCGCGGCGCGCAACGCTCGCCCGATCCCGGCAGTGCGGCGCGGCCAGATGAGTGCGATCGCCACGCAGAGCATTGCCGAAATCAGTGCACCGAGCACCCCGGTCGTTCCCGGCGGCAACCAGCGGCGGACGATGGTTTGGCCGCTCAGCGTGCCAATCAGCGCGGTGGCGACCGCCGATCCGGCCAGCGGTTCGATCCCGATTGCAGTGCCATGCAAGCCGGCGCGCGATCCAATCTCTACGCCGCCAGCGATTGAAAGGACGTTTCCTTCAACAATGGCGCCGGGAGCTAACGTAATCGTACCGGTGTAGCTCACCACATCGCCACGCACAATGCCTTGCACGGTGATCGAGCCGGCCCAACTCGTCACATCGCCATCAACCTCGCCCAGTATCACGATTGGTTGATCGAACGTGGCGACGTGGCCACGGTACTGCTCGCCGGCAGCGATGACCAGCGCCGCTGGACCTTGCGCAAACGCGCGCGCCGGCATAGCGAGCATTGCCAACCAGAGGATAACTGCAAGCAACCAGCTTCGTCGTATCACTGCCAAACCTCAGCCAACGGTGCATCGAGAATCAAGCGCCACCAGAGCCAGCCAGCGCCAACGAGGACGAACAATCCGAGCAGCCACCATCCGGCGCCGGCCAGCCATAGGTGCCAGAGCGGCTTGGCGACGAGGGTGATCCCCAACACATACCGTCCGGCGCCGGTGGCTGGATCGCCGAACAGCGAGGCGGGGCCGTTGCTGTCAATACTCAATCCCCAGACCCCCAGTACTAGCAAGACGAGCGGCGCAGCCAACCAGAGTGGCCGCCAGCGCCAGCCACGGTGCGCAGGAGTGGTGGAGAGGCGCCGTACCACTCGTGCCGATAGATCGGCTGGCGGCGCTGCCATCTTCGGTTCGCCCCACCGCGCCAGCAACGCGCGCGTCTCGGCTTCGACCTCAGCCAGCTCGGCATCGGTCAACTCGCCATCCCTTCCGTATTCCATACTTCCTCCTCAGCGGCCAGCGCCTCTTGCAGCATCTTGCGTGCCCGATGCAGCCGGGTCTTGACGGTTGCTTCGGTTAAGCCCAAGATAGCGCCGATCTCGTCATACGAGAGATCGTGCCAATAGCGGAGTACAGTCACGCCGCGATAACTCTCAGGCAGCCGTTGCAATGCCCGTTGCACCGCTTCACGCTGCGCGCTCTGCAAGGCGCTTCGTTCTGGCCCCGGCTGCGTGCTTGGCAGCCAAAAGGCGACATCTTCCAACGTTAACCAGTTGAATCGCCGCCGGCGCAGGCGATCAATGCAGTAGTTCGATCCGATCGTCAACAGCCACGTGACGAGCCGGCGCGACGGATCATAGCTTTGCAGATGGCGAAAGGCGCGCAAGAACACTTCCTGCACTGCATCTTCCGCCTCGAACGCATCGCCGAGCATGCGATAAGCCTGATTATACAAAATGCCGGTATAGCGCTGGACAATCGTGGCGCATGCCGATTGGTCGCCGGCGCAAGCCCGGTTGACGAGGTCGAGCTCGTCAGATGGTGGATCGCTCACAGGCGCTCCTCACAGATACTATACGACTCATTACGATAAACGTTACCACACCGTCAACTTGCAAGAGCGGGCAGGTTCGTGTACCATCATCGTGATTCGGCGGTCGTTCGTATGCCGTCGTCAATCCACTGGAGGATGCTGTGGCCGCTAACATCAATCGTGAGCAAATTCGCGCCGCGCTGGCCGAGACCGACCCGGCTGTGAGCTTTTATCTCGACCTAAACTCCGGTGAGGTGTTGCGGGTGCCCGACACCGATCCAAGCGCCGAGGCGGAAGCGCTGCGCAATCAGGTGATGGAAGGGTATGGCGATCGGTTCCGGTATATTCCCGGCGGTAAGGCCAGCCCTACCGATGCCGATGTGCAGGAATGGCTCGAAGCGGAAGGGCTGGTCTAAATTGGGCGTGTTCGGCAAGGCGAGATGATCATTCATCTCTGCCTTGCCGATGCTATCGCTGCTGTGCGGTTATTGTTTCTCATACGGTTTGCCCACCGCCGCCGGCCCGACAGCTCGGCCAATTAATCCAGCCAGCACAATCATCGTTACCACATACGGGGTAATTTGCAAAAATTGCACCGGCACCGGGCCGCCAAAGACCTGTACCTGCAAGATTTGGAAGCGTGTGCCTAAAGCCTCGGCAAAGCCAAACAGCATTGCGCCGCCGAAGGCGCCAAACGGCATCCATTTGCCAAAGATCATCGCTGCCAGCGCGATAAAGCCCTTGCCAGCCGTCATCCCGTCGTCAAATTGGCCCACCGTTTCCAACGAGAACCATGCGCCGCCGAGCCCGGCAATGCACCCGCTGATGAAGACGTTGAAGTAGCGCATCCGGTTGACCGCAATGCCAACCGTGTCAGCGGCTTTGGGATTCTCGCCCACGGCTCGCGTGCGCAGGCCCCAACGGGTCATAAAGAGCACGACGTGGGTCATGATCACAAGGAGCAGCATAGCAAAAAAGATTGGCTTGCCGCTGAAGATCAACGTCCCCAACACCGGAATGGATTCGAGCGAGCGGGCAAGATCAGGGAAACCGGCGTTGGCCAGCAGGCCGGAAATCGACGGCAGCGTGATCCGTCCGCCGCCTTCCACAACGATATATTGCCGCCTGAGGTAGCCGGTCACGCCAATCGCTAAAATGTTGACCACCGTACCGCTAATAATCTGGTCGGTGCGGAATGAAATCGAGAGCGCGCCGTGCAAGAGCGCCATGACGCCGCCGATGATAACTGCGCCAATCACGCCGGCCCAGATATTGCCGGTGAAGATAAAGATGGCGAAGCCAAAGGCGGCTCCCATCAGCATCATGCCCTCGATGGCGATATTGATCACGCCCGAACGTTCGGCCCAGATCCCGGCCAATGCGCCGAGCGCGAGCGGTGTGCCAAGGCGTAATGATTCGCTGAGCATTACGGTCGCATTGGTCTGTTTCCCGGCTGCGGCCCAGATCAGAATGGCCGGAAACAAGAGCACCGCACTCGTCCACAGCAGACCGTCGGCCCAGCGTTGGGCGCGGTTGCTCAGGCCCAGCCCGCCGGCAATCAGTGCGATCAAACCGATAACGGTCAGGCTCCACGCCGTGGGGAAGGCGATCACCGGTTGCGGCACCGCTAACGCAATGCGGGTTACCACGGTATCGCCCGCCAGTGCCAGCGGTACGTAGTTAAACAACATCAAAAAGCCCAAGAGGGTAAAGAAACCAGCAATCACTTGCCGGCGGGAAATGCCACGACGGCGCTCACTCATTGGCAACGTCCTTTCCTGCTTGCACTTGCAGCCGTTATGATACCATAAGCAATCATCTTCTGGATAGAGCCTGATGCCTGAACAGAGCCCATGACTGAATCTGACCACGTCTCACTAACAACCAATGCCGGTTCGCCCGACCAGCCGGCGCTCTTTCCCGATACGGCGCCACCTTCGTTGGCGCAACTGATTGAAGCAGTGCTCTTTGTTGCCGGCGAACCAGTGACGATCGAGCAATTGGCGCGCGTGTTAGAGGCGACGCAAGAGCAAATTACCGCGGCCATCGATGAATTGAGCCAAAGTTATGCGCAGCGCGGGATTCGCCTTCAGCGCCACGCTGATCAGGTGATGTTGGTCAGCGCGCCGGAAGCGGCGCCGGCCATCCGGCGCTTGCTCGGTGCGCAACATGGCCAGCGTCTGTCACATGCCGCGCTCGAGACGCTCGCGATTATTGCCTATCGCCAACCTATCACGCGCGCCCAGATTGATGCTATTCGTGGCGTTGATAGTAGTGCTGCGCTGCGCGCGTTGCTGGCGCGCGATCTGATCTGTGAGGCTGGCCGCCTCGAAACGCTGGGCCGGCCTATTCTCTACGCCACGACTCCGGCCTTTCTCCAACAATTTGGTTTAACGAGCCTTGCCGATCTGCCGCCGGTTGATCTCCCGGAATAATGGCGCAGCGATGACAGCCGCTGCGCCATACCACTATCCACGACCTTCTCCCCGCCTGTCCACGCATTATCCACATGCAAGGCAGGGTGATCGTGTTCGTTGTTCGATCGGTGACGAGCGCACCACGATGCGCTAAAATCGAAGCTGCCCCGCAAAGTGTTTGCTGGTTTATCCACAATTATCCACAGTTTAATCTCAACATAACACAGTCTCTGTCTCGCTACGATCACAAGAAACAAGTGCCTACCACATCTCATCACTATAAGGAACATTTATAGATCTCCCGCATTATGTTGCTTGAAATATAGGGACAGATCGAGTATGATCACACCACGTCAATTGAAGACTTGCTGCCTGCTCTCACCACGAGCGCACTGCGACTGAAATGTTAACTACGGCGTTGCCGATCCCGCGTTTCGGCGCGGGTAATTCATTATGTGCGCGAGGGTTAAGCGCGGCTCGCAAGGAGGCGCAGCGTGAACCTAACTCAAATCTGGAAAGCAACACTGACCGCCCTGCAATCGCAAATTTCGCGCCATGATTACGATGCGCTGCTGCGCTCGGCAACGCTGTTGTCGCTTGACAACGGGGTGGCGCGGATTGGGGTCTCGTCACCGGCCCAGAAGGAAGGGCTGGAAAACCGGTTACTCATGCCGCTCCGCAACGCGCTGACGCGGGTTGTCGGCTACTCGGTGCAAGTGCAGGTGCTGATTGCTAGCCCATCGTTGCGCCCTGAATTGCTCCCTGCCTCGTTCAACGGGTCGCGGTTTGCTGCTGAACCTGAACCGATGATCGCCGAATCTGCCGCGCCGGCCTTTGCACCCGGCAATGGCGCCAGCGAGCGCGCTGTCCAACTCGATTTGGCCAGCGCAATGCGTTCGGGGATGCTGAATCCCAAATATACGTTTTCCAGCTTTATTGTCGGTTCGAGCAACCGCTTGGCCCACGCCGCTTGTCTCGCCGTGGCCGATAATCCCGGCCAAGCCTATAACCCGCTCTTCCTGTATGGCGGCGTCGGCTTGGGCAAGACCCACTTGCTCCACGCGATCGGCAATCGCGTGCTCGATCGCGATCCCGAAATTAATGTGCTGTACGTTTCGTCTGAGAAATTTACCAACGATTTGATTAATGCCATTCGCCGCCAGCAGACCGAAGAGTTCCGCATGCGCTACCGGAATATCGACGTGCTGCTGATCGACGATATTCAATTTATTGCCGGCAAAGACGCCACCCAAGAAGAGTTTTTCCATACCTTCAATACGCTCCATTCGGCGGCGAAGCATATTGTGATTAGCTCTGATCGTCCGCCCAAGGCGATTCTGACCCTCGAAGAGCGGTTGCGTTCGCGCTTCGAGTGGGGCTTGATCGTCGATGTCCAGCCGCCCGACCTTGAAACGCGCACCGCGATTCTGCGCGCGAAGGCCGAGCAGATGAGCGTGCATGTGCCTGATGAGGTGATCGATTTTCTGGCCCACAAGATTCAGAGCAATATCCGCGAACTTGAAGGGAGCCTCAACCGGGTTGCGGCTTACGCCGAACTCAACCGGTTGCCGATTACCATCGATACGGCAACGGCTGCGCTGGCCGATCTGTTAGGCAATCAGCGCCGCCGCCGCGTCAGCGCCGAGGCGATTTTGCAGGTGGTGAGCGAACATTACGGGATCGAAGTCGAGCAATTGCGCGCTCGCAATCGCTCGCGCCACGTGGTGGTGCCGCGTCAAGTCGCGATGTATCTGCTGCGCGAAGAGACCGAGAGTTCGTTGGTCGATATCGGTAATCTGCTCGGCGGACGTGATCACACGACGGTGATGTACGGTTGCGAGAAGATTGCTGAGGAGATTAATACCGATAGCCATTTGCGCAGTGAAGTCATGACGATCCGGGAACGGATCCAGATGATGCGCGGCGTGTCATCGTAGGGGCATAACGCCGCTATGCCCCTCCTACGATACGCCAACGTTCTACTTTGATGTTGTCGATGAACCGGTTTGATCGCCTCTTATGGCTGCTTACCGTGATCGGGTTGGCGATCCGGGTGGCAGCCGTTTTCGTGCTCAATGATTATCGCGCGCCAATCACCGCCGAATATGGGATTGTGGCCCACAATCTGGTTGCCGGCAAGGGGTTTTCCGGCGGCGGCTGGCTTGGCCCTGAACAGCCGACGGCGCTCAATACGCCACTCTACCCGTTATTGTTGGCGTTTTGGTTATGGATCGGCATACCTCTGCCGTTTCTGGCCGTTGAGTTGGTGCAGGCAGTCCTCTCCGCCCTGATCATTTACCTGATTGGCAAGATTGCTGCACAGGTGTTTGCGCCGGTGGTTGGGACTATCTCGGCGGCGGCGACAACGGTTTATCCGCCCTTGATCTATTTCTGTAAGCAGATTTCGCCGGCGATTGTGACTGCGTTTTGTACCGCGCTCGTTTTCTACGCCATCGTGCTGTTTGTTGCCCATCCAAACCGGAAACGCGCGGCGCTGCTTGGTTTGGTTTGGGGTGTTGGGTTGCTGGCCGAGCCGATCTTGCTGGTGGCTGCGCCGGGAGCTGTCTTGCTCTACTGGTTCCGGCAAACGCCGTCGGCACGGCAACAGAGCGCGTTGCTGCTGGCCGGCGCAGCGCTGGTCGCGGCGGTCATCGTCGCGCCGTGGACGGTGCGCAACTATCTGGTGTTTCATCGCTTTGTGCCGCTCAAAACCTCGTTTGGCCTCAATTTCTGGATGGGCAATAATCCTAACGCTACCGGCTTTCTCTACACCATGGCCGGCGAGCCGATGCCGAATACGCTCGCGCCTGAGCGAGCGGCCTATCTCGCTTCGCTCAACGAAGCTGAACGCTATGCCGTGTTGCAGCGGGAAGCGTGGCAGTGGATCGCTGCCCATCCCGATCGCTTCCTTGAGCTGACCATCAAGCGGATCGGCTATCTGTGGCTGATTTCGCCGACCTTTCAAATCACCAGCGAAAACATTGCTGAGCCGGGGTACTTTTACCTCATACGCTACGCGATCCAGATCCCCCTGTTGCTGCTGGCCGTGATCGGTGCGGTCATCGCGTATCGTCGCTACCGGGCAGCGTTATGGCTCTGCCTCTGGTGGCTGGTTGCGTTTACCGTACCCTATGCGATCTCGGTGGCCGGTAATACTCGCTATCGGTTACCGGTCGAGCCGATCTTGCTCATGTTGGCGGCGGTGGTGGGTGCGGGGGCGTGGCGCTGGTGGCAAGGCCGGGTACGGCGATGAAGGCGCACTGCCGTGCGGCTGCCATCGCTGGCGAGGCGAGAGCCGCACGGCCATGCAGTTTTACTTGAGGAGATTGATTGCTGCTTGCAGTTGCGGGTCTTCTTCCGGCGGGAAGCGCCACCATTCCGCTTCAATCAGCACATCAGGCACGACGCCGGTGCCTTCGATAAGGGTGCCGTCAGGCAATTGATAAGCGACTTGGGCTAGTAGCAAACGTGATCCATCGCTAAACTCGTACCCGTAAAGATTTTCGGTATTGCCTGCCGACGGTACGCCGACAATCGTGGCTTGGCGCAACACCCGCATCCCGGCGGCGAACATCTCGGCGGCGCTCGCCGTCTCGTCACTGACGAGCACCACCACCGGAATGTCAGTGAGACCGGGGATGGTTTGGCCGCGCGGGATGCGTTGCTCTTCCCGATCGCGCCTCCCAACCGACGCGCCGATGCTGCCGCCATCTTGGAAAAGAGCGATGATGTTGCGCATCACGTGAATGTAGCCGCCGCTGTTGTCGCGCACGTCGATGATCATCCCGCGCACTGGCCCGCCGGCCAGCAGGCTGGTAAGCGCGTCACGGGCTTGCGTATCGGCGTTATCGACATAAAAACTGGGGATGGTGAGCAGGCCGATGTCGCCGGGCAGCCGCTCGGCGGTCACCCGGTTGAAGATCGCAATGTCGATCACGGCCCGCATCACCTCAACGTCCCGCGGCGGTTCGTCGCCGCGCTTGACCGTCAGCCGCACCGTGGTGCCGGGAATGCCGCGCACCGCGCCAATCGCACCGGCAGGGCCAAACGCATTGGGGTCATTGAACGGAATGCCGTTTACCGCTACAATCAGGTCACGCGGGCGCAACCCGGCCTGATCGGCTGGCCCGCCGGCAACGACCCGCGTGATCAAACCGCCTTCATCAATCGTGCGTACACTCACGCCAATGCCGCCATACTGCAATTGGCCGCGCGCTTCGGCGATCTGGGCCGCCACTTCTTGCGGTGACTCGTACCGCGAGTGGTCATCGCCAAGCTGCGCGATCATATCGCGCATGATCGTGTAAAACTCTTCTGGCGTCGCCGCAGCTTCGACTTTTGGTTGCAATTCGGCGCGTACTGCCTGCCAGTCGAGACCGTTATAGTCTTCGTACAAATAATTGTCGCGCACCGTTTCCCACACTTGCTGGAAGATTTGCAGGCGCTGATCCCGGCTCAGCGGGGCAAGGGTCGGAGTTGGCGCGATCGTTGCCACCGGTGGCGCTGGGGTTGGCGAGAGATTCAACCCGCTCACAGCGCCGCCTGCCGGCGCAGGGGTTTCGGCTGGCAACGGGATACGGGTCGCCGGCGCAGCGGGCCGGTTATAGCCGGTCGTCGTTGGCTCTGGCTCGCCGCGCACAAACGTGCAGCCGGCAATCGCCAGCGTGGTGAGCAACAGCAGAATGATTCGTAGGCGATGCATAACGTTTATAACCATAGATGCCCTTGGTTCGGAGCAGGTTGCTGCTCAACAGTATGATACCATTAGCGTTATGCCTGCGCGGTGAGAGCTTGCTTAGGAATGTGGCGCCGGCATAAGACGAGAGAGACCGTATGTTGCCAGACATTCAATTCGTGCAACGACCGGGGATGATCGAGTTCGGTTGGGGCCATCTCGCTGCCGAGCTGTTGCCAAGCGCCGAAGTGTTGCGCGCCACAACGTGGACATTGACCAACGATGCGCCGGCTGCGTTGACCTATGGCTATGCTCAAGGGCCGGGCCGGTTGCTGGCTCTGCTGGCCGAGCGTCTCGCGGTGCCCGAAACCGATCTGATGGTTACCGGCGGTACATCGCAGGCGCTCGATATGCTCTGCAAGCACTTTACCAAACCGGGTGACGTGGTGCTGGTCGAAGCCCCAACGTACCATCTGGCCTTGCGGATCTTTCGTGACTACGGTCTCCGTTGTGTGACGGTGCCGGGTGATCAGCAGGGGTTGCACGTGAATGCGGTGACAGCGCTGGTCAAGCTCTTGCGCAGCCGGGGCGAACGGATCGCCTTTCTCTATCTGGTGCCGACCTACAACAATCCTAGCGGCGTCACCTTACATGCTGAGCGGCGGGCTGAATTGGCGCGCTTGGCGACGGCGTTAGACTTGACCGTGATCGAGGATGAGGCATACGCCGAGTTGTGGTATGACGCGCCGCCACCGCCGCCGATTGCGAGTTTCGCCCCCGGCGGCCCGCTCATCCGGCTGGGCAGTTTTGCCAAAGTGCTGGCCCCCGGTCTCCGGTTAGGCTGGATGCAAGCGCCGGCTGTTGTGATTCAACGCTGCACACAGGCAGGTATGCTCGACAGTGGCGGCGGGGTGAACCATTTCACGGCCCATGTGGTATTGGCCCTCTTGCAAGCTGGCGATTTTGAGCCGCACCTGCTGCATTTGCGGGTTGCGCTACGGGAGCGCCGCAATACGTTGCTGGCTGCGTTGGCTCGCTCGATGCCACCCGGTGTTACGTGGCGTCCGCCGTTGGGTGGTTTCTTCGTTTGGTTGCGCACGCCGGCCACGGTTGACACCACGGCGTTGCTGAGCCAAGCCGAAGCGGCGGGGGTTTCCTACATTCCCGGCGAACGGTTTTATGCCAACGGTGGCGGGCGTAACGAGCTACGTCTCGCCTTTTCAATGGTGCCCGAAGCCGAGCTGGTCGAAGGCGCGCGCCGGTTGGGTCAGGTGTTGAAGCGGGCCATCGGCTAGCGTCAGCCCACGGCCCGTCGAGAGGAATGGGGGCGCAGGCCGCCGGCCCGCCAAGGATAGAACACTTGATCGAGCAGTTGATCACTGTACGATGCCTCAATGCTCGGCGCTGCGCTCCCCTCTCCCGCCGCGAGGTGGGAGAGGGGCTGGGGGTGAGGGCCAGCAGCCCGCGTAGCGGGCTTCGTAAGCCTAGCCCGGCCCTTCAGGGCCGGGTGCCGGACTTGAACGCCAGTGGGAGAGGGGCTGGGGGTGAGGGCCAGCAGCCCGCGTAGCGGGCTTCGTAAGCCTAGCCCGGCCTTCAGGGCCGGGTGCCGGACTTGAACGCCAGTGGGAGAGGAGCTGGGGGTGAGGGTGAAACGGCGCATCGCACCGCCAGCAACCACAGCTATGCTCATGGGTTGCCAAGAGGAATTGGGCCGCCGGCCCGCAGCAACAATTCGTCGCGCTGCAAGACCGTTTGGAATGACGTATGCCTCCCGAAGCCATTGCGTTGTTACTGACGAGCGATGATGCTGGCCGTCCGCTCGGCGAGATCGTCGTCGAACGCTTGGGTGAGCTTGGCCGGCAAGCTGCTGCTCGTGGCGGCCTGTGGTTGCACCGGCGCCGGGTGACGGCTGATATGCCGGCAGTGGCCGGCGAGACGCTACTCGTGCGGCTGCCGCCGGCGGGTGGCTACTGCGACGCGCCAGTAACGTTGGCTCACATCATCTACGAAGACGATGATCTGCTGGTGATTAACAAACCACCCGCCTGTTACGTCGGCGACACGCCATGGGATACGCAGGGCAGTGTGCTGGCGGTCTTGACGCAGTTGCTCGCTGCACGCGACGGCCAAGCGCCAACCCTCCATCTTGCCCACCAGCTTGACTTCGGCACCTCAGGGATCCTCGTGCTTAGCAAGCATCCCCGCGCCAACGCACCGCTCCATGCCGTCTTCAATCGTGGTCAGGCGCAGAAACGGTATCTAGTGGTATGTACTGGCTATATGCCGGCGCAGGCGGAACTGGTGACTGGCCATGGCCGCGCCGCCGGCGGGCGCTGGCGCCTCTACGATCAGGCTGAGATCGGGCGAGCATTACCTGACGGCCAGCGCGTTAAGCTGGCGCACACCCGTTTCGTGTTGCGCCGCCAATTCGCCCAAGCTGCGCTGGTATGGGCCATTCCTTTGACCGGTCGCACCCATCAAATTCGCCTCCATCTCGCTTCGTTGGGCTGCCCGATCCTCGGCGACGAACGCTACGGCGGGCCAACAGCAGTTGCCGGTCTAACGCTGGCCCATCCGCTCCTCCACGCTGCCGAACTCAGCCTGCCGCATCCGCGTGACGGCAAGCTGCTGCATCTCTTTTGCCCGTCGCCGCCGGTGTTTGTGACGGCTGTTTCCCGTCTCGCTGGCGGCTAAGCGTATAGTACTGTGCTACAATGTCCGAAATACCTCCAAGCACTCGCTTGGCACCCAGCGCCGCTAGCGTTCTCCGAGTGTACCAATGCCGACCGAAGAACATCAACCCGACCTCACCGGCACAATCCAAGCAGTGCTCGATGCGCTGCAACGCCAAGCGCGCAACGATCGCGAATTGCGCCGCCATCTGCGTGTGATTGGCACTGCGTTGCTGAGCATCGCCGGCGATGATGACGATATGTTGGTGAAACTCCCTAGTGAAGGTGAGAGCAGCGGATCATCCGCGCTGCACGCAGAAGATGTCGCTGATGGTCGAGCGTATGCAACTGCTGATGCGAACGTGCCGGTGCTGCCGCCGGCAACGGATGATGATCTTAAGCGTTTAGCCGCTCATTTTGCTGGTGAGCTTGATGCTACTGATCAACCGGTTTCGCCATTGCCTAGTACGCCGTCTGATCAAGACGAAGCGACCCAACTCGCCGAGTTGAGCGATTGTTTTCAAGCCAAGGCTGCGTATATTCGACAGGCGTTAGGCTCATCAGGGCAGAATCCGCTCGAACCGTCACCTTGCACGCAATGGATTGGTGCCAAACTCAAGCAATCGGCCCAGTCTCAGCGATCTAATTGGGAAGTGTTTGCTGGTTCATGCGAAGTGGTGGCGCTGATTGCCGATGCACTGAGCGAGATGGTGAATAACGCTGCGCTCAGGGAGTACTTACCGGAAGGCTTGCTGCTTGCCGCCGAGGCTCAATCTGCAGTTGCCGCCGTAGTGCGGCGATTGTATAAAAAGTCTGACCCGGCGCAAGAGCGTTTCTTCCAGTGGTTACGGCAACGAACCGGCATCGATCGGGTGTATCTGCCGCGCTATATGCGGCGAGATGATACGGCTGACCCGGATCAGTGGCAAGAGCGGCTGGCGCGGGTGCAAGCGTGGCGGGAAACGCTGGATACAGAGATCTATCGTCGCCGCCACGAGCGTAAGTTGTTCGGCAAACTGCGTTATCAACTAGGCCAAGTGGCTGCGGGAGCGGCTGATCAGTGGCCGCGCGCGCTGCAAACCATCAACGCGCTGATCGATCTCGGTGTCCCGCCGAGCCACCGCATGCTGCGCCAGTTGTTGTGGCCGTTTCGTGATCAACTGAACGCTGCTAGCGCCGAATCGCGGCAGCTAGGGTGGGTTGCGCGCGAAGTATCCCGCGTCTCCACCTCGCCATCGGATGCTGAACCATTATCTCCCGCCGATCGCGACGAAAAACTGGTCGAGCAAGTGGCCGATCTCCTGCGCAATACGAGTGTTGTCTTGATCGGCGGTGATGAACGACCGCTCGTGCGGCAAACGATCGAAGAAGCCTTCGATCTGCGCGAGTTGATCTGGTGCGATACCCGTCCGCATCAGAGCCATCTCACGATTGAGCCATTCATTGCGCGGGCAGAAGTTTCAGTTGTGCTTTTAGCCATCCGGTGGGCGAGCCATGGCTTAGGCGCGGTGCGCGAGTTCTGTGAACGCTATAATAAGCCGTTCGTGCGGTTGCCGGCTGGCTATAGCATCAATCAGATTGCGTACCAGATTTGGGAACAGGCCAGTGAACGGTTGCGCGCATGGCCGAAGAACACCTAACCCACCCGTGGCGAGCGCCGCACCCGTCCGGCTAGCGTCCCGCCTACTGCGCCGAAGGCGCAACCAATCGCTTGACCCAACAATAACAACGGCGGCACAGCGATCCCGACGTTGGCGATGGCTGCGACCAGAATCCCAACCACTCCCACCAACAAGCCATGCATCGCGTAGGAATTATCGGCTAGCCATCCGGCAACAAATCCGCCTACGCCGGTCAAACTAGCGCCGATCAAGATTAACAGCACATGGATTGGGTTGGATAACGATGGATCGGTAAACACCGCACTCTGCCCGGTGGCCAAGATGACCACCTGAAGCAGGATCGTAAACGCAAAATCGGCCATAAAGCCAGAGATCACTGCCGTCCAGCGAATATTCACGGCTTTCCCTTGCGGATGCTAACGTCAAGGCGCAACAGCTTACTGGTATACGCGCTGGCATCTGTGATGATGCTAGCGCCAATATCGTAACACAATCCGCTTCGCGCCATTGCATTCGCCGATTGCGTTAGCATCCTCGCATCAACTGGCCATTCGCCAGACAAAGAGAAAGACGAGCAACGAGATCTGCAAGGCATGAGCGACATCGTACCGCGCCGCGCCCCAGAATTCCTCTTGGCCCAACCACCACCAGATCCGGTTGAGCCCGGATCGCACCCGAATATCGCTATCCCACCGTTGCAACTGTGAGACACGAGCTAAGCGTAACAACCGGCGAAGACTGTTGGCGAGCGTAACCATCCACGCTCCCGCAACCAGTAGTTGCAGTAGCACCTCCATGCAGCGCACTCCTTTGATGTGGTGTTGTGGTTTGAGTCAGTGGGCGCCGGCGCTGGCGCGGAGTGATCACAAGATCACTCTTTGTACATAGTATGCACTGATTTTGCCCAAATGCGCAAGGGGGATATGCGAAGAATTTCCCAGTTGTGGGGTGGAGGTTATCCTATGGGAGCGATATGCTCATGGTCAATGCGGGCGCCGCCATCTCCCGCCCCCATTTGTCACGGCGTGCCGCCGGAGGCGGCGAAGCAATCCCCTACGAGCACGGGACACATCCCCTTAAACAGGGAGATTGCTTCGAGGGCTACGCCCCCTCGCAATGACTTGAGGAGTGGACAGAACGTTTGATCGAATACAACTGTCGATCGCTGTGCGATGCCGTGAAGCCCCGTGCTGCGATCTCCATCACCCCTCCCCCAGCGGGGGAGGGGCAAGGGGTGGGGGCATCAGCCCGCGCAGCGGGCTTCGTAAATTGTAGCCCGGCCCTTTAGGGCCGGGTACCGGATTAGATGTTCTGTCCGCCCTTGAATCGCAATGACAAAGGGGCGGCAGCACCCTGCCCGCACCCCTCCTGTCATTGCGAGCCGCCAGAGGCGGCGAAGCAATCTCCCACGAGCACGGATTGCATCTGCTCCGGCATCAATATTCGCCAAAGGGGGAGATTGCTGCGGGGGCTACGCCCCCTCACAATGACATGGGGGGCGCTTCGCCTAATAATACGAATATGCGGCAGTTTCCCTGCCGCACTCCATATCATTCTAGTCGTCATCGTCTCCCGCGATCCGGCGCATCCGGGCCACAATTGCTGCTGCTCCCACCAAGGCTAGCATCGAGCTACACATGACTAGCATCAGCCACGTCGCATAACGGCCAAGCAGGGCGCTGATCAGCGATTCTTCCGGCTCTTGGGTGGTACGTGGCGTAATGGCGTTCGTTGTGATGGGGAGTGTGGCGGCCGGCGTAGAAAAAGTGCTCATAGCTGCGCTGGACGGCGGCGCAGCGAGCGCGATCGTGGCGAGAAGGGTTACGAGCAGGACATGGCTCAGGAATGTTCGGTTGTGCATACAGGCGTCTCCGTGACGGCGGCTCACCCGGCGCTATGATAACAAATCTGCCGTCCGGTCATACAATCGCCGTTTCCCGCTGCCACGCCATCGTCCGATTCTTGACCGGCTGGTCGTCAGCAATCTGGCCGTCGCGCACGCTGATGATCCTCTCAGCGTGTTGGGCAACGTCGTGTTCGTGCGTCACCAGAATGACGGTAATGCCCTGCTCGGCGTTCAGCCGCTGAAAAATGCCCATAATCTCGGCCCCGGTGCGTGTGTCGAGTGCGCCGGTCGGCTCGTCGGCCATGATAATTCGCGGTTCGTTGACGAGGGCGCGGGCAATCGCTACCCGCTGCTGTTGACCGCCCGATAGCTCGTTGGGCCGGTGGTGCAGCCGGTCACCCATCCCGACGGCCTCTAACGCCCTCCGTGCCCGCTCTTGCCGGTCGGGCCGGCCCCTCCCATACAGCATCGGCAACTCGACGTTGCGCAGCGCCGTGGTGCGCTGGAGCAGCATGTATTGCTGGAAGACGAAGCCGATCTTCTCGTTGCGGATGATCGCTAACTCGTCGTCGGTCAGCTCGCCGACATTGACCCCTTCGAGCAGGTATTCGCCTGAGGTGGGCCGGTCGAGACAACCGATGATGTTCATCAGCGTGCTCTTGCCGCTGCCCGATGGCCCCATAATCGCGACCATCTCGCCTTGGTTGATAGTGAGCGAGATTCCGCGCAAGGCATGCACTTCGGTTTCGCCCATGACGTAGACTTTGGTGATATTGTTCAATTGAATCAGCGGAGTCATAACATTTCTTGCCGCAATGGTTGGCGATCTCCGGCGCGCGGCGGTGCGCGGCAGTCCTGATTCGCATTGTACCCGATTTTACCCGCCATGCGCCTGACATCGCCGGGCCGAAAAGACTGGTATAATAGTACTTAATGTGACGGTATTCTAGCGCTAATTGTTGAGGCATCTATGACCGATCCGGCTGCCGCCCGCCCGCTAGAGATGGATAAAGCCTACGAGCACCGCCTCGTCGAGCAGCGGCTCTACGATTGGTGGGAGCGTAGCGGTCTGTTTGCGCCGCGCGATGATGCTCCCCGTCCGCCTTTTGTCATCTCGATCCCGCCGCCCAATGTCACTGGCGAGTTGCATCTCGGCCACGCGATGTTTGTCGCCATCGAAGACCTGATGATCCGCTGGCGCCGGATGCAGGGCTATCAGACATTGTGGGTGCCCGGTACCGATCATGCCGGCATTGCTACCCAGACGCAGGTTGAGAAGCTGCTTGAACGCGAGGGAACGTCGCGGCAGGCGGTGGGGCGCGAAGAGTTTTTGCGCCGCACGTGGGAATGGAAAGAGAAGTACGGCGGCGAGATTACGCGCCAGTTGCGCTGGCTGGGTGCGTCGTGCGATTGGTCGCGCGAGCGTTTCACCCTCGATCCCGGTTTGTCGCGTGCGGTGCATACCGCGTTTAAGCGCCTCTACGATGATGGCTTGATCTATCGCGGCACCTACCTCGTCAACTGGTCGCCCAAGCTGCAAACCGCCGTCAGCGATCTTGAGGTCGAGTACGAAGAGCGCAATGTCTCGATCTGGTACGTGCGCTACCCGATCCGCACTGCCGAGTGGGCCGGCCCGTCCGCACCGTGGGGGTCAGGCCAGTGGGCCGCCGGTGCAACCGAGTTTATTACCGTCGCTACCACGCGCCCAGAGACAATTTTGGGTGATACAGCGGTGGCCGTCGCCCCCGGCGACGCGCGCTACGCTCATCTGGTTGGAAAAGAGGCGATCTTGCCGGCGCTGGCTCGCCCCATCCCAATCATCACTGACGAGTATGTCGATCCAGAGTTCGGCTCTGGCGCGGTCAAAATTACCCCCGGCCATGACAAGAATGACTATGAAGTCGGCAAGCGCCACCACTTGCCGATGATCAACATCATGAATCCCGATGCGACCATCAACGAGGCGGGCGGCCCCTACGCCGGGTTGGATCGCTTCGAGTGTCGCAAGGCGATTCTGGCCGATCTCGAACGCGAAGGCTTGCTGGTCAAGACCGAGCCGCACAAGATGAATGTCGGCATTAGCCAGCGCGGTGGCGAGGTGATCGAGCCGCTCCTCTCCGAGCAGTGGTTTGTCCGCACCAAGCCGCTCGCCGAGCTGGCGATCGCCGCGGTGCGCGACGGCAAGGTGCGGATTGTGCCCGAACGGTTCGAGAAGGTCTATTTCCACTGGTTGGAAAACATCGAAGACTGGTGCATCTCGCGCCAACTCTGGTGGGGGCATCGGATTCCGGTCTGGTATATGCCCGACGGTTCGATTGTCGTGCCCGGCCCCGACGAGCCGCCGCCTGCCGAAGGCGTGCAAGACCCCGATGTGCTCGATACGTGGTTCAGCTCCGGTCTGTGGCCCTTTAGCACGCTCGGTTGGCCCGACGACACCGCAGACTACCGCCGCTTCTACCCCACCAGCGTCATGGAGACAGGGTACGACATCCTGTTCTTCTGGGTGGCGCGCATGATGATGATGGGGTGCTACTTCACCGGCCAGCCGCCCTTCCATACGGTCTATCTGCACGGGTTGGTGCGTGACGAGCATGGCCGCAAGATGTCGAAGTCGTTCGGCAATGTGGTCAATCCGCTGGAGGTGATCCAGCAACACGGCGCCGATGCGCTCCGCTACACCTTGGTGACGAGCGGCACTCCCGGCCAAGATGTCAACCTCAACCCGCAGCGGATCGAGGCGGCGCGCAATTTTGCCAATAAGATTTGGAATATCACCCGCTTTGTGATCGGTAAACTCGGCGATCTGCCGCGCAACGAGAGCGTGAAGGTGACGCCAGAGGCGTTGCGCGCCGAGGATTTCACCCTCGCCGATCGCTGGATCCTCTCGCGCTATGCCCATTTGGTGGCCGAGGTCGATCGGTTGATGGAAGGCTATAACTTCGGCGAAGCGGGCCGCCAGATCCACGACTTCCTCTGGGGCGAGTTTGCTGACTGGTACGTCGAGATTGCCAAAGTGCAGCTCGAAGGCGATTCCCAGCGCGTGCAGCTTACCCGGCGCGTGCTCTTCACCGTGCTCGATGGCAGCTTGCGCTTGCTCCACCCCTTTATGCCCTTCGTCACCGAAGAGGTGTGGCAGTACCTGACCGAAGCCTACCAGCGCCCCGATCCCGGCCCGGAGACGTCGTATGCCGAGCTTGGTCTGCGCACACTCAGCTACGCGCTGTATCCGATGCCGGTGGAAGGGATGCGTGATGAGGCGGTTGAAGCCGATTGGGCTTTGGTGCAAGAGCTGATCGTCGCGATCCGCAATGTGCGCAGCGAGTACAAGGTCGAGCCGGCGAAGTGGGTGGCGGCCACGGTGGTGGCCGGCGAGCGGGCCGATCTCTTGCGCGGGCAAGCGCCACTGATCAGCCGGTTGGCCCGTGTGGCCATGGATGATTTGACGGTTGTTGCCACGCTGACCGAGCGTCCGCGGCAAGCGGCCTCGATCGTGATCGGCGCAGTGGAGTGTTTCCTGCCGCTGGCCGGCCTGATCGATCTGGCCGCCGAACGCACCCGTCTGCAAAAAGAGCTGGCTCAAGCCGAGGCTGATGTGGAACGGCGCGCTGCTCGCCTCAACAACGAGAGCTTCGTCAGCAAAGCGCCGGCTCACGTCGTGCAACGCGAACGCGAAGCGCTTGAGGCGGCGCAAGCGGCCTTGGCCCGCTTGCGCGAGCGCATCGCCGAGTTGGAGTGATGGGTTGTGTTCCCCTGCTCCCTGCGTGTGGGGTTGAGGGGTGAACTGAACATCTAATCTAGAACGATCCCTTCCTGTTGTAAAGAGAACCCGGCCCTTCAGGGCCGGGTTCCTATTACGAAGCCCGCTGCGTAGGCTGTTCCCTCACCCCCCGGCCCCCGCTCCCACCTGACGGCGGGAGCGGGGGAGCCGCGTGCTCAGCGTCTGAGGCATTGCTCGCGCGAAACGCAGCCGCGCCCCGCTCCCGCATTGCGGGAGAGGGGTTGGGGGTGAGGGCCACCCCTCCCCCAGCGGGGGAGGGGCACGGGGTGGGGGCACGTTTGTACCGCCGGGGGAGACAGCAGGGGACGCGCCACGAAAAGACACAAAAGGCACAAACAATAAAACACCTTTGCGATCTTTGCGCCCTTCGCGTCTTTGCGTTAAGAGTCTCCGCGCCTTGGCTTGCTTGGCGGCTTGGCGGTGCCTCCCTCACCCCCCGGCCCCCGCTCCCACCTGACGGCGGGAGCGGGGGAGCCGCGTGCTCAGCGTCTGAGGCATTGCTCGCGCGAAACGCAGCCGCGCCCCGCTCCCGCATTGCGGGAGCGGGGTTGGGGGTGAGGGTCAACTATCGCCCGCTTGTCATTGCGAGGGAGCGGCGGCGACCAGCCCCGCTGGGCGCTGCCCGACCGAAGCAATCTCCCGCTTGAGCGGAACGCATTCGCTCAGGCATTACTGCCGTGCGCGCGGGAGATTGCTTCGCCGCCTTCGGCGGCTCGCAATGACAAATGGGGAACAAGGGATCGCTTCGCCTCGCTGCGCACGGCTCGCAATGACAAATGGGGAACAGGGGATCGCTTCGCTTTACTGCACTGATCGCTCGGTGATTGCCATACGCGGCAATGCCCCGCTTCCTCTCATCACCCCTCGCCGTTGTTGCGTTACAGATATTCGCGCTGATTGACCCGCCGCCGCCACTCTTCCTTAATCTCAATCGCCGTTCCCTGTGAGACCAAGAAATCGAGCAACAGCCGGCCAAAGGTATTCGCCTGTTCGAGGAAGGGGAAGTGGCTGGCTTTCGGCAGCACCAACAACTGGATCGGGCGCTCAGCCAGTTCGTTGAGAAAGGCGGCGTGGGCCGGATTAACGATTGGGTCTTTGCCGCCGTACACCGCCAGCAACGGCGTTTGCAACGAAATAATCCGCGGGCGCAGATCAGTCTCTAAAAGCGATTCGTGGACTTGATTCAGCACCTTTTCGCTCAAGCTGGCCGTATCCTCTTCAATCTCCTGCTGAATTTCGGCATCGGCCACCTGTAACGAACGCACCATTCGCGCCCAGCCGTTTTGCGTTGTGTTCATCCCCAGCAAGCGCGACAGCGTGCCCGGCTTGATGTGCTGTGCCAGCACCTGACCGTGCAGCGGTGTCGCCACAGTCAGCAACCGGTTAAACCGGTCAGGGTGCTGATGAGCGGCAATAATCGCCACCATTCCTCCCATGCCATGACCGACTAGTGTAGCACGGGCAATGCCGAGGCGATCCATAAACTGAATCAGCATCTCGACATACGTCGTGACGGTAAACTGATCGCCGCGGCGGTCGCTCTCGCCAAAACCCCAGAAGTCGAAGGCATAGGCGCGATTCCGCTCGGAGGCGATATCCATAATCGGCACCCAATAGCGCCACGATCCCATCCAGCTATGCAAGAAGATGATCGGCTGGCCACGGCCAAAGACCTCATAATGGGCGAGGCGGTTATCGAGGTGGATGACGCTCATAGTTCCACCTCCTCGTTATCCGTGTTGTTGGCCGCCTGTTGCAGCGGGATCGCGAACGAGAAGGTGCTGCCCTTGCCTAGCTCGCTTGTCACCCAGATCTCGCCGCCGTGCATCTCCACCAATTGCTTCGCGATGCTCAACCCTAACCCGGTGCCGCCGGCGACATCGCGTAGCGGGTTATCGGCGCGGTAAAAGGGCCGGAAGAGTTTCTTGAGTTGCTCAGGCGACATCCCGACGCCGGTGTCTTCCACCTCAATTTGCATCATATTGGCCCGATTCACGAAGGCGCGAACCGTAATCGAGCCGCCTTCGTAGGTATATTTCACCGCGTTTGAGAAGAGGTTGAAGATGATCTGGCCGACCCGCTTCTGATCGGCGATCACGTATGGCAACGCTGGCGAAGCATCGATCCGCACGGTCATTCCCTTGCGCTCATACTCGAGCCGCAGCGACTGCACCACTTCATCAATGACCGTTGGGATGTCAACCTGCGTAAAGGTCAACTTCTTCTTCGAGTCAGGCCGCGAGAACTCCAGAATATCTTCGATCAGGGCGCGTAACCGGTTAGTGTTATTCTTGATGATATTCAGGTAGTTGAGCTGATCGGGAGTCAGGTTCAGGCTGGCCGTCAGCAACAGCACATCGACATAACCCTTGATCGCGGTGAGCGGCGTGCGCAGCTCATGGCTGACGTCTGAAATAAACTGGCGCTTCTCTTTATCCGCCTCGATCTCGCGCGTAATATCGCGCAACACCGCCACTTCGCCATAATGCTGGCCATCAGGGCTACGCACCGGCGCGATATTGATCGCAATCACCTGCGTGGGATCGGTTAAGTCAACCGATGTGCTAAAGATGCTTTGCGTCTCTCGCATCCGACGCAAGCCATGCAGAATGCCGTTGTAGATTGCTTGGCCACGCCGCCGGCTTGCTTCATCTTCACCGATCTCAGCCAGACGGGACAGTGGTTGGCCGCGCACTTGGTCAGCAGCAATCTCCAGCACCTGTTCAGCCGCCGGATTGAAGAGCGTAATTTTCTGCTGCGGATCGAGCACGATCACGCCTTCAGTCATCGAGCGGAACACCGCCGCGCTCCTTGACGACTCTTCGCGCTGCTCTTCGAGTAGTACTGCGTTGCGGAGCGCCAGATCGTTAATAAAGCCGTAAAGCTGCGCATTATTGACCGCCGAGGCGACGACGCTCGCGATCGTGCCCAGCAGATTCATTTGCGAGTCGCTGAAGTAGTTTCGTTGCGGGCTTGACAGAATCAGCACACCGATCGCGGTATCGCTGGTTTGCAATGGCACGCCGGCGACCGAGCGCACATCATCGGCGCGACCGGGTTCTTTCAGCCAGCGTGGATCGTGATCGACATCAGGGATATTGACCGGTTCGAGATAGCGCATAATCCAGCCGGCCAAACCTTCAGTCCCATCCGAGAAGCGTACTGGGATATTCGCCCCCTCGACATTGCCACGACCTCGGAGAACGGCGCGACATACCAGCTCATCAGTCACCGGATCGCGCAGCATCAGCGAGCCGCGTTCAATCTCAAGATTTTCCGAGATCAGTTCAAGCGCGCGTTGAATGATGAGGTTGAGATCAAGCTGGGTGGTCAGCTCGAGCGTGATCCGGTTCACGGCTTCAAGCCGCTCTTTCTCCTCTGACAGCAAGCGAGTGGCTTCCTCAAGTTCAGCCGTGCGCTCGCGCACCCGCGCATCCAGATCGGCAGCCAGATTGCTAATCTGATCGAACAGGCGCGCATTCTGGATCGCTTGGCTCGCTTGGCTGGCAATGGTAAACGTGACCGCCAGTGCCTCTTCATCGTATGCGTCTGGTTCATTGATACTAATGGTCAGGACGCCAACCAGCTCATTGTCCACCAGCAGCGGCGCACCGATCCACGAACCGTCGCTCCACCCGAGCCGGCGCAGATCGCTAAAGCGCGGGTCGCTTTGCGTGTCGGCGATCAGTATTGGCTGGTGTTCGATCGCCATGGTCTGGAAGAGGCTGCTTGCTTCGAGGGCAATACTGTCATTTAAGGGTATCGTTGGCCCAAAGCCATACGCCTCGACCACGCGGAGATCGCCATAGCCCTCATCACGCAGCAGCATAGCTGCGCTATCGTACCGCACAATCCGCTGCAATTGGCTGAGCACCAGCGTCTGAATTTCGCGCAACGCTAAGGTAGACGTAAACGACTGCGCCACTTCGCGCAGCATATCGGCTTGGCGGCGCCGTTTCTGCTCAATCGCGAAGAGCTGCGCGCTCTTGAGCGCCTGCGCGGCTTGATTGGCCAAAATTGAGAGCAGCGAGATCTGGTGGTGAGTCCATTCGTGCGGGGTGCGCATACCCACCCAGATCGCTGCCAGCCGCTCTTCGCTAGGGCCGACTGCAATGCCAATTGCGCTGCGCACGCCGAGTTTTATCGCGTGATGGTCGCCATTTTCAATTTCGGCCAGATCGCTAATCGCGATCGGCTGGTCGCGCTGTAACAGTGCCGTCGTCAGACCACCACGGCGGAAATCAACGTGGAGATCTTCCCGAAACTCATATCCATCGATCAAGACCTGCCGTTCGACATTCCCCCGCCGGTCGATCCGGATCACTGCGCCAAGTTCAGCGCGCAGCAGACGCACGGCTGCATCGGCGATGAGCATCTGGATGGTGTCTGGATCAAGGGTGCCGGACAGATTCTGTGACACCTCGAACAGGGTGCTCATTTCGCTTGCGTTTTGGCGCGTTTCGCTAAACAGACGGGCATTGTTGAGGGCTACCGCTGCTTGATTGGTGACGGTGGTGACAAAGCGCAGATCGTTCTCATCGAAGGCGTGTTGGGCGTAGCTCTGAATATTGACCACGCCTAACACTTGGTCACCATAGATAATGGGTACGACCAAATACGACTCTTCGATCGCTGTATCGTCACCAATTCGTCCTTGGTCAATCAGCAAGCCCATTGCCCGCGCTGCCGCAGCCGTGCTTAATAACAGCGGACGCCGGTTGCGAATGGCCCAACAGTTTGTGCCGCCGCCAAGCGGTCGCGGTTCAAGCCAGACACGCTCGCCCCGGTCGTAGGCGATAGGATAGCTGAGCGTATTGCTCGCTTCATCGTATAGGGCAATCAGCGAGGTGCTGGTGTCAATGATCTCGCTGATCCCCTGATGTAGCCGTTCGATCAATTCGTAGATGTCAAGCGAGGCATTAACCGCTGCGCTAATCCGGTTAATGATTGTCAGCTCAGAGATGCGCTGCTCGCGTTCTTCAAACAGGCGGGCATTTTCGAGCGCCGTAGCCGCCTGATCGGCCAGACCGGCCAGCAGCAGCATTTCATCGTTGGTAAACTGGCGCCGGTAATTGGTCATCACACTGAGCACGCCGATGATCTGCTCGCGGTAGATCACCGGCACACCCATAAATGAGATCAGGTTGTTGCGCTGCTGGTAATTGGGGTAGAGTGATCCTCCCTGCTCGTTGACATCTTCAATAATCAACGGCTGGCCGGTTTCGGCCACCTTTCCGGTAAAACCCTGCCCAATCGGTACCCGCATCGAGCGCCCCTGCTCGGATGGAATACCGTCAACTGCCGCAGGAACAAGGATATTCCCCTCGCTGATTGTCCAAAGTGCTACCGTAGTGACGTTCAATTGCCGGGTGACCAGCTCCATCAACTTATTGAGCACCTCTTGCGGGCGCAGCAGCGATGAGAGAATGCGCGCCGCGTCGAGCAATGTTGACAGCTCGCTGACCTTCTGGCGAGTTGCTTCAGCGCTCTGCTGCGCTTCGACGGTGGCGCGCGCGCGCGCGATCACCGTACTGGTCTGATTGGCAATCGTTTGGCACAGCTCAAGCACTTGTGGCGAGAAGGTACCATGCCGTCCGACAAAGTCGAGCCCGACTGCGCCAATCACTTCGTCGTTGAGAATGATCGGAATAATACCAATCGACCGAATATCGAGCTCGCGGAAGGTTTGGTGAGTTGGCGCAAAGAGCGGGTCGTTCTGAGCGTCTTCCGAAACAAGCGGGCGCTTCTCGCGGTCGAGCCAGTCAACCGAGGGGTTGTCAAACAGTTGGATCCGGATCTGATCGAGAACGCCGCTCTCGACATATTCGGCGACGGCCGGCGCATACCCGCTTTCACGGTCGTAGATCACCATCCGCGCTTGATCGACCCCAGTCGCGGCTGCCATCGCATTGACGATCTCTTGGTAGATCGCCTGCAAATCAGTCAGAGCGTTGGTGGTAGCCGCGACCCGGTTGATGAGCGCTAGTTGCTCGACCTGCGCCCGCGCTCGTTCCAACAACCGGGCATTCTGTACTCCCAGCGCTAGTTGGTTGGCGACGGTGGTCAAAAACGCGCGCTCGCGCTCGCGGTAGATGCCGGGAGTGTAGCTCATCACGGCCAGCACGCCGACCACGGTTTGTTCGCCGACAAGTAGCGGCACTCCGAGCCACGCTGCTGAGGCGCGGTCAGAGCCAAACGCTACAGGTTGAAAATCAAACCCGGCTTGCTGAGATTCCGCGCCAAGATCGGTGAACGCGAGCGGCTGGCGCGTGCGAATGATATGCGCCGTTAAGCTGCCCGGCCTTGGCGGTTCGCGCTGTTCGGTAACTAATTCGATCCCTTCATCTACCTCATAGCAGAAGGTCATTTCATCGCTTTCCGGGTCATACAGGTAAGCGACGAAGGAATCGAGGCTGAGGAAGCTGCATAGATGATGGTACACATCGCGCAGCATCTGCCGCTGATCAAGCGTCGAGGCGATAGTCTGCCCGATGCGGTTAATGCTGTTCAGCTCAGTAATGCGCTGCTCGCGTTCGGCGAACAAGCGTGCATTTTCCAGCGCAATCGCGAGTTGGTTGGCTAAGCCTGCCAAGAAGCGGAGCGTGCGATCAGTAAAGGCGCCGGCGGTTTCACTCTGCACCGACAGCACGCCGATCACGGCGCCTTTGCTGATCAGCGGCACGCCGATCCACGAACGCACTTGCCGGCCTTCACTCACCAAGATCTGGGCTTGTTCGTGCAAGCTGCTATGCAGCAGATCGTCGATCCGTAATGGTTTGCCCTCGTCAATAATCTTGGCGGTTAAGCCTGCTTTCGGCGCCGTACGTTTGTGATATTCAGCCAACGTCGTGCCGTGCTGCTTGAACAGTTCAAACCGTACCGTCGCTTGCTCAGAATTGTAGCTGGCAATATAGAAGAAGTCCGGCGTGCCAAGGAACGCGACAATCTCTTGATACACCCGTTCGAGCAGCGTATCAAGGTCGGTGGTAGAGGTGGCTGCTGCGCCGACGTGGAACAGTGCCGCCATCTCTTCGGCCCGGTCGCGCGCTTCGCGGAGCAAGAGGTGGTTTTCAATCGCAATCGCGGCCTGATCGGCGAAAATCTCGAGTGGCTCAACCATGCGGGCCGTTGGGCGCTGGCGATCTTCGGTGTCGCTAGCGAAGATCATCCCCAATAACATGCCATCGGTTGAGTAGAGCGGCACGCAGAGCCGGTCTTCGAGTTGCCATTCATTGCCGCTGCGCTCATCCACAAATGGATGATAATCAAAGATGCTGATATCGAATCCCGCTTCCAGTGCTCGTGCTTCGTCTGCCGGAATAAAGTACGTCCGTCCTAACCGGAAGCGTGGATCAAGGTAGCGGGTAGCCAGTGTGAGCGGCAATGGGTGTTGGGCCAGATTTGCTTGTTCGCTGAGCGGGATGCCGGCTGCCGCCTCGAGATAGAGATAATCAGTCTGATCTGGCCGGGTGAGGCAGAAGAGCACGGTGCGCAGCCCGACCGCTTCGATAATGCTATAGCCAATCTGTTCGAGCAGGCTCGCCAACGACTGGTCGGCGCGCAGCGCCTGCCCAATTTCCAATACGTCATTGAGAATATCGGCCCGGTGCTGGAGCATCTTCGCCATGTGCTCCAGCTCGAGGTAGTGTTGGGCATTGCCGATGCCGATAGCAGCCTGATGCGTCAGAGCACGCAGGAATTCGACCGCTTCGTAATCGAAATGGCGCGACTGTTCTGCCAGCAGCAAGACGAGACCGTATACGTTTCCCTGATAGAAGATGGGTGCCGCTAGCGCCGAATTCGCATTCGGGCACAGTAACGCCTCGCGCTCGCCTTCGCTGAGATAGTCGCTTAAGGCGGCCTCGCGCTTGGTCAGCGCTTCTTGCGCAGTAAGCACCGCTTGGCCAAGCGCACTGCTAATGAGCCGGCTGCGCAGCGGCGGCGTGTAGCCAATCACTTCGACAATGAGGAATACGCTCGCTTCCGCTTCAACCTCATCAATCAACGATTGGTGCAGCAGTTCGGCTAGCGACGAGTTGCTATTTTGGGCATTGGCCGGGTTAATCCGCAACGCGATCAGGCCGTGACTAGCGCCGGTCGCGCGGAGCGCCTGTTCGAGCACAAAGGCAAGGATTTCGTTTTGGTTGAGCGTAATCGCCAGTTGGCTGCCGATCCGTTGCAGCGCGCGCAGTTGTTCGATGCGCAATCGCAGGCTGCTATCCACTTGGGCAAACCGGCTGGCATTGGCGATGGCGCGCGCCGATTGGCCGGCCAAGATGCTCAACAACCGTTCATCTTCAGCGTTGAATCCACTGGGTTGGGCCGAGACAAGCTCTAACGCGCCGAGCAGGGTATTGCCGCTGCGTAACGGGATCCCCAGATAGCTGCGCGCCGGCAGGTTGGTGTTCAGCATCAACCCGCTCACATCGTCGAGAGCACCCAGCCACGCTGGCGGCAGGCTGAGATCATCGATCCGCAGCGGTCGCTGGTGGCGGGCCACCCACGAGCTGAGTGTGTCACCCTCATCACCCACCCGGCAACGCAGACCCTGCTGGCAAGCGACGCGCAGGCGCTGGTTGCGTTCGTCAAAGAGCGTAATCCGCCCGCCGCTAAACCGCGCCAATTTCGCTGCGCCGGCTAAGGTTGACTCCAGCGTTTCATCCAGCGAGAGATCCGCCGCCAAGAGTTCACTAATCTGTTGCAGCCGTTCCAGTTCGCCAGCGCGCTGTTGGGCAGCATCGTAGAGCCGGCGGTGCTGGACGGTCGTCGCGATCTGCGCACTCAGCACTTGCAGCAGATTCCGTTCAATCTGGTCAAGCATGTGGGCCGGGGTCGCATATCCCATCGCCAACAGGCCAACGAACTGATCCTTGCTCCGCAGCGGTGTCAGCCACATACTGCGGCAGCCAAAGGTTGCTGCGTGCGCCGCGATCGGGTTGCTCTTGGCCTCAACATTCGTTTCCGCAATTAACACCGGCTCGTTACGCTCGCTTATCGCTTGCAAGGCCGGCGCCAGCTTGATCCGCTCAAACCCGCTCACTCCGCTGGCATGCTCGCTGTAGACAGCAATAGTTTGCAGGTGGCGCGGCTGGTTCGGATCAATGAGATAGACCGCCCCAAAATCGGCCTCAAGCGCTAGCGCCATATTCTCGGTCGCGTGGGCGATCGTCTCTTCGATCACCACTCCCGACCCGATTTCTAGGCTGTTCTCGTACAGCACGAAGAGCTCGCGCGCATGGCGGCTTTCGTGTTGCTGGAGCTTCGTGGCATGGAGCAGTAAGGCAAGCGGGCGGGAAAGGAAGTGAATGGTTTGCCCGGCTTCGGGGCCGGGATTCAGCAGCAAGAGCAACCCTACCAGCTCAACGCCTACCGAAAGCGGTTCAACTAACAGATCCCATTCGGCTGGCATATCCCGGCGTTGGGTACGCGTGCGCCATACGCCGCGTTGCAGGGTTTGCAAGGCGATCGTTTGCTCAAGCGTTTCGTTGTCGTTAATCGCAACGTGTTCGGGAAAGAGGGTGTCACCGGCGCTGCTGACCGCCCGCGTCAGCGTTTGATTGCTAAAATTAATCCAGTACAACGCCAGCGCTTTTGCTGGCAACAACGTCGTCGCCTGCCGGCACAACTGCGCTAGCGCCACAGTCAGATCACCCGTGCCGATGTTTTCAAACGCGGTATAGCCGAGGGCGCGCAATTGCTCTCCCCGCTCATGGATACGCGCGCGCTGCCATACGCTGAGGAGGGTCGTGATTTGGGTGGTGAGCGCAGTGGTAAAGGCCGCCTCAAACGTGGCCGCGAGCGTCAAGCGGCCATACAGAGCCGTGGCATCCCGTAATTCCAGCGCCGTCCCATTCAGCGGCGCCTGACCCCAGACCACGCTTGCCAATTCGCGTTCGTTAGCCAGCAGGGTTAAGCGACCACCAACGCCAAGGTGGCGTTCGAGCAACTCGCCGATCAGCGCGCATAGCTCGGCTGGCTCAGTTTGGCCAAGCGGCTGTTGGCTATGCAGAGCCAGTTGGGCGAGTAATTCCCAACCCTGCGGGGGTGCTCCGGTGATCGTCGTATCCATAGTGTCGCTATCGCTCCTGCTGACGTGTCTGGGCTGCACAGGCAAGTACGGAATGTATCAACAACATGCAGTTCGACCATTCATAACCGGTTTGGTCAGGAGCGACCATAAGCCACGAAGCTGCGCTTGCCTTGTTCGCGCGCTTGCACCAATGCTCGCTGCCGCACCTCTTCTGCCGCTTCACTCAGCTCGCGGATGTCGGCAAAGGGGCCGTCATCGTGGGTTAGCACACCGATCGAGAGCGACATCAACGGTGCTTGCCGCGTTTCACCAGTGTCATCAACAAACTCGATGTAGCCTTGTTTGCGGTGCCGGTAGTTATAGTGCAGGCCGATCTCATCGTCGAAGCGGGCGATGATGCGATCACAAATCGTCTGGATCCGTTCGGGAATGGTCGTAATGAGGAAGGACTGCCCAACCGACTGTTGGCCGATAAATTCCTCATTGCCGCCCACTTCACTCACCACTTCGTTGAGCATCAATGCCACAAAGCGCAGCACGTCTTCGCCAACCACTGCGCCGTAGACTTGGGTAAAGGTCTCGAAGCCGTTGATATGCACATTGATTAACCCCCACCGCGGCGCCGTCAGCAATTGGCGGAGCTGGTCATTGAGCAGTTCCGCAGTGGGCAAGTTCGTGACCGGATGGAGTTGATTGCGCCGGCGCGCGTCTTCGAGCTGGTTCTTGACGATCGTATGCACCTCTTCGATATCGAAGGGCTTGACGATGTAGTATTGCGCTTGCACTTCACCCAACCCGATCAGCCGGTCGCGCCGTTCGCCGCGCGCCGTCAAGAAAATGATTGGGATGTGTCGCGTGCGCGGGCTGGCGCGCAACGCCCGCCCAACATCGTACCCCTCCATATCAGGGAGATTGACGTCAAGCAAGGCCAGATTCGGCGGCGTTTTGCTGCAAATCTCGAGCGCCTGCTGGCCGCGCAGCGCAGTGTAGACCTCGTACCCCTGTGCGGTGAAGTAGATCTTCAGCAGGCTCGAAATGTCTGGCTGATCTTCAACGACGAGGATGCGTTCCTTGCTCACAATGCCTTCTCCTCGCGATGCGGCGGCTACGACCGCTGGCTCGCACTGATGTGCTCGGGCAGGCGTCCATTCCCGGCAGATTGGCTAGAACGAAGCGTTGTCATGTGTACCGGCGGCTCGTCTTCAGTGGCCGTGCTGGCCTCTGGTCGAGCCGGATCATAGTAGACGTTCGGCCAGTGGTAGATGATCCGGCGCGGTTCGCCGGTTGCTTCATCAATATCGTTCAGATCGTGGCCGGCGACCGTCTTCCGAATGAGATTTTGTTCGTTGTCAAAGATTATAACAGCATTTGATTCTATCATGCGACCGGGATACACCACAAATCCGCTGCCGAGCTTGACATTATGCCCCACTGCCGAACCGAGCACTGGCATATTGACTTCGACCGGCACGCCTTCATGGATGATCTTGATCGGTTCGCCTTGCAAATTAAAGTCAGTAAAGACGTTGTTGGCGCCGATAAAGGTGTTGCGCCCGACGACGCACAGTTGCAGCGTGCTGTTTTGTGCTACCATGCTGTTTTCCATCAGCACGGTCATAAACAGGCCGGCATTAAAGGGCAAGAAGCAGCGATCGCTGACCACGCTGAGCATGATCTGCGACCCTTGCATGATGTTGACGTTGTTGCCAATATAGCTGTTGGCAATCACGACGCCGGGGCCAATATAGACATCGTCGCCGATCACGGTCGGCCCGTGAATGATGGCCGTCGGATCGATCGAACAGCGTTTGCCGACTTTGACCAGCGCCCGTGAGGCAAGAAAGTGATTGCGCCACTGTTCTTCCAGTGGGTTGATCTTTTCCCAAAACGCTTTGAGGCTAAAAGCGATCTTGCCCGGAAACAGACGCCAGTCTTCCGCCGTCCATTTCAGGATGTTGCGCAGGCGCGCCTTGCTCATACGTGTATCAAGGTCAGCCGCCCACGAAAAGACCCCCATCAAGACGTTGGCCATCAAGACGTGCAACCAGCTCTCGATTGAGATGAACGCCCGAATCGGAATCTGATAGGTCAGATCGCCTTTGTGCGCCATGTAGCTGGGAATGCGGTAATACCCCATCTCGTGACTGAGCGTGTCTATCACCAACGGCTGCGCCTGCGCCAGATCGTTCACACCAGCGGGGAGATAGTAGAGATCAGCGACGTAATAGTCGCCTACCCGTCGAATGTGGCGCGAGAGCTGCAAGGCGTGGCGTTCGATGCTCGGATCGCCCTTGTGGCCGGTCGCCGGATTGCTTGCTTTGAACGCAATCTGCGCCGGTGTCCCGCGTTTCCGCGCCTCGCTGATGAAGGTGTCGATCAATGCTGCGTTGAAAAAGAGATTATCGCGGTAGATCAACCGCTCATCAGTGGCCGGCAGTTCGGCCACTTCAGCTAAGTGATCGATTTCAATTGCGCTCTTGCCGTATGCCTTGACTAGATCGCGTTGCAGGAGCCAAAGCGGCTTGTTGAGAATGCGCAACTCACGGGCAGGCTCAGCGAAGGGCGGTATAAGCGTTGGATCGCGTAGAATGATCCGCTCCATCGGGCGAGTCCTTTCTGCCGTTGTCGGCGCGGATGGGCCAACCGTCTTATCGTGCTGTTGTTACTATAGGTTGTAGCTCCTGTAGACACAAGGCGTACAGATTACAGTCGGATTACCACGTTTACCGCATTAGGACGCCAGTTTGCTGGCGGGTTCCATCCCCAAGCGCTGGCGTAGATAGGGTCCGGTTGGCGATGCCGGCGTGGCTGCGATCACTTCCGGCGGGCCGGCGCCGATCAAGTGACCACCCCGATCACCGCCCTCCGGCCCTAGCTCGATCACCCAATCGGCCGCCGCAATCAGATCAATGTGGTGCTCGACCACCAACACGGTATTGCCCGCATCGACGAGCCGTTGCAACACGGCTAACAGGCGCTCAATATCGGCCAGATGCAAGCCGGTGGTCGGCTCATCAAGGATGTAAAGGGTACGTCCGTTGCTGCGCCGGCTGAGTTCGGCAGCTAGTTTGATCCGCTGTGCTTCGCCGCCGCTCAGCGTTGGCGCCGGCTGGCCGAGTTTCAGATAATCTAGCCCGACATCGTGTAGCGCCTGTAACCGTTCGGCGATGGCCGGCACGCGGGCAAAGAAGTCGAGTGCCTCGGCCACCGTGAGATCGAGCACCTCGGCAATATTGAGACCGCGGTAACGAATATCCAACGTCTCTCGATTATACCGCGTTCCGCCGCAGACGTCACACGTGACAAAGAGATCGGGCAGAAATTGCATTTCGACCTGTATCAGGCCCTCACCGGCGCAGTGTTCGCAGCGCCCGCCTTTGAGGTTAAAGCTAAACCGCGCCGCATCGTAGCCGCGGGCTTTGGCTTCGTTGGTAGCGGCAAACAGGTTGCGGATCGGATCAAAAATCCGGCTGTAGGTGGCCGGATTCGAGCGCGGTGTGCGCCCGATCGGGCTTTGATCAACCACGATCACGCGGTCGAGGTGCTCGACGCCGAGCAAGGCATCGTGGTCGCCTGCCCGCGCCTTGGTGCCGTGGAGCAGGTGGCTGAGGCGCGGCGCTAGCGTGTCGCCGATCAAGCTACTCTTGCCGCTGCCGCTCACCCCGCTGACCGCCACCAAACAACTGAGCGGGATGCGCACGTCAATGTTCTTCAGGTTGTTGGCCCGGCAACCACGCAGCTCAAGCCACGGGCCATTGGCCGGACGGCGTTGGGCCGGGATCGGGATGCGCCGTTGCCCGCTTAGGTACTGGCCGGTGAGCGAACGCGGCGCTGCCATGATCTCGGCCAGCGTGCCGCTCGCTAGTACTTCGCCGCCATGCGGGCCGGCTCCCGGCCCCATATCGACCACCCAGTCGGCGGCGCGGATCGTCGCTTCATCGTGTTCAACCACCAGCACGCTGTTGCCGAGATCGCGCAGGTGGGTCAACGTGGCCAGCAGACGATCGTGATCGCGCGGGTGCAAGCCGCTGCTCGGTTCGTCAAGCACGTAGAGCACGCCGGAAAGACCGGCGCCGACCTGCGTTGCCAAACGCACCCGCTGCATTTCGCCGCCGCTGAGCGTGATCGCGGTGCGCTCAAGCGTGAGATATGGTAAGCCGACTTCACATAAAAAACGCAACCGTTGGCTGATCTCATGCACAATCGGGCGGGCGATCGTCTGGTCACGCCCGCTCAGTTCTGTTCGTTCAAGCAAGCCACTCACCCATGCCAACGCCGTGGCCACATTCATCCGATGCACATCCACAATCGAGACGCCGGCAACCGTGACCGCGCGCGCTTCTGGGCGCAAGCGCGCGCCGGCGCAAGCCGGGCAGGTGCGTGGCGTGGTGTATTGGTCGAGTGCTGATGGTTCGTTGCCGGTGCGTTGTTCGGCCAAGCGGCGGCGCAGGTTGGGAATGACGCCTTCAAATTCGGTTTCGACGCTACGGGTTTTGCCGTTGAGCTGGTAACGTAATGTGATCGGCTCGCCGCCGGTGCCGTAGAGTAACGCGCTGATGATGTCAGGCGCGAGCGCTTGTACCGGGGTTTGGGGGTTGATACCGAAGTGAGCGGCAAATGAGACCAGCACATCGCGGTAGTACTGTTGGCTGCCGGCATCGCCTTCGCGCCACGGTGCGATTGCCTCGATCAGCGGTAGGCTGCGGTCAGGGATCACAAGCGCCGGATCAACTTCGGGCACCATGCCTAAGCCATCACAGGTCGGGCAGGCCCCTTGCGGGTTATTGAACGAAAAATCGCGCGGTTCGAGCTGGCCCAGCTCAATCAGGCCGTGGTGCGGGCAGGCGTAGCGTTCGCTGAGCAACAACTCTTCGCCGTCGATGATCTGCACAATCAACTGCCCGCCGCTCAGCTTGAGCGCCGTTTCCACCGAGTCGGCCACCCGCACCCGGTCGAGCGCCGGTGTACCATCGGCGGTGCGGCGGATGATCAACCGGTCAACGACCGCCTCGATCGTGTGCGGACGGTACTTTTCCAGCCGGATCGGTTCGTCGAGATCGCGTACCACGCCGTCAATGCGGGCGCGGACAAACCCGCGCCGGCGGATTTCGGCCAGCGCCGCTTCAGCCTCGCCGTTCAGCGGCGCTAGCAACTGCACCCGCCGCTCAGCCGGCAACTCGACGATCAGATCGACCATCTGCTGTGGGGTATACCGGCGCAGCGGCGCAAAACACTGCGGGCAATGGGGTTGGCCGATGCGGGCAAAGAGCAGGCGCAAAAAGTCGTAAATCTCGGTCACAGTGCCGACCGTCGAACGCGGGTTGCGCGCGCCGCTCTTCTGGTCAATCGCAATCGCCGGCGATAAGCCTTCGATCAGATCAACATCAGGCTTTTCGAGCTGGCCGAGTAACTGGCGGGCATAGACCGATAAGCTCTCGACGTACCGGCGCTGGCCCTCGGCAAAGATGGTGTCGAACGCGAGCGAACTCTTCCCCGAACCAGACACGCCGGTCAACACGACGAGCTTGCCGCGAGGGATGTCGAGGTCGATGTGTTTCAGATTGTGTGTCCGCGCGCCGCGAATGCGTATCCAGTCCATACGTGTTGTTTGCCAACCAGACAACGCACCGCGTTGTCCTCCTGTTTTGCTATGCAGAACCTCATGGTACCACGGATTCGGTAATCTGCGATAAAAAGCCTGAGGCCCACGCCGATGACTTGCATCAACGTGGGCCTCTGCAACGCAAGGGCGCAACGGGTGGAGCCAATGGCCGGACTCGAACCGGCGACCGGCTGTTTACGAAACAGCTGCTCTACCGACTGAGCTACATTGGCGTTGTGCCATTCAGGATTGTAGTCGAAGCGGGGCAGTTTGTCAAGCGGGAAGCTGCCAACCGCAAGTATGAAGCGACAAGTGGCGCCTAGCCCTTCAGAGTTGGGGATAGCGGTATAGCCACAAAGGAACACCAAAAGACATAAACATAAACATCATATTTTTGTGTCTTTTTCATTGTTTCGTAGTTATTCCCCCTCCGCGTCCGGTGCTCTCTGCGGTAAGTATCTTGTCCTCACCCCCAGTCATGCTCCCAATGGCTCGGGTTGAGGTAGGACAGAACATTTGATTGATGACAACGGTTGATCGCTGTGCGATGCCATAACGCCCCGTGCTCCGCTCCCCATCACCCCTCCCCCAGTGGGGGAGGGGCAAGGGGTGGGGGCATCAGCCTGCGCAGCGGGCTTCGTAAGCGTAGCTCGGCCCTTGAGGGCTGGGCGAATGAGCATCGGGTTTCCTGCTCGATCAGATGGTTGTCAGCCCCTCTCTCCTGCTCGTTGAAGAGCAGACAGAACATTTGATTGATGACAACGGTTGATCGCTGTGCGATGCCGTAACGCCCCGTGCTGCGCTCCCCATCACCCCTCCCCCAGCGGGGGAGGGGCAAGGGAGTGGGGGCATCAGCCCGTGCAGCGGGCTTCGTAAGCCTAGCCCGGCCCTTCAGGGCCGGGCGAATGAGCATCGGGTTTCCTGCTCGATCAGATTTTTGCCTATCCCTCTCTCTTGCTCGTTGAAGAGCAGACAGAACGTTTGATCGAGTGCAACGGTTGATCGCTGTGCGATGCCGTAACGCCCCGTGCTCCGCTCCCCATCACCCCTCCCCCAGCGGGGGAGAGGCAAGGGGTGGGGGCATCAGTCCGCGCAGCGGGCTTCGTAACCATAGTCCGGCCCTGCAGGGCCGGGCGAATGCGGGTCGGGTTTCGTAAACGGAACCCGACCCTGATGGGCCGGGTTTCCTGCTCGATCAGATGTTTGCCCACCCCTCTCACCTGCGTACAGGAGAGAGGGGCTGCAGCCGGCCAGATGCGGCCAGCGGTTGACCTAATGGCTGTGCGCCGCTTCCAGCTCCTTCTTGTACGCTTCGACGATCTGGTTGACCAGATGCGGCGGCACCTCTTCGTAACCGGCAAAGCTGATCGAGAAGCGGCCACGGCCCTGCGTCATGCCGCGCAGATCGGTCGCGTAGCGCTGAATTTCGGCCAGCGGCGCTTGGGCATGGATCACCGTCTTGCCGTTGCCGTGCGGCATCATCCCTTGTACCCGCCCGCGCCGTGTGCTCATATCGCTCATCACATCACCGGCGTACTGGTCGGGGACGATAATCTCCATGCTGTAGATCGGTTCGAGGATAATCACGCCGGCCTTCTGCGCGGCCAAACGGAACGCCTCTTTCGCGGCGGTCTTGAAGGCGATTTCCTTCGAGTCGACCGGGTGCTCTTTGCCGTCGAAGACCGCGGCGCGCACATCAACCACCGGATTGCCCGAAATAATCCCCTCTTCCATCGCCTCGCGGATGCCCTTCTCGATCGCCGGCATAAAGCCGCGCGAGATCACGCCGCCAACGATTTCGTTGACGAATTCGAGCGGGTCTTCGCGGTTGGGATCGGGCGGCAGCGGCTCAACCCGCAGCGAGACATCGGCAAACTGGCCGGCGCCGCCGGTTTGCTTCTTGTGGCGGTACTGGGCCGTGGCCACGGTGCGGATCGTCTCGCGGTACGGGATGCGCGGCAGCTCAAGATCGATATTCACATCGAACTTGCGCTTCATGCGCTCGGCGATAATCTGCAAGTGGGTTTCGCTGAGACCGCTGAGCAAGGCCTCGCCGGTGCGCGCATCACGCGAGACGTGCAGCGACGGATCTTCCTCGATCATCCGGTTCAGCGCCGAGCTGAGCTTATCAAGATCGGCGCGGCTGCGCGGTTTGACCGTAGCAATAAAGGCCGGCGCCGGGAATTCAATCGGGCTGAGCTTCAGCGGGCGCGACGGCAAGCAGAGCGTGTCGTTGGTCTGCGTCTCGCCGAGCTTGGTGAGCAAGCCGATGTCGCCGGGGCCGACTGCCTCAACCTCAATCTGCTCTTTGCCGCGCACAATGTAGACATGCGCAATTCGCTCCTCTTTGCGGGTACGCGCATTCATCAGCGTCATACCGGCGCGCACTTCACCCGAAAAGACCCGGAAGTAGCTGAGCTTGCCGTACGTGTCAGATACCGTCTTGAAGACCAATGCCGCCAGCGGTTCGTTGCGGTCGGGGCGCAGCTCAACCTCAGCCTCGCTATTCGCATCGAGCGCGGTCGTCGTCTTGCGCCCAGCCGAGGGGATCGAGTCGATAATCCCGTTGAGCAACTGGGCAATCCCAACCACTTCCGTTGCCGAGCCGCAGAAGACCGGCACGATCGAGCCATCGGCAATGCCGGTGCGCAATCCCAACAACAGCTCTTCGCGGGTCAGCGCATCTTCACCGCCTTCGAGATACCGCTCGATCAGATGATCATTTGTTGCCGCAATTTTATCAATCAGGGCCGTGCGCCACTCGTGCATCAGCGCATCGAGTTCAGCCGGCACATCGGCCTCGACATAGCCGCCGTCGTGTTTGGGGCTGGTCAACCATGCCCGCTGCTGGCGCAGCGAGATAATGCCCTTGAAGTCTTTGCCGGCCCCAATGGGCAGATGCAGCGGAATGACCGCGGCATCGAGCACCTCGCGCGCCTGCTCGATCACGCGGTAGAAATTGGCATTCTCGCGATCGAGCTTATTCACGAACAGAATGCGGGGAACGCGCTGCTCCACCGCCATTTCCCAGAAGAGTTCGGTGCCGACCTCGACACCGGCGCTGGCGTCGAGCACGATCACCGCGCCATCGATCACGCGCATCGCCGCCGCGGCTTCGCCGGCGAAATCGGCGGCGCCGGGCACGTCAATCAAATTGATCTTGTCGCCGTTCCACTCAAGCGGCAAAACGCTGAGCGAAATAGACATCCCGCGTCGTTGCTCGTCGGGGTCGTAGTCACTGGTGGTTGACCCGTCCTCGACGCGCCCCATCCGCGGGATGGCGTGGGCCGTCATCAGCATTGCCTCGGCCAGCGTTGTCTTCCCGCTGCCGAGGTGACCGAATATGCCGATGTTGTGGATCCTTTCCGGTTCGAACGCTCGCATGGCTGTCCTCCTTGACGCAAGCCCGCGCCCGATGGGCGTGTGCTGGAAAGGAAAAAAATTTTGTTAAGAACAGATTATCAGGGTTGGCATGGTTGCGTCAAGAGGTAACAACGCAACACAACCTTTGCACAGCCAATTCACAGGCCAATCATACGTAGAGACGCACGGCCGTGCGTCTACGTAACAGTGGAGACGCACGGCCATCCTTTTCCATAGGGGGAAACGCACGGCATAGGATTCCCATCATGGGAGAGACGCACGGCCGTGCGTCTTTACTACTTGGGGCGGATGACCAGCACCGGCGTGGGTGCAACCTGCACCACCTTTTGGGTGACGCTACCAAACACCCAGCGGCTGATGCCGCTGCGGCCATGGGTTGCGATCACAATCAGATCGACATCGTGATTCTCGGCGTATTCGATAATCGCTTCCGCCGGCGGCAGCGCGCTAATCTCGGTGTGTACCTGATAGCCTTCACTCTGGAACTGCTTGGCGATCTGATTGAGATATTCTAGCGCCTCTTGCTCCATCGTGGTGATCGCGTCAGCCGTGGTCGCCAGCATGCCGCTGTAATCAACGCTGGTGGTAAAGATCGGCGGCACCGCGCGCAGCAACGTGATCTTCGCGGTGCCTTCGTTGGCGGCAAGCGCGTGGACGTGGGGCAGCACCTGCTCGGCCAGCGCCGAGCCGTCGAGCGGGACGAGAATGTGGCGGTACATTGCAACCTCCTTGTTGCTAGACTATCTAGGGGCCGATATCATCGAGCGGGCGCGGATTCCAACGCCGGTGGCCTTCGATCACCTGCGCTAAGCTGCCGTCGGCGTTGAGCAAGAGGCGGAGCGAACGGCGCAGATCGCAGCTTGGCACGGTACAGACCGACGGATCGGCCATATCATAAGGGCATTCGCCAACATTCTGGCATCGCGCCACCGAAACCGCGTAGCGCGGGCTTCCCGGCGGCCCGTCAAGGGTGCGCAAGATCAGCGGCGCGTATTGCAGATCGGGCGCAATCGTGCGCAGATGCGCGCGGGCGCGCGCGATCATCGGATGTGGCGGTCGTTTCGGTCGTGCCATAGCCTGACCCTTCCCGGCTTGAACCTAGTGCCAGCAGTCATTCTATGTACACGGTATCACAAATTCGACCAAAGAGAGGACAATAGCTCACAACCGTGTGTGAAGATTTTTGGACTAATGTTCAATCTTTGATGATTCGGTATTTTGCCTCAGTTTTCTCTATGAGGTGTATGGGTATACTGTGCTGTCTTATTACACCCACTCTCTACAACGTGAGCGGCGTTGCAAGGCAACGCCGCTCCTCAGATCACCAAGGATGGTCTCGTAACGTCGCTACAGTGCCAACGCTTTGCCACGCAATCCGTCGGGAATGGTGAGGTTGAATCGGCGGAGGCATAGTTGGCAAAATACGAATAGTTCGAGATCACCCTGAACTGTATCACACCACTCAAGACGAAGCAAGATAACAACATACGGCCCAGCAAGACAATGTTGTAACATGTATTGTCAATATTTTTGTCAGAGTAAATTTAATACTTCCATAATCTTTAAATGTGTAATTAACCATTGAATCACTACTTGACGGAAAGTAGTAACTTAATTTATGCTAAAGTCGTCGTCTGTAATGAAAAATGAGCGGATTTTCCGGTTTATGCTGCGCCAGTTGTAGGAAGACTCTTCGTGCTATGGCGCGCGCAGGAAGGGGTTCGTATGCTCAAGGAATTTCGCGAGTTTATTAGCCGGGGGAGTGTGCTTGATCTCGCGGTTGGCGTAATTATTGGCGCGGCATTCACTGCGATCATTAATTCACTGGTCAACGATATCATCAATCCGATCATTGGTTTGATCATCGGCGGGCGGGCTGATTTTCGCAATTACTTCATCCCGCTGGCTGGCCAAACCGCAACGACGCTGGCCGAAGCGCAGGCGGCGGGGCCTGTGCTGGCGTATGGTTCTTTTCTGACCGCAGTGATTAATTTCCTGCTGGTTGCCTTCGTGGTGTTTCTCATTGTGCGCACGGCCAACCGGATGCTCGCCAAGCCTGCTGAGCCAGCCGCGCCGCCGGCGCCTCCCGAACCGACGCCGAGCGAACGATTGCTGGCCGAGATCCGCGATCTGTTGGCGAAACGCTCGTAGCTTGTTCGTAATCGTGTAGCGCGAGGACACGGATACACACGGATGGATACGGATTCTCACGGTTTCGATCCGTGTAAATCCGTGTAAATCCGTCTCAATCCGTGCGAACCCGTGTCCTATTGCTCACGGCCTCTAAAACGAAATGGCCCGATCACCCAGCGCCGTACCCGGCCAGATCCGGATCCCGCGTTCGAGCCGGTTGTCTTGCCCAATCTGGCATTCATCGCTAATGATGGCGCCATCGGTCACGTGCGAACGCTCGCCGATGCGGTTGCCCGATCCGAGCACGCAATTGCGCAGCGTGGCGCCTTCTTCGATCACATTCCCATCCCACATCACCACGCCTTCGATCTGGCATTCGGGGCCGATGTCGCAGTGCGACCCGATCACGGTTGGGCCAATAATCCGTGTGCCGCGGCCAATCCGCGTGCCGTGACCAATCACTACCGGGCCGACAATTTGGGCGCTGGAATGGATCTCGGCCTCGCCTTCGACCCAGATCCGTTCGCCAATCTGCTGGCCACGGAAATGGTACTGCACTTTGCCGATCAGAATATCGTGGTGGACATCGAGGTAGGTTTGCGGTTTGCCGATGTCTGTCCAGTAGGCGCGAGAAGGAAAGCCGTACATCGGGTCGCCGGTCTGTAACACGACGGGGAAGAGACCGCGCTCGAACATATAGAACTGGTTTGGCGGCACGTAGCGGAAAATCTCTGGCTCGATCAGGTAGGTGCCGGCGTTGACGAGGTTGGTAGTAATATCTTCCAGCCGCGGTTTTTCGAGGAAGCGGCGCACCCGGCCATCACGGTCGGTTTCGACCAAGCCGAACTGGGTGGGATCATCCACCGGCGTGAGCGAGATCGTCACCTTGCTGCCGCGCTCGCGGTGAAAATCGAGCATCGCCTGTAAATCGAGATCGGTCATTACATCGCCATTGAAGATAAAGGTGGTGCCATCTAGCAAATGCTCGACATGCTTGACTGCGCCGGCAGTGCCGCGCGGTTCAGGTTCTTCGATAATGTGCAGCTTCATGCCTAAACGGGAACCATCCCCAAGCGCAGCACGGAAGCGGTCAGCCAGATATTGCACGGCGAGAATCGCTTCGCGGATGCCATAATCGCGCAAGCGCAAGAGCATCCACTCAATGAACGGCTGATTGACCAGCGGCAACATCGGTTTCGGCGTGCGGCAAGTGAGGGGACGCAAGCGCGTACCCTGACCGCCAACCAGAATGACTGCTTTCATAGCATTGTTTCTGTTGATAGGTTTGCCAACTAAACGATATCCGATACGGCTAGGCGCAGTATAGCGCCGGTAGACCACAAACAGCTTACCAATCGTTCGCGGTTTGGTGACGATTTTCTTAGCCAGCAGCCGCCAGCGCCTCGGCGCGGACTCGTTGGCGCCAGTAGGTCAAAATATCGTGCAGGGTCTCTGGCAGGGTATAGCGCGGCTGCCAGCCGGTGCGCGCGCGCAGGCGGCTCGCATCACAGACGACGAGCGGAATATCGATCGGGCGCATCAATTCAGGATTGAGCCGCACCTCGACCGGCACCGTGCATTCAGCCAAGAGCATATCGAGCAACTCGCGCACCATTACGGCCTTTCCCGACCCGACATTGTACACGGCGCCGCTCTCGCCGTGTTCGGCCAGCAGCGCGTAGGCCGCAACCACATCGCGCACATCGGAAATATCGCGTTGCGCAGCAAGATTGCCCACCTGCACGACCGGCGGTTGCAACCCGAGTTCGATGCGAGCGATTTGGCGGGCAAAGGCCGCGGTTACGAACCGCTCGTTTTGGCGCGGGCCGATATGGGTAAAGGGGCGTACCCGCACCAGATCAAGCCCATGGCTATAGTGGTATTGCAACGCCAACAGACTCTGGGCCGCTTTACTGACGCCGTAGGGACTGGTTGGGCGTAGTGGGGTATCCTCATCGACCGGCAAATCTGCGGGGTCGATTTTGCCATACTCTTCGTTCGTACCGATCACCAGCACCCGGGTGGCCATACGGTATTCGATCAAGGTCAGAAAGATGTGGAGTGCGCCGAGCGTATTGGCGGCCAAGGTACCGGCCGGATCGCGGAATGACTCAGGCACGAACGGCTGGCCGGCCAGATGAAAGATGACATGTGGCCGCACCTGCACCAGCGCGCGCATCGTCGCCTCGGCATCAGCCAGATCGGCTTGCACCAATTGCACCTTGCCGGCGAGTTCGGGCAGCGCAAGCGCAGGCGAGCGCGACAGCCCCCATACCTCCCAGCGCCCGCTGGCCAGCAAATACTCGGCAAGATGGCCGCCAACAAAACCGTTAATTCCGGTGATCAGTACACGCATAATCGTGATGGTTGCAATCAGCGCGCAGCGCTGAGATTATATCGCGAATGATTGTGCATTTTATTGACAGTGATTGTGCAACATGCTACAATATTGACAACATTGTACCACGCTTAGCGTAAGGCTTGTGCAACGCTAAATAGATTTGGGCAACGCACACGCAATTGTGAACCGTGGTACGAAATGGATCGGGTGTAAAGATTATGCGCCATCGCTACAGCACAGCTTGAGCGCTGGGAAGGGTCGCGGAACGATGGCACCGCAACATTTTCTCTCCCAATTTTCAGACAAGCCGCGATACAACACCAAGGCTGTCGCACAGGAGACAGGCGTGCCGGCCGACACCTTCCGCGCATGGGAACGCCGCTACGGCGTGCCTCGTCCACAGCGCACCGAAGGCGGCCACCGCCTCTACTCCGAGCGTGATATTGCCACGATTCGTTGGCTGCGGGATCGCACGGCGGAAGGATTAACCATTAGCCAAGCGATCGCGCTAATGGTTGACGGAAGCGAGACGAGTCTCTCGTGGCTGAATACCGCGGTTGATACGGAACCGCACACGTGGGATCGCATGCAGGCGCGGATCATCAACGCGCTGACCGATTTTGACGCCACCCGTGCCGAACAGATTCTGGGTGAAGCATTCGCGCTTTACCCGCTCGAAGATGTCTTCCTGAAGCTGATCCAGCCGGCCATGATCGAGATTGGCGAGCAGTGGCACGCTGGGCGGATTTCAGTGACCGCCGAACATTTTGCCACCCAGTTCATCCGGCGCAAGTTGTCGAGCCTGTTTAATACCTACAACGTGACCGAAGGCCGCGGATTGGTGGTAGTAGGCTGCGCTCCGAGTGAACAGCACGACCTCGGCGCGCTGATGCTGGCCGTCTTCCTTGTGCGGCACGGGTGGCAAGTCGTCTATCTTGGCCCGGAAGTGCCCGTGAAAGATCTGCTCGATGCGGTGCGCCACATTCAGCCTGATTTGGTCTGTTTATCAGCTTCGACCACCGAAACTGCCACCCAACTGCTCGAAATTGGGCGCGCATTGCAACAACTGCCGCCACCAACACCGCTCTTTGGCTATGGCGGTCGCGCGTTCAACCTCAACCCGATCTTGACGCATAAGATGCCGGGCACATTCTTGGGTCGCGATGCACAGGAAGCGGTCGAAAACGTCGCGGCACTCCTGAGTCGCAGTCGCTAATGGTGTGCGAGGAGGGCAAGCGTTATTGGCGATCCGGGCCAATAACGCTTGATTCGGGCTTGCCTGTACGCGCAAGATTGCGTATAGTACAAATAAGCGTGAATATGTGACAAAAGGAGTGCGGTGTGTCGCTGAATTCGATCTCGATCATCACGCGCGGGAACGGATTACCGGTCAGCCAAGCTCTGCCGGCTGATGAGCAGCTTGCCCAGCTCTTCCACCTCAGCGATCTGCCTGCCTCGTCGAATGCTGATGAACTCCCGCCGCCGCCGGTTCGTTCGCTGGCTGAGGCCTACGCCATCTGCGACCAGATCATCCGGCGCCATTCTAAGAGTTTTTTCTTTAGCACGCAGTTTCTGCCGCCGCCGCAGCGCCGGGCAGTGCGGGCCTTGTACGCTTTTTGCCGCACAACCGATGATACGGTGGATATGGCAACTTCTGATCCAGCTCGCGCTCTCGCTGAATGGGTGCGGGTTGCCCGCCGTCCGCGCCTTGACACTTCGCATCCGGTGCTCTTGGCATGGGCTGATACCTGCCAACGCTACAATCTCGCCCCTCACCTGATCGATGAGTTGTTGGCCGGCGTCGCGATGGATCTGACGATTTCGCGCTACGCCACCTTTGCCGATCTCTGGCTCTATTGCTACCGGGTCGCCTCGGTCGTAGGCTTGTTGGTGATCGGGATTACCGGCGCTGCTCCCGGCGCGACACCGTATGCGATTAAGCTAGGAGTGGCGTTACAGTTGACGAACATTCTGCGCGATATTGGTGAAGATGCCGGTCGCCAGCGCGTGTATCTGCCCGAAGACGAGTTGGCGCGCTTTGACCTGACTGCTGATGATATTTTGGCCCGTGTCTATGATGACCGGTTTATCGCGTTGATGAAGTTTCAGATCGAACGCGCTCACCGCTTGTACGAAGAGAGCTGGCCCGGTATTGCGCTCTTGCCGGTTGAGGTGCGCTTTGCGGTTGCCGCTGCGGCGTGTGTTTACCGGGGCATCCTTGATAAAATCGTCGCAAACCGGTATGATTCCTATACCCGCCGCGCGTATTTGACCTTGCGCGAAAAGGTGGCATGCTTGCCGCGTATCTGGTGGGATGTGCGCCGGTTGGAGAAGCAGGCCCGTTGAGGGGGTGGTCTGGTTTGTACTGGCTAGATGCTTGGGGTGGTCTGGTTTGTACTGGCTAGATGCAAAAGATGGTTCTGTGCTTGGTCACTCACCCGTCAGTGATGTTTGTACTAGATAGATGCTGTTCAAGCCTAGAATGGTTCTATGACTGCATACGCTTTGTCCACCCCGCAGCCAATCCGCCCGTGGCCACGGTGGGTATTTGATCTCTTGCTGTGGATTCTCTTTCTTGGCCCGATTGCATCACCGCTCTTCCGCGCAACCGGGTTGCCGCTAGTGAGCGATGCCGGGGTGCTGGCCCGCGATCTGCTGGCCGCCTATATTTGCCCGACGCCGGAGCGTTCGTTTTGGTTGTTGGGCTGGCCGATGGCGGTTTGCGCCCGATGCTGGGGGGCCACGATCGGTCTCTGGCTGGCGCGCCTAAGCATCGGAGAGCGTGCGCCGGCGATATTGCGCGCCTATCGCTCGCTGGCATGGCCGCTGCGGTTCATCATCGCTGCTATGCCCTTCTTGCTCTGGCCGCTTGAGATTGTTGGTCATTACAGTGGCTGGTGGTTTGCCCCCCTCTGGTTGTTGCTGCTCAATGGTGTGCAAGCCGGTTTTGCCGCGGGCATCTTCTTCGCTTCGGTTTGGCCCGGCTTGTGGCCGGTGCCGTCACGCATAGCCGGATAGTGTCTGGCACGGCGACACAACCTACAATGATGAGGCCGGCGAGAGGGGTATCCTGACAACCTCTCGCCGGTTTTGTTGCCTTTATCATGTGGTGCGGCTATGCGTCACCTATCGAGGAGTAGGTAGCCGGTTGGCGGATGCGCCGGCTGTGGGTGCGCCGAATGCGCCGGTTCCAGTATTGGGGAGGAGATTCATCTGCTCCATCCACACGCTTGATCAAGTGAGGAGATCGCCCTATGCGTTTCTGGTGGTTGATATTGTTGGCTGTCCTCTTCACCGGCTGCGCGCGCGTTGATGTGCCGGCTTCACCGGCAGCGGTTGCGCCAACGCCGACGGCGCCGCCGGTGCGCCCGACCGATGCGCCGTTGCCGCCAATCGCTTCCGCGCCGGTGGCGCCTACGGCTGAGGCTGCGTTGACTGAGTACGAACAACGGCTGATCGCGCTCTACCAACGCGCCAGCCAAGCCGTGGTGAGCCTCGATGTGGTCGTTGATCCGAGCGCCAATTTGCCGCCGGGCCATCCGCCGATTACGCCTGATGGGCCGACCGGGCAGGGTTCTGGCTTTTTGTTCGACGATCAGGGCCATATTGTGACCAACCATCACGTGGTAGACGGCGCCGTGCAAATACAGGTGCGCTTTGCCAATGGGGCGACGGTGATTGCCGATCTGATTGGCAGCGATCCTGATAGCGATTTGGCCGTGATTAAAGTGACGAGCTTGCCCGAGGGGATGACGCCGTTGCCGTTGGGTGATAGCCGGGCAGTGCAGGTGGGGCAGACCGCGATCGCGATCGGTAGCCCGTTTGGCGAGCAGAACACGCTCACGGTGGGGGTGGTGAGCGGTTTGGGCCGCACCTTGCGCGGGCCAACCCGCAGCTTCGGCAGTTTCAGCATTCCGAACGTCATCCAGACTGATGCCGCGATCAATCCCGGCAATTCGGGTGGCCCGTTGCTCAATCTGCGTGGCGAAGTGATTGGGATCAATACAGCGATTGCGGTTAGCCTCGGCGGGCGTGATTTCGAGGGGGTTGGCTATGCGGTGCCGGCGCAGACGATTGCGCGCGTGGCGCCAGTGCTGATTAGGCAAGGACGGTACGACCATCCATGGCTTGGCGTGAGTATGACCACGATTGACACGTTGTTTGCTAACCGGTTTGGGTTGCCGGTCAACCGTGGGGTACTGGTGGGGACAGTCCAGCCGAATAGTCCGGCGGAACAGGCTGGGTTGCGGGGTGGCAATACAACCGAGACGTATCGCGGTCTGCCGGTGCGGATCGGTGGTGACATTATTTTGGCGTGCAATGGCGTGCCGATCGTCTCCAGCGATCAGCTTATCGGTTTGCTTGACCAGTTTACGGTTGGCGAACGGATCGCGCTGACGATTCAGCGTGGCAACGAGCAGATCGAGGTGCCGGTGACGTTAGCGGCGCGACCGTAACTGGCAACGCTGCGGCGGCGGGCCGGCGGCCCGCGCTCCGGATGGGGGTGAAGGCGTTGCGATGCTTTGGTGTGCCTGCACCCCCAGCCCCGCTCCCACTGGCGCGGGAGAGGGGCGGACGGAACCGCTCATCTGGAACCCGGCAAAGAGCCGGGCGAGGATTACGAAGCCCGCTGCGCGGGTTGATGCCCCGCCCCCGCTGGGGTGCAAGGGCGGACAGAGCATCTGATCTGGCGCCCGGCCCTGAAGGGCCGGGCTAGGGTTACGAAGCCCGCTGCGCGGGCTGATGCCCTCACCCCCAGCCCCTCCCCCACTGGGGTGCAAGGGCGGACAGAGCATCTGATCTGGCGCCCGGCCCTGAAGGGCCGGGCTAGGGTTACGAAGCCCGCT
>NZ_LWQS01000054.1 GCF_001650695.1 Chloroflexus islandicus
TTGAACACAGAATGCCGTATACCTGCCGGCCCCGGTAGGGATCGATCAGCATCGCATCGCGGAGCGTGAGCGGGCCAACCGCGCGCTGGATCCATGCCGTCAGTAACTCGTCGAGCAGGGCATGGCCGTCAGGGTCGAGCACCCGATCAAAGTCGCCGGCGCGCAAACGCGCGCGGATCGCTTCGGGTGATTGGGTGCGGACGATGTCGATCACCTGTGCGCGGTCGTAGCTGACGATAGCGGGTTGGATCATAGCTGTGCTCGTGTGCTTGTGTCCGGCTTGGCGGGTGTGTGTCCGGTGCGCGTTCGGTCCTGATGGGCCGGGCTAGGAGGCGGGGTACCGGTATACCCCGCCCACACCCGTATAATAGCGCAGAGCGGTGTGGGTGTGTGCAGGCGGGTGTTTGGACTTTCAGGGGTGGGGGAATAGTTGACCGCCGAGGGTGCGGGGGGGGGGGATAACAGTTTCCCTGCGCCTGCTTTTGGAGCCGGACAGCCGTCCGGCGCTACAGCGGCTTGGCTGGCTGGGCAATTTTGGGGGTGTGCCCCCACCCCCAACCCCTCCCCCGCTGGGGGAGGGGGAAAGTGTACCGCCGAGGACGCGGAGGGTGATCCCCTTTTCAACCCTTTGCGTTCTCGGCGGCCTTGGTGGCTTTGCGTGTTCCCCCTCTGCGTCTTTGCGGATCCGTACAGCCGTCCGGCGCTACGCTCCATCCTGCTCCACTGCTTGCCAGCGGGCCAAGAGGTCGGGCAGATCGGCGACGATCAGGTCAGGATGGATCGGGCCGGCGGTCGCTTCAGCCGCGGTGCTGACGCCGGTCAAGACCAACGCTGACGGCATACCGGCGGCGATGGCGCCGGCGATGTCGGTGTCGAGCCGGTCGCCGACGACGAGGGTTTGGGCCGGGGTTGCGCCGAGTATGGCTGCGCCAATGAGGAACATTGTGGGGGCCGGTTTGCCGATCACCAGCGGCGTGACATCAGTGGCGGCGCTGAGAGCGGCAGCAATCGCGCCGGCACCGGGAATCAGCCCCTCTTCGCTGGGAAAGGTGCGGTCGGGGTTGGTGGAAATGAAGCGAGCGCCGCGCCGGATGTGCAGGGTTGCCCGCTTCAGCCGCTCGTAGGTGAGCGTGAAATCGGCACCTTGCACGACTAACTCCGGCGCGTGATCATCCTCAACGAAGTAGCCATCAGCAAAAAGCGCCTCGCGCAAGCCTTGCATACCAACCACAAACACCCGCGTACCGGCAGGGTACTGCTCGCGCAGGTAGCGGGCCGTGGCCTGCGCCGACGTGATCACCCGCTCAGCCGGTAGCGCAATGCCCATCGCCGCCAGCTTGGCCTCGTACTGCTGCGGCGTCATCGAAGCGTTGTTGGTGATGCAGGCGAACGCGATCTGGCGTTCGCGCAAAAACTGCCACAGATCAGCCACGCCGGGCAGCGGCGTTTGCCCCCGGTAGAGCACGCCATCCATATCGAACAGGACGGCGCGGATGGTGGTGAAAGCGAGCATGCCCATCTCTCCTGTCACATCCGTTCCGGCGCGTTAATACCGAGCAACGCCAAGCCGTTGCGCAGCGCATTGGCAGTCGCGGCGACCAATTGCAGCCGGGCAGCGCGCAGGGCTGGCGTTTCGGCGCGCAAAACGGGGCACTGCTCGAAGAAGATGCCGAATTCACGGGCAGTAGTGTAGCACCAGTCGGCGATGACGAACGGCGCGTAGCGCGCACCGGCTTCACGCACCGCTTCGTGCAGCCGGGCCAGATGGCGGATCAGACGCTGCTCGCTGGGATGGGTGAGCAACGCAGGATCGGCATCGGCCAGCGTGGCGCCTTCGCTGGCGGCGCGGCGCAAGATCGAGCGGCAGCGCGCGTGCGAGTATTGCAGGTACGCCGCGCTGTTGCCCTCGATCGAGAGCATGCGATCCCAATCGAGGGTGATATTGCGGCGCGGGTCTTGATACAGATCGTTGTAGATCACCGCGCCAATGCCCACTGCCTCGGCGATCGCGGCCCGCTCTTCGGGCGGCAGATCGGCGCTCTTGGCATCGACCAAGGCGCGCGCCCGCGCCACCGCGTCGTCGAGCAGGGCTTCAAGGTAGACCATATTACCCTTCTTGGTCGAGAGGGGCTGGCCGTCAGGGGTGGTAATGACGCCGAAGGGCACATGCACCAATTCGACATCGCGGGCATAACCCATCGCCCGCACGATTGCGAAGAGTTGGCGGAAGTGCAGCTCTTGGCGGGCATCGACCACGTAGATGATATGCGACGGGTTAAATTCTTGGAGGCGGAATTTGATCGTGGCGATGTCGCGGGTCATATAGACAGTGCCGCCATCGTTGCGCTGAATGATAAACTTGGGCAGCTTGTCGAGTTCGGCCACCACCGCGCCATCGACATCGCGGAAGGCCGCCTCGGAACGGAGCGCCTCTTCGATCACGCCGGGCAGCATCGCCTCGTAGAAGCTTTCGCCGTAGGCATAATCGAAGCGGATGCCGAGCCGGTCGTAGTTGCGTTGCGCTGCTCGCAGCGAGAGATCAACGCACCACTGCCAGAGCTCGCGGGCAGTTGGATCACCCTGTTCGAGCGCCAGCGACCAGCGCCGGGCCTCGTCTTCGAGGGCCGGATCGTCTTTCATCTCGGCGTTGTAGCGGGCATAGAGCGCCTCAAGTTCGGCCATCGCCGCTTCGCCCTCGTTTTGGGGGCGGCCATAGCGTTGCATGGCGGCCAAAATAATGCCAAACTGCGTCCCCCAATCGCCGAGATGGTTATCGCCGATCACGCGATAGCCAAGCGCGCGGAAGATATGCACCAGCGCCTGCCCGATGATCGTCGAGCGGATGTGGCCGACGTGCATACGCTTGGCGATGTTGGGCGAGGAATAGTCGATCACCACTGTGCGCCCGGCGCCATCGGCCACCGTGCCGTAGGCTTCACCAGCGGTCTCAATCTCGTTCAAGACAGCCGCCGCCAGCCGTTGCGGGTGCAGCGAGAAGTTGAGGAATGGGCCGGTGGCGGTCACTTCACCAATCAGCGAGTCAGGGGGCGGCGCGATAGCGGAGGCCAGTTCAGCAGCGAACTTCGCCGGATCAACGCCGAGCGCCTTAGCCGCCTTAAACGCGACAAAGGTACGGTCGGCGGGAATATTCGGTTTAGGGGTGGTAATCTCGATCAGCTCGACCGGCACCTTGCCGGTGGCAGCAATCGATTCTTTGATTTCAGTGATGAAGCGTTCGAGCGCGTAGCCCATGGTTCTGCTCCCTTATGCAATTCCGGCCTTTAGTATACCGTATCTTGCCCGGAACGCAGCGAGCATAGGCCAAGGCGCAACGCGCGCAACCGGCCTGCCTTGCCGGGCCGATTGCCTTGCCCCTCTACGCTGCCGGCAGCTTGGGCGGCGGTTTAGGCGTATATTGCTCGACGAAGAAGCCGCGCAATTGGCCGCGAGCCGGGCTCGGACTAGTCTCGACCGCGATCAGCTCGCGCCCACGCATATCGAGGGTAATGGTCTGCGCGCGACCGGGGCTATTCATATCGTAGAGGCTGATCACGCCGGTATCGGGGCCAGTTTCGTCGTAGCCAATCGCCAGCACTTGATGGTTATCAAACGGCGAGCGGGAGCTGCCGATCAAGCAAATCGGCCACGGCTCGCCGGCGTCAATCTTGGTCTTCAGCGCGCGCCATTCGGCCTTGGTGCGTTCGAGCAGCCAGCGCGGGCCGGCGAACGGCAGCGGCAAATGCAGCATCACCATCCACGCCAACAGTTGTGGTGCATTGATGACAAAACTCTCGACCTGCCGCTGCCAGAGATAGTCACGCAACGCGCGCGAGCGGGGCGAGTCATCGAGCGGCAGATCGTTCCAATCCTTGCCGCGCGGCAATGGCGTGCCGGCGCGAAAATAGTCGGCAGCGGCGAAGGCCATCCCGCCGCACATGCCGTAGTGGGTCGGCAGATTGGCATCGGCCCACATATCGGCCACCCGTTGCACCATCCCGCTAATATCGAACCCACCGATTGAGGCGCGCACGTCCCGCGCCGCCGCTTGGGCCGAACGGCTGAGCGTCTGGCGCAATTCCACCGTCTGTTCGGGATTAAGCGGCCATGCATTGACGAAGGCAAAGCCGTGTTCTTCTGGGCGAAAGGCTGTGTGCGGCATCGACCGACCTCCTTGAATGCGAACGAATGCTAGAGCACGCATTGTCCCCGCGCGGCTCGCTCACCATCTGTCATTGCGAGGGCGCGCAGCGCCCGAAGCAATCTCCTGCTTCAGCGGAACTGATGCCTGAGCGGACATCGTCCGTGCTCGCGGGGGATTGCTTCGCCGCGCGGCGCGCGGCTCGCAATGACATAGACTATTTGGAGTGCGGCAGTTTTACTGCCGCATTCCAAAGCGTGGTAAGCACGCTATGGTCGCCACCGCGTACCCGCCGGCGCGAGTTTGGTATAGGCGGCAGTTTCACTGCCGCACTCCATAGTCGGCAAGCGCGCCATCGCCCGTACCTCGTGCCCGCAGGCTGGCGCTCCCTATCGCCACGTCACCGTCACCTCGACATTGAGCCGGTCGAGCGCGACGCCGGCATAGCGGCTCAGGCCAACCTCTTCCATCACCGGCGTGACCGGTTGGCCGGCAACTGTCATCGTCACGTCATAGCCGGCATCGGGAGGCAGCATAAACCGCACGTAGGCGGTGCGACCGCTGCCGGTGACGTATAAGCGCAGGCCCTGCGCTTCGCGTTGCCAGCGGTACGCAACATAACCATCAGAAGCGGGATAGCGCGCGACGACGTATGCCTGCATGATAGCAGGTTCAGCCGGCCAGCGGGGGCTAATGATCGCATCGTCGTAACGGCTTGCAGTATCAACAATGCCGGCCAGCCCTTCAAACAGCGCGCCGAGCATTGCGCTCGCGCCCCAGCCATCGGTGGGGATGGTGTCGGGGCCAGAGATGCCGGGCCGGCCATCGGGGTAATACCACAGATACGAGGCATTGGTCAGGCGCAGCAAATTGGCGTAGCGGCGGAGCTGATCAAGCCCATACGGCTCAAAGCCGAACGTAAACGCGCCGCGGGCCAATTCGCCGCCGACTAATGGCATAATTCCGCCATTGACATACTCGCCCGGCTGCTCGCCTTTGCCGCCGGCCATGCCGAAACTGCCCGGCGGGAAGGGCGGGTCGATGCTGTACCATTCGGCAAAGGCCCGCGCAAAATCGCGCCGTTCATAATAGCTGCCGATAATCGCCTGCGCCTGTGCTGCCGAGAGCACGCCACGGTTGAGCGCATACGCATTCGAGAGGCTCAGTTGCTCAGCGGCATCGACTCCTGCTGGGGTAAAGGACGGGTCTTCGGGGATGAAATGGGTGAAGAAGCGGCCATTCCACGCCAGTTCGTTCAGCCGCTGCATAATCTCATCCGAGAGTTGGAAATAGCGCTCGGCCCGCGCCGGTTCGCCCACCCGCTGCTCGATGCGGGCCAGCAACATCAACGCCGCCGCCAAGCCAGTATTATCGCCGTGGAACGTCCCCCAGATCGTGTCTGGCTCGATCCAGTGGCGCGGCGCGGGTTTGCCGTCGGGGCTGGTGGTCGTCGGGCCGTAGGCGAAATCCCACATATCGATGGTGTAGGGCCGGCGCACCAAACCGCGCTCTGCGTTCCAGCGCAACGGGTTGGTGGTGATGTACTCGACCGCGCGCCGCAGCGCCGGCAGATGGCTGCGCAGCCACGCATCGTCGCCGGTCATCTGCCACGCTTCGTACACCCCTTGAATGTAGAGAAACTCAAGGTCGGATTCAACCTCTTTGCGGAACGCGGTCACGTACCGTTCGGGGTAGTCAATCACATCGGGCAGGCTGCCATCGGGGAATTGGGCATCGCGGAAAGCGTCGAGCAAACTGGTGACATCTTGCTCGAAGTAGCGGAACCCGCGCCCCTGATAGACGTGATCGCGTAACCAGAGCAGCGGGTTATCGGGTGAGCGGTAGCCGCTAATGAGGCGGCCATTCAGCTCGTAACTCACCCGTGCTTCAGCCATCAGCCGGCGAATGCGCGGATAGAGCGAGTCGATGTCGCTTTGCCCGCTAATCAGCGCGGTCTGGGCATCAAGGGTGACGATCTGGCTTTGCGCGCCGGCTAGCCGGCCATCGATCAGCGCGACTGCCCACTGCGGCCCAAGCGCACCGCCCGCCGGCAACGTTACCTCGCCCGCGCCATCGGTGACAGTTGTCGCGCCTTCGGCGCTGAGCTTCCCAGCAGCATCGTAGAGTTGCACGGTCACTGGGCCGCTGTACGCGGGGATCCGCAGCGTGATCGGCACCGGTTGCAACGGTTGTACTGTCTGGGTTGGGGTAGCAAGCGCCAGCGAAGCTTGCTGGGTGGCCGGCGGCGTCTCGATCACCGGCGCCGGCGTCTGCTCGCGCCAATCGGCGGGCAGCCGTTCGGCGGCGGCGCCGCCGTTTTCCAACGCGACGATCCGCAGGGTTGCGAAATACTGCACTAATGCGCCGTCTACCCAGCGCGGTTCGCCGAGCGGCGGCCCAATGCGCGATCCGCCGGCGGCTTGCCATGCGCTGCGGAACGGTTCGCGCAGTTGATCGGTTTGGTTTGTAGGGGGCGGACTGCAACTGGTGAGCAGAACAATCCCGATGAATATGATGGCAAGTTGCTTCATATCTGGCATTATAGCGGAAGATGGCGCTGGCTGAGGCAGTGATATGAAGGGGATGCGGCAGTGATACTGCCGCACTCCATAAAATACAAGGCGGGCCAGTGACCAGCGGCCCGGCGTGGAGCGCGGGCGGCTCGCCCGCAAGGGGGCGCTGATATGGGCGGGCCAGCGGCCCGGTGGGATTAGGAGCACATGCGGCAGTGAAACTGCCGCACTCCATAAAATACAAGGCGGGCCAGCGGCCCGCGGCCCGGTGTGGAGCGCGGGCGGCTCGCCCGCAAAGGGGCGCTGATGTGGGCGGCCAGCGGCCAGCGGCCCGGCGGGATTGAGAGCACATGCGGCAGTTGCACTGCCGCACTCCAGAGATATACGGCGGGCCAGCGGCCCGCGCCCCGGTGGGATTAAGAGCACATGCGGCAGTGAAACTGCCGCACTCCATAAAATACAAGGCGGGCCAGTGACCAGCGGCCCGGCGTGGAGCGCGGGCGGCTGGCCCGCGAGGGAGAACTTAGCCTTCATATTGCATTTGCCGGATTGCCCTCGTATACTGGCTGTAATACCTCAAAACGCTCGGTCGAGCCGTTCGATTCGGTGTGCTGTGCGCCGCTGGGTCAATTCCACATGGAAGGAACTGTTATGTCACGCCTGCCCGTGATCTTCATCCCCGGCTTTACCGGTTCGTTCAACCTGCCGGTGTTGCTCGACTGGCGCGGCCCTACCTTGAGCGGCTGGGATTTTCCGCCGTTCGTCGATTATGGCAAAACGTTGCTGCAAACTTTCACGCAGGCCGGCTATCGCCGGAACCGTGATCTCTTTGTCGCCTTCTACGATTGGCGCAAGCCGGTCGAAGAGAGCGCGCGGCGCTATCTGACCGGCTGGATCGATCGGGCCAAAAAGGCCGCCAATGCTAACAAGGTCGTTCTGATCGGCCACAGTATGGGCGGCTTAGTGGCGCGCAGCTACATCCAATCGCCTGAATACTTGAGCCGTAACGATGTGGCCCGTCTGATTACGCTGGGCACGCCGCACCGCGGTTCAGCCGAAGCATACACCGCATGGGCCGGCGCCGAACCGCACGCCGATGAGACGCTGCGCACCGTGTTTGCCGTCTATTTGTGGTATCTGCGCCACATTCACCCGATCCAAACCGAACTTGACAAGGTGAAGACCATCCAGACCCAAGTGCCCGGTGTCCGTGATCTGTTGCCCATCGACGACTATCTGCTCAGCGGCAATCCACCGCAGCTCAAACCCATTACGAGTATGGCGAGCCGCAATCTGTGGGGCGAAATGGCCAATCAAGCCCAAGCGGTGGCAACCCTGACGCAGCGGGTCGCGGTGACGACGATCACCGGGGTGGGGTTTAACACGCTGAGTACCATTCTCGTTGGCCCGCCACCCGCCGATCATGCGCTGCGCTATGCTGATGGCGTACCACTCAGCCGCCATTACGACTCACAGGGAGATGGGACAGTGTTGCAGCGGATGGCGACGGTGCCGCAGGCCAACAATCTGCCGTCGCTAGCGGTGAGTCACGGCGCATTGCCCGATAACCCGCAGGCACTGGCGCTCGTCTGCCACGAGTTAGGCATTAGTCCCGGTGTGTTGGGCGCAGCGCCGGCAGCTTCACCGGCGCCGCCAACCCCGCGGTTGGTGGTGATGACGGCATCGCCAATTACGGTCGAGGTGGCAGTGCCAGCCGGGCTGCCGTTGGCGCCGGCTGGCGTGTTGGGCGCAGCGCCGAGCCGTGCCCGGCGCCGGCAGCGGCGCGTGCGCGGGCGCAATTACGGCCATGCCGGCAAGGCGCTCAATCTAGTAGTGATTGACAATCCGGTGGCTGGCGATTACCAGATTGCGGTGCATGGCACCGATTACGGCCATTTTGCGGTGGGGGCGATGCTGGTTGGCGCGGGTGAACCGCCGGTGCTCGGCGGTATAGGAGCAACGGCAGCGGCAGAGCCAGAGATTACGACAGTTGAGGGTGACATTGCCCGCGAGAGCGACCTCTTTTATACGGTCAGTCTCCGTCGCGCCGATGAGCCGCCGCAGGTGCAGTTCGATGCGCGCAGCACGATGGTCGCCGCCGTCGAACGGCTGGGTTCGGCGATGAGTGAGCGGGGTGGCGTGCTCGGCGCTGCGCCAGTAGTTGATGATCGGCTGGGTGGTGCGCTGCGTGGTGAGGCCGCCGCAGTAGATGCAATGATGGCGGCGCCGCCAGACCAGCGCCGCCAGATGATTGGCGAGTTGATTGAGCTGTGCAAAACGATGGTGGGTGACGAACGTGAGCGGGCATTGGCAATCATTACCGCTCTCGAGCGGGTGCGGGAGGCGGTTGGTTAGGCTGGGAGGGCGCGGCGGTATCTTACCGCCGCGCCTCACTGTCACTGGGCCGGTTCGGCGGTCACCTCAACGGTGATGACGCCGGCATCAACCGTTCCTTGATTCGGCACTTCGACCGGCACTTCCCAAGCCATCCCCGAAAAGGCGACATATAGCATTTGGCGGCCTGATGGTACATTCGGCACCGTGAAACTGCCATCAGCGGCAACCGGGATTTCAGTCGGGTTCGGCAGCACAAAGACGACGGCGCCGCCGGTTGGCGCGACCACACGCCCCACAATATCGCCGCGCCCGCCGGGCAGCGCAATCAAGTTGCTGCGCCATAGCGCGACTGCTCCCATCACAACCAGCGCCACGGCAAGCACGGCGATGGCGATGCGCACCACCCGCCGTCCTTGTCCGGGTGGAATGATAGGCGGTTTCCACTTGGCATAATATTCGGGATCGATTGAGCCACCAGATGGCGGTTGCGGGGAATGTTGCGGCCCAGACATCGCTCGCCTCCTTGGTTAATGACGCAGAGAACGCAAACCGATCTGGCGTATGCGCAGAGCCTACGGTCTCCGCACACTGAGATTGTCAAAACAGGCGCTGGTATTATCCCAACTGCGAAAGCCGATGCCACCGCTGGTAAAACTGCGGTCGCGTGCTTGTACGACCGGCTGGCCGTCTATATAGGCCGTAAAGGTATCACCGCGCACTTCTACCTTCACTTTCCGATCAGCGCCGTACCAGTCGTAACCGCGCGGCGCATCGACACGGGCAATCGGCGTGGTCAGCTCGCTGCCATTGACCCACTTGCGAATGATGAATGCGCCGCGACCATATCCCGGATCGTATTGGAAGGAGTAGCCGTTGAATTTTGCCCCACCCGAATCACGGAAGAAGATGCCATAGCCGTTACCTTTGGTGATCCGGGCCAGATCAACGTTAATTACGTAGTCATTCCGATCCAACGGACGGTAAATCCGTCCGGGACCATCAATGCACAGGCGGCCATCGCGGATCTGCCAGCGGCCATTTTGAATTGTCCAGTTGTTAAGGCTGGAAAAATCATCGCGCAGCAGATCGCCGCATTCCACGCCAAACGCGCCGGACGCTCGACAGAGTGCGTCGCGCGTCCCTTCTCCGGTGAGTGTTAACCCCACCACCACAACTGCCGCAACCAAGCCGAGCAAAATGGCTAACTCGGTGGCTGACTGGCCGGCGTCTCTCCTGCTTGTGTGTTTCATCGTGACGCCTCCTTACGATAATGATCAAGCGCAACAGCGCATAGCAGCCGGTAGGGGCATCAACGATCAGTGCTCACCTTGGCGGGGTTATTTCTTTGAATTACTCTCCGGCGCGCCAGACCTTTACCCGGTTGCTGTGAAAGGTGCTCTGGCCGCCGAGATCGGCCAAGGCGTCGGGTGTTGTCCAATTGACATTGCGGCCATCGGGTGAGAGCATAGCCCAATGACCTTTGGCGGCAAAGACGACTCCCGGCGGAACATTGTCGCTGATCACGGCGCGTAGCCGGCATTCGCCACGCTGGTTGCCAACGATAACCTCATCTCCATCGCGAATCCCGCGCGCGGCGGCGTCAGCCGGATTGATTTCGATGCTGGGAGGCCCTTCTTTGGTGCGCAGGCTCGGCTGGTTGGCCATGCTCGACGAGACGAAGTGATGCGGCGCGGCTGAAATGAGGGTCAACCAGCCCTCTGCCAACGGATGAGCGACATATTCGGCGGGTGGCTCGTAGTGGGGCAGTGGGTCTAGCCCCTGCGCCGCCATGGTTGCGCTCCACAGCTCGACCTTGCCCGACGGCGTCGGGAAGTGGCCGTCGGCAAACGGCACGTCGGTTTCTGGTGTCAACGCCAACCGTACCGTCCCTTCGCGTTGCAACCGCTCGTAGGTAATCCCGGCCAGAAACGGATTCCGCGCTCGCGAAGCGTCGAGCACGCCGCGGATCGCTTCCTCAGCGCTCTCGTGCAGCCATGGCTCGGTATAACCCATTGCCGCCGCCAGCAAGCGGGTCACGTCCCAATTGCTCTTCGCTTCCCCCAACGGCGCAATCGCCGGTTGGTTGAGCGTGAGGTAACGGTGGCCATAGGCGCGGTGCAGATCGAGATGTTCAAGCTGGCTGGTCGCCGGCAAGACAATGTCGGCGTAGCGTGCAGTATCGGTTAGAAAGAGGTCATGCACGACGGTGAAGAGGTCGTCGCGCCGCAACCCTTGCTCGATCAAGCCGGCGTTGGGCGACGATGCCAGCGGGTTGGCGCAATAGACAAAGAGCGACATGATCGGCGGATCGGTCACTTCGCCGGTCAATGCCGCCCCCAGCCGGTTCATGTTGATCATACGCGGGGTAGGCGGGCATTCGGCGCCATGCCCAACCGCGGCGCCATCCCATGTCGCGTAGCCGCCGGTGGAATAGGCGAACCCGCCGCCGCGCACGCCATACTGCCCCACCACCGCCGGCAGACAGAGCAAGGCGCGGAAGGTTTGGCCGCCGTTCTGGTGGCGCTGGATGCCATCGGCGGTCTTGATAATTGCCGGTTTGGTAGTGGCGTAGCGGCGGGCGAGATCAATGATAGTCGCCGCCGGTAAGCCGGTAATCGCCGCCACCCGCTCAGGATCGTACTCGGCGGCGCGGGTGCGCAGTTCGCGCCACCCGATCGTATGCTGTTCCAGCCACGCTTCGTCGTGCAGGTGCTCGGCAAAGATCACGTGCATCATACCAAGGGCCAGCGCGCCGTCGGTAGCCGGATTAATCGGCAGGTGCAGATCAGCCGAGCGGGCCGTCGCGGTGCGGCGTGGGTCAATCGCCACCACATACGCGCCAGCCCGCTGCGCCTGCCGGATGAACGGCATCGCGTGGGGGCCGGCGCTGGCCGGGTTGTGCCCCCAGAGGATGATCAGGCGGCTGTGCAGCAGATCATCATAATCGGGACTGCGCCGCGCGCCGAGGGTGGCGTAGACGGCAGCGTGGGCAGCGGCGCAGCAGATCGCGCGATCAAGGCCGCTGGCCCCCATCCGGTTCCACAGCCGGGCATCGACGATCGCAGTTTGCAACAGCCCCAGCGTGCCGCTGTACGAATAGGGCAAGATCGCCGCTGCGCCATACTCGGCGATAATCGCCTGCCAGCGGCTGGCAATCGTCACGATCGCCTCATCCCAACTGATCCGCTCCCACTGCCCGCTCCCCTTCGGCCCCACCCGGCGCAGTGGATAGAGCAGCCGATCCGGACTGTAGACCCGTTCGAGGTAGGGGCGCACTTTGGCGCAGAGCCACCCTTGGGTGATCGGGTGATCGGGATCGGCGTAAAACGCCACTGCGCGGCCATCACGCACTTCGGTGATAGTGCCGCAGGTATCGGGGCAATCGTGCGGGCAGCAGCCGCGGATCAGGGTTGTGGTCATAGCGCGCTCCAGTGTTTCTCTTTTGCTAGGCATATTGTAGCACTGCGGGCGAACGGCGCTGTAGCATTGTCATACCGGATGGTCGATGTTCCTTCGTTATCCCCATATATTCCACGACAATAGGTAGTAATGTGGATAACTGGCCGAACTTTGTGGATAACATTTGCATATCGGTGGATTACAGGTTGATGACAGTTTGGAGCGCTTGCCGCCTGTCATTGCGAGGGGGCGTGGTCAATTGTCATAGCGAGGGGGCAGGTCAATTGTCATAGCGAGGGAGCGGCGGCCCTGTCTGTCATTGCGAGGGGGCGTAGCCCCCGAAGCAATCTCCTGCTTCAGCGAACGCCATGTCTGTTAGGTAGTGTCCGGGGTTCCCACGGCGGGCAGCGGTGGCTTCCGCACTCGCGGGGGATTGCTTCGCCGCGCGGGGGCAGAGCAACGCTCTGCCCCTACGCGCGGCTCGCAATGACAACCGGGGCAGCGAGGGGGCGACGGCCCTGCCTGTCATTGCGAGGGGGCGTAGCCCCCGAAGCAATCTCCTGCTTCAGCGGACTGTATGCCTGAGCGGGAACACATAACGCCGTCCGCAGGCCAGCACGGTATACCGCCGGCTGGGCTTCAGCGGACTGTATGCCTGAGCGGGAACACATAACTTGCCAGCATAAGCGCCGGCCAATATGGTGATCGGTGAAGTCCCTCTTGCATAACGGCGATCACTTGCGCCCCAATCTGTGCTATGCTGGGAAGGGAACCGAGCCGAGAGCCATTGGCTGTCTTTCCCAAACCCGTATGACCCTCATTCTGTTTGAAGATGAACTGTGGCGCCATTTTGCCACCTTGGTGCAGGCCCGTCCGGTGTTTGAGCTGCGGTGCGGCGCGTTTACCACCCGCGAGCGGGCCGCGGCCATCCTTGGCCGTCCGGCGCGCGGGTTGGCTCGCCCGCACCTGATGCCGCACTTTGGGCCGCCGGGGGGGTTGGCCGAGCTGCTCGCCACCAGCGATCCGATCCTGTTTGTGAATGGGCGCGCGCTCAATTTGGAGTGGTTGCCGGCGCTTGATGGCGAGCCGGTGAACACGGTGTACATCGTGGGTGAGACGTTGCTCGGCGCGCGAGTGTCGCCGGCGCTGGCCAGTGCGATCGTCTATTATCTGCGCGAGCAGCGGGGTGAGGCGGCCCGCGATGAGCTGGCGCGCTTTGCGCGAGTGGTGGAGCTGCAAGTTCCGGCGGCGTTGCTCGTGTACCCGTGGGATCTGATCACGCAAGCCGGCGAGCAACTGATCCGCGATGAGCCGTTGCTCGCGCGCCGGTTGCCGCTCTTGACGGCTGATCAGCCGCACGTGATTACCCATGGCCGGCGGGTGTATGTCGATCCGGCAGCACAGTTGGCCGGGCCGGTAGTGCTCGATAGCCGCGATGGGCCGGTATTTGTCGAAGCAGCGCAGATCGAGCCGTTCAGCTATATTCAGGGGCCGGCCTATATCGGGCCGGGGACGTTGATCGCCAGCGCGCGCATCCGGGCCGAAACCTGTCTCGGCCCGGTTTGCCGGGTCGGCGGCGAGGTCGAGGCGTCGGTCATTCAGGGGTACTCGAACAAGCACCACGATGGCTTTCTCGGCCATAGCTGGCTGGGGGAATGGGTCAATATCGGCGCAATGACGACCAATTCCGATCTGAAAAACAATTACGGCTCGGTGCGCGTGTTGCTAGAGGGGATCGGCCAGATTGATACCGGCATTCTGAAGCTGGGATGTTTTCTGGCCGATCACGTGAAGCTGGGCATTGGCTTGCACCTGACCGGCGGCACCATGATCGGCACCGGCTCGAATGTGTTCGGTATGCACAGCGCGCCCAAGAATGTGCCGCATTTTACGTGGGGCGGCGAGACGTTTCGCGAGTACCGGATCGATACGATGATCAGCGTGGCCCGGATTGTGATGGCGCGGCGTAAACGCGAACTGACGCCGAGCTACGAGCAGGTGCTGCGCAAGGCGTTTGAGTTGACGCAGCCGAGCCGCGATGGGTTGGGGTGAGCGATGTCGTTTCGTCATTTGCCGAGCGTTGATGCCTTGATCCGCGAAGTGCGCGCTGGCCAGCCTGATGCGCCGCACGAGTTGTTGCGCGATGCGGCGCAGGCCGTGTTGGCGCAAGCGCGGAAGGCGATTGCTGCCGGCAGCCCGCCGCCTAGTTTGCCGGCGCTGGTGGCGGCAGTGCATGCCGAGCTAGCGGCGAGCGTTGCCCCCAGCCTGCGCCCGCTGATCAACGCCACCGGCGTGGTGATTCAGACCAACCTTGGCCGCGCCCCGCTCAGCGCGGCGGCGCGGGCTGCGATGCAAGCGGTGGGGGCCGGTTACAGCAACCTTGAATACGATTTGGTCGAGGGCGAACGCGGCTCGCGTCACGTCCATCTGGAGCAGTTGCTGGTGCGGTTGACCGGTGCGGAAGCGGCGCTAGTGGTCAATAACAACGCAGCGGCGGTCTATCTGGCGTTGATTGCGCTGGCCGCCGGGCGCGAAGTGATCGTCTCGCGCGGGCAGGCGGTCGAGATCGGCGGCGGCTTTCGCATTCCCGATGTCTTGCGCGCCAGTGGGGCGACACTGGTGGAAGTGGGCACGACCAACCGCACTTACGTCCGCGACTACGCTGCCGCCATCAGCGAGCGTACTGCGCTGATCCTGCGCGTTCACGCCAGCAACTTCCGCTTGATCGGGTTTATGCATGAGCCGGAGCTGGCCGAGCTGGCTGAGGTGGCCCACCAGCATGGCTTGCCGCTGCTCGACGATTTGGGCAGCGGGACGCTGATCGACACCCGCCAGTTTGGCTTGCAGGCCGAGCCGACGGTGCAAGCGAGCGTTGCTGCTGGGGCTGATCTGGTGACGTTTTCCGGCGACAAACTGTTGGGCGGGCCGCAGGCCGGGATTATCGTGGGCCGGCGCGATCTGGTGGGGCAATTGCGCCGCCACCCGCTCGCCCGCGCGCTGCGGGTCGATAAGAGTACGATTGCCGGCTTGGCCGCCACGCTGCACAGCTACCTGCGCGGCGCGGCTCTGCGCGAGATTCCGGTCTGGCAACTGATCAGTACGCCGGTGACGGCATTGCAACAGCGGGCGGAAGCGATGGCAGCTACGTTAGTCGCTGCCAGCCTGCCGGCGCGCGCCATCGCTTGCGAGAGCGCGATCGGCGGCGGATCGCTCCCCGGCGCGACCCAACCAAGCTTTGGCGTTGCGCTGACCCCGGCGAGCAGCAATGCCACGGCGCTGGCCGCGCGCTTACGCGCCGGCGATCCGCCGGTGGTGGCCCGGATTGTCGATGAGCAGGTGGTGTGCGATCTGCGCAGCGTCTTCCCCGCCGAAGATGCCACGCTGGCTGCGGCGTTGATTGCGGCGTACCGGTAGGGTGGGCGCGCAATGAAAGGTCAGCATGTCATTGCGAGGGAGGGCGGCGACCAGCGCAGCGAGGAGCCGCCCGACCTTGCGCGCAGACCAATGGCCTACAGGCATCCCTCTCGTGCTCGCGGGGGATTGCTTCGGGCGGACGGCACCCCTGCGGGGTGCCGTCCTGCCCTCGCAATGACAGAGGGTTTTCGGCGCTACCCAACAAGGTGACACCATGAAGATCGCAGGTCTCTTGCTGGCTGCCGGCCAATCGACCCGGATGGGCCAACCCAAGCAGTTGCTGGACTGGCAAGGCCGGCCACTGGTCGCGCATATCGCTGCCGAAGCGTTAGCCAGCCAACTGGCCGGGCTTACGGTCGTGGTAGGCGCTGCCGAAGCGCAGGTGCGGGCCGCGTTGCGCGATCTGCCGGTGCAGATCGTGACCAACCCAGCCTACGCCGAAGGGTTGGGTAGCTCGCTCGGCGCTGGGTTGCGCGCGTTGCCAGCTGATGCTGATGCGGCGATGGTTGTGCTGGTTGACCAACCGCTGGTGACGGCGCGGCTGATGAACGAATTGATTGACGCTTATCGGACTGCGCCGGCTACCCTCGCGCTCGTGCCCGTCTACCGCGGCCAGCGCGGCAACCCGGTGATCGTCGCCGCCGCTCTGTTTGCCGAGCTGCAAACGCTGCGCGGCGACACCGGCGCGCGTGCCGTCTTCAACCGCTATGCCGGACAGATTATCTGGTACGAAACGAACGATCCGGCGGTCGTTACCGACGCCGACACGCCGGAAGCGTGGCGCGCGCTGCAAGGGTAGAGCGCTGCAGCCGGCGGCACATGCATCCTAAATAAGATATGGTATAATCGCATGATGTCACGTGGGAGCGTGAATGGGAATACGCTCCCAATAGTCTTTCTGTTCCGCCGTTGCGTCCGGATCGCGCCGCCGGGCGAGAGGCGAGCGGAACATCACCAGAGGAGGCTTTTGTGCGCGATCGTCGTCGAGAGTACGAGCTTGTCATCATCATTAGCCCGCTCTTCGCCAACGAAGAGGGGATCACTGCGAACATCGACCGGGTCAAGCAGACGGTCGAGCAACTGGGTGGCCAAGTCAACACGGTGAGCCAATCGTCGCCATGGGGCCGCCGCAAGCTGGCTTACCCGATCCGCGAGTATGTGACCGGCGAAGCCAGCCGCCGCAGCTTCACCGAGGGGTATTACGTCTTCTTCACCCTCACCCTGAGCGCGTCGAAGGTGGCCGAACTGGATCGGGCGATCCGGTTGAACGACAACGTCCTGCGCCATCTCTTGGTGCTGGTCGAGGACAAGGAAGTACAGTCGAGCTTAGTCGAGCCGGTTGAGCCGGAGTCCGAGGAAGAGCCGGCGCTGAGCGACGAATAACATCCGTGCCAGCGTGCCGGTGAAGACAGTAGTCCATCGTGGTGGAGGGCGCCATGGCGCGTGATTTGAATAAGGTCTTGATTATTGGTCGCCTTGGCGCCGATCCTGAACTACGCTACACCGCTACCGGCACGCCAGTGGCCACCTTTCGGGTCGCTGCCAGCCGTCAATGGCGCGATCCCAACGGCAATCTACACGATGAGACCGAATGGTTTAATGTCGTTGCGTGGAACCGATTGGCCGAAATCTGCCACCAGTATCTGAGCCGGGGGGCGCGGGTGTATATCGAGGGCCGCTTGCAGACGCGGACGTGGGAAGACCCCCAAACCGGGCAATCGCGTTCGCGGGTGGAAGTCGTTGCGCAAGATATGATCTTGCTTGAGCAGCGTGAATCGCGCGCCGATGATTCGCCGTCACGCCCGCCCCGCCGCGAACCGCCGCCAGATATTGGCGATGATGATATTCCATTCTAGCCTATGTCACAAACACCCAAGCCGCCACGGAGCGCACCAGCGCCGGCGCAACCTCCCGCGCCGCGCCGCCCATCGCGCCGCCGTCTCGAAGAAGAGCGTCGCCAGCGTCTCGTGATTATCGCTACGGCGAGCGCGCTGGCGATCGCCCTGTTAGCCATCGTCAGCGGGTTGATCTACGAACAATTGTGGATTCCCAGCCGGCCAGTGGCGCAGGTTGGTTCGGCGACGCTCACCCGCAGCGATTACTGGCGCGAGCGTCGCCTTGCGTATGCCCGCGAAATCTATCAGAATTTCCAATTGCTCGACCTGTTTGGGGCCAGCAATCCGCAGATTGCCCAGCAGTTTCAGGGTCGCAGCATCGTGATCGATCAGCAGATCCGCGGGTTACGCAATGCTGCCATTGAAGATCGGATCGTTTCGGATTGGATTGATCGGCAGCTCAAGCAGCGGGCTGCGACTGGCTTCGGCATCACGATCAGCGATGATGCCGCGATCCAAGAAGCGGTCGCCGATTTGTCCTTTATCTTCCTCCCGCCGCTGCCCGAACCCGTTCCCACGCCTGATCCGAATGTAACGCCATCGCCGACGGTTGATCCGGCAGCGACCGCAACCCCGGAACCGACAGCGACGCCATCGCCCACTCCCGGCGGGCCGACGCCAACCCCGGAACCGTCGCCGACGCCATTCCCGACCTTTACGCCAGTGCCGACGCCCCAACCCGCTGAGGCGCGCACGCAGTTTGATCAAATTATTGACGAGATTTATCGCCGTTACGAGCTTGAGCTGATCGCGACCGAGGCGAAGCCAGAGCTGAGCAAAGACGAGTTCCGCGAAGCGTTGCTCGGCCAGTACCGCGATCGGTTACTCAATGATCAGATTCAGGCCCGGTTGGTGCCGGAAGAAACCTTCGTCGCCAGCACCGAGCCAGAGCGGGTGCGCGCGCGCCAGATCTTGATCGCGGTCAACCCGCCGGCAGAGGCGACGACCGAGCAGATCGACGCGGCCTTTGCCGCGGCGCTGCCGGCGGCGCAAGAGCTGGTCGCCCAACTGCGGGCCGGGGCCGATTTTGCAACACTGGCCGCCGAACGTTCCGACGATCCCGGTTCGCGCGAGAATGGCGGCGAGATCGGTTCGTTTGATCGCAACGGCTTCGCCGATAATGGCGCGACCTACCCGCCGGAATTGGTGCAGGCTGCCTTCGCGTTGCCGGTAGGCCAGATTAGCGATCCGATCCGTACCCAATTTGGCTGGCATATTCTGGAAGTGACGGATCAGACGATCCCATCGAAAGAAGATCAGTTGCAGAAGGCGCGCACCGAAGCGTTCGATCGCTGGATCGCCGAGCAACGGGCAGCAGCCGATGTGCGGCGCTTCCCTGAGCCAACGCCGACGCCGACGCCATTCCCGACTGAGCCGGTTCCGACACCTGTGCCGACCTACCTGCCCGGCCCGCCGACACCGTTGCCAACGCCGACGCCGGCGCCGGCCGTTGAGGCAACGCCGGAACCGACGGCGACGGTGACGCCGTAATTGGTTGGTTATGATGCCGGTCTGGTGTGTGGCTGCTCCGCCCTCATCGGTGAGATTATGGAGTGCGGCAGTCAACGCCAGCGCCGGCCGTTGAGGTAACGCCGGAACCGGCGGCGACAGTGACGCCGTAATTGGTTGGTTATGATGCCGGTCTGGTGTGTGTGGCCGCTCCGCTCTCATCGGTGAGGTTATGGAGTGCGGCAGTCTAACTGCCGCACTCCAACTTAAGCAGCACGGCTCGTTTGGTGAGGTAAAGGGGGAATTGCCACCAAGTGCAGGCCTGCTGAGTTAAATAACGCACTATGCAACGCTGGCGACCGATAGCAACAGCTCGTATCTGGCTTGGCCTTCTTCTTGCCGTTGTGAGTGCAGCGGGGGCAGGGTGGCTGTTGCTCAGCATGAGTGCGGCGCTGAGCGGGCCGCCTGAACAGTGGCCGATTGACGGCTGGCTGTTTGGGCAGGCCGTGCTCGCGCTTGGTTTGCTGGCGCTGGCTGGTTTCCTCATGTACCGTACTGCGGCTGCATTGACGTTGCGGTATAGCCTTGACCGCAATGGGTTGTACATCCAGTGGCTAGGCAGCCGCGCGGTCATTCCGCTAACCCTCATTGACCGGGTCGAACAAGGCGCGTTAGCGTTCGGCGACTGGCGCACAGCATTGGCGAGCATCGGCTACTACCATGGCCGTGTCCAGACCCATGACGGCATCGTCATCCATCGCTTTACCACCCGGCCATTGGCGGAAGCGTTGGTGATCTACGCTGGCAATGCCGCCTATGCCATCTCGCCCATCGACCAAGCCGGCTTCGTGCAAGAATTAGAGCAGCGGCGCCGGCTTGGCGCCATTCAGACGCTGGCGCCCGGCATTGAAGTCGCCCGGTTTCTGGTCTATGACTTTTGGGCCGATCCGGTCATCCGGCGATTGTTACTTGTGACGCTTATTCTTAATCTGGTCTTGTTTGGGGCAATTGCCGCCATCTATCCCTCGTTGCCGTTTCAGATCGAATGGCGTGGCGACCAGATTGGCGCCGCCGCCGAATTAGCCCCGCGCATCCGCATCTTCTTCTTGCCGGTAGCGGCGGCGCTGACCGCACTGTTCAATCTCATTGGCGGTCTGATCATCTACCGGCGCAGCCCCTTGGCTGCGCGCCTGTGGCAGGGATTTTCGCTTGGGGTGCAGCTCTTCTTCGCGATTGCCACTGTCGCCGTGTTGCGAGCATAATTGTTGCCTTGACAAGCATCCGTTCCGCGTGGTACGATCCCCCATATCGAAGGGGGATTTTTTCACATCTGTGGTTGGTTGTTCTCTTGCGCAGCCTGCGCCGGCATCGTGTATCTGATTGGGCAGAAAGGAGGGCAAGAGCAAACGCTATCGGCTACCTTTACCCTATTCACCTGCGCAGCACTGTGCCAGACCGATCCCGGCCACCTTCCCCGCTTCGATGAGGTGTTTCGTGTCACAGATGCTAAGGAGTGTCGCGATGAATCCGCTTCGCTGGCGTCACGCGCTCGCCCTCATGCTGCTGTTTGGGTTATTGTTGCCCATCTTGGCAGCTTGTGGCGGCGGTACCCCCCCGGCTACGCAAGCAACGACTGCCCCGGCTGAACAGCCAACCACCGCCCCAGCCACCCAACCAACGGCTGCTCCGCAGCCAACCGCTGCTGCCCAACCAACTACCGCCCCGGTCGCTGGCACTGCGCAACCCGGCGTGTTGCGCCTCAACACTGGCTCAGAGCCAGACAATGTCGATCCGCAGAAGGCCAGCTTCGTCAACGAGATCCAGTTCATTATGATGGCCTATCAGGCCCTGATGACGTTTGATCTCGATATGAACCCCGTTCCGGGTGCTGCCGAGAAGGTTGACGTATCGGCTGACGGTACCGTCTACACCTTTACCTTGCGCCGCGACGGCAAGTACAGTGATGGTACGCCGGTAACTGCGCGCAACTTTGAGTATGCGTGGAAGCGGCTGGCTGACCCAGAGACGGCGGGTGAGTACCAGTCGTTGCCCTGCGGCATCATCAAGGGTTACAGCGAATACAGCGCCGCGGCTTGCCAAGGCTTGTCGATGGAAGAGGTCATGAAGCTCGATCTCGACAAGCTGCGCGACGAGTTTGGCGTCAAGGCGCTGGATGATTACACGCTGCAGATCGAGCTGGTTGCGCCGGCGCCGTATTTCCTCAGCATGGCCGCGCTCTGGATCGGCGCGCCGGTGCGCGAGGAGGACGTGGCGAAAGGCGATGACTGGTGGTACGATCCGGCCAATTATATTGGCAACGGCCCCTTCGTGTTGAAGGAGTGGGAGCACGACAGCAAGGCGATCTGGGAGCCGAATCCCTATTACGTGGGGCCGCTGGGGCCGGTCAAGCTCAAGCGGGTTGAGTACTACATGATCACTGATGGTCAAGTGGCCTTCCAAGCCTACCAGAATGGCGAGCTGGATATTCTGGGTGTTGGCGCCGAAGACTTGGCAACGGTCAAATCAGACCCGGTCTTGAGCCAGCAGATCATTGATGTCCCCGGTTCCTGCACCTTCTACTTTGGTTTCAATCTCGCCAAGCCGCCGTTTGACAATAAGCTTGTGCGGCAAGCGTTTGCACAGGCGCTCGATCGCGAAGCCTACGTGCGCGATGTCTTCCAAGGTCTCGGCACGCCGACCTACAGCTTCATCCCGCCCGGCTTCCCCGGCTACCAGCCTGATTTGCGGCTGTGGGAATTCAACCCTGAAAAGGCCAAGCAGACCTTGGCCGAGGCAGGATATCCGAACGGGCAGGGCTTGCCGGAAATCAAGCTGACCTATTCGGGCACCGCGCGCAACAACGCTCGCTTCGAGTGGGTGGCCAACCAGTTCAAACAGAATCTGGGCATCGACGTGATCCTCGATCCGATCGATCCGACCGCCTTTGCTGCGGCGACCAAAGACAATCCGCCGCAGATGTTCTCGCTGGGTTGGTGCGCTGACTATCCCGATCCGCAAAACTGGGTCTCGCTCTTCCAGACCAACGGCTTGCTCAGCGCGCGCGTCAACTACTCGAACCCGCAGCTCGACGAGCTGGTGCGGCAGGCTGATATTGAGCAAGACCCGGTGCGCCGCGCCGAGCTCTATGCGCAGGCGCAAACCATTCTGGTTGAAGATGCGCCGGTTGTCTTCATGCTCAACAACGGCGGCCCGGTGCTGGTCAAACCGTATGTGAAGGGTGTCACGCCAGAAACGATCACGCCGCTCGATTACTGGCTCGGCTTCTTCAACTTGCCGAATGTGGACGTGCAGCCCTAAGCGGTATCGTCTGCGTTCGGCGTAACGCAGAGGCGCAGAGGCGTACAGAGAGGTTCAATCTGCGCCTCTGCGCTTACCAATCACATCTAGGAATACCGTATGACCGCTTATATTATCCGGCGCATCTTGTGGAATATCCCGGTGCTGATTATCGTGGGATTTGTCACGTTTGGCATCGCCAAGCTGACGCCGGGAGGGCCGTTCGATACCCAACCCGAACGGCGCCAGCTCTCGCCGCGGGTCGAAGCGATTTTGCGTGAACGGTTCGGGATGGATCTGCCGTTTTGGCGCCAGTTTACCCGCTATATGTTTTTTGATGTTGTGCCTGACCCAAAAACCGGTGAATGGAAGATTCAGTGGGGCGCGATTGCCGGCAATCTCGGCCCGACCTACTCGTCGCGGGGGGCGCGCACGGTGCAGCAAGAGTTGTTTGAGGGCACGCCAACCCGGCCTAGCAAGTTTTACTATTCGGCCCGGCTAGGGGTGCAGGCGCTCTTGTTTGCGGTCGTCTTCGGCATTCCGCTGGGTATTCTGGCTGCGTTGCGTCAAAATACATGGCTTGATTACCTGCTCTCATTGTCGTCTACTATTTTCGTTGCGTTAGGGACTCTGATTACCAGTTTGATCTTGGTGATCGTCTTTGCCGTTATTCTCAATTGGTTTACCGTTATCCCCGATTGGAATGATCCGGTGAAGCCATGGATTTTGCCGACGGTGGCGTTAGGCACGACCAGCATGGCGTTCATTGCCCGCCTGACCCGCTCAAGCGTGCTCGAAGTGAAACGGCAAGACTACATTCGCACGGCGCAGGCGAAGGGCTTGGCCGGGCAGGTGATCGTCTGGCGCCACATGCTGAAAAATGCGCTGCTGCCGGTGGTGACGATTTTGGGGCCGGCGCTGGCCGGTTTGATCACCGGCACGCTATTCGTTGAGACGATTTTTCAGGTGCCCGGCATGGGCCGTACCTTCGTTGATGCGATCGGCAAACGCGACTATTCGATGATTATGGCCGGGTCGCTGATTTACGTCTTCTTTTTGGGCATTGCTAATCTCTTGGTCGACATTGCGTATGGCGTGCTTGATCCACGGATTAGCTATAAGTAAAGCGGGAATGGCGAGGAGCGAAGCAGGCCGATGAGCCGCATCTCTTAGAGAGTAGAGGGTTATCGATTCGTGCGGGCCAGCGGCCCGCGCTCCGTGGGGGAAGAGATCATCTGGGCGGGCCAGCGGCCCGCGCTCCGTAGGGGAAGAGATCATCTGGGCGGGCCAGCGGCCCGCGCTCCGTAGGGGAAGTGCTCATCTGAGCGGGCCAGCGGCCCGCGCTCCGTGGGGGAAGAGATCATCTGAGCGGGCCAGCGGCCCGCGCTCCGTGGGGGAAGAGATCATCTGAGCGGGCCAGCGGCCCGCGCTCCGTGGGGGAAGAGATCATCTGAGCGGGCCAGCGGCCCGCGCTCCGTGGGGGAAGTGCTCATCTGGGCGGGCCAGCGGCCCGCGCTCCGTGGGGGAAGCGCTCATCTGAGCGGGCCAGCGGCCCGCGCTCCGTAGGGGAAGTACTCATCTGGGCGGGCCAGCGGCCCGCGCTCCGTGGGGGAAGAGATCATCTGAGCGGGCCAGCGGCCCGCGCTCCGTAGGGGAAGAGATCATCTGGGCGGGCCAGCGGCCCGCGCTCCGTGGGGGAAGTGCGCTGGGTGATGGTCGCCTGCGGCTAGCTTTGTGGGGATGGTGGCGCGCTTGATCCGCGGATGAGCAATAAGTAGCAGAGTGAGAGAGAGCGAGTGGGGAAGGGATATAGGCGTGTTTCAAGCCGCCTACCTGCTCGTGAGCGCGTTATCGGTTGATAGTGAGGAGCAGATGTGACGTCGCCGGCCAAGTCGTTAACCAATCCGATCGATATTCAAGCCCTCAACACCAAACCGCGCAGCTTGTGGTCAGATGCGCTGGCGCGACTGCGGCGCAACCGCGCGGCGATGGTCGGGCTTGTGGTGATTATCCTCTACGTGATTGTGGCGGTGGCCGCGCCGTGGCTCGCGCCGTTCAACCCCGTCCAGCAGATCCCTAATAACAGCCTGCGCCCGCCGGCATGGGTGACAGACAACCCGGCCCGCATGGGGGTGCCTGAGCACCTGCTCGGTACCGACACGCTGGGGCGCGATGTGTTGTCGCGGTTGATGTACGCCATCCGGGTGTCGCTGATTGTGGGGATTGTGCCACAGGTTGCGATTCTGCTGATCGGGGTAACGATTGGCCTGATCTCAGGTTTTGCCGGCGGGTGGCTTGATAACCTGCTCATGCGCTTTACCGAGATTGTGGCCGCATTTCCCGATCTGCTGTTTATTATCGCGCTCTCGACCGCCTTCCGCGAGACGTGGCTTGGCCGTACCTTTAACGGGTTGCTGCTGATCTTCGTCGCCGTCTCACTGGTGAGTTGGACGGGAATTGCGCGCTTGGTGCGCGGGCAGGTGCTGTCGCTGAAGGAGAAGGAGTTTGTCGAGGCGGCGCGGGCGATTGGGGTGCCGACCACGGCGATCTTGTGGCGGCATATCTTGCCCAACACGCTGGCGCCGATTATTGTCTCGACTTCGTTTAGCATTCCCGCTCTGATCAGCGCTGAGGCGGTATTGACCATTCTCGGCGTGGGTATGCGGCCATCGGTTGATCCTGATAACCCCTTCCCAACTAGTCTAGGGGTGATGCTGACCGAAGGTTATAACAATCTGTCGTCGGGGCCGTGGTTGCTCAGCTTTCCGGTGATTTTGATTGCGGGGTTGATGTTGTCGTTTACGTTCCTTGGCGATGGATTGCGGGATGCGCTGGATCCGCGGGAACGGTGATGGGGGCGGGGGCAGGGCAAGGCCCTGCCCCGACAGGTGGGTTAATACAACCGGATTTTGTAGCCGACCTGTTTCAACAATTCGCTGGCGATCACGTGCTTTTGGATCTCGTTGGTGCCCTCGAAGATGCGGGTGACGCGGGCATCGCGATACATGCGCTCAAGTGGCAGTTCGCGCGAGAAGCCCATACCGCCGTGGATCTGGATCGCCTCGTCAATGATCTGGCTGGCCATTTCAGTGCAGTAGAGCTTGACGATGCTGCTTTCGAGCGTTGCTTGCTGGCCGGCGTCAACCCGGCGGGCGCAGTCGTAGACGATCTGTTCCATGGTGTAGAGCTTCATCGCCATCTCGGCCAGCTTAAACTGGAGGGCTTGAAATTCGGCGATCGGGCGGCCAAACTGGTGGCGAGTAACCATATATTTGCGGCTCAGCTCGAACGCTTCCTTGGCCGAGCCAATGCTGCTGGCGCCTAGACCGCAGCGACCGATGTCGAGGGTGCGCATAGCCAGCGGGAAGCCCATGCCGACCTGCCCCAACACATTTTCGGCCGGCACGCGGCAATCCTCGAAGTAGAGGCTGGCGGTGTGCGAGGCGCGCAAACCCATCTTCTCTTCGATCTTGCCGACGCGGAAGCCGGGCATATTCTTCTCGACGATGAAGGCGGTGATGCCGCCGCGCGCGCCGAGATTCTTGTCGGTTACGGCGTGAACCACGATCACATCGGCGAAGCTGCCGTTGGTAATCCACATCTTCTGGCCGTTGATGATCCACTCATCGCCGCGGCGCTCGGCGGTGGTCTGGATGTGGGCAGCGTCTGAGCCGGCGTTCGGCTCGGTGAGCGCCCATGCGCCCCACATGCGGCCTTCGATCAGCGCGCGCAGGTAGGTCTCTTTTTGCTGTTCGGTGCCGCCGAGGTAGATGCTCATCGCCGCCAACTGGGCATGAGCGCCGATGATGGTGGCGTGGCTGGCGCAGGCCCGGTTCAGCTCTTCCATCAGCACACAGTAGCCGGTGATGCCGAGTTCGAGGCCGCCGTAACGTTCGGGGAAGGGTACGCCGAGCAGGCCGAGGTCAGCGGCCTTCTTCAGCGTCTCGAACGGCACGCGCTCTTCTTCGTCGATGGCGCGGGCAATCGGGCGGATCTCCTTGTCGACGAATTCGCGTACCGTCTGGCGTAACATCTTGATTTCTGGACTGTGCTCGTACTCCATTGTAGGTATGCTCCTTTGCTGGGAGGCGCAGGTTGTGCGCCTCGATACGGATGCTGGAGACGCACGCCGTGCGCCTCGATACGGATGCTGGAGACGCATGCCGTGCGTCTCTACGGGGATGGCGGCGGGGGGCGGGCGGGATCGGCCACCGGCACGATGATCGCCGACGGGTGGGTGGCGTCGTGACAGATGCGGTGCTCGATGACCGGCCCGCCACGTCCTTGCCCATACGGGCAATCGTCGCCGGGGTGCGGCCCCCAGCGCGGGCTGCCGCCGCCGGCAATCTGTACGCGCAGGCGGTGGCCGGCGCGAAACCGTTGGGCGGTGGCGGTGAGATCAATCTCGATCCGGCGGGTGCCATCGGGTTGGACATCGCCAACGCCGGGCCGCACGCGCACGATGCCGTCGCAGATGTTGATGCTGCGCCCATCGGGGTAGACATCGCAGAGGCGGCCAACCAGATCGAAGAAGGGATGGCCGGTACAGACATAGACGCACAGCCGGACTGGCCCGATCACATCGAGATCAGCCGCCAGCGGCGGGGTGGTGAAGGTCAGTACATCGGGCCGTGCTTCGAGCGGGCGTTGGTCACGCGGGCCACCCTGCGCGCTGAGCACTGCGCCGCCGATGGCCGGGGTCGGATCGGCGGGATCGTAGCGAAAGCGACTGGGTGGCGTGCCAGCGGGTGGCGGTTGATGGGCAAGACTGCGATCGGGCTGTAAGAAATAGCGCGTCATAGTGGCCGGTGGCGGCCAGAAATCCATCTCGTGCCACTCGTGGCTGCCCATGAGTGCGATGCGTACCGGGCGGCGAGCCAGCAATTCGCGCTGCCCCTTGAGATGGGCATCAAACCACCACAACCCTTCGCGCAGCCCCTCGAACACGAGCGCCAGATCGTTGTGGGCGCGCGGCAAGACGGTCAGATACGGGCGTTTGCCGGCGGCGACCAGCGCAGCGTAATCGGCCAACTGGCCGGGAAGGAAGATGTCGTACCAGCCGGCGACCAGATGAACGGCGGCGTTGATCCGGTGCAGCGAGCGGTGGTAATCAACCTGCGACCAATACGGCCCGCGTGGATCGGGATCGCGCAGCCATTGTTGGAAGAACGGCACTGGCGCACCGGTGGCCAGTTCGGCGGCGGCGGCGTAGGGTTGATGGCGGAGGGCGCGGGCCACTATTCGCTCGCGCAAGACGAACAGGCGCCAGAGCGCCGCCAGATCGAGCTGTTGCCGGTGGCGGTTGGTCGCATCGATCAGAAAGACCCAGCGCAAAGTCGATTCGAGCGCAAATGCGCCGCCGGGGTAGAAGAGCGATGAAAAGCGGGCGCTGGTCACAATCGGCACAATCGCTTTGAGGTAGGGCGGCCCGTCGATCGCCGGCCCCCATTGGGTATAGCCGACATAGCTCGGCCCCCAGAGACCGAGATTGCCATCGAACCACGGTTGGTCGCCGATCCATGCCACGGTTGCCCGGCCATCGGCAGCTTCGTTTACGAACGGCTCAAACACACCTGCCGAGCGATAGCGTCCGCGCACGCTCTGCACAACCACGTTGTAGCCGCGTTCAGCAAAGAGCATGCAACCGGTGTGTTCAAAGACTCCTAGCGGCCCCAATTCGGCGGGGCGACCGTAGGGGGTGCGGATCAAGATGGTTGGATGCGGGCCGCCAGCGCGGGGCGCGTAGCGATCGGCGTAGAGCACGACGCCATCGGGCATGCGGATGGGAATATCACGGGTGACGGCCACCCGGTGCTCGGCGGGGCGTAAGCCGAGCAGGCGGGCAAGCAGAGGCCGGCGAACGGCAAATACGGTCGCCGCTGCCACCCCGGCTCCAGCCAGAGACCACCCAAGCCAACGCATGCGCCACTCCGCTCTGATGAATTTATAACACGCTGCGTCATCGATGATACCATACCATGACGAGGTGTGTCAATGAGGGGATACCAAGTGAGGATAAAGGGTCACGCGGCAAGGGGTCGCTCCCGTGCTCGCAGGGGATTGCTTCGGGCGGACGGCACCCCGCTCTGCGGGGGGGTGCCGTCGCGCCCTCGCAATGACAGTGGGGTGGCGGCAGTAGGGATACAGCAGCGCTGTATCCCTACACTGCCGCACTCCATAACGCGATGACCACGGGGGAGGGTGGGGTGTCGTTGTGCGCGCGATGACCGGTGCGTGCTGTTGTCATTGCGAGGGGGCGTAGGCCCGCAGCAATCGCCTGCTCGCCGTTGTCATTGCGAGGGGGCGTAGCCCCCGCAGCAATCTCCCGCTGTAGCGAGAGAGGTGCGCTTGCAGAAAGGGGTCGCTCCCGTGCTCGCAGGGGATTGCTTCGGGCGGACGGCACCCCGCAGAGCGGGGGTGCCGTCGCGCCCTCGCAATGACAAAGGGGGGAGAGCGAGGTGCGCTCGCGATGGCAATAGGGGCGCCGCCCTGCCCTCGCAATGACAGTGGGGTGGCGGCAGTAGGGATACAGCAGCGCTGTATCCCTACACGCACCACTACGTCCTCACCTTACGCTCGATGCACGATCTAACACTCCTCTTATTGCGCATGTTGGCGCTCTGGGGTACAATACAGAACGTGATATGTCAAACAACTTCGCAATGGAGGTAGGAAGCGCGCTATGCCAACCTACGTGTACGCTTGTGATGCCTGCGGCAAGCAGTTTGAGAAATTCCAAAGCTTCAAAGATGAGCCATTGACCGTCTGCCTGTGTGGCCAGCAAGGCCGGGTGCGCCGGGTAATTCAGCCGGCGGGCATTGTTTTCAAAGGTTCGGGCTGGTACATTACCGACAGCCGTGGCGCGAGCAGCGGCTCGGTAACGGGCAGCGACTCGAGTAAAGGTGACACGAGTGACTCAGCCAGCGACGACTAAATCGCTCGCCTCCTTGCCCCTTCCCTTCCCCGGATGCTACTGTCGCTAGGGGCGCTGCCCTGCTTGGCGGCGCCCCGGCACGTATGCCCGCCGGGTTCGCGCATCGCTGCGCGCTTCCGGCGCTCTCTCGTTATACCCTTCAGCGGTTAGCAGTTCTCTATATATTCGCCGGAGCAATCCGATGCGTCTTTCACATGCTCTCTGTGTTTTGCGCGACGATATTCGCGCCATTTTTCGCAATGATCCGGCTGCGCGCAATTTGGCCGAGGTCTTGCTTTACCCCGGCCTGCACGCGATTATTCTGCATCGTCTGGCTCACGCCCTCTACCGGCGCAAGATTCCGTTCATTCCGCGGCTGATCTCGCAGATCAGCCGTTTTCTGACCGGAATTGAGATTCACCCCGGCGCGCGGATCGGGCGCGGCTTTTTCATTGACCACGGGATGGGGGTCGTGATCGGTGAGACAACCGAAATCGGCGATTGGGTGATGCTCTATCAAGGGGTGACGCTCGGCGGCACCGGTAAACAGACCGGCAAGCGCCATCCGACCGTCGAAGACGACGTGGTGATCGGGGTGGGGGCGATCGTGTTGGGGGCGATCACGATCGGGCGCGGCGCGCGCATCGGCGGCGGCGCGGTGGTGGTCAAAGACGTGCCGCCCCATTCGACTGCGGTTGGAGTGCCGGCGCGCATTGTGTCGCGCCGTGACCCGGTGACCGGCCTGTCGCGCCGGGTTGAGCAATTGCCCGACCCCGAAGGCGAGATGTTGCGCGGCCTGCACGACAAGGTGCTAGAGCTGGAAATGCGCATTGCCGATCTCGAAGCGGAAACCCACGTCCATCACGAGGAACACCGGTTAAAATATGACGCGCTGCCTGACCAGCTCTGGCAGACGTTGCTGAATGAAACGCCGCCGGTTGAAGAAGAGTATAATCAAGGCGCGGGCATTTGAACGGGCGCGGCCCGCCGCTGTGTGAAATAGCGAGTTGGTATGGCGATTCAGCTTTACAATACTCTGACCCGGCGGCTTGAACCGCTGGAGACGATCGAGCCGGGTGTGGTGCGCATGTATGTCTGCGGGGTGACGCCGTATGACGAAGCGCATATCGGTCACGCGATGTCGGCGATCGTGTTTGATATGATCCGCCGCTACCTTGAGTTTCGTGGCTATCAGGTGCGGCATATCGTCAACTTCACCGATATTGACGACAAGGTGATCGCGCGGGCGAATGCGATGGGCCAAGACCCGCTGGCGTTGTCGGGGCAGTATGCGGCTGAGTTTTTGGCCCAGTTGCAGGCGATGAATGTCTTGCCGGCGACGGCCTACCCGCGGGTTTCGACCACAATGCCGGGAATCATCGCCTTTGTGCAGGGCTTGATCGAGCGCGGCTACGCCTACGTGGTCGATGGCGATGTCTACTTCCGGGTGCAACGCGACGAAGACTACGGCAAGTTGTCGGGCCGGTCGCTCGACGAGATGCTGAGCGGCACCCGCTTCGAGGTCGATCCGCGCAAGGAATCGCCGGCGGATTTTGCCCTGTGGAAGGCGGCTCGTCCCGGCGAGCCGGCGTGGGATAGCCCATGGGGGCCGGGCCGGCCGGGGTGGCATATCGAGTGCTCGGCGATGGCGATGGAGCATCTCGGCCCGCAGATTGACATTCACGGCGGCGGCACCGATCTGATCTTCCCGCACCACGAGAACGAAATCGCGCAGAGCGAGAGCCTGACCGGCCAGCCTTTCGCCCGCTACTGGGTGCATAACGGCATGTTGCAGTTGGTCAACCCGCAGACCCGGCAGGTCGAGAAGATGTCGAAGTCGTTGGGGAATGTGGTGACGATCGCCGACTTCCTCAGCCATTACGACGCCGATGTCTTCCGGTTGATTGTCTTGAGCAGTTCGTACCGCAGTCCGCTGACCTACAACGATGAGATTGCCGCCGACAACCAGCGCAAGCTCGAGCGGCTGCTCTCGGCGTTGGCGCCGGCAACCGGCAATGTGCGTGAAGGGCCGGCGGTGACGGCATTGCGCGACGCTGCCGCCATTGCCCGCGAGCGGTTTATCGCCGCGATGGACAACGACTTCAACAGTCCGGCGGCGCTGGCGGCCCTGTTCGATCTGGTGCGGGCAATCAATGCGGCGCGTGACGCTGGTCTTGCCGCCGAAGAGCTGGCGGTTGGACAACAGACGCTGCGCGAATTGGCCGGCGTGCTCGGTTTGCGGCTCCAGCCGCGCCAAGCGCGCGCTGCCGCCGAAGCGACCCCGTTTATCGAGCTGCTGATCGAGGTGCGCGGCGAACTGCGCAAGGCCAAGCAGTACGCGCTGGCCGATCTGGTGCGCAACCGGCTGGCCGAGCTGGGAGTCACGCTGGAAGACGGGCCGCAGGGTACGCGCTGGAAGTGGCAAGGATGAGCGGTATGGAAACGCCAAACGCGTGGCTGGAAATCGCGGTTGAAGTCGAGCCGGAAGTGGTTGAGACCGTCTCTGAAATACTGGCGCGCTACGGCTACAACGGCGGCGTGGTGGTCGAACAAGGCTGGGTCGCCGGCGATGAAGGGCCAGAGTTCCAATATGACCCCAACCGGCCAGTCTGGCTGCGCACCTACCTGCCGCTCGACGCGCAGGTCGAAGAGACGCGCCAGCGGATCGAGCACGCCCTCTGGCATGTCAGCCAAATCCGCCCGCTGGGGCCGATCCAGACTCGCACCTTGGCCGAAGAGGATTGGGCCAACGCATGGAAACAGTTCTACCCGGTGCTGCGGATCGGCGCGCGAACGGTGATCGTGCCGTCGTGGCTCGAATACCAACCGCAACCGGACGACATCGTGCTCTTGCTCGATCCGGGGATGGCGTTTGGCACCGGCCTGCACCCCACGACCAAACTCTGCCTGCAACTGCTCGAACGGCTGGTGCAACCCGGCCAGCAGGTGCTGGATCTCGGTACGGGATCGGGCATCTTGGCGATTGCCGCGGCGAAGTTGGGGGCCGGTGCGGTGCTGGCGCTCGACAACGACCCAATTGCGGTGCGGGTCGCGCAGGAGAATGTGGCGCGCAATCAGGTGGGTGACAGGGTGACAGTAGCTGAGGGCAGTCTTGGGGCCGGCCAAGCGATGGGGCACTGGCTGTCGGGCGATTTTGGCCCGGCCACGCCCGATCCGGCACTGAGCGCAACCACGCCGCAAGCCACGTTTGATCTGATCGCCGCCAACTTGATCGCCAAGGTGCTCGTGCTGCTGGCGCCGGATTTAGCAGCGGCGCTCAAGCCGGGTGGCTATTTGGTGAGTAGTGGTATTATTGACATAAAGGAAGCTGATGTGGTGGCGGCGTTTGCCGGCGCCGGATTGCGGCAGGTTGAACGGTACGTAGAAGGCGAATGGGTGGCGTTGGTGCATACGCGATAAGGTAGCGCCGCACGGCGGTGCATTTGCGCAGAGGAATAGTAGTAGCGCCGCACGGCGGTGCGGCTCCATGAAGGCAATGCATTGCAATTGGTGATAGAGACGCACAGCCGTGCGTCTGTACAAGGAATCGGCATGAGCGGGTTGTATCCAATGTTGTGCGAGCCGCGGCTGGTAGAACCGATTTGGGGCGGGCAACGCTTGGCGCCGTGGCTAGAATTGCCGCCGCCGCACCCCGAACGGCTCGGCGAGATTTGGCTGGTCTTTGATAGCAACCGGGTGAGCAATGGCCCGCTGGCGGGGGAGACCATTGCCGAGCTAGCGCGCGCGCATGGCGCGGCGCTGGTGGGCACGCGGCCGTATGCTCGCTATGGGGCCGACCTGCCGCTGCTGGCGAAGTTTATCGACGCCGCCGACCGGCTCTCGGTGCAGGTACACCCTGACGACGAGTATGCCCATACCGTCGAAGCGCATACCGGCTTCCACGGCAAAACCGAGGCATGGTACATTCTGGACGCCGAGCCGGGGGCAACGGTGACGCTCGGCATGCGCGCGCCGGCTGAGCGGGAGGAGCTAGCGGCGGCGATTGCCGATGGCACGGTGGAAGAGCTGCTTGCCCAACAACCGGTCAGCGCCGGCGACTTGATCTTCGTGCCAGCCGGGACGATCCATGCGATTAACGCTGGGATCATGTTGTTTGAAATCCAGCAGAAATCGGATCTGACCTACCGGCTTTACGACTACAACCGGTGCGACGCGCGTACTGGCCGGCCACGCGAGCTGCATATCGAACAGGCGTTAGCGGTGAGCCGGCGCGAACCGGCGACGACCGCACAGCTCCGGCCATTGCCGCTGGACGAGCAGCGTGATCTGTTGGTGGCTTGCGCGTCGTTTGCGTTGGAACGCTGGCGGGTGCAAGGCAGCCTCAGCGCCGTGACCGATCCCGGTTCACTGGAGATTTTGACGGTGATTGCCGGAACGGTGCAACTGGTGTGGGGCAAGGAGACGCTCGAGTTGCGGCGGGGGGCGGCAGTGCTCTTGCCGGCGATATTGGGGGCATACCGGCTGGAAGCGAGTGATGCCACCGTGTTGCGCTCGTATATTCCCGATCTGCCCGCATTACTGGCGGCGGCTGGCGCTGCACCCGGCGCCGTCCCCATTTTTCCATAGATACTGCCGTGGATGACGCAACAACGATACCCAATACCCGGCGCTTCTTCGTTGATCCAGCATGGTTGCGTTCTGATCAGATCGAGATCGATGATCCGGCGCTAGTGCATCAGTGGGGGCGGGTGTTGCGGCTCAGCGCCGGCGACCGGGTGGTATTGCTCGATGGGCACGGCTTGGCGGCGGTGGTCGAGATTGCCGCCATTGACCGGAAACGAGCGCATGGTCACGTTATTGCGCGTTGCCAAGCCGGCGGCGAGCCAGCGGTGGCGTTCGACCTCTATCTGGCCTTGATCCGGCCGGAGCGGTTTGAATGGGCGTTGCAAAAAGCGGTAGAATTGGGCGCGCGCCGGATTGTGCCGGTGGCGTTTGCCCGTTCGTTGCCGAGTGATCGGGCCGATGAGCGCCGGCTGGCCCGTTGGCAACGGATCGCCACTGAAGCTGCTGAGCAATCGGGGCGGGGCCGGATTCCGGCTGTCGCTGTGCCCCAACCATTCGCGGCAGCGCTGGCAGCGAGCGTTACTGCCGATCTGGCCATCTTGCTCGATGAACAGGCGAGCCGCCATCTGCGTGAGGTGGTCAGCACCCACGCAACGGCGCGCCAGATCGCGATCTTCTCAGGGCCGGAAGGCGGCATTGATCCGGCCGAGCGGGAGATGGCGCTTGGGCACGGGTTGCAAGCCGTCTCATTGGGGCCGCGCATCTTGCGCGCCGAAACCGCGCCGTTGGCAGCGTTAGCGATGCTGCAATATGCACTTCACAGCTAGAAAAGGCTGTTCCATGGAACGGGCTTGGGCCATTATCGGCAAAATCACGCAATGGGTTGCCGTGATCGCAGTCGCTTTCCTTGGCGGTTGGATCACCGGGCGGATTGTCGGCGTCTCGCCGATTGATGTCTTCATCACTGGCGTCTCGAATGCCGACGCGCGGCTGCTCACCCCCGGCGACCGGCGCCAGCAATTCGCCGTCTTCTGGGATGTCTGGGATCTGGTGGAGGGTAATTTCTACCAACCCGAAGCGATTGATCGCCAGCGCATGGTGTACGGCGCGATTCGCGGGATGCTGGGGACGCTCGACGATCCCTACACCTTCTTCCAAGAGCCGGAAGAGGCGCGGCAAAACCGCGAATCGATGGAAGGGCGCTTTGAAGGCATTGGGGCCTATTTGCGGGTGGAAAACGGCCAGATCATTATTGACCGCCCGATCCGTAATTCACCCGCCGAGCAAGCTGGCTTGCAACCGGGTGACATCATCGTGGCAGTAGATGACCAACCGTTGGCCGAGTTGATTGCCGGCCTCAGCGACAGTGACGCCAGCGCGCGCGCAGTGAGCCTGATTCGCGGCCCGGCAGGCACCGTGGTGCGCTTGACCATCCGCCGGCCGGCGGACGATCGCGTCTTTACCGTCGCCATCACCCGCGCCGCCATTCCGCTGATCACCGTCAATAGTGCCCTCTTGCCCGACGGGATCGCGTACATCCAGATTACCGAGTTCAAAGCGAGTACAACTGAACTCCTTGACCAAGCCATCGCCGAACTCCGTCCGCAACAACCACGCGCGATCGTGCTCGATCTGCGCAACAATTCAGGCGGCTTCTTAACCACGGCCCAAGAGGTATTAGGCCGGTTTTACGACGGGATCGCGCTCTATGAAGAGGAGCGCGGCGGCGTAAATAAAGAATTGCGCACGATTGCAGCGCCTGCCGATCGGCGGTTATACGGTATTCCTATGGTGGTGTTGGTGAATGGCGGATCGGCCAGCGCCGCCGAGGTGGTGGCCGGCGCGTTGCGCGATGAGCGGCCAAACACGACATTGCTCGGCGAGAAGACCTTTGGCAAGGGATCGGTGCAAAACATCTACACGTTGCGCGATGGCAGCAGCGTGCGGATCACGATTGCGCGCTGGATTACGCCGGAGGGCGAGGCGATTAATGGGGTCGGGATTACGCCAGAGCATGTTGTGCCAGCGTCGAACGAAGCGGAATATGCTGCGCCGTGCGTACCTGACCGGCCAGCGGAGGACAGTTGCGCCGATGCGCAACTCTATTGGGCATTGAAGCTGTTGCGTGAAGGTATAGCGCCGCCAGCGGCGACCGCAACAGTAACGGCCCCCTGAGCGGGGGCCGTACACCGGGCGGCGGGCCAAGGGGCAAGCGCGAGGAAGCGGCAGACACCTTGCCGCGTGGGGCAGAAATTGGGGAGGCAGAGATCCTGACTGGCAGGGAGGACATGGATGGACGGCATCGCATGTCCAATCTCTCAGGAAGCCCGCCGCCAACCGGCACAGTTTTAGTATAGCAATGACGCAGTGCAGAAAAAGAGAATGGGCGGCTACCCTCAGTAGCGATTTGGTTACTGTAAGGGCATCCTTGAGCGGCGAGACCATCATGCAGCGGTGCATGTCATTGACAGGCGCGGTACAATATTTGCAAACAAATGTTCTAAATTAGGATGGTCAAAGCGTTGCGGCGAGAAAACGAAAAACGAATGACGACATGGCTGATCCAAGCTCATGCCTGACGTGTATCGTGACAGAGCGACATCGGTGTAGTAACATCATGCGGCGACAACTGCCGCGCTGGGCAGGGATTAAACTGGACGGCAACGGCTGCGCGTTGTCCGGCAATCCGCTCGCAATAGCATTACGATGGGCTTGAAAGCATATTTTTGACGTTTTGTGCGGCGATTCTCAACCTTAAGCTGAGGTGGCTATGAGTACACCACGCCCCACCATCCGCGGCGAACGGCGATCTAACGACACAAACGACCTTGAATTGCGCGACTACCGGTTGCACGAACAGGTCGGGCAAGACGAGCTATCGATCATCTACCGCGCCACGCACCAGACGCTCAACCGGCCAGTGTACGTCGCGATCTTACGCCGCCACGATTGGATCTCAAACAGCCGGTTTCAACTTGCCGCCCGGCTAGCGGCCACCCTCAGCCACCCGCACCTATTGCCGGTGATCGACGCCGGCCATGATGATCGCTACGGCGACTACATGGTAACGCCGTATATTGATGCTCGCCCACTGAGCGATATACTGGCCGAAGGCGCACCCGATTTAGCGCGCGCTATGCGGATCATCAGCCAGATCGCCGCCGCCATTGATTACCTGCACAAGCAGCAGGTGGTGCATCGTGACGTACAGCCGGCCAACATTTTAGTCACGCAGCAGGGTAATGCCTATCTGACCAACCTTAGTCTTGCCGCAGCGCCCGATGCGCCGCTCGATCTGAGCACGTTGAGCGAGGCCGAGTATCTGACCCCATACTCGGCGCCTGAGTTGCACCTTGCCCAGACCGAGGCGCATCCGGCGCTCGATATCTACAGTCTGGGGGCAGTTGCCTACCACCTGCTCAGCGGCGAATTACCGCCGAGCGGCCTGATCGTGGAACTTGATCTGGCCGGCAAACCCCCGGCGCTGGTACTGGCCGAACGGGTGCTGTTGCGGATGCTCTCGCCGCAGCCGAACTTGCGGTTTCTGACCGCCAGTGCAGCAGCGAACGCGCTCAGGCTCGCAGTACGCACTTTGCTTGACCAGACCACGACCGATATGGAGGAGGCGCAGTGGGAAACGTACGCCGAGTGGTTTGAAAATCCGCTGGAATTGGCGCTCACCGCCGAGTTGTCGGATCTTGCCGAGCAGTTCAACGACTTCCTCACCGAATCGCGCAAGCGAGCCGATCTCCTCCACCAGCGCAATTATTTGCGCAGATGGCTCAACTACTGGAGCCGGCAGCATCCGTTGCGCCGCCAATCGCTCGGCCAACTGATCGAGTTTGAATCGATTGCCAGTTATAACATCTACTTCTACGAACTGAAGGTGTTGTACGAGTTTCGCACGTCGCCGAAGCCGCAGATTCGCCCGATGCAGCTCGATGAACGGCCGATCGCTGAACCGGCGCTTGATGTGTGGAAGACGCAATTGCCGCCGCCAAAGGATTTTGCCTCGGAAGCGGGCGGCGAGGTGGTCTTGCCGGGATCGCGGCGGTTCTTTACCTGCCCCGACTGCCAAGGTTCGGGGCAAATCCAATGCCCGCAATGCCAAGGCAAAGGGATGATCAAGCCGCGGGCAAAGCGGGGTGAGCCTGAGCCGGTCGAGCAGACGTGTCCGCAATGCCGGGGGTATGGGAAGGTGCGCTGCGACAAGTGCGCCGGCAATGGCAATTTAGTCGAAGAGAAGGTGTTCCGTTGGTCGCGCAAGGCGATCGTGCATGAGAATAATGATGATAGCGAGGGATTGCCGCCGAAGGTGCAAGCACTGTTGCGCCAGCGCGCGCGCAAGGTGTACGAGGCGGAGATTGACCTGTACGATAGCCATTGGCACAGCGCCGGGCCGCTGAGCGCGTTGATCGAACTGGCGAGCAAAGAGGCCGGCGAGCAGGGGCGGCCATTGCGGGCATTGTTGCAGATCAAGGGTGCGATGGTGACGCAGATCAATGGCTCGCTCGATGAGCAGGAATGCGAGTTGTACCTGATTAGAAAGAATGAACCGCAAGTAGCGACCGATGCGCCTGATCAGTCGCCGAGTTCGGTTGAGCAACGTTTGTTCGATAAAGAGACGTTAGTTAGTACGATTTCGTTGTGGAATTGGGAACGGATTGCGTTGGCGGTGGTGGTGTTGTTGTTTGTGGTGATGGCGATGGTGGTGGGGATCATAATGATGTAGGGCGCAGGCTGCTGCGAGGGGGGGCACAGCACGCTGTGGGGGCACAGCACGCTGCGGGGGCACAGCACGCTGTGGGGGCACAGCACGCTGCGGGGGCACAGCACGCTGTGCCCCTACGGGGGCGTCGCACGCGACGCCCCCGTTCGTTCGCGGCCAAAGGCGATAATTTCGTCGAGGAAGCGGGATGGTTTGAGGCGCTGGCCGCGGTTGCGGCTGGATGTCCACGATAGGTAGAGCCGTTCGGCGGCGCGGGTGATGGCGACATAACATAACCGCCGCTCTTCCTCAAGGCTGGCGGAGTCGCCGAGGCTGCGTTCGTGGGGCAGGGTGCCTTCCTCTAACCCAACCACAAACACAAATGGCCATTCTAACCCTTTGGCGGCGTGAATCGTGAGCAATTGCACCCGATCACGATCATCGTCGTCATCGTCGGTATTAGTCATCAGGGCCACTTCCTGCAAGAACGAGCTCAGCTCGGTATGCTCTTCGGCGGCGCGCAGCAACTCTTGCAGATGGGCGCGCGCTTCAGCCAATTCCTCGGCGTCGAACCGTTCGGCCAACGCGGCCATATAGCCACTCTGTTCCAATACATCGGCCAGCAGATGATCGGGCGGCATCGTGCCCGTCGCCAGTCGCCGCCAGCGTTGGAGGAGGGCAAACAGGCGGCGGGCGCCTTCGACCGCGCGCGGGCTAAGGCCGGGGATTGCGGCGGCGTGGCCGAGCGCCTCGCTGAGCGGGATCGCTTGAGCAGCGGCGAAGGCGGCGATGGTGGCTAGCGCCTGCCCGCCCAACCCGCGTGCTGGCACATTGGCAATCCGGGTGAGGCTCAGGCTATCGGCGGGATTGGCGATGCAGCGCAGATAGGCCAGCGCATCGCGCACCACGGCCCGGTCGAAGAAGCTGACCCCGCCGCGCACCACGTAGGGCAAGCGGGCATGGCGCAAGGCCTGTTCGAGCGGGCGGCTCATGTGGCGGGTGCGGAAGAGCACCGCTACTTCGCGCAAGCGGCGGCCTTGCCGTTGCAGCTCGGCAATCGAACGGGCCACCTGCTCGGCCTCTTCGCGGCTATCCTTAGCTTCGCTGATCAACACACACCGCTCGGCGGCAACCGTCGCCGCGGCGCGCAACTGCATGGGGGCCACGCTGCGGCTATGGCGAATAATGGCATAGGCTGCATCGAGGATCGGCTGGCGCGAGCGGTAGTTGGTTGCCAGCTCGATCACCTGCGCGTCAGGAAAATCGGTGGCAAAGCGGCTGATAATGCTGTGATCGGCATTGCGAAAACCGTAGATGCTTTGCATGGCGTCGCCAACCACGAACAGCGAACGGGGACGGTTGGCGGTTGGGCGGGTGAGCAGCTCGATCAGCGCGTGCTGGCTGGGATCGGTATCTTGATACTCATCAACCAGCACGTGCGACCAGCGCTGCTGGTAGGTCGCCAGCAGATCATGGTCTTCGCTGAGCAGGCGGTAGGCGGTGAGAATCAGGTCATCGAAATCGAGCGCATTGGCCTGTTCGAGCGCGCGCTGGTAGCGGCGGTAGCATGCGGCGACGAAGCGGTCGAGCGGATCGGCGGCGAAGCGGGCCATCAACCGTGGGGTGAGCATACGGCTCTTGGCGCGGGAAATCAGGCGTAGCACCTCATCGGCCTCGATCATGCGCGGCGGCGTTTCGGTGACGCCGGCCAAGGCCTCGGCAGCCAATTGCAACTGTTCATCGCCGGCGTAGATCGAGAATGACGCGGTATAGCCCTTCAGGCGGCCTTCAATCGACTCACGCAGGATACGGGTGCAGACGGCGTGAAAGGTGCCGCTGGTGAGGCCGCGAATGCGCGCGCCGAGCAGACCGCGCAGCCGCTCGCGCATCTCGCGCGCTGCCTTGTTGGTAAAGGTGACGGCCAGTATCTGCGACGGCGACACACCGTAATGGGTAATCAAATAGGCAATGCGCAACGTCAGCACGCGCGTCTTGCCGCTGCCGGCGCCGGCCTTGACCAGCACCGGCCCGATCGGCGCCGTCACGGCGGCGCGTTGCGCCGGATTAAGGTGGTTGAGCTGTTCCATAGACCATCCCATTCGCCAACCCGCAGGATCGCCGGCGAGGTATTATACCAGATGAGATGTGGGGTGAGGGATGCGAAGAGGGGCGGATCGGACTGGAGCGAGACGCAGCCGCGTGGAGCCGGGCTGAAGACAATGCCCAGCGGGTTAAGACAGAGATGGGTTAGCCAACGATCCCCAGCCGCTATATTGGGACAATCGCATCCGGCGCAACGTATGATCATGCGATCGATTACTGGTCATTCCGGTAGATGAGATTACCAATAACCTAATCGTGCTTGACAAGGATTTACGAATGATGTATCATCCATCTCAAAATCCATCTCAAAATCCATCTCAAAATCCATCTCAAAAAGGAGATGTTTTATGCCCCACCGGTCTCGTTTCAGCGCCGGGATCGCCGCTCTCACAACCGTCATTGCGCTAGTGGCTGCGTTCGCTCTTGCGTCTGGCAATGGATCGGCGCCGGCGCTGTCTGTGACCACACCGGCGCTTGGTTTGCCCAATACCGCACCCGCCTATCCGCCACCCACCGGATCGGTCATTCCGCCTTGCGCCTTCTCGGCAGCCGATCGACCTAACCCACCCGCACCTCCGCCGCTGGCTGCCTATCATTTCGGTGAACCGCGGGTCGTGTTGCGCCATGACTCGGCTATTGGCATTGCCGGCTGGTTGCCAGACAGCGAGCGTTTGCTGATCACCCGGCTCGTTCCCGGTCGTGCGAGGGAAACGATAGACCTGTTCGATCCGACGACCGGTGAGTTGCGTTCGGTTGGCGAGCGAGCCGCCCTTGCGGCGCCACCGATCTGGCTTCCCGCCACACAAGCAGTCGCCTTTGCCGATGGCGAGCGCTGGCCGCCAGAGTTGCGCATCAGCACGGAGAAGGCTAACGGTACTACGGTATTGTCAGCGTTAGCATCACCATGGATTGCTGCCAGTCCGGATGGCCGGTACATCCTTGGGATAGCACAGAGTGATGCGGCAAGACCAGCGCAGGCAATACTGCTCGATTTAACGCAGGCGCTACGGCGCGCGATTGCGCTGCCAGAGACGCCATCCAGCGCGCTGGCGGCCTTGGGTCAGCAATTTGGACCAGAGCCATACCAAGCGGTCTGGTCACCGCGCGGTGATCAAGTGGCGATCTTCAATGATACCGGATTCTATCTGCTCACAGTGGCGACAAACCAGCTTTGTACGGTTGATCTGGGTCGCGAAGAGAGCGAAGCGGGATATGGTCAGCGTTGGGCCTTTCAAGCCCAGTGGAGTTTTGATGGTCATTACCTTGCCATATTAGCAACGGTAGGTGATGCTCCAGTTACTGTTAGTTATTTAATTGTGATCGATATGATGGCTGGAGAGCAGAAGAAGTTCGATTTACATATTCCACTCTACGCAATTGTTTGGGATCCATCCAGTTATACTTTGCTTGTCGTTGTAGAAAAGGGTGTTGACAGCGACAGTGGCGCTCTATTGCATGGTTTTTATCTCATTGATCCTTTGCAGGGTGAAGCATTATCGATACTTGATAATCATAAGTTTATTGGCGCCGGTCATTGGGGAATTACGTGGTCTTCACGTAGTAGCGAAGTAGTATTTGCTTGCCCGTTGATCAACCCTGCAGATCAAGTCATGAGTGAAGGCCGGTTATGCCTCGTTCCAGTGGAGGTCAAACAATGAGGAGCTACCATAAGTTGGGATGGTGGATACATTATCTACATTGGCTAACCTTATTGAGCTTATTGTTGATGAATACCTTTGAGGTAGCAAGAGCGGCACCGGCTACTTCCTTTATTCCGCCAGATACTATCACTGTACGCATGTTTCATCTCAGTAATCCCCATGGCACAAACTTACATGTGCTTTGCGCTCCTAGGGATACATCGTATGGTTGCTCTGCGTTCGCAGACATTTTTTATCCCTACCCTACCAATCCCGCCACTATTCCCATTGAAACCGATTATTTGCTCGATGTGGTGTCAGTAGAATCAATGGTCAGCGCTATGCATGCAACGGCTATGCAGGCGCAAGCCATCGCTGCTCGCACCTACGCCTATTGGCATATCCAACGCGGCAGCATCATTAATAATTCCAACGAATTTCAAGTGTTTGTTCCATACGCTTTTGAGCGTCTGAATCCGGCTGGAAGACCGGATAACGTTGCCGAACCGTGCGCTAGCGCCAATCTTCACCCTTACCAACGCAAAGTCTGCGCAGCAGTAGCACCCCGTTGGTATGTAACAACCGCTGCCACCGATTTGCCAATCCACGCCGAGTTTTTTGCTGATATTCCCGTGCGCACGCTTTCCGGCGCGCCGTCCTACCTTCAAGCAGTTGATGACCCGATTAGCTCGCATCCTGATGTTACGCTGAATGGCCATGGCCGGGGGATGAGCCAGCGTGGCTCCGGACGTTGGGCGCGCGGCAATCGCAGCTTTCATCTTGAGCGCGATTTGGGTGCATGGAGTGTGACGTGGACGCGCGTTGAGCAACTCATCGTTCATTACTACACGGGTGTGCAGCTCCGTGACGCCGCGGCAGGGAATGCGCCGCTATTGCCAGCCGCTCGTTGGAACCCGTTGCAGATCGATTGGGGTACTTCCGATCAACGGCCACCGATCTTATGGCGCGGCCAACGTTACCCGATCAGCGTCGAAGTGCAAAATACCGGTTTAGAGCCGTGGATATGCAGTACCCCAAACGTCAGTTATACCCTTCGCTATCGCTGGCAGAAACCCGGCTACGGCCTGCTTACCGGTAGCGGTTCAGCCACCCTATGCGGTACACCTCCGGGGGATCCTTCACCGCTGGTAGGATTGGTCATCGAGAACATCCCGCACTGGGGTGCAGGAGCGTATACACTATGGTTTGATGTGCATGTCGTGTCTGTGTATGGCGACTATTGGCTGAGCGAGCTAGGCTGGCCCGCCTACGGGGTTTCAGTCTGTATTGACGGGCCGTGCAAAACGCAACTCCCCTTGGTATTACGCACTGAGTCATAAGTGATGGTACAGAACGATAATGGCAAAACTCCGCCGGGATGGCAACAGAGATTGACCGCAGCAGGCCAGTGAACGCTTCCCCCAGTGAGGGTTGAAGGGCGGACAGAGCGTATGAGCGCAGATACGATGAATAGGGTTGCGATGCACCGGTTTACCCTCACCCCCTGCCCCTCTTCCACCTAACGGCGGGAGTTCAAAGGCGGGCAGAGGATTTGTCCGGAACCCGGCCCTCAAGGGCCGGGCTAGGGGTACGAAGCCCGCTGCGCGGGCTGCTGGCCCTCATCCCCCCGTCCCTTCTCCCACCTAACGGCGGGAGAAGGGGAGCCGCTGAGAGGCAAAGAAAGCAGTGCTGGAGCGGTATCCAGCAGCGCCCCTCTCCCGCGCCAGTTCAAGGGCGGACAGACCATCTGTCCAGAACCCGGCCCTTGAGGGCCGGGCTTCTTGCCCCGCGCAGCGCAGTTATCCCCCGCGAGGGCGGGAGCAACCCGCTCAGACACCCGTTCCGCTGAAGGAGGAGATTGCTTCGGTCGGGCGCACCCAGCAGAGCTGGGTTGCGCCGCTCCCGCGCAATGACAGGTTGAGGGGCGGACAGAACGTATGATCGTAGGTGTCGTTGATAGCTTTGCGATGCGCCGGTGTACTCTCACCCCCCGCCCCTTCTCCCACCTAACGGCGGGAGTTCAAGAGCGGACAGACCATCTCCAGAACCCGGCCCTCAAGGGCCGGGCTAGGGGTACGAAGCCCGCTCGCGGGCTGCTCGCCCTCATCCCCCCGCCCCTTCTCCTACCTAACGGCGGGAGAAGGGGAGCCGCTGAGAGGCAAAGAAGGCGGTGCTGGAGCGGTATTCAGCAGCGCCCCTCTTCCGCGCCAGTGGGCGAGGGGAGGGGTGAGGGTGAAGCTCATCGCAAAGTCATCAACCTCGTCTACGTTTGTGCTTCTGTTCGCCCTTGAAGTCGCGGAAAGGTGCGCTCAGGCACGGGTGGTCGCGCAAGCAGGAGATTGCTGCGGGGACGCGGGTAGCGCGCCGCGCTGCCCCTACGCCCTCTCGTAATGACAGATGGGCCTGTTGTCCTTACGCGCCGCTGGTGGCGAAGCACTCTCCCACACCTGCAAACGGCGCTCGCTCAGGCATTGCGTTCCGCTGACGCAGGAGAGGGCTTTGGGGGCGCCGCCCTCTCGCAATGACAACCGAACTCGCTATCGCCTTCCCCTTTCCCGCTGAGATTGAAGGACGCTGGATTGCCGCCTCCTCCAGCGGGGGCGATCTCTGCGGCTTGGATTTCCACTCTTGACACCGCCCGTTCCTTGTGCTACCATTTTGTTAGTTCATTGGACTATCTAATTCAAGCGGCACGCCTATGACCACCCTCGGCGAAAAGGCCACTCGCCAGCACACCCGCGATGTCAACCTCCGGCTGGTGCTGCGGGCGATTTACGAACTCGGTGCAGTGAGCCGGGCCGATCTGGCGCGTTTGACCAACCTCACCCGCACGACGGTGTCGGATGTAGTGGCGGAGTTGATCGAGCGCGGGTTGGTGGTTGAGACCGGGCCGGCCACTGGCGGCGGGATCGGGCGGACGCCAATCTTGCTCAGCGTGGCCGAGTGGTCGCGTCCGGTAGCAGCGGTGAGCGTCAATGCCGATGCGGTCGAAGGCGCGTTGGTGAGTCTGCGCGGCGCGGTGGGCGCGCGCATCCGGCAACCGTTGGCCGGTCGCACCGGTATGGATGCGTTGGCGGTGTTGCGAGAGGTGCTGGACTCGTTGACGCAGGCGGCTACCCAACCCTTGTTGGGGATTGGTGTAACCACACCCGGCTTGATCGATGCCGGTTCGGGGGCGGTGGTGCGGGCAGTTGGGTTGGAGTGGGTCGATTTGCCGTTGGGCCAGATGTTGCACGAGCGCTACGCCTTGCCGGTGAAGGTGGTCAACGATAGCCAGTGTCTAGCCTTGGCCGAGCATCTGTTTGGCGAGTGGCGCGGCGTGCAAAATGTAGTAGTTCTAAAGATTGGCAAAGGCGTTGGCGCGGGCATTGTGCTGAATGGCCAACTGTATGCCGGTGAAGGGTTTGGCGCCGGTGAGATCGGCCATTTGGCGTTTACTGCTGATGGCCCGCTGTGCAAATGCGGCAACCGTGGTTGTCTCGAGACGATCCTAGGCACTGATGCGTTGCTGGCGCAGGCGCACGCAGCTCTGGCGGACGATCCAGCGAGCGCGTTGGCCCAGTATGCCGCTGATCTCTCCCTCGCTCACATTGCGGACGCTGCGATCGCTGGCGATCCGGCAGCGCAGCGCATCGTTGCCAATGCGGCAGCGGCGACCGGCGCGGCGGTAGCGACGATTATCAGCCTACTGTCGGTGCGCCATGTGCTGATTACCGGGCGCATTGCGGCGTTTGGCGCTGCCTTCATTGACTTAGTGCGCCGGGAAGTGGCGCAGCGGGCGTTGCCGGCTTTGGTGCGCGACGCTGAAATCCGGCTGGCGCCGGTTTCAACGACCGCGCCGCTGATTGGGGCCGCGGCGCCGGTGCTCACCGGCGAATTGGGGTTGATCCGTCTTCATCAGCGTGAGGAAACCGAGTGATGCTTGAAGCGTATGCGGCCCGCTACCGCGCCGAATTGGCCGAGCGCGTAATCCCGTTTTGGTTGCGCCATTCGCTCGATCACGAGTATGGCGGCTATTTTAGCGCCCTCGACCGTGACGGAACCGTCTACGACACGCGCAAATATGTCTGGTTGCAGGGGCGGGCGGTCTGGATGTTTAGCCGGCTCTACAACGAATTTGCGCCAGACCCGGCATTTCTGGCGGCGGCCCGGCTAGGAGTGGAATTTTTGCGCCGCTATGCCCGCGACGAGCAGGGCCGGGTCTATTTTAGCCTGACCCGCGATGGCCGGCCGGTCTTTATGCAGCGCAAGCCCTATGCAGCGGTGTTTTACCAGATGGGACTGGCCGAATATGCCCGCGCCACCGGCGACGCCGCCTGCCTTGCCGAAGCGGCGGAGGTGTTCGAGGCCATCCGGCGCTGGATCGCCGATCCGGCCCTGTTGGGGCGGCCGGCCCTGCCCGGTGCGCCAGCGGTGAGCCAGTTGGCCGATCTGCTGGTAGTGGGATTGATGGCGCTCGATATGGCGGCGTTGACCGGCGATCCGCGCTACGATGCAGCCATTGCCGAGACGATTGCCGGCGTGGCGCGCCATTTTGACCCTGACCGCCACATCTACCGCGAGCGGGTGAGCCGCGATGGGACGCCATTGCCCGACGATCCCGACAGCAGGTTGTTTAATCCCGGTCATTCGATCGAGACGGCGTGGATCATGCTGCACATGCTCGAACGGCAACCCGATCCGGCATTGCGCGCGCAGGCGCTGGCTGCGATTCGCGGTTCGCTGACTTTGGGTTGGGATGCGCAGTATGGCGGCATCTTGTACTTTGTCGATCTGGCTGGACGGCCTACGCTGCAACTTGAAGCGACGATGAAGCTGTGGTGGCCGCACGCTGAAGCAATCTATGCGTTAGTGCTGGCGGCAACCCTCACCGGCGACCGCCAATGGCTCGAGTGGCTCGAACGGATCGACGCCTACACCTTCCGCCACTTTGTCGATCCAGTCTACGGCGAGTGGTTTGGCTACTGTGACCGGCAGGGCGAACTGGCGCTGACCAGTAAAGGCGGCAACTATAAAGGCTTTTTTCACGTGCCGCGCGCGTTGCTCTTCAGCATTCAGGCGATTGAACGGGCCGGAGGCGCGGCATGATGCGGATCGGACTCATCCCGCTTGACGAACGTCCGGCAAATACGCGCGATCCGGCGTTGATCGCGGCTGCGGCTGGAATCACACTGGTATTGCCTCCGCCAAGCCTGCTTAGCCGGCAGCGGCAACCGGCCAATTGCGCCGGCCTTGCCGCATGGGTAGAGGATGTTGCGCCCTCGCTTGACGGGGTGATCATCGCGTGCGAGCAGCTTGGCTACGGTGGTCTGATTGCGGCGCGGGTCAGCGATGAACCGGCGGAAGTGATTATGCAGCGGTTGGCGGTGGTGCGGCGGCTGCGCCAACGGTTTCCGCGCCTGACCATCTATGGCTTCAACGTGATCACCCGCGTCTCGAATGCGAACGATGCGGTCGAAGAGCCGCTCTATTGGGCTGAATACGGCGAAGCGATCTACCGCTGGTCGCAGACGCTCGATCAGGTGCAACAAGGGCAGGCAAGCGGTGCATTGCTGGCGGAGGCGCAACGGATGATTCCATCCGAGCTGCGCCACGATGTCGTGCGCCGGCGCTTGCGCAACCATCTGGTCAATCTAGCCACGCTGCACTTGCTCAATGATGGGGTGTTTGACCTGTTGGTACTCAGTTCGGATGATACGAGCCCGTTTGGCTTGCCCAGCCGCGAAAAGCGCTGGCTGAGCAGTTGGGCCGAACTGCTGCCGGCCCGTGAGCGGTTGCTGATGTACCCCGGCGCTGACGAGGTGGGGAGCGTGTTGGTGATGCGGATGGCGCTTGCGCACGCTGGCCGGCAGCCGGCAGTGGCGGTGCAGTACGCGCCGGCAGCCGATCGCCACAACGTGGCGGCGTTTGAAGACGGGCCGGTAACGTTGACGGTCGAACGCCAACTGGCGGCGGCGGGTTGCCGGTTGGCAGCAGCGGGTGAAGCGGCCGATCTCTGGCTCGGCGTGAACGCGCCGGTCGCGCGGCGCGCAGAATGGAACCCGGTTGATGGCCCGCGCGAGCAGCAGATGCGCCGCGCAGCGGTGAGCGAACTGGTGGTGCAAGCGGCTGCCGCGCAGCGGGCCGGCCAAGTGGTGGCCATTGCTGACGTGGCCTATCCCAATGGGGCCGATCCGTTGTTGATTGAGCTGATGGTGGCGCACCTCGAACTGCCCACGCTGGCGGCGTATGGAGGATGGAACACCGCCGGCAACACGATCGGCGGCGTGATTGCGCAAGCTTGCGCTAGTCTACTCGGCGGCGCGCGGCAGCGCGCGGCCCAAGAGCGGCTGCTCGTCCACCGGCTGGTCGAAGATTACGGCTACCAGCACCTTGTCCGGCGCGAACTACGCCAATGGTTGCGCGAAGCCTACGGCCAACCCGATCTCACGGCTGAGCTGATCCCGTTAGCGGCAGCGCAAGCCGAACAACGTCTGAATGCTGTCATTGCTACGTTGCCCGGTTTGGCGGCGCGCTGGCAGATTCTGCCCGGCAGTGTGACCTTCCCGTGGCGACGCACGTTTGAAATAGATTTCACCTTACAGTAGTGGGCTGGGGAAGGGAGGTGATCGCCAGCTTGTAGAACTGTGCCTTCGCTAGACAGTGTCGTCACCGTGTCCTCACATGATCAAAGGAGAACATTCATGCGCCGCGCCTTTGCTTTGCCGCTTGCAATCATCACATTGCTCAGCCTCATCCTGAGCGCCTGCGGCTCGTCAACCGCCAACCAGCCGGCCCAGCCGCAAGTCGTCACCCAAATCGTCCGGGAAACCCAGATCGTTCAGGTCGAAAAGACCGTCGAAGTCGTGGTGACACCCACCCCCGGCCCCAACCCCGAAGCCGTGATCAGCGATGTCGAAGCTGGGGCTGAAATTACCTTCTGGACCTTCTATCTCTCGCCGACCTTCGACAAGTACATCCAAGACACGATTGCGCGCTTCAACGAAGCCTACCCCGGCGTGAAGGTGAAATGGGAAGACCGGCAGGCAACGTTGCAAGAAGAGTACCGCAATAGTCTCGCTGCCGGCAACGCGCCCGATGTGGTCAACATCCCGACCGACTGGGTGCTGGAGTTTGCCCAGAAAGACCAATTGCTCAATATGAGCCAAGCGCTGCCGCCAGCGGTGCAAGCCCAATACTTCGAGGGCCTGTTCAATCAGGTCAATGTCGGCGGTGCGAGCTATCAAGTGCCGTGGTATCAGGCGGTTGACGGCTATCTGGTCAACAAGCAGATTCTGGAGCAGGCCGGCTTGACGATGGATGACTTGCCCAAGACCTTTGACGAGCAGAAAGAGTTCTGTGCGAAGGTCAAAGCAGCGACCGGCATCCCCTGCGGGTTGCGCCTGAACACCGGCAACCTGTTGCAGAGCATGGCCTACGAAGGCAATGTCACCATCATGGATGCCAATGGCCGGTTTGTGTTCGATTCGCCGGAAGCGGTGAGCTGGCTGCAATACTACGTTGACATGATCAAAGACGGGACAACGGCGCGCGACATCCTGCTGCTCAACAGCAGCGACGACCGGATCGGTCTTGAGCGGTTCACGTCGGGCCAGATGCCGTTCTACGTCACCGGGCCGCAACTGATCCGGCTGGTGCGCGAGAGCAACCCCGGCCTGTACGGCTATTTAGCGATGGTGCCGCGGGCAGTGGGCCGGTCGGGCAAGCTGCCGCCGGTCTCGATGTCGATCGTCGTCTCGAAGAACACCAAATACCCGCGCGCAGCCGCGGCGCTGGCGGCGTTTATGACCAACCCGCGCAGCATGCTCGAATTCTCAAAGCTGGTGCAGATCTTCCCCTCGACGCCAGCCTCGTATGACGACCCCTTCTTTACCCAACCGCCGGTGGCGATCGAAGATCAAGTGCGCCCGATTGCGCGCGACATCATCTCGCGCCAGAGCAACATCTTGCCCGAAATTCCGCGTCTCAACGAGGTGAACGAGATCGTGCGGCAGGCGATTGAGGCGGCGGTGTTTGGTGGCGTACCGGCTGAACAGGCGCTGAAAGATGCGGTGGCGCAGGCCAATGCGTTGATCGGCAAATAAGCCGGTTTCCGGTTGCCAGCGCGAATGGCGGGGATGGCGTCGTCATACAAGCAACGTCATCCCCATCCCCAACGGAGGTCTTATGAACGCGCGGATCCGATCGCGGCTCACGCCCTATCTGTTTCTAGCGCCAGCGCTGATCTTCATGAGCGTGTTCACGCTCTACCCGTTGCTGGCGGTAGGCTACTACAGCTTTACCGAATACGACATTCTCCGTCCGCCGGCCCCGGTCGGGTTGGCAAATTACCAGCGCCTGCTGAACGATGGGGTCTTTTGGTTGTCGCTGCGTAATTCGTTCGTCTACCTGATCGTAACGCCGGTCATTATCGCACTGGCGATTGGGCTGGCGATTGCGCTCAACCGCACATTGCCCGGCATCAGCGTCTTCCGCGCGCTCTACTACATTCCGGTGATTACCGGCAGCGTGGCAATTGGAATCGCGTGGCAGTTTCTGTTTAACGGCAGCGGCGGCCCGATCAACGGGTTACTGCTCTGGTTGGGGGTGATTGACAAGCCGATCGTGTTTCTCACCGAGCCGAGCTACATCTTACCGATCGCGATGTTGATGACGATCTGGATGGGAGTCGGCTACTATATGGTCGTCTTTCTGGCAGCGTTGCAGAACATTCCCGAAGACCTCTACGACGCGGCCCGGATTGATGGTTGCAACCACTGGCAAAAGCATTGGCATGTGAGCATTCCCGGCATTCGCCCAGCAATCGTCTTTGTCGCAGTGATTTCGAGTCTCAGCGCACTCAAAGTCTTCGACGAGATTTACGTCTTGACCAACGCTACCGGCGGTGTACTTAACAGCGGCTCAACGATGGTGTTTTACCTGTGGAAGCAAGCCTTCCGGCTGCAAAACGTCGGCTACGCCTCGGCGATTGCGATGGTTTTGCTGGTGATTACGCTCAGTTTTTCAATTCTCAATGTGCGCCTGCTCGAGCGGCGCGAGGATTAGATGCTATCAACAGAGACGGCAGAGGAGGGAACGATGGTGACCGCAGTCAAGCCGCGCGCAGATGCCAAACGAGCGCCCAAGGCGCTGGGCAGCGCAATTGGGTGGTACATGGTATTGGGCATTGCCAGCATTATCACCGTCTTCCCGTTCTTCTGGCTGGTGACGACGGCGCTCAAAGGGCCGGGTGATGCGGTCTTTAGTTTGCCACCGCAATGGCTGCCCAACGAGCCGACGCTCAACAACTTCGCCCGGGTCTGGCAGCAGATCGCGGTGTGGCGCTTCTTCCTCAACAGCCTGTTCGTGGCGCTCTGCACCGTCGTCTTGAACATTACCGTCTCGGCGCTGGCCGCCTACCCGCTGGCCAAGATGCACTTCCCCGGTCGCGAGCTGATTTTCTACAGCCTGCTGGCGACGCTGATTGTGCCGCTGGAGCTGACCTATGTGCCGGGCTATATCTTAGCGGTGCAAGTCTTCCGCTATGATGACACCTTGTGGAGCCTGATCTTTCCGAATGTCTTCAGCGCCTTCAACATCTTTTTGCTGCGCCAAGCCTACCAAGCGGTGCCGAACGACCTGATCGACGCGGCCCGGATCGACGGCGCTGGCGAGTTGCGGATTTGGGCCCAAATTGTCGTGCCAACGGTGCGACCATCGTTGGTGACGGCGGCGGTTTTTACTGCGGTGACCTCGTGGAATGCGCTGTTGTGGCCGTCGCTGATGCTGCGCACGCGCGAGATTTATACGCTGCCGGTCGGGTTGAATACGCTGCGCGGGATGTTTTCCGCCGATTTTCGCCTGATAGCCGCTGGGACGATCATCGCGATTATTCCGATCTTGATCGCTTTTGTGTTTGCGCAGCGCTATTTTGTCAGCGGTCTGAGCGGGGCGGTGAAGGGATGAGCGTTCAAGGGGATTGCTGCGAGCAATGGAATGCGGCAGTTAGACTGCCGCACTCCATAGCAAGCTAAGGATCGAAGAACGCTGGCTGGGATGCGGCAGTTGGACTGCCGCACTCCATAGCAAGCTAAGGATCGAAGAACGCTGGCTGGGATGCGGCAGTTGGACTGCCGCACTCCATCGCAAGCCAAGGATCAAGGAACGCTGGCTGGAATGCGGCAGTTAGACTGCCGCACTCCATAGCAAGCTAAGGATCGAAGAACGCTGGCTGGGATGCGGCAGTTGGACTGCCGCACTCCATAGCAAGCCAAGGATCAAGGAACGCTGGCTGGGATGCGGCAGTTAGACTGCCGCACTCCATAGCAAGCCAAGGATCAAGGAAGGCTGGCTGGGATGCGGCAGTTGGACTGCCGCACTCCATAGCAAGCTAAGGATCGAAGAACGCTGGCTGGGATGCGGCAGTTGAACTGCCGCACTCCATAGCAAGCCAAGGATCAAGGAAGGCTGGCTGGGATGCGGCAGTTGGACTGCCGCACTTCATAGTAACGTGATTGAGAGATGGAGTTCGGTATGCCGCGCCGCCGCGCTCATTATGTGTTGAGCACGCATTGGGATCGTGAATGGTACCGTCCGTTTCAACATTTTCGCTATGCGCTGGTCACGTTGCTCGATGCCGTGCTTGATGGGTTGAGCGATGGCCGTTTGCCCGGCCCATTTACCACCGACGGGCAGGCGATCTTGCTGGAGGATTATCTGGAGATACGTCCAGAGCGGCGGGCGCAGGTCATGGCCTTGACTGCCGCCGGCAAGCTGGTGATGGGGCCGTGGTACGTTGCTCCCGATGAGTTTCTGAGCGGCGGCGAGGCGCTGATCCGTAACTTGCGCCGGGGGATGCAGGTCGCGCGCGCACTGGGCGGCGAGCCATCGCGGGCCGGGTTGGTGTGTGACCAGTTTGGCCACATCGGCCAACTGCCGCAACTGTTGGCCGGGTTTGGCATCCGCGGCGCGCTGCTCTGGCGCGGCACCAACGAACCGGCCCGCCACTTTCGCTGGTACGGTAGTGATGGTACGATGCTGCCGGTCTACCGGTTTGGCCGGGTTGGGTATTGCAGTTTCGCCTTCGATGTGCGGCGCGCTGATCTAGCCGGCCAAACGATCGATGAAGCAACACTGGCGGCCAATCTGGTCGCGTTTATCGCCGCTGAAGCCGCCGCGACGGCGTTACCGCCAATCTTGCTCTTTGACGGCGGCGATCATCTGGCGTGGGATCCGCGGGTGACAGAGGCAGTACAAGTGTATGCCGCCGATCCATCCGCGCCGGTCGAGATTGTCTTTAGCGATCTCGACACCTATCTCGCCGAAGTGCTTGAGTACGCCGAATCGATTACTGCCGAAGCGTATGGCGAATTGCGCGAACCGGCCTTGCCGCCGCGAGCCGAGAATGAGCAGTACCTCATCCCCGGCGTGCTCAGCAGCCGGATTGATCTCAAGCTCGAGAATGCCGCTTGCGAGCAGGTGCTGGTGCAGTGGGCCGAGCCGCTGGCGGCATGGGCGCATCTGGTTGCAGGTGCGCCGGATGAGACCGCGTTTCTGGCTGAGGCATGGCGCTGGTTATTGCTGAACCATCCCCACGACTCGCTCGGTGGATGCAGCATCGATCTGGTGCATCGCGATATGCGCTATCGCTACAGCCAATGCCGGCAGATTGCCGAATTGGCGGCGGCGCAGGCGATGCAGGCGTTGGCGGCGCGAATTGGCGTTCAGTCTGATGATGGCGATGCGCTACAGGTGACAGTGTTTCATCCGGTGCCGGCGCCGGTCGCCGAGACCGTTGAGCTGACTTTGGAATTGCCGCCCGACTGGCCGGCCTTCAGCGAGTTTTTCGGTTTTGAGCCGTTGCCGGCGTTTCGTGTCTATGGGCCGGATGGGCGCGAGATTCCGTACCAACGCTTGGCCCAACGCCGCCAGCGCACCCGGTTTGCTGCCTTCCCGCATACCTTCCCCGCTGTCTACCACGTTGATGAGGTGCGGGTGAGCTTGCCGCTGGCGTTGCCGTCGCTCGGCTACACCACCTTGACCATCCGCCCCGGCGCGCTTGATCCGCTGCCGCCGCACCCGGCCCGGCGGCCAATCGCGCAACCGACCCGCCACCCCAGTGCAGGCATGCTTACCGGTGAGCGGAGCATGAGCAATGGCCGGTTGGCGGTAGAGGTGGCTGCCGATGGTACGATCACCTTGCACGATCTGGTCAGTCATCAGCACTACTCTGGCTTACTCGATTTCAGCGACGATGCCGATATCGGCGATGGCTGGTACCACGGCCCGGCACTGGCCGGCGCGCCGGTAAGCGGCGGTACGGCCACGGTGAGCGTGCTGCACAATGGCCCCTATCTGACTACGTTGCGCGTGCAGCGGCAGTTGCGGGTGCCGGCGCAGTTTGATTTCAGCGCGATGCAACGCTCTTGCGAATGGGTTGAGTTGCCGGTGACGATTGACCTCAGTCTGCGACCAGCCTGCGACCGGGTTGAGATTGAGCTTCAGCTTCACAATACCGCTGCCGATCACCGGTTGCGCGCGATCTTCCCGACCCACGCGCCAGCAGATACCTATCTCGCTGATGGCGCGTTTGATGTAGTGGAGCGACCGGTTGCCGTGCGCGCCGACAACTACCGCTACCGCGAGCTCGAGGTAGAAACCCGTCCGCAACGCAACTGGACGGCGGTCTATGCTGGCGGGCGCGGGTTGGCGCTAGTTGCTCCCGGGCTGCTGGAGACAGCGGTGCGCAACCGGCCCGATCGGGCGATTGCGCTGACGTTGCTGCGCAGCACTCGCCGCACTGTCTTTACCGATGGCGAGCCGGATGGGTTATTACTCAACGCTGAATTGCGCTACCGGATGTGGCTGCTGCCGCTGCGCGAGCCTCCTGACCGCAGCCGGCTCAATCTGTTGGCGCAGCAACTGGCCGGAGGGGTACAGGCGACCCAGCGCCGCCAGCCGGGACAGGGTGCTATGCCGCCAACCGGTAGTCTGCTGGCACTGGAAGGGCCGCTGACGCTGAGTTGTGTGCGGTTGGCGGCGGCTCACACGCTGGAGGTGCGGGTCTACAATCCAAACGATACCGAGGCGGTGGGTAGCTTGCGGTTGGGTTTGCCAACCAGTGCCGCGCAGCCGATCAATCTCGCCGGTGATACGATCGGGCCGGCGCAGCCGGTGGTTGATGGCGTGCTCGCATTGCGTTGCGGGCCGAAGCAGATTCAGAGCTGGTTGATCAGGATAGGAGCGTGAGGCCAATCCAATGAGCGCGGTTGGCGTTCAAGCGGGCCGGCGGCCCGCGCCCCATGCCCTTCAACCCACTGGCGCGGGAGAGGGGAGGAATAGCCACTAAACCACCCAAGAGGCACAAAAAGATGGCTATATGGTGGTGTTTGGCGGCTCGTTTACCGTATCAGCGGGGAGATGTGCCCCCCTCCCTCAGCGGGTTCAAGGGCGGACAGAACGTATGAGCGCAGAGGCGTTGGATGGCTTTGAGATTGGCTATTTCACCCTCACCCCCAGCCCCTCTCCCACTGGCGCGGGAGAGGGGAGGAATAGCCACTAAACCACCCAAGAGGCACAAAAAGATGGCTATGTGGTGGTGTTTGGCGGCTCGTTTACCGTATCAGCGGGGGATGTGCCCCCTCCCAGCCTCTCCCCTCCGGGGGGAGGAGTCCGACTCCCCTCCCCCAGCGGGGGAGGGGCAGGGG
>NZ_LWQS01000055.1 GCF_001650695.1 Chloroflexus islandicus
CGCCTTATCCTCCTCCTCCTGCAACTCAGCATCGCTCCACGTGCTGCGCTCATCGTCGGCGTCAGGCGCAACCGCCACACAAACAGCTCACCGGTTTGGGTGGCCGCTGCGATACGCACACCGGCGGGATCGATCGTCAGACTTACCAGCGGGACGCCCTCTTCACCACCGATCACCACCTGCCGTCCGCTGACCGCATCCCACCGCCGCAACCAACCGTCATACCCGGCGGTATAGACACTGTTGCCATCAGGCCCAAACACCACATCGAGCAGGCGCACGCCTAAGGTCGCGTCCTGTTGCACCGGCGTATTACCGCCCGCCACTGCCGGATGCAACCAGCGAGTGGCCTGACCGGGGTTGGCCGTGGCCCACCCCAACACCATGCCATCCCACGTGACCGCAACTAGTTTGCTGCTATCGGGGCTAAACGCGAGCGCCGCGACCAGATCAGACGCGCCGGCTAGCCGTTGCATCCGGCCATCGGCCCGCTCAACCAGCACTACTTCAACCGCGCCAGCTTCAGAGATCGTCGCGGCGGCCCACCAGCGATCATCAGCACTCACGGCTAATGCCGTCACCGAGGCGCCGAGATCGACCGTCGCGCGCGCCCGCGATACTGCCAATGCCCGGTAGAGGATCGATTCCGCCGCCAAATCAACCGGCTCGTTCCGCTCACGATGCACCAGCACCGCCTGCCGGGCCAGCAACAGCGACAGTTGCGGATCGACTGCGAGGTTCACTGCCGCTTCGGCGGCCAGTTCGCGGGCACGGGCCAAGCGCGATAGGCGATCGGCCTCTTGATAAGCAAGAAAAGCGGCAGTAGCGGCGATCAGCATCACCACCGCCAGCACTGCCGACACCACCCCCAACCGCCGGATGAGCCGCTCGCGCCGGCGATCAGCATCGATCTCGGCTTGGCGTTCGCGACAGGCTTTGAGGAATTCTTCATCAATCTGCTCGACCTGTTCGGGATGCGCTGCGACCCACGCCTGTGCCGCGGCCAGATCGGCATCTTGCAAGAGCAAGCTGGCCGGGCGATCGGTTGCTGACCATAGCGCCGCTTGGCGTTGAAACGGCGCCAGCCGCTCGCGCCACGCAGCATTATTCTGCCGCACCGGTTCAATCAAACGATCGTGGGCCAGCTCATACCACGTAAAATTGCGCCGCTGTTCGGCACGGATCAAATAGGCGTTGATCAACGGCGGCAAGGCCGCATTGGGCAAGCCAGCGGTAACGCCTTCGCCACGCAGCACCTGATTGCGAATGTTGCCTGCCGTGATCAACTGCTGATCAAACCAATCGCGGATGACCCGCTCGCGCACCCCGCTCGCAGCGGCGGCGGCAGCCACCCGCTCGGCATAATAATCGGCCAGCGCCTCATCAACCGAACCGATCATACGAAGGGCAGCGGACGTAATCGCTGCCCCCGCCGGCGCACCATCAGGAAACAGCCGCTGCCACAAGCGGTAACAGACCACCTGCAACTGTACCGGCTCGACCGTCGCGCCCAGCATCGTCTCCACCTGATCCGATACTAGTTGCACCCGCGCGCGGCGTAAATCGTCCACCAGACTGCGGGCCGTCGCCAGCTCAAACTCAACCCCGGCATCGAGCGCCGGACGGCGGATCGCCGCCAGCGCCGCTTCCGGGCCAAGCAGATCAAGCCGGAAGGTGTTGCGGAACCGTGAGGGGAAGAAGTGGGCATACTCCATCAACGGCGCGAGATAATCTTCGCGAATGATAAACAATGCCCACAGAAAGCGATTGGCGCGCAACAGATCGCCCACCGTCCGGCAAAACTGCTCTTTCGCCGCGCGATGCAGCGGATCGACCGTCAGCAACTCTTCAAACTGATCGAAAATGAGCACCGTATCATCAGGATCGGTCTGTTCCGGCGGCACAATCAGCTCGGCCAACGACCGCTCGATCGCCTCGTCGCCGCCAATCGAGAGTGCCGCGGCGGCCAAATAGCGATTGGCGTCAGGCGGCATACTAGCAGGCAACGCCAAGCCAACCCGCACAATCGGCAACACCCGAAACCGGCGCGCTTCGAGCGCCGGGATCAAAGCGGCCTGCACCAACGAACTCTTGCCGGCGCCCGATGGCGAATAGAGCAGCACAATCCGCTCAGACACCAGCAAGCTGGTCAGATCGCGCAGCTCGCGATCGCGACCATACAACCGGTGTTCGCGGGTAAAGGCCCGTGGCCCCAGATAGGGATTGTGGTGTAGCGTTTCCATTAGAAACCGCGCCGGCGCCGGGGCCGGTCACTCTCGGCAAGCTGAGCGGCAAGGGCCACGCAGAAATCGCGCGGACTGCCCCAAAAGATACTAATGGCGGCTGTATCTTGAAAATAGGCTTCCAAATAGCGAACCGCCCGATCTGGCTGCAACACCTGATCTTCGCGCGGCATGAGCTGGCCGGCGATCTGAACGTAGCGCCGCCGCCGGGAAGCGCCGCGCAACGGTTTGATCAGACTGTGGAACAGCGTGCGAAAACCGATATCCTCCAGCTCAAAACCCAAAAAGAGCAACGCGCTATCAGCTAGCGCATCGCGCACAATCGCCGGAATACGCTCGCGTTCGGCGGCAATGTTGATCAAAAAATCAAAATAGTCGTCCTCGGTCAAGACCAATGTTTCTGGTTGGTCAAAACTCCCGAACAGATGGAAGAGCAATGGCCGCTCGGCGCTCGGTCGATAGTCCGGTTCACGCTCGAAGATCGAGGGCAGCCGATCAAGATCCTCATTCCACCGGCACAACTCGATAACCGGTTGCTTCCCCGCTTCGATCAGCGCCTCACTCAGCATATTTGAAGCATTTGCCGTCACATAGATCGGCAACGGCTGTGCGGCCAACGTCCGGTACGGGTCAAACGGATCGCGCGCCCGCTCATAGCGGCCAACCGTCCGGTAGAGGTCAAGCAGATCGAGCCGGTCGAGATCAGGCAACACATCGCGGTATTCATCGATCAGCGATTGGCGGAGCGTCTCGATCAATGAGCGGCGGGGAAAACGATAATCGTGTTTGATCGAGAGAAATTGGGCCACATACGCCAACTGCTCGCGCTCGTAATCCTCCATTGGATAGCGATAGCGTTCGGCCCACATCCGCGCAATCATACGGCTGGAACCGAGGCGAGTCTCGGCCAATTGCGGGCCGATCACCGGCGTACAAAGACCATCGCTCATATAGCCGGCAATCGCCTCGATCTTCTCGGCGGTATCGCGCTCATCGGCAAAGCCGGGCACATACCAGATACGACCACTCTTAAGGCGCGAATAGAGCACCGGCATCCAAGTGATCAGGCAGATCGCGCACCGCGCCGCGGGCCAGCGCCATCGCTGCATCAATCACGCCATCGTGGAGCAATTCTTTGCAGAAGGCCGGCACAAACCGCTCGGTCAAGCGCATCGAGACATTGCCTTGCATCGCGATCACCGCCGGAATGCCGGCTTCGGCCAAGCGCGGCCCAATCACCGACAACGCACCGTTATCGGCAGTCATCCCGCCGGCGCTCTGGCAGGCGATCAACATCACCAAGCGCGGACGCTCGCTGAGTTCGCGCAGGCGCTGGCAAAACGATGCGCCATCGACCCGCTCGAAGGCATTATCCGGCTTCACCAGCCAGAGGTAGGTATTGCCTTCGACATAGCTGCCGTGCGCCACCAGATACAAAATATCAAACGGGCGGCCCTCACGAGCCGCCCCACGCAGAGAGGAAATGATCTGATCGACTGTCGCCGCGCCGGGTTCAGTAAGCGCAACCAGATCGAACTCGCCAAACCCTGCCCGCGCGCGAGCCAATTCGCCAGCCACATCAACCGGCGCCAAACCGAACCGCTCAACGCCAGCAGGATTAGCGATCGCAACCAGCACGCGCAAGGCGCCGCGCGGGCGGGCGCGGATCGGCTGTACATCGTTGCTGGTGACATAGCGCGAAAAGAAGACCTCTTCACCCATCAGCAACGGCTCGCCATCAGGCGTGCGCAGCGTCTCCCAACGCAGCGCATGCAACTCAGCGGCACTTGGGGCAATAAAGAGCCGGAAACGGATAGGGATCGGACGGCGACCGCGGCGAGCAATCGCGCGTGCGGCGGTAAACTGGGCAAGAATATCACCGTCGCTAAACAGCATTGAACCGAGCGCTGCGCCGTAAGCCGCCGGATCAGCAGCCACTGCGCGCAATCGCTCAAGATCAAACCGGATCGGATGCTCGCTGGTCCCCCGCTCGATCCGCACATCGGCATCGCTATCGGGATCGCTAAACGATAGCGCCACTGCGTAGCCGGCATTGCCAAGGCCACGCAGACTCAATTCGAGGTCCAGCAGCTCATCCATGAGAAGCAAATGTCCGTGCAGGGCGCGGCAGCGTATGAATCAGTATAGCAGTCGCCGCGGTCTCCTGCAAGCCGGAATGCGGGAGACAAATACAACTGACCCAGACCAATGGTCTGGGCCTAAGCGGAGCAAAGGATGCACTTACGGGGCCGCAACCGGCCAGTGGAACCAAGCCACAAACAGATCGCCGTGGGGGAGAGCGCCGACATAGTTGCCGGCAATCGCCGCGGGGCCATTGGGCAGACCGTACGCATTCGCCACTAGCTCAGCGCAAATCGCCAAGCCAAAGCCATGGCCCTTACTGCCATCGCTGCTAAACGTAAAGCCGCCGCGGAACAGATCGCTCCAATGCAGGCCGAAGCGCTGCTCAAGTGCGTTGCGTTGCAGCGGATCGATCCGGTTTGCCACAATAAAACGCAGGCTTTGCGATGAGCACTCGAACAGGGGGTAAATGCCGACCATCACCCGATGATCGGCGCTGTGGCGGGTGGCGTTATTGATCAGATTGTAGATCACCCGATCGAGGGCCGAAAACTCGACGCACCGGTCGGCCACCACCCCGTTATAACGGGCATCGACCACAACTTGGGCCGTGCCGTCGGGCAAGCGATAATCGGCTTGTTGCCACTTTTCCAATAACAGATCAACACCGTGCGCGCGCAATTCAATATCGCGGGCCGTGCGCACCGGATCGAGATCGGGCACGCAGTTGCGCATAATCTTGAGGTGATCGCGCACCAGTAGATAGATCCGTTCGACATCAGAAGGCTGCGCCTGATCAAATTCGAGCAGTTGCAATTGCAGCGCTAGCGCCTGCAACGACCCGCCGCGAATATCGTGGATCACCTGCCCTAACAGCGGATCTTGCCGGCTGAGCGAGATGCCGCGCAGTTCATGCATCAAATCGTGCCATCCCGTCTCGTGCAAAAACTGGCGCAGTTCGCCGAGATTAACCCGGCGCATCTGGTCAAATCGGCTGAAAATAGCGAGCAGCGTATCATACAGTCGCCGCACCACCGGCTGCACATGTTCCGGCAAGGTGGCAATGCTGACGCTGCTCACGCTGCGCACAAAGGGATCGTGGCGCAGCAACGGCAAATCACACGGCGCAAGGGCTTTGACTGTTTCGTCGCTGAGGGGGAATGCGCCGGTCATGGTAGCAGAGCTCCTCTATCATTGGCAACAAAGCCGGAACCTTAGCCTGAGCCTCTCGTCTCTGAGTAGTTAAACGATAGTATAACCGATTTTTGAATCATTGTTGCAGCAATAGTAGTTAAACCATCGACTTGCAAATATGTACTAGAAATCACATAAATTGTCAGCGTATGTTCCTCATTCGCGCAAAAACTCCGCGCACGCTTCGGGAATGCTCGGATTAATAAAGATGCCGCTGCCCATCTCAAACCCAGCCATATACGACAGGCGCGGCACCACCGCCAGATACCAATGAAAATAGCCGTTTTCCGGCTCTTTGGCCGGCGTCGAGCGGAGCACCAGATTAAAATCGGGATCGTTGAGCCGGTAGTAGAGCCGGTGGAAGACCTCGCGCACCACATCGGCTAAGCCATCGAGCTCAGATTCGTCGAGATGAAAAAAACTCGCCCGATGCTTGCGCGGCAAAATCCAAAGGTGAAACGGCGACGAAGCAGCGTAGAGCACAAACGCGACAAATTCATCATTCGCGTAGACGATTCGTTCATTGCGAGCCACTTCATCGGCCAGCATCGTGCAGAAGACGCACTGGCCGGTATCATCAAAAAACCGGCGCGCTTCTTCAATCCGGTGGCGAATATCGCTCGGCACGACTGGCACCGCCATAATCTGGCTGTGCGGATGTTGCAACGACGCGCCGGCCCGTTCGCCGTGATTCTTAAAGATGACAATCTGCTCGATCCGCGGATCGGTGCTCATAGCCTTCCCGCGACTGAGATAGACCGCCAGCACGGCCCGCACCTCGGCATGGGTCATCAGGCCGAGAGTCGTGTTGTGGTTCGGATGCTCAACTAGCACTTCGTGGTAGCCATAGCCGCTGATCGTGCGCCGCACCCCGTCAAAATGGCGCACCACCGGCCCGTGATCGTGCAAGGCCGGATATTTGTTGCGCACAATCCGCAACTGCCATGCCCCAATCGCGGGATGGCGCTCAACTTCGAGATCGAGTTCTTCGTTGCCAACGCAAAAGGGGCAATGCGGGTCGTGGGGCGGACGTTCAGCAGTGAGCGGTTGCTGGCGGGTCTCGGTAAACGCATTGGGACGGCGCGCGCGTTCACTGGCAATGATCACCCATTCACGGGTGGCAATATTCTGCCGTAATTCGGACATGAGGCTTGCTCCACAGCGGACGGTCAGCCGCAGCGTTGCGCTATGCTTTGTATTGTAGCCGCGATGCGGCTGATGAGCAAGTTATGCCGGTTGACAAACACACACCGCGTAGCGTACACTAATACATCAGATGATATGATCTTTTGGCAGAGGCGCTTATGCCCCTTTCCCGGCAACGGTTAGTCGAACAAGTTATCGAGCACCTGCGCCAGCAACTGAAGACACAGGCGTACCCGGTCGGCAGCCGGCTGCCACCCGAACCGCAACTGATGGCGCAACTCGGCGTCGGACGCTCGACGGTACGCGAGGCGATTCGGGCGTTGGCCCACGAAGGCTTGCTCGAAGTGCGCCAAGGCGACGGCACCTACGTGCGCGCCACGGCGGTCGCCGAGCCGTTAGCTGTGCGGTTGCGGCAAGCGAAAGTACAAGAAGTGCATGAGGTGCGGCGCGCATTAGAGCTGGAAGTCGTGGCGTTGGCCGCCGAACGGCGCAGCGACGATGATCTGGCCGCGATCCGGCACTGGTTGGCGGCGCGCTCGGCGGCGCTGGCCAATCGTGATACCGCCGCGGCGCTCGCCGCTGACATCGAGTTGCACTGCGCCATTGCTCGCGCTACCCACAACCCGATGCTCAGTGATCTCTACCGGATGTTTGCCGTCACGCTCCGCGACGCGCTCGGTGTCTTGTGGGATGTTGCCGCGCCAGCCGCTGATGATCGCTCGCATGTTGATCTGGTCGCGGCGATTGCAGCAGGAGATGCAGCGGCAGCAGTTGCGGTGACGCGCCAGATTCTGGCCCGGCACGAAGCGACGCTGCGCCATAGCGCCGGTAACGCCTGATTTTTTACGCTTGATAACATCTGATGATCTGATGATTGAAAGGAATGTGACGTGGAACTCTTCGACTTACTCCTCATCTTCACCGCGGCGCTGCTGGCCGGCGCGCTGAACGCGATCGCCGGCGGCGGCAGTTTTTTTTCATTCCCTGCGCTCTTGGTGGCCGGCGTGCCGCCCATTGTGGCCAATGCCACTAACGCGCTGGCGCTGTGGCCGGGCACGCTGGCCAGCATCGGCGCATACCGGCGCGAACTGCGCGGCCAGCAGCGCGATATTTGGCTCTTTAGCGGGTTAAGCCTGCTCGGCGGGTTGCTCGGCGCAATCTTGCTGCTCTATACCGACGAACGGCGTTTTACCGCGCTGATCCCGTACCTGTTGCTCTTCGCCACGCTGGTCTTTACCTTTAGCCCGCAGATCACCCGCTTGGCACAACGGATGGTCGGCGAGGGTAACGGCCAGCGCTGGCTGGTGATCGCTATCTATATTGCGATTGCCATTTACGGCGGCTTTTTTGGCGCCGGGTTGGGCATTCTCACGCTGGCTGCACTGGCCCTGCTCGGTCACGACAACATTCACCGGATGAATGCGCTGAAGACGTTGCAGGCAGCGCTCGTCAACGGGATTGCGGTGGCAACCTTCGTGGCCACCGGCTTGATCGCGTGGCTGCCGGCCCTGATCATGACGATCGGCGCGATCGCTGGCGGCTACGGCGGTGCGGCGATTGCCCGGCGGATCGATGCCCGCCGGGTGCGGATCGCCGTGGTGGTGATTAGTATCGGGTTAACGGTGTGGTTCTTTGTGCGCAGTGCGTGACCGTTACGCCGCCGGCAGCGTAAACCAGAAGGTCGAACCCTGCCCTTCTTGGCTGCTGGCCCAGATCCGGCCACCATGCCCTTCGACCAGATGCTTGGCAATCGCTAAACCCAAGCCAGTGCCGCCGGCGTGGCGGGTGCGCGCCCGATCAACTTTGTAGAACCGCTCGAAGATCCGGCGCAACTCGCGGCTCGGAATGCCAATACCGGTATCGCTGACGCTAATCAGCACCCACGTGCCGGCGGGGTGCGGCGGTCGATCCTCGCGCGAAGGAGGATCGTCTACTGTAATATGAAGCACCTTGGCTGCAACCGTGATTGTGCCGCCTTCGGGGGTAAACTTGACCGCATTGTGCAGCAAATTGAGCAACACCTGCCCAATCCGGTCGCTATCCATCAGCGCCGGCGGCAGATCAGGCAACGCCTCAGCGCAGATAGTCTGGTGTTTTCGATCGGCTTGAGGCCGGATGCGTTCCACGGCCCGCTCGATCACCGGCCCAACCGCCAGCGGCGCTAACTTGAGCGACACCCGCCCCGACTCGAGCCGCGAGAGTTCGTGCAACTCATCAACCAGTTGCGTCACCGCATCGATCTCTTGCGCCATCTGCTCGAGCATTCTCCCCGCAATATCAGGTGGCGGCGCCGATTGCAACGTCTCTACCAACAACTTGAGCGAGGCGAGCGGCGTGCGCAGCTCGTGCGAGACGTTCGCCACCAAATCGCGCCGCGCCCGTTCGAGCATGCTAATCTGGGTCAAGTCGCGAATAACGATCAACGCCCCTTCCGGCTGGCCGGCTTGGGCCACCAGCGGCACATAGTGCAAATGTAACGTGCGACCAGTCGCCAGCGGGCGAATCGTCAATTCCCGCCGTTCGCCGTCGGCGATCACATCGCGCGCCAGCAGATCGGCTTGGTGATCGCGCAAGAGCGTAATCAAGCCACTGCCAGTTGCGCTCCCTTGGCCCGCCAGTAGATGGCTCGCCGCGTCATTGTGAAAGACGATCTGGCGCTCGGCGTCAACCACAATCACACCGGTATCAACCGCTTGGGCGAGGGCGAGGAACAGGGGCTGGCGTTGGGGAACGAGTAATGCGGGAACGGGATCAATCAGCATTGCCGGCGAATTGTCAGACGAGATCATCAGGTGATCCTGTTGCGGCTCAGGCGAGGTGAGCGATGGTGCAGCGGCGCTCGTGGCCAGCTTACGCTCGAACCGACGCCAACGGCGGACGCTGAGGATCAAGCTCACCGCCAGCACTACTGTAGCCACCGTTAGCGTCAATTCAAGCAGGGTCATGCAGATTCTATGCTGTTGGCTGTACGTTGCCGGGTCAGGGAAACCGGTTTGGTCACGTTTATGGATGGCATTGCAAGGGGCAACATAGCAATCTCAGCGAGATAGCTGCGGATGCTACGGCTTCAGCCCTCTAAACTGGCGCGGATGCGGCGGCGAAGCTGCCGCATTCCCCAAATCCATAACCCCGGTCACGACTGATCGGCAGGCGGCTCAAACCGGTAGCCGACGCCGCGCACGGTCTGAATATACGTCGGCTTGCCGGGATCGGGTTCGATCTTTTCGCGCAGCCAGCGAATATGAACATCGACGGTGCGGCTATCGCCGATGAAATCTTGCCCCCAAACTCGCTCGAGCAGCAGATCGCGGGTGAGGGCAATACCGCGATTGCGCATCAGGCAGGTGAGCAGGTCGAACTCTTTTTGGGGCAAGTTGAGCTCGTGGCCGTTGCGCCATGCCCGCCGGCTACTGGTATCAACCCGGATCGAACCCGCCTCCAGCACTTCACGGACAATCGAGTGGGGTTGGCGTTCGCTGCGGCGCAAAATAGCGCGCACGCGGGCCAGAAACTCGCCGAGGCTGAATGGCTTGCTAATGTAATCATCGGCGCCAAGTTCGAGGCCGGCAATCCGATCGACCTCATCTTGGCGAGCGGTGAGCATCATAATCGGCACATCGCTCTCTTGGCGGAGGATGCGACAGACCGAGAAGCCATCGAGCCGGGGGAGCATAATATCGAGCACAACCAAATCGGGCTGATCGCGGCGGGCGCGGTCGAGACCATGCACCCCGTCTGCCGCAACAATCACTGAATACCCTTCGCGTTCGAGGTTATACCGCAGGGTCTCGGCCAGTGTCGTTTCATCTTCGACGATCAGAACCGTCGCCATAGCTGCTCCACACATGAAGACCGCCGGTTAAGGGCCGGCGGTCATTGCCACGTGGCGAATGTGGTCGGGGCGGAGGGATTTGAACCCACGACCCCCGCGTCCCAAACGCGGTGCTCTACCAGGCTGAGCCACGCCCCGACGCCTTTAAGGTTAGCAGCATGGTAGGGATTTTGTCAAGCGGGTTGCTGATAGCCGCGAAAAGACCCAAAAGCGCTATCGCTGCGGATGATTCCTCCGCATCACGTCAATCACCCTCGGCAACCGGCGGCACGGGGGGCGGGCCGGGGCGCGGCGTGAGTTGGAGCCGGGCGCGCACGCGGGCCATTTCACCGACGGCGAGGCGGGCTTCGGCCAGCCATTCACGGTGTTCGTAGGCAAAGGCGCGGGCAATGTAGGCCAATGCGCTGCTGCGGGTATCGGCGATGCCAACTGCGACCAATAGATCGAGCAATTCGCGTTCAGCGCGACCCAGCCGGGTCATCACCGGCACGGTGCGGGTGGTAAAGAGCACCTCGTGGCCGGCGGCGCGCATCCCCCACGCCACTGGCACCCCGCTGTGGCGTTCGATTTCGCGCGCGATCCGCATCCGGTCACGCCGGGTCTGCTCGCGCAAGAGCGGAATCTCTTCGAGCGGACGCGCGATAGGCAGAATGATGATCAATTCGTCGCTGTACCGGCGAATCTCAGCCGGGCCAGCCCGCACATCAGCCGGCAACCGCTGCGCGATAAGGCGCTGAATCTCTTCGTCGTGCATTGAACATATCCGTTCTGTTGTTATCAAACCCAGCGATACTGCGGAGTGAGGTGCGGCAGTTGTACTGCCGCACTCCATAGCAAGCGGGTTTACTGCTTACCATCCGCACCGGCGGAGACTTGGCGCATCAACCACGCTGCCAGCAGCCCGACCACACACGCCGCTGCGCCGAACAAAAATGTTTCGCCGATCACCTGCGCCGCAATCTCCATCAGGAATCGGGCCGGGTCGGTCATAGCCAGCGGGTTATCGGCGCCGGCCCGCCGCAATTCATCTTGGCGATGTACGCCCCAGAGGGTCAAGATCGCGACGCCGACCGTCATCCCCACCAGTCGCAACGCAATCACCAACGCCGACGCAGCGCCGCGCCGGTCTTCACCGGCTGCCGCCACGACCGTATCGGCCACCGGCGCAATTACCAAGCCAAGGCCAAGCCCAGTCAACGCCAGCTCAAGGCCCATGCGCAGGTAGGTCGCTTCAGGCCCCCAAAATGCCATCAGCGTATAGCCAACCAACGCGAGGGCCAAACCGAGCAACGCCGGCAATCGCCCGCCGTAGCGGCCGGTCAACAACCCACCCGGCAGCGCCGCTGCCGCCATCGTCAAGGTCAAGGCTGACAACATCCAGCCGGCATCCCACGCCGCCACCCGCAGAATATCGCTATCGGTTGGGTTGTAGAGCAGCAGATAGGTATTGATATAGAGTGGCACATTCGTGATCGCAATCGCCAGCCCAAACCCGACCATGACATTGATCACGCAAGCCATCGCGGTATCGCGCCGGGTAAAGAGTTCCAGCCCGATCAGCGGATCGGCGCTGCGCCGCTCGGCCCAGACGAAGAGGGCCAGCAACACCAGCGCCACTATCACCAGCGGCCCGGCGTAGGGCGGCGGCCCCAGCCGCTCGCCGTAGAAATCGGTTGCACCCAATTCACTACCGGCAGCCAAGCCGACATTCAACGCCACCAGACTGCCACTGAGCAACACCGTGCCCAGCCAATCGAAATGGCCGGCTCGCGGCGGGGTAGGAATCTGGCGCAATGCGTACCACGTCAACCCCAACGCCACCAGCCCGATCGGCAGATTCAGCCAGAAGAGCAGCCGCCAATCGTCGAAAATCCGCATCAGCACGCCGCCGTAAAGATGGCCGACCATCCAGCCGGCGGTATCAACCGCGCCGATCAAACCGAGCGCCGCCGCGCGCTGGCCGGGAGGAAAGAGATCGCCGACCAGCGCCATCGAGACCGGCACCATCGCCCCCGCACCCAGCGCCTGCACTACCCGGCCAATGATTAGCATCGTCAGATTAGGCGCAGCGGCCACCCACGCCGACCCGATCAAAAAGACGACCAAGCAGAGCAGGTAGACCATGCGCCGCCCGAGAAGATCCGACAAGCGGCCCATAAAGGTGATGCTCACCGTATAGGCCAGCAAATAGCCGCTCACTGCCCACGACGCGCGGTTAAGTTCGGTGTCAAGCGACAGGCGCAGGTCGATCATGACCTTCGGCAACGCCGCGCTAATGACGGTCAAGTCAACCGCGCCGATAAAGATCGCCAAGCAGACCAATCCCAGCGTAATCCGGGGATCGAACGTGCGCACTCCGGCTTTGGTCAGCGCAGGATTCGTCATGGGCATTGCACCGGTTCGCGAACATCAACCGTCTTGTCGTATTCGCTAAACTCAAGCGTCCACGTGCTGGGACTAGTCGCATCGGTAGCCGTATCAACCAGCACCACCCGGCTAGCGCGCATCGTCGCCTGATCGGCCCACAAATCAGTAGCGACAGGCCCTGCCCCCAACAGATTGAGGCTGATCGCGCGCAACTTGTCAGCCGGTAGCGTACCGCGCAGATGGTAATGCGGGCGACCGTTCAGGTCTTCAATCCCCACCAGCGTCACATCGGCAAACTGGTTCGCCAGCAACGCCTCGATCCCAATATCGGGAGCAAACAAGACCGCCGGATCAAAGGTCGAGCCGGGTTGCAGACACATCCACTGGCGGGTAATCGGATTCGTCGTATACTGCTTGCCGGCCAGCGAGACCGTCCGGATCTCGCCAATTGCATTGCCAAGCGTGATGTTGAGCACCGAGAGCACAGCATCAGGCCGGCGCAAATCGCCTTCGATGCCATTCAGTGTCGTCACCCCGCCTGCATCGAGCGCCACCGGCTTGCCGGTCAGGGTAATCCGAAAATGGGCACTCTGGCTATTTTGGGTTGCCTGACCGATAGCCGCTGCCAACGCGCGCGGATCGGGAGTCGGCGTCGGTGTCGGTGGCGCTGCTACTCCCCCACAACCAACCAGCCACAAGACCAGACTTGCGATGAGCCATCTCCAGCTCTGCTTCATAGCGCACCTTCTCATCTGCTGTGCTACCATGGTCGTGACAGTAGTATAACAGAGGTCGCCCACCATGAAGATTGCAATTATTGGCGCTGGTGCGCTCGGCAGTGTGATCGGCTTCCACCTTGCTCCTGTCATTTCGATCACGCTCGTGGATCCGTGGGCGGAACACGTCGGCGCCATCAACGCGACCGGGTTGCGCTGCACCTATAATGGCGACGAAACCAGCCGTTCGATCCCAGCAACGACTGACCCGGCGAGTGTTGAGCCGGTTGATGTCGCGCTCGTTACTGTCAAGGCCGCCCAAACCGCGTGGGCCGCCGAGACAGCCGCGCAGCTTTTGAAACCCGGCGGGGTAGCGTACACACTGCAAAATGGGCTAGGGAACGCTGAAGTGCTGAGCCGGCGGCTGGGAACATTGCGCGTTGGGCAAGCCGTCACCACGCTCGGCGCAACCCTGCTTGGCCCCGGACGGGTACGTCTCGCCGGTCGCGGGCCGACCACGTTTGGCGCAGCGCCGTCGCTCAGCATCGCTTATGCCCTCGCCGACACGTTTCGCACCGCCGGCTTGCCGGCTGGGGTTTCAACTGATCTCAACAGTTTGGTCTGGGGCAAATTGATTGTGAACGTGGGCATCAACGCGCTCACCGCGATCCTGCGCGTTCCCAATGGCGCTTTGGCAAGCGTGCCGGCAGCATCTGCCCTTGTCCGGCAGGCGGTCGAGGAAGCGGTGGCCGTCGCACGCGCCGCCGGGATTACACTGGCGTTAGCCGATCCTGTGGCCGAGACGCTGGCCGTGGCGCAAGCGACCGCGGCAAATCGCTCGTCAATGCTGCAAGATATCTTGCGCGGCGCACCCACCGAAATCGACACCATCAACGGCGCGATTGTGCGTGAAGGACGCCGGCTCGGCGTGCCGACGCCGTTCAACGAGCTGCTGTGCGATCTGGTTAAGGCATTAGAAGCGACGGCGCCGTTGCGAGTGCAGGAGCCGTAGCCGGCAGCCGGTCAAGGTCGGCCAAAAACCGGTGGACGGCCTCGTCCGCGCTTATCTTGCCGGCGATCACCGGATCGTAATACACCGGCACAAAATCGAACAGAAACGAGCGCGCCATTTCCAGCTCGCGCACCATAATCTGGGCAATCGGCCCGCACGCAGGAATCATCACCGCGCGCGCCGCATGCAGCGTAGCGGCGCGATCGTACGGCACCCGTACAATCTGCGCCTGCCAGCCGTGCTGGTCGAGTGTCAGGCGAGCATACGCGGCCCGCCAGTCGCCATCGAAGGGCAACCCCACCGACCCCACGTTCACCACCAACGTCTGGCCAACCCAGCGGGTGAACGGCATGTGGGTGTGAGCAGTACAAAACACCGCAGCTTCCGGATCAATCTTGGCCTGCAATTCGAGCTGCGAATGAGAGGGCAACAGACCATCACGGTCGTGATGGATCGAGCCGTGATAGACCATCACCGTCCCACCCGGCGTTGCTAACGCCAACCTCGTGGGGAGTGCCTTGATCTGCGGCAACAGATCAACCACTTCCTGATGCGTCCAGATAATCGGCCCGTGCAATACGCGCTGGCCGCCCTGCGGCGGATGGCCCGCGTTCAGATCGTGGTCATAGCTGAGGATGTAACCCTCATGATTGCCGCGTAACACATGCCAGCCTCGTTCAGCCTGCATCTGCAAGGCTAGCTCAAGGCAAGGGCGTGGTTGCGGGCCGCGATTGATGATGTCACCGGCAATGATGACCGTATCAGGCTGCCACTGCTCAATATCGGCAATCACCGCGCGAAACGCGGCGAGATTCGCGTGAATGTCGGCGAGAACAGCTATCTTCATTGGTGTGGAACATCCTCCGTATGTATGTGCTTGTCAGCCCCCACCCCTTGCCCCTCACCCGGAGGGGGAGGGAGGTGTGTTTTTTACCGCAGGGGGCGCGGAGGACGCTGAGGATGACCCCCATCCCAAAAACCTTTGCGCCCTCTGCGTTCTCTGCGCCTTTGCGTTAAAAATCTCTGCGCCTTTGCTCACTTTGCGGCGTTGCGTTGACTCCCTCACCCCCGGCCCCCTCTCTCACCTGACGGCAGGAGCGGGGGAGCTGCCGCATCTTCGCGACCGGCACTGGTTGAGCGGAACGCAGTAGCGCCCCTCTCCCGCGTGGCGGGAGAGGGGAAGGGGGTGAGGGTGAACCGGCGCATTGCAAAGCCATCAATCATATCTGCGCTCATACGTTCTGTCCGCCCTTGCACTCGGCGAGCGGCTATTTAGCCCCTCCCCCGCTGGGGGAGGGGGGATGTGCCCCCACCCCCGACCCCTCCCCCGCTGGGGGAGGGGGGTTGGACTCGTTCTCCCAACGGGGGGCGGCTGGGAGGGGGGCTATTAACCACACTCTCCACGTAGTGTACCATGGCTATGGAACCGTCTCAGGAAGGAGCTGACGTTGTGTTTACTTTCGGACGCGCTTTGGGTAGCGAGCCAACTTTTGCCGCGCATCGCGAATGGCTGGTGACGAATGGGATCGGCGGTTATGCCGCCGGTACGATTGCCGGCACGCTCACGCGCAGTTATCACGGTTTGCTGATTGCCGCGCTCGAACCGCCGCTGGGCCGGGTGCTGACGTTAGCGTCGCTCGATGCGCATGTGAGCTATCTCGGCCAGACCTTCGATCTCACCACCCACCGGCGCACTGGCGAACCGGCCCGAGCTTGCCCGTGGCTCGAACGCTGGCGGCTGGAGGGAACGACGCCGGTGTGGGAGTACGCGCTGGCCGATGCGCTGCTCGAACGGCGAATCTGGATGGCGCCGGGGGCCAACACCACCTACATTCGCTATACCGTCCGGCGCGCCTCGGCTCCGCTCGCCCTCCGGCTCGACGCTTTGGCGACGGCGCGTGACCATCACGCGGTGGCGCAGGTAGGCGACATTCCCTTGCAGGCCGAACCTATCGCCAACGGGTTGCGGATATGGCCGCTAGCCGGCGGACGCCATCTGCGCCTGCTCAGCGATCAGGGAACCTTTACCCCGCTCGGCGGCTGGCTCACCGATCTCTTTTTGGCTACCGAAGCTGAACGCGGGCAAGCGGCGGTCGATAACCTGCGCCGGGTGGGCCGGCTCACCACCACCCTCGCGCCGGGAGAGTCGTTGTTGGTGGTCGCTACCACCGAACCCGCGGCCACCCTTGACAGCGAAACGGCGTGGCAGTTGCGCGCCGATTACGAAGCCGCTTTGGTGCAGCGGATTGACTGGACGGACGACCCATTCGTTTTCCAGCTCGCGCTGGCCGCCGATCAGTTCATCGTCGAGCGGCCCTTGCCCGGCGGGACGCGCGGACGCACCGTTATCGCCGGTTATCCGTGGTTTACCGACTGGGGTCGCGATACAATGATCAGCCTGCCCGGTTTGACCATTCCCACCCGCCGGCCAGAGGTCGCGGCGGAAGTTTTACGTACCTTCGCCCGGTTTGTTGATCGCGGCATGGTTCCCAACCGCTTCCCCGATGAAGGTACAGCGCCTGAATACAACACCGCGGATGCGACCCTCTGGCTGTTTGAAGCGGTGCGCGCCCACCATGCCGCTTTTGCCGGCGACGATCTGCTCGCCGAATTGTTTCCGCTGCTTGAAGAGATCATCGACTGGCACGTGCGCGGTACCCGTGATGGAATCGGGTTGGATCGCGGCGATGGTCTCTTGCGGGCCGGCACGCCGGCTACCCAACTGACGTGGATGGACGTGCGCGTGCAGGGGTGGGTGGTGACGCCGCGCGCTGGCAAGCCGGTTGAGATTAATGCGCTCTGGTATAACGCGTTGCAGAGCATGGCCGGCTTTGCCCAACGGCTGGGTCGCCCATCTGAGCGGTATCAGACGATGGCGGCGGCGGCGCGCGCCGGGTTCAACCGGTTCTGGTACGCGAATGGCCAGTACTTGTACGATGTGATCGACACGCCCAACGGCGTTGATGCGACGCTCCGGCCCAATCAGATCATTGCCGCCAGCCTGATGCACAGTCCGCTCGACCGAGAGCGCCAACAGGCAGTCGTGCGCGCTTGCGGCCAAGCTTTGCTGACCAGCGTTGGCTTGCGCAGCCTTGATCCGGCCCATCCCGACTACGCGCCGCGCTATGCCGGGCCGCTCTTGCAGCGCGACGCCGCCTACCACCAAGGCACGGTCTGGGCATGGCTGCTCGGCCCCTACGCCAGCGCTGTCTACCGGCTCACCGGCGATCGGGCCGCTACCCGCCGGTTGCTAGCGCCGTTGCTCGATCACCTCAGCGATGGCTGCATCGGCACGATCAGCGAAATCTTCGACGGCGATCCGCCCCACCAGCCGCGCGGCTGCTTCGCCCAAGCGTGGAGCGTGGCCGAAGTCTTGCGCGTGTTGTATGAAATGAGGTAGGAGCAGTGCGCCGGGCCAGCTCACTTCCGCCCGCTGACCACAAACAATACCGGGCGAGGGTCGGGTTCGGCGATAGAGCTGGCTACGAACGGCAGCCCGGCATACGCCGCCAGATCGGCGCTATCGATCAACGCCGCCTGCGCCGGTTCAGCGCCGTCGAGCAGATAGGCTTGCGCTTGGGGCGCGGCAAAACCAGCGCCGGCCAGCAAGAGCGTCCACTCATCGGCTAAACCATCAGCGGGAGCAAGCGGCAAGACCGGCGGCAGCGCGGCCAGCAACGCTGGCGGATGGCGGCGCAGGCGCACCCAATACTCGCCCGCCGTCGCGATCAGCAACGTCCCGCCGGGCCGCAACACCCGCCACAACTCGCGCAAGGCCCGTTGCCGGTCGGCAAAGAGTTGCAGTGCGGCCACGCACCAGATCAGATCGACGCAGCTATCGCGCAACGGCAACGCCTCGGCGTCGCCGGCGATGGCGGCCAAGGCCGGCGCTGCCCGCAACGCGGCGGCATCACGGTCAATGCCAATCAGCAGCGCATCAGAGGCGCATCGCGCGCGCAGCCACAGGGTTTTGGAACCATCACCGCAGCCCACGTCAAGCGCAACGCGCGCGCCGGCGGGAGTGGCGGCGAGCAGGGCATGGCGAATGCGCGCCAAGTAGGGTTGATGCAACAGTGGTATCATAAGGCGCGCAGGTAGAGCCGCACGGCGGTGCGGCTCCCCAATATGCCAGCAAAAATCGATGAATGCACGGTTGCAATCCAAGCATAGAGCCGCACGGCGGTGCGGCTCCCCCAATATGCCAGCACCCGAAGGTGCGCAGGTAGAGCCGCACGGCGGTGCGGCTCCCCCAATATGCCGGCACCCAAAGGCGCCAAGGGATTGTATGGTTAATCAAACCTAACCGCATTGCAACCTGCCATCGCTCGGCGGCATTGCGCCTTAGCGGGATACACACGTATGCAGCGACCAATCACCATTGTCCAACTCGCCGCACTGCACGGCCCCAACATCTACCGCCCGCAACCCGGCGTGGTCTTGCGGGCCAGTACTAGCGCCGACCACAGCGAACGACTCCGCAGTGCCATCAAAGGCGGCGCGCTGGCGATCGGGCTAGTCATCGCCCATCTACACGTCACAGCGCAGCCACGATCAGACGATGTGCTGCTGAGCGCCTTCTTCACCACCAACGAGCCGGCAATCGGCGCTGAATTATGCCAGTATGTGATCGACGGCATGAACGCCGAGATCACCGGCGACGAGACGTGGGATCCCGACGAGCCGCTGCTGGCGTTGCGCGACCGCCGCCAAGCGCAGGCGTTGCCGGTCACTGCCCTGCAACTGATCGCCAATGCCCGCCGGCACGACCTGCCGGCCACGGTATTGCCCGATGGACGCTTGCTGCTGGGGTATGGCGAACGAAGCTGGACGGTGACGGTGGCCGATCTACGGGCTGCGCCCGGCCTGCAACCGCCGTGGTCGCAACTAGGCCGCATCCCGATTGTGGCCGTCACCGGCGAACGCTACCGCAGCCACACCGTCGCCGAGCAAGCCAATCGTTACCAAGCCCGCGCACTTGATCACGCAGATCGAGCGGCTGTGCTCGCGGCGCTGGCTGATCCTGCTTGCCCGGCGTTGGTGATCGGATTTGACACCAATAGTCTCTTGCGGGAAGGATTGCCCTTCGACCGCTGCGATCTCGCGGTAATCACCGACCACGCCGGCCCGCGCCCGCCTGCCGCCCTCGACGATGACGAGTGGCTGAAGGCGTTGGGGTTGCCGATGCTGTGCAGCACCGCGCCGGCATTGATCAACCTCACTGATCCGGCGTTGCACGCCTTGTTGAGCTATGCCCCAAATGGAGTGATTGGGTGGGGCGGATACGCGACCGGTGATGAGTAGGAGCCGCCCGGCAAGGCGGCTCCTACCGGGGTTGGCCTACTCGCTAAACCGGTCGGTCACCGCGCCGAGGCTGGCCGAAGAGACCAGTTTGGCATATTTGGCCAACACGCCGCGGGTATAGCGCGGCGGACGCGGTTGCCACGCCGCGCGCCGCCGGGCCAGCTCTTCGTCTGAAACGTTGAGCTGCAAGAGACGGGCATCGGCATCGATCGTGATGCTATCGCCCTCCTCAACTAGCGCGATCGTGCCTCCCACCGCCGCTTCCGGCGCGACGTGACCGACGACCAAGCCGTAGGTGCCGCCCGAGAAGCGACCGTCGGTGATCAAGCCAACGCTGTCGCCCAACCCAGCGCCAATGATCGCCGAGGTTGGCGCTAGCATCTCGCGCATACCGGGGCCGCCCTTCGGCCCTTCATAGCGAATCACGACCACATCACCGGCCTTAATCTTCCCGCTCAAGATCGCCTCAAGGCATTCCTCTTCGGCGTCAAAGACGCGCGCCGGGCCGGTAATGCGGCGCTGCTTGATGCCGGTAATCTTAGCGACGCAACCCTCTTCGGCCAGATTGCCGCGCAAAATGGCCAGATGGCCCTGCTCGTAGATCGGCTGCGAGAACGGCCGGATCACATCCTGATTAGCCGGCGGCTCGTCAGGCACATCGGCCAGCACTTCGGCGATCGTCTGGCCGGTAATCGTCATGCAATCGCCGTGGATAAGGCCAGCGTTGAGCAGCATCTTCATCACCTGCGGCACCCCGCCCACCCGGTGCAGATCAGTAGCCACGTAGCGGCCCGACGGCTTCAGATCGCAGAGCACCGGCACCCGCTGGCGGATGGTCTCGAAATCGTCGATCGTCAGCGGCACATCGGCGGCATGGGCAATCGCCAGCAGATGCAACACCGCGTTGGTCGAACCACCTAGCGCCATAATCACGGCAATCGCATTCTCAAGCGATTTGCGGGTGATCATTTGGCGAGCGGTGCGATTGGCCCGGATTGCTTCCACCAGCACCTCGCCTGAGCGCGCCGCGCTGATCGCCTTCTCTTCGTCTTCGGCGGCCATCGTCGAAGAGCCGGGCAAGCTGAGACCCAACGCTTCAATCGCCGACGACATCGTGTTGGCGGTGTACATACCGCCGCACGAACCGGCGCCGGGGCAAGCGTGGCGCTCGATCTCAAGCAGTTCGTGCTCGTCGATCCGGCCAGCGCTGTATTCACCGACCGCCTCAAACGCGCTGACGATGGTCAAGTCACGGCCTTTGTAATGGCCGGGTTTGATGGTGCCGCCATAGACAAAGATGGCCGGAATATCGAGCCGGGCCATCGCGATCAAAGCGCCGGGCATGTTCTTGTCGCAGCCACCCACCGCAAGAATGCCGTCCATCCGTTGGGCATTGACCACCGTTTCAATCGAATCGGCGATCACCTCACGGCTGACGAGCGAATACTTCATGCCTTCGGTGCCCATCGAGATGCCATCGCTGACGGTAATCGTGCCGAAGATCTGCGGCATGCCGCCGGCGGCGCGAATCGCCTCTTCCGCCCGCGCAGCAAGCGCACCTAACCCCGAATTACACGGGGTCAGCGTACTGTGGCCATTCGCTACTCCCACAATCGGCTTGGTAAAATCGTTGTCGCCAAACCCGACCGCGCGCAACATTGCCCGGTTGGGCGAACGCTGCGGGCCTTCGGTGATCATGCGACTGCGGCGGTTATCGCTCATCGCGAGCCTCCTCAATGCGTCTGAACCGGATACATGGCGTATTGTAACGCGATTTGGATTTGGCGACGCAATATGGGCGGGATGTTTGGTAAAAAACCAGTAGAGCCGCACAGCCGTGCGGCTCTACCCGATGGAAACGCCGGGACAGTTACCCCTATCAATCACCAATATTCGTTGCTTCTTCCCACAACGCTACCGGCGCCTCGCCGCGCCCGACACCCCAGTAGGTAAAGCCAAGGCTGCGCATCTCGCGCGGATCGTAGAGGTTGCGCCCGTCGATCACCACCGGCTGGCGCATATAGCGCTTGATCCGCTCCCAATCCAACTGCTTAAACTCATTCCACTCGGTGACAAGCAACAAGGCATCGGCATCCTTGGCCACATCGTAAGCGGTCGCGGTAAAGGTCACAGTTGGCAACAACTCTTCGGCCCGCGGCATCGCGACCGGGTCGTACGCCTTCACCCGCGCCCCTTTCTTGAGCAACGCATTGATGATATCGACGCTCGGCGCTTCGCGCATGTCGTCGGTGTTGGGCTTAAATGACAAGCCCAACACGCCAATCAGCCGGCCGGTCAGATCGCCCAGCACCGTCTCGACCTTCTTGACAAACCGCTTGCGCGCATCGCTGTTAATATCCATCACTGCCTGCAACAATTGCGGGTGGCAGCCGGCTGAGGCAGCCATGTGGTAAAGCGCCAGCACGTCCTTCGGGAAGCAGGAGCCGCCGTAGCCAACACCGGCTTCGAGGAAGTGGGGGCCAATCCGCTTGTCGGCACCCATCCCGCGCGCCACTTCGCGCACATCAGCGCCGAGCCGCTCGCAGATCTGGGCAATCTCGTTGATGAACGAGATGCGGGTCGCGAGGAACGCATTCGAGGCGTACTTAATCATCTCCGCCGTGCGCAGATCGGTGATAATAATCGGCGCGCCGAGCGTCTCGTGCAGCGCCGCCACCCGCTGCGCCGCTTCGCGATTCTTGGCCCCCAGCACGATCCGGTCGGGCTTGAAAAAGTCGCTCAGCGCACTGCCTTCGCGCAAGAATTCGGGGTTCGAGACCACATCAAACTTGACATCAGGGCCAGCATGCTCAGCGATAATGTTTTCGACCATATCGCCAGTACCGACCGGCACCGTGCTCTTGTCAATAATGATCGAACCTGAGCGCAGATACTTGCCAATACTGCGCGCCGCGGCTTTGACGTAGGTCAGATCGGCAGACCCATCTTCACCCATCGGCGTCCCCACCGTGATGAAAATGAATTCAGCTTCAGGAATGCCGACCGCATAGTCATCGGTAAAGCGCAACCGTCCGGCGCGCATATTCCGCTCCTGCACCTCTTCGAGGCCGGGCTCGAAGATCGGCGATTTGCCGCTGCGCAGCAGTTCGAGCTTGTGCAGATCAATTTCGATGCACGTGACCGAGTGGCCAAGATCGGCGAAACAGACGCCGGTCGTTAGCCCGACATACCCGGTGCCTACCACACAAATGTTCTTCACGATCGTGTCTCCTTACGTCAGCGTGGATAGCAACCCGATCCACTGCGTTTTATTACCGTTGTACGCAATAGGTGTGACATTTCGATGAATAATGCCGCGCCAATGGATAACAAAAGCTCAGAGCGCGATCTCAGTCCCCAAGCCTAATTCATTGGCGCGTTGCAGCGCTAACGCCGCCACCGCGAGATCTTGCACGGCATTGCCAACCGACTTAAAGAGGGTAATCTCATCGGCGGCGGTGCGTCCGGCAACTGTGCCGTTCACCAATTCACCCAACTCACCAATGATATGCTGTTCATCAATGAGGCCGGCGGCGCGCGCTTGGATCAGATCACCGGCCTCGGCCCAAGCGGCGTGGCGCTGATCGACGAAGAGCCGGCTGCGCGCGACCAACGCCGGCGGGATCTCGGCCATATCGGGGCGATAGGCGCCGATGGCGTTGAGGTGGGTGCCGGGTCGCACCAGCTCGGCGGCGAAGAGCGGCGTGGCGCTGCTGGTAGCGGTACAGATCACATCAGCTTCGGCGAGCGGCATGGTTGGATCGGTCGCAATCCGGATATCGCCGCGAAAACCCTCGCCGCGCAGACGCGCAGCAAGGAGGGTTGCCCGATCACGGGTACGGTTGACAATCCAGACATTATTGATCGCGGGCCGCACGGCCAGCACGGCTTGCAATTGCGGCAACGCCTGTGCGCCAGCGCCGAACACCACCAGCGTGCGCGCATCGGGACGGGCCAGCCAGCGGGTCGCCACTCCCGACGCCGCACCGGTGCGCAATGCGGTCAGGTACGTGCCATCAAGCACCGCCAGCGGTCGCCCGCTAGCCGGATCGAAGAGCGTCACCAGCGCGTAAATCGTTGGTTCGGCGCGATACATATTCTGTGGAAAGACTGAGACGGTCTTGAGGCCGAGCGCTGGCGAATCGCCGCCCAGCCGCCCGGGCATAAAGAAGGTTGTCGCGGCATACGCGGGGGTTGCAATGGCGGTACGCAGCGGAATGTCAGCTTCGCCGCGCGCGAGCATGCCAAACGCCTGCTCCACCGCATCAATCGCTGCTGCCATCGGCACGGCCTGCGCGACATCAGCCGCCGAGAGAAATCGCATGCCCACCTCCTCGTTGGTTGTGCGAACCGTCACCGCCTCTTATCATACGACAAAACCGGCACGGATGGGAATCCATGCCGGTTTGGAACACACCATCTTTATTTGGCGCTACCTTGCCTGCCAACGTTACTCCGGCGTCTCAAGCAGACACCTCACCCGGCGCGCTGCACTTACGCCTGCGCCGGCTGGTCACTCTCGGCCTCAGCCGGAGCGGGAGCCGCCTCATTGTCGTTGATCCGGCGCAGCGACAGACCCATCCGCTGGCGCTGGCGATCGAGGCTAATCACGCGAGCGGTGACAATCTGGCCGGGTTGCAACACATCGCGCGGCTGCGTCTGCGGATCGGCGTCAAGCTCGCTGGCGTGGATCAAGCCTTCAACTGCCTCTTCCACCTGCACAAAGGCGCCAAACGGCGTCACATTCGTCACCGGGCCAGTCACCAGTTGGCCGAGCGTATAGCGCTGGTCGATCGTCTCCCACGGGTTGTTCTGCAACTGGCGGATCGACAGACCGATGCGCTCGCGCTCGCGGTCAATCTCGACCACGACCACCTTGACCTCTTGGCCGGGTTGGAGCACCTCACGCGGGTGATTGACCCGCTGCCAGCTCAACTCAGAGATGTGGGCCAAGCCATCGGCGCCGCCCAAATCAATAAACGCGCCGAAGTTGGTGAGCTGGTTGACCCGCCCCACCAGCACATCGCCCGGCTGCAGCTCGGTGAGCAAGCGATGCTTCTGCGCCTTGCGCCACTCTTGGGTTGCCGCCCGCTCAGAGAGCACCAACCGGTTGCGCTCGCGGTCAACCTCGATCACCTTAAGCGGAATCTCCTGATTGACCATCTTTTGCAGCGCCTGCTGCCGCTCATCGGCAGCGGTGCGCCCGTGCAACTGCGCCACCTGCGACGCCGGCACAAAGCCGCGGATGCGGTTGAATTGCACCAACAAACCGCCTTTGTTGAAACCGATCACCTTGCAGCGGGTGATGCCGCCATCGTGGAAGAGCTGCTCGGCTACTTCCCAGTCCTTCGCCACCTGCACCATCGTAAGCGAGAGGATCAAGTCACCGTCGCGGTTTTCCGGCTCTTGCACATACACCTGAACCGTATCGCCAACTTTCAGTGAGTTGATGAAATCATCACCCATTTGGCGCAAATCTTGAGCCGGAATCACGCCTTCACGCTTGGTGCCAATCGAGACCAGAACACCACTCTCTTCGATGTGCATGATCAACCCTTCGCGCAGCTCACCACGCTGGGGGCGGGCATAATCATACTCATCGAGCAACTGGGTCCAATCCAGATCTTCCTCGTTCTGCCGGGTCACAGGGTCGGGCTGGACAGACATGCTACAAAGCCTCCTCAAAGAGATTTAGTTTGTCTCAACTGCCGCGGCGGCGCAAAAAGAGCGCGATCCGGGTCGTGCGGTGGTACACGTCAGGTCGCGCAAAATGCTTTGTATGCAGTTCGCTACGCTGGCGCGAGCCGCCGGCTCCGCAGGCTGGCAAGTGCTCCAAGGCCGTCGTACCGTTCCAGTCGGTGGAGTTGACCGTCGCGGAAGTCGAGACTTGTTTTACAATGGCGGCAATTATAGGCGATGATGGTGAACCTGTCAACATTTTCACAAGCTGGGCAAAGGCTGTTTGCCTTATATTGATGAACGATTCGGGCATGGCATTCATATTTGTGTTTCTGGATGGGGTGGGATTAGCGCCATCTGCACCAACTAATCCGCTGGCGCATGTGCCGATGCCGGCGCTGCACAGGTTGCTCGGCGGGCCGCTTACGAGCGAGCACATTGGCTATCGCGACGAGTTGCTGCTGGCGCCGCTCGATGCGTGCCTAGGGGTGGAAGGACTGCCGCAAAGCGGCACTAACCACGTTGCCCTGCTGGCCGGCGTTAACGCGCCGGCGTTGCACGGGAGGCACCAGCCGCATTTTCCGCCGGTGGCGTTGCGCCCGCTGCTGGCCGAACGCTCGCTCTTCCGGCGCGCGCAGATGCAAGGGCAACGAGTGGCGTTTGCCAATGTCTTCACTGCCGGCTACTGGCAGGCGCTGGCCGAACGCCGGCTGCGCCGCTCGGCGAGTGTGATCGCCGCCGAAGGCGCCGGTCTCTATCTGCGCACGCTCGACGATTTGCGCGCCGGGAATGCACTGAGCTGGGATATTACCGGCGAAGGCTTGGCAGCGCGCGATCCGGCGGCAGCGACCATTGCGCCGATCAGTCCGCTCGCAGCCGGTGAGCGACTGGCGCGCTTGGCAAGCGATTACGATCTGGTCTTTTTCGAGAGCTTCTTGCCCGATCTCGCCGGCCATGGCCGGCTCGGCCCCGACGGCGCTGCCACCGCGCTCACCCGCATCGATGGCTTGCTGGCCGGTTGGCTACGCGCGCGCCGGCCAAGCGACAGCTTGCTGATTACGTCAGATCATGGCAATATCGAACAGGCGGCTACCACCACCCACACTACCGCACCGGCGCCGCTGTTGGTGATCGGGCCGCATGCCGGCTATTTTCGCCATGTGCGCCGGATCGATGAGGTAGCCGATGCGATCTTGGCCGCGTTGGCTCACACCTGATACGAGGAAGCTATGCAACGAAAGATCCGTGTCTTGTTCGTCTGTATGGGCAATATCTGCCGCTCGCCAATGGCTGAAGCCATCTTCCGCCATCTGGTCGAGCAAGCCGGCCTCAGCGATCGGTTTGAAATTGACTCAGCCGGCACCGGCGGCTGGCACGTTGGCGAGCCGCCGCATCCGGGGACGCAGCGGGTGCTGGCCCGCCATAACATCGCGACCGCCGGTATGCGCGCGCGGCAGGTGCGCTCGGCTGATATTGACCAGTTCGATTACATTCTGGTCATGGATCGCGAGAATCTGGCCGATCTAGGCCGCTTTCACCCCAGAGCGCGTGAACGGGCCAAGCTGTTGCTGAGTTTTGCGCCGGAGTTGGGGGTTGATGAAGTGCCCGATCCCTACTACAACGGTCGCTTCGATGAAGTGTACCAGTTGATCGAGACGGCGTGCCGCAATCTGTTGGCCTACATCCGCGAACGCGAGGGGGTGTGACGCTCGATCACAAACACCAGTTCGTTGGGCAACTCGATCACGTGCGGCGACCATCCCTCGGCGGCGGCCAGTGCATCCATATAGCCGCGGTAGGTCGTCGCCATGCCCACATTGCGCCCGCCTAAACTGCGGGTGGGGAAGGAAACGACGAGCCGGGGAGCTTGGATGGCGCGTAGGAGATCGGCGCCGGCCCCGCGCCGTTGCTGTTCGAGCAGCGGGATTGTTTTCAAGACGAGCGCAACATCAGCCGCGACCGGCGGCGGCCCCGCCGCCAAATCGCAGGTATTGGCTTCTCCCTGCACGCCGAGCAGCGGCAGGGCCGCGCGGATAAACCCGCTGAGGGCCATGTCAATGTCGTAAGCGGCGTACCACGTGGTTGGGGGCAACTCCATCCACGGGATGGCGAGCGGATTGAGGCCGCAACCCAGATCGAGCACGCGCTGCGGCGGCTGGCCGCCAAAACAGGCCGGGTAAAGGCGATCTAACGCCGGCAACCGCTCGCGGGTCGAGGCATGGTGAGCCATCAAGCGATGGCAAACCGCTTGGCGGGTTGTTTTGTCCGGCGCTGATTGCAATTCAGCCAGCCACTGCGGGTAGGGCAGAGCACGATCGGCATAGGCGCCGATCATCTGGTGTAATGTCGTTTTGGCGGCTTTAATCGCCGCTTTGAGCGACGGATAACGCTGCAACGACTCGCGCCCCACCCGTTCGATCACGGCAGCATCGATCGTGCGGTAGCGCGCGCTGGCCTGCACGGCGGCAATCAATTCGGCTAGTTGAGAATCACGCTCTGCCATCATGGTCTTTTATCGCAAAGCATTTACCGCAGAGAACGCAGAGGGGTGGTAGAGTGTGTACACTCCTCGTTGTACCCTCTGTGCCTCTGTGCCTCGGTGGTTCATGCGCGAGCGCAGCGGGAGTAGTAGGGAGTGCTCACTCCGCCTACCCCCTCTGTGCCTCTGTGCCTCGGTGGTTCATCTTGCGGCGTACTGTCACGTTCATCACACCTCACCCGGTTGCGCTGCGCTCCTGCCGGATCAATGCCATCACCTGCGCCATAACATGCAAATTGTGGATTGTCGCCAAGCGCAACGCCAGCGTCTCACCCAGCTTATGCAGATGGTGCAGATAGCCAAGGCTGTAGTGGCGGCAGGTAAAACACGTACACCCCGGCGAGATCGGCGTATCAGCCTTGATATGCTTGCGATCGGCGAGGTAGACATAGCTAAACCACTCGCCGGTCAACCGAAAGCCGGGCCGCTGCGGGTCGGCGGTAAAAGCCAGCAAGCGGCCTTGGCGGGCATCGCGGGTCGGCAGCGCGCTATCAAAGATATCGTACCCCATCCGCGCACAGGCCACCACACTCGCCGGATGGCCGACGCCAAGCGCGTGCATGGGAAACTGGGCCGGAATCTGTTCACGGGTAAAGGCCAGAATCTCGCTCAGCAACTGGCCTTGAGCATCGAGCGGCCAGCCACCGAAACCGAAGCCATCAAACCCAATCTCAAGCAACGCCGCCGCGCATTCGGCTCGCAGGGCCAAATCGCCGCCGCCCTGCACCACCGCAAACAGCAACGGCGGCGGCCCGCTCCGCTTCTGTTGCGCCACCTGCCGGTCAAACTCAGTACGGCACCGCCGCGCCCAACGGATCGTCCGCTCGACCGACCGGCGCTGCTCGGCAGGCGAATCATCAACGTGAGTACAATCATCGAGACAGATCACAATATCAGCGCCATAGCTCAGTTGCAGTTGAATGCTTTTTTCAGGAGTCAGTTGAAACCGCCGCTCCGCGCCTTCCGGCTGAAACACCAAACCTTGATCCGAAATCCGGCCTTGCTTGGGATGATTGCGGATCAGCGAATAGGCCTGAAACCCGCCGCTATCAGTCACAATTGGCCTATCCCATGCCGCCATCCGGTGCAACCCGCCGAGCGCAGCGATCGTCGAAGTACCGGGCCGTTGCATCAGGTGGAACACATTCATCACCAATGCCGTTATACCGGCCTCGACCAAATCACGGCTATCAACGGCGCGCACCGTGCCAAAGGTGGCATCGGGCAAAAAAACCGGCAAGGCTAAGGGGCCATGGTTAAGGGTCAGCGATTTAGCCATATTCCTAACAACAATCTAGAGTTGAAATTTAGTATATGATGCGTTATACTGTCGCAGAAGCACACTGAATCTGATTCATTTTTGTACCGGTTTCGCCTGCCGCGTGTGCAGCTATAAGGTAGATGCGCAATCTACTCTTCTCGGCATTGGCGATCATAACCGGGACAAAAACCGAATCAAAGGCAAAAAGCAAGTTTCTACTTGTAGAACGGAGCGACCGATGTCCGACATCACCAAAAACCTGCTCAATGTCGACCTTCGCCAAGGCGTGGTGCCAATCTCGAAGGCGGCATCATCACTCGCCGCGCTGATCAAGCGCTCACAAGCCACCCACCAGCCGATTATCGTCACCCAGAAGGGCTATCCGGCTGGTGTCCTGCTCGACGTTGAACTGTTCACTGCCCTGCGCGAACTGGCCGAGCGCTACGAGGCCGAGCGCAACGGCCACAACAACAACGCCGAGTAAACCGCTGCCGGCATATTACCACACGCGAGCGCAGCCGGATCAACCAACGGCTGCGCTCCGTTGTTCGGCCACGTTGCACAGCGCATCGCCACTGCCGGGCCGACACCGCCAAGTTGCAGCGCAAACGCCAACACTTCTCTAACATGCTTATCGGCAGCATGTTTCGCATTAGAAAGCGATAAAACCCGCTTCGCCGCTCGCTTGACCAACCACTTGCACGTTTTGCCGACCTGTGCTATACTCTCAGCCGAAGTCAATCCCCAATAGCTCAACGGTAGAGCAGCTGACTGTTAATCAGCGGGTTCCTGGTTCGAATCCAGGTTGGGGAGCCAAACATCACAATAGTAAACACCCGGCGGGCAATGCCGGGTGTTTTCGTTTGGGTATGATAAGCCGCGCCGCCGCGGGTAGGGTGATGGCCAAGGCTTAGCCGGTTGTTGATCCCAGTCGCTTAGTCACGTAGCAGAAGTGAAGTATGAACATTCGCGTGACGCTACACTGGCAAGCTCACCGACGCGGGCAATAAAGTCGTGGGCAGGTCGGCTTGATGCATACTACCACCACCACTGCGAACAGCTCGGATCGCTGCCAAGTAACCTTAGTGCGTGCTTCGCTCGCAGCACCCGCCGAAAAGGTGCGTTTCTGGATCGCAAATGCCCCAACGCGGAATGCAGCGACCATCATTTCGCTATCTGACCTTCACTTCAGATGGGATTGTGAGCCGCTTTTCGCCGAGCAGCATATCACGATTGGAGATACCCAGCGCCCTATTCAATGACTGGCGGAGACCAGTTGACACCTCTTTACATGGGATAGAGAATGATCTATACTCATCGCAGTTCTGCGCAACGTGTACAAAAGATACGGTTGCGTCGCACGTACGTTACAGGCGAGCAGGCGTCCATCTCACATAGCACAGCTAGGTATAGGCGGACGAATGGTCTCGACCGTCGCATAGAGCGGGAATAGTTACCCGTGTCATATAGTGGCCGATACTGGCCTCGGCAGAGGAGGTCGGTCTAATTCAGATTGGGTAGCGCAAACAAAGCTCAGCACTATACTCTTATCAAGATAAAGAGCGTCAACTTGTGGGACAAAATCCAGTGAGAGACCTAAGAGAATGGGATGAAGAATACCTGCTAAATCTTCCCATAGGTGAATTCGACTGGCTCGAAGTAAAAAGCAGGCGTGCATTAGACCTGACCTTGCCCAATGTCCACGAGTCAGACTTGCGAGAGAACCTATCAAAAGCCATCTCCGCATTTGCTAATAGCGGTGGTGGTGTAATTGTGTTTGGCCTCAGCAATCCTCGCAATAATTGGCAAGTAGATGATGGAGGTATTGATATTGCTATGAAGAGACCGAGCACTCGCGAACGGCTCGAAGATATAATTCCCACATTGGTTGATCTGCCCTTATCCTCCTTCAATGTCTACGTTGTTCAAAGCAAAAGCAACACCTCACAAATAGCCGCAGGAAGAGGTGTATTCATTGTTGAGATATCAGATAGCAGCCAAGCCCCGCATCAGGCAACGGACAATAAGATACTATGCACGTATCGGAGGAAAATCTCGTCCTATTGGCCATCGGTTGGTAGCAGACATTTTTGGACGACGTCAACATCCTAGCATACAACTTGAGTTCAGCATCGAAGCAAGTATTTATATTGATAAGGCGTCATTTCCAACAATAAGTTTTCCCATTTTAGGGCAAGCCCCACGTGAGGAGCCGAAAAGAAAGCCTAAGTTTGAATTGGCTATTAGAGCTAGAAATACAGGTCGCGTTTTCGCCCAATATGTGAATAGCTTCGTATATGTTCCTGTTGAGCTTATACCAGAATATGAACGCGAATTCAACTACAGTGAAAATGACATTGAAGAAGTAGATGGAATTAAGCATGTAGTATGGTCTAAGCGTAATATACAAAGAGACATCGTGAAAACAGCAGCATTCGGCGTTCACCAATATGGTTCATCATGGTTCGACCCCATCTTACCCGGTCTATCATATACTTGGAAGTGGAAATTAACAGAGAGCTTCGATAAAAACAAATTTGGTAATATGAAAATTATTTGGGAAGTATATGCAGATAACGCACCCAAAAAGACCGGTAGCATTCTGATTCGAGAGATTGATATTATCACCAAAGCAGAGAAACCCTGATTCGGGCTGGCGGTCTGACACCATGTCTAGTTAGCATGCTCTACTCGCTGCGCTCGTTTCGCGTGCGACTGGTACCCAAAGCTAGACGGCGCTGCATCATTTGAGCATTAGGTGGTTTGAGTGTTGAGCAGAAACGGTGAAACCCATCTCAAAACCTTACTCGCAATAATGCAACCTGTCCTGCGAGTTGCCCTTATGTTTTCTGCTCGATGAGCTGGCATACTTTCGACTTGGATGAACTTGAAGAATTGAGACAAGCATAGCGAGCTGAAATATGCCACCCAACTAGCTTATGTACTTACAGACTTCGTCTCGCTATGCTCGGCTACCTGCAAGTGATGCGCGAACCGTTATGACATTGTGATTAGAAGGAGTCTTCTAAACACAAGCAGAATTGGCGACCAAGAATCGCCAGAAATAGGCAAGCAATATGCTCACACACAAACCTCTTGAGCCAAAGCTCCACCTCATCATTATGGGGAATAGGAATGTCAATACTTTTGCCAATACACTCCGCGCAGTTATCAAACAATGGGGAGCAAAATCAATTTACGCAATACACTTAATCCGCCCCAAATCCGAAAACGAGACACCAGACTGGCGCGGACTTTGTAACACCCTCCTCGGAGGAGCATATGAGTACCACGAGTATCCTATTACTGATGCGACAAACCTAGCAACTACGCTCCCCAGCATGCTGAGTCAAATTTTGGCGAAGGAAAAAACGAACAAATCCATAATCGTTGATTTAACAAATGGCACTAAAACGTGGTGCAATTTTGTCTATTTAGTCTGTACCTTAATGCAAATTTCTAATATATTTCGCGTCCAAGTACCAAAAGAGGAGTTCATGCTCCCATATAACCAAGTTAACCTTGAAGCAATCCAAGTACAACTCGAACCGATACCCAACACAAGCGATTTACAACGACTCATTCGTTCAACTTATTCTGAATACATATATTACCTTCAAGAAGTTACAACTTTCATAGAGTGGGCAAAAACTGACTCCCTAATTCAACTAGACTTCGCGAAGTTATATGAACGACTCCTGAAAGCATTTGAGCACTATATGAGAGGAGATTTTGATGCGTGCATTGTTTCTGCTGCAACAATCTTGGAAGAAATCTTGGATGAAACTCTCCGGCTCTTGGCATCGCGATTTGGCTCCCTGTGGATGGCACTTATCAATAACAACTCGCCTCAAAACTCCTTGGGAAGCAAAGCGCATACGCTAGGACAAGCATGTACACGCGTGAATCAACTAATTTCTGGCATACAAAATGGATTTACACAATCAATCGAAGGAAGAACGTTGAGAACACTAAAAGAAACTTTTGATTTCGCTCCACTTATTTCTGTTGGAATGCATTGTCAATCTCTGGCAATGATTCGCAATTATTCAGGGCATGGCAACCGCTATAGTTCAGCCCTGCAAAATGAAGTAGACGCACGCCAAATGCTACATGGAGTTCTCTACATACTCGGAAAGATACGTGCCTGTACACTGTTTAGAGGAAACTGACAATGATCTACGTATCCGTCGACGGCGATGATATTGGTCGGTTGCTTACTCAAAAGATTTATCAAGCGAACAATGACGATGAGGTTCGCGCATTCAGTGAGTTAGTGACAACTACGTTTCAAGCTGTAGCCGCGTGGGTAATTCAAAATCAAGGCGAGGTGCTCTTCTGTACAGGTGATAGTATCTTCTTCAAAATCTCTGAACATCTTGTTGACAATGCATTACGGCATTTTGAGCTAGACCACTTTACGATATCCGTCGGAATAGGAGAAACTAGGAAGGAAGCACACTGGGCGTTGAATATAGCAAAATCTCTGGGTAAGGCAAGGATAGTAAACTTTAACGAAGTCAGACGTGATATATTCGGGAAAGTAGACTGAAAACGCATGAGAGAAAATACACTCACTACGACACTAGCGGTACAAATGGCAATTGGTGGCAAATGCTGAAATTCATCCGCCATTGTGCAATGGTGTAGCGTTTACCTATTGCGTTCAGAAAGCATTACCTTCGAAAAGCAAAAGGCGGCCTAACATCTCACTCCAGCCGAACGCTCTGGTCGCTTTGCACCCTTTGCCCCGCGTTAGGTTGAACGGCAAGCCATTAGGCAGCTCATGTTCAAAAGAGATGATCCTTTGAACTACTAGACGATTGTAACCAACATCATAGAAGTTCTTCAAGCGGCGCAGAGCATGCCCAAACGGCCAGTGGCCAGTCAGGGTCACTGACTCCGTAGGCATTTGCAACCGGCGTGCTAACCAGTGCTATGCACCGGTTGGTTTTTGGTATCATATCAGCCAGCCTGACCGGTTGGGCCATTGTAGAGCCGCACAGCCGTGCGACTCTCCGCGGTTGTTCACCCTGTGATAGACAGGAAGATGCCATGCACCCTGACGAATTTCGCCGCCTTGGGTATCAAATCATTGACCTGATCGCCGATTACCGCGCCACCATCGCCAGCCGTCCGGTCTGGTCGCAGGCCCGTCCCGGCGAGATGCGCAGCCAGTTGCCGGCCACCCCTCCCGAACACCCCGAACCGCCGGAGGCGATTTTGGCCGATGTTGAGCAGATTATGATGCCGCGCCTCTCGAATTGGCAGCACCCGCGCTTTTTCGGCTACTTCCCGGCTAATGCCAGCTTGGCCTCGCTGTTGGGAGATATGCTGAGCGGCGGGTTGGGCCAGTTGGGATTGAATTGGCAGGCCAGCCCGCCCCTCACCGAGTTGGAAGAGCTGACGACCGATTGGATGCGGCAGTTGTTGGGGTTGAGCGAGGCGTGGCGCGGGGTGATTCAAGATACGGCTAGCACCAGCACCTTGGTGGCGCTGCTCTGCGCCCGCGAACGGGCCAGCGACCATAGCCAAGTGCGCGGCGGCTTGCAGGCGCTGCCGCAGCCGCTGGTGGTCTATACCTCGACCCAGAGCCACAGTTCGGTGGAGAAGGCGGCGTTGCTGGCCGGTTTTGGCCGCGATAATCTTCGCCTGTTGCCGGTAGACGAAACCTTTGCCCTACGGGTCGATGCGCTCGAAGCCGCGATCGCCGCTGACCGCGCCGCCGGCAGAGTGCCGTGCGCCGTCGTCGCTAGTATTGGCGCCACCGCGACCACCGCCTGCGATCCGCTCGAACCGATCGGCGCGATTTGCCGGCGCGAAGGGATTTGGCTGCACGTCGATGCGGCGATGGCTGGCTCGGCGATGATCTTGCCCGAATGCCGCCCGCTCTGGCAGGGGATCGAGCAGGCTGATAGCTTGGTGCTGAACCCGCATAAGTGGCTGGGAGCGGCGTTCGATTGTTCACTCTACTACGTGCGCGACCCGCAGCATCTTATTAGAGTTATGTCAACCAATCCCAGCTATCTGCAAACCAGCGCCGACGGTGCAGTGACCAACTATCGCGACTGGGGCATCCCGCTGGGCCGGCGCTTCCGCGCGCTCAAGCTCTACTTTCTGCTGCGCTGCGAAGGGGCCGAGGGCCTGCGCACCCGTCTGCGCCGTGATCTCGCCAATGCCCGCTGGCTGGCTGAGCAGATCGACGCGACGCCGCACTGGCGAAGACTAGCGCCGGTACCGCTGCAGACTGTCTGTGTCCGCCACGAGCCGCCGGGCCTGAGCGGCGAAGACCTCGACCGCCATACCCTGCGCTGGGTGGGTGCGATCAACGCCAGCGGCGCGGCCTATTTGACGCCGGCTATTCTCGATGGCCGTTGGATGGCGCGGATTAGCATCGGCGCCGAGCCGACCGAGCACGCTGATGTGGCTGCGCTGTGGGAGCTGATGCAAGCCACAGCAGGGAGGGAGTAGGGAATAGGGAGTAGGGAGTAGGGAATAGGGAGTAGGGAATAGGGAGTGGGGAGTAGGATGTTCGCCACTCACTACTTCCCCACTCCCTGTCTCCCTATTTCCCGACCCGGCTCCGCCATGCGTTCAGATCATAGACGGCCAGCGCATTGGTGAAGACCTCGACCGTCTTGTCGTCTATGGTTGTCACCGAGACGAAATAGGGCACTCCATCGGCCACCCACGCCATCGTTACCAAACCGGGGTCGATCACCTTCACCCCGCGCGCACCGCGCAGCAGATAGGGCTTCACCCGATCACTCCCCGCCACCGGCTGGTTCTGTTCCCACACCGTGCGGGCCGGCGCGCCGCCGCCGATGGTGATGGTCGCCGTGCCGCCGCGCGGACGGATGGCGACCAGAAAGCCCTGCTCATCAGCCACCGGCGCCGGTTCGGGCAAGACATCGTATTCATCGGCAAAGGTGGGCGGGAGGAGGTATTGCACTTGTACCGGCGCACCGGCAGGGGCCAGCGTTGGTTCGGGAATGAAGGACTGGCCACAGCCGGCGAGGATCACGATAAGCGTTAGCAAGAACATTCGTTGGCGCATACAACGTCATTCTAGGTTTGGGCAAGAGAACGAAACTGGCGGCAGTCTCACTGCCACCGGCCATGATACCGCAATGCAATGTGAGGTCGAGCAGGCGCTTGGGGCGAGAGGGGTTAACACGTGCTTAAGATCTGTTGACTATCTTGCGCACGGGTTGCACCCGCTCAGGCATGCCTTCCGCTGAAGTAGGGGATTGCTTCGGGGGCTACGCCCCCTCGCAATGACAGATGGGTGGCGCCCTCGCAATGACAACAGGCAAGCGGGCGATGGTTCGCGTCCATCTCTCGCTCCTCTTTCGATGAGGGATTGTGCCCCCACCCCTTGCCCCTCCCCCGCTGGGGGAGGGGAACGCACCCTCACCCCCAGCCCCGCTCCCACTGGCGCGGGAGCGGGGCGCTGCTGCGTTCCACGAGAGCACTGTCGTTATTGCCCACCAAGCAGCTCCCCCTCTCCCGCCGTTAGGTGGGAGAGGGGGTTGGGGGGTGAGGGCCAGCAGCCCGCGCAGCGGGCTTCGTAACCGTAGCCCGGCCCTTCAGGGCCGGGTTCCCTGCACAGCGGTAAGCGCCTATGCTCGATCAGACGTGCTGTCTGCACCGCAACCGCTGAAGCAGGGGATTGCTTCGGTCGGGCGGCATCCAGCATAGCTGGATGCCGCCGCCCCCTCGCAATGACAGATGGGTGGCGACCACCCCGCTCCCCGCTTGTCATTGCGAGCCGAGCGGAGCGCGGCGAAGCCATCTCCTCCGAGCACGGGTTGTACCCGCTCAGGCATGCCTTCCGCCGAAGCAGGGGATTGCTTCGGGCGCTGCGCGCCCTCGCAATGACAGATGGGTGGCTCCCTCGCAATGACATTAGGACTACCCCCGCAATGACAGCAGGGACAGAACACATCCCAAACGCAAACGAGCGCCGGGCACCCAGCGCGGCCAAGCGCGCTGCGTCCTCGGCGCTCGCTGCGGTCAACGACACCCTACAAATGGATCGGCGCGCCATGCACTAAGGCATGCGCCGCTTCGCCGATCGCTTCGTAGAGCGTCGGGTGGGCATGGATGGTCTGCATCATGCTCTCGCCAGTGGCTTCGTGGCTGAGGGCGATGCCGCCTTCGGCGATCATTTCGGTGACACGCGGGCCGATCATGTGAACGCCCAAGATTTCACCGTATTGAGCTTCGGCGACCAGCTTCACGAAGCCGAAACGGGTCTGGCCGAGCACGCGGGCCTTGCCGTTGGCCGAGAAGGGGAACTTGCCGACTTTGACCTGATAGCCGCGTTCGCGGGCTTTGGCTTCGGTCAAGCCGACGCTGGCGATTTCGGGATTGCAGTAGGTGCAGGCCGCGATCTTGCCGTAGTCGATGGGGGTGACGTGGTGGCCGGCCATGTGCTCGACGGCCAGAATGCCTTCGGCGCTGGCCTTGTGCGCCAGCCATGGCGTGTTGGCGGTGCAGTCGCCGATTGCGTAGACCCCCTCGGCGCTGGTGCGCAGGAAGCCGTCGGTCTCGATGAAGCCGCGGCTGTTGACCTTGACACCCACCTCTTCGAGGCCGATGTTCTCGGTGTTGGGGGCGATGCCGATCGAGACCAGCAGTTTCTCGACCGCGATCTGCTGCGGTTTGCCAGCGCTATCGAGCACCGTTACCACCACCTGCTCGCCACCGGCATCAATGCTCTCGACTTTGGCGCCGGCCAGCGTCTTGATCCCGCGGCGCTGGAAGGCTTTGGCTAACTCGGCGCTGACCTCTTCGTCTTCGTTGGGCACAATCCGCGGCAGCGCTTCGACCACCGTCACTTCGCTGCCGAACGAGCGGAACATCGAGGCGAACTCAACCCCGATTGCGCCGGCGCCAATCGCCAACAAGCTGCGCGGCGGCGCCTTTAGGTTGAGCATATCGGTCGAAGAGAGCACTCGCTCGCCGTCGAACGGCACGCCGGGGAAGGGCCGCGGACGACCGCCGGTGGCGACGATGATCTGCTTGCCCACCAGCACGCGCTCGCCGCCTTCGTTCAACTGCACATGCACTTGGCCGCGGCCAATTAACCGGCCCCGGCCCGCCACTACCTCGATCTTGTTCTTCTTCATCAAAAAGGCGACGCCGTCGGTGCTCTGCTTGACCACCGTATCTTTGTGCTTCATCGCGCCGGCTAGCTCGAAGCCAATGTTCTCAACCATCACGCCAAACCGCTTGGCTTCTTTCACCTCTTCGAGCAGATCGGCGCTATGGAGCAACGCTTTGGTTGGGATGCAGCCGATATTCAGACACACGCCGCCGAGCGCATTGACCTCGACAATCGCCGTCTTCATGCCGAGTTGGGCGGCGCGGATGGCAGCGACGTAGCCGCCCGGCCCTGATCCTAGCACGACCAGATCGTACACTTGCTCGCTCACGGAACAATCCTTTCGTTTCTGGCAGCGGCGGCGCGAACCCGGCCCGCGCCGCCGAAATCACCGCATTGCAATGATAGGCAAAATGATAAACGCAGTGGCGCTCAGGCGCAATGGGTGTGGGGAATAGCCACAAGATGTTTAACGACTACTCCCCACTCTCGCCTTAATGTTGGGCTGCACCGACGTGCAGATGGGCATTGTAGCTTGAGCGCACCAGCGGGCCGCTCTCGACATGGCGGAAGCCGCGCGCCAGCGCGTAGGCCCGGAAATCGGCGAACTCGGCAGGGGTGACGTAGCGATGCACCGGCCAGTAGCTCGCGTCGGGGGCAAGGTATTGGCCGATGGTCAACACATTGACATCGGCTTCGCGCAGCCGGTCGATCACCTCGTACACCTCTTCATTCGTCTCGCCAGCGCCAACCATCATCCCGCTCTTCGTCACCAAATGCGGACGAGCGGCGCGCGCCCGCGCCAAGAGTTCGATGCTCTGCTCAAACTTGGCCCGCGGGCGGAACCGGCGAAACAGCCGCGGCACCGTCTCGATATTGTGGTTGAGCACATCCGGCTCGGCGTCTAACACCATCGCCAGCGCGTCCCAATTGCCGTCGAAGTCGGGAATCAGCACCTCAACCTTGCAATCGGGCACCTTCTGCCGGATCAGCTCAATCGTGCGGGCAAAGATATGCGCACCGCCGTCGGGCACATCGTCGCGGTTGACTGAGGTCAGCACGGCAAACTTCAGCTTCAGATGGGCCACCGACTCGGCCACCCGCTCCGGCTCTTCCTCGTCAATCGGCTTAGGTTTGCCTTTGCCGATGGCGCAATAGCGGCAACCGCGGGTGCAGGTATCGCCGAGCAGCAAAAAGGTTGCTGTGCGATGGCTCCAGCACTCGCCGATATTCGGACAACGCGCCTCTTCGCAGACGGTATTGAGACCTTTCTCGCGCATGAGGCGCAGCACATCATGATAGTTAGCGCCGCCGGGGGCGCGGGCCTTGAGCCATTCGGGCCGGCGGGGCCGGTTGGTGGCGGCAGGTGCGGTGTTCGTCACCCCCACCTCGCTGAGCGGTATCAGTTCTGCCATTGGCGCTCTCGCCTTCCAGTGATCGCCGCCAGCGGGCGATCAGCTATGATTTCGATGTCGCTGTTGTATTGTACCGCATGATGGGCAACTCGATCAGACGCTTCGTTGCACCGTCGCGACCGGTTGCAGATCAAACACCTCACCGATCTGCCCGACCAACCGCTCGGCCACCTCGGCCAACGGCGGCGCCGCACCCAGCTCGGCAGCCAGCGAAGTGACGCCGCGATCAGTGATGCCACAGGGCACGATCAGATCAAACCCGCTCAGATCGGGATCGACATTTAGCGCCAACCCGTGGGTCGTCACCCCGCTCGCGCTGAGCTTCACGCCGATTGCGCAGATTTTGGCCGCGCCGCCGCGCACCCATACGCCGGTCAAGCCAGCGACCCGCTCGCCGGTGATGCCATAGCTGGCCAACACGCGGATCACGCTCTCCTCCAAGCCGCGCACGTAGCGCCCGACATCACTGCCGTGCTGCGAGAGCTTGAAAATCGGGTAGGCGACCAGTTGCCCCGGCGCGTGATAGGTCACTTCACCGCCGCGATCGCTCTGCACGACAGCCACCCCGCGCTCCGCTAGCGCCTCCGGTGCAGCGCGAATGTGGTCAGGACGGGCCTTGTTGCCGAGCGTAATCACCGGCGGGTGCTCAACCAAGAGCAGCGTATCGCCGATCTGGCCGCTCGAACGTTGGCGGGCCAACTGGCGCTGCACCTCCCACGCGGCGGTGTACTCCATAAAACCTAGATGGTGGACGGTCAATGTGCGCATAGATGTCAACGTGAAGCGTCGTAATGATTCTGCCAGAGGTATAGTACACCATTATGCACCGTGCTATTGCTGCCCCCTCTGTCATTGCGAGCTGCGACAAGAAGAATAGCCGCAAAAACACACAAACGACGCAAAAATTCGATCGTTTTCGCTCAGCGGCTTTTCTCGCTGAAGCGGGAGATTGCTTCGGTCGGGCGGCCCCGTGAGCACCGCGCAGAATAGCCGCAAAGACACACAAAAGACACAAACATCCGATCGTTTTCGTGTCTTTTGTGTCTTTTCGTGGCTATTCCTCCACCCAGCGCCTCCCCCGATCCCGCTGTCAGGTAGGAGCGGGGCCGGGGGGTGAGCACCGCGCAGAATAGCCACAAAAGCACACAAACAACGTAAACAATCTGATCGTTTTCGTGTCTTTTGCGTGTTTTTGTGGCTATTCAACCTCGCAATGACATCAGAATTGTCCGCGGCAGTTGCACTGCCGCGCGCCATAGGAATTTGTGGTAGGCTACCAGAGGGACGATGAACTGGACTGAGGTGATCCGTGACGCGACTGTTATTGCTGATCATGTTAGCCGGTAGCTTGCTCAGCGCGTGCAGCGTCGCCGCGACTGATGCCGCGGCGTTAGCTGTGCCGTCACCGACCGCAACTGCCACACTCACCAGCATACCAACGGCAACGCCAACCGCCACACCAACCGCGCTCCCAACCGCAACGGCGACCGTTGCGCCTACCGCAACCCCTACTGCTACCCCCACTGCCGAACCGACGCCAACTCCATCGCCAACCGCAACGCTGGCGCCAACCCCGCCGCCAACCGGCGACCGTACTCCGGCACGGCTGGTCATTCCGGCCATTAACCTCGACCGCACCTTGTATCCGGTTGGATTGGACAACAACAACGTGCCGATCGTGCTCGATCACGATGTCGGCTGGTACCTCTACAGCGCCAAGCCGGGCCAAGGTGAGAACATTGTGCTCTGGGGGCATGTCTTGCGCTTCCGCAAAGCGCCGCATATTCCCGCGCCCTTTGCCGATGTGGAACGGTTAGCGATTGGCAGCGAGATCTTTCTCTACAGTGCCGATGGCGCCGTCTTCCGCTACGTGGTGGCGCGCAAAGAGCGGGTAACGCCAGATCAAGTGCAGTACATTCTTCCTACCGGCGATGAACGGTTGACCTTAGTGTCGTGCATTGGCGACCGGGTGATTGTCGAGGGCAACGTCGAATTGACCCACCGCCTGATTACGATCGCTTTACCGGCGCCGTGACAAGGCGTCACGCCGCCTCGTGGTATACTATGCGCTAGACTTCACCTGAAACAATAAGGGTAACGCTTGTGGCAACGATTGGCCTATCCGCAGCGCTAGAACAGTTTCATCCCAACGAACTGCTCGAACATTGCCGGCTCGCTGAGCAATACGGCTTCCGTGGCGTGATGGCCGCCGACCACTTCCAACCATGGGTGCCTGCTCAAGGCCATAACGCCTTCGTCTATAGTTGGATGGGCGCGCTCGGCGTGATGACGAACCACCGCTTTGGGCCGGGTGTAACCTGCCCCTCATTCCGCACCCACCCGGCAGTAATTGCGCAAGCGGCAGCCACCCTCGGCGCCATGTTCCCCGGACGCTTCTGGCTCGGCTTGGGCAGCGGCGAGTTGCTGAATGAGAATGTGGTCGGTGGGGTGTGGCCCGAACCGCTGGTGCGGTTTGAGATGCTGCAAGAGGCGACCGAGATTATTCAGAAGCTGCTAAGCGGCAAAGAGGCGCGCTACCGCGGGCGCTATTTTCAGATGAACAAGGTGCGGTTATGGACGCTGCCGGAACAGCCGGTACCGATCTATATCGCCGCCACCGGCCCGCAGACGCTGCGGTGGGCGGGCAAGACGTGCGACGGCTTGATTACGCCGGGGGCCGCGCCTGAGAAGCTGCGCCGGATTCTGGCCGATTTTGCCGCCGGCGCGCGCGAGGCCGGCAAAGACCCTGATAAAATGCCAAAACTGCTGCAACTGCATGTCTCGTGGGCTCCCACCGATGAAGAGGCGTTGCAGAATGCGCTGAACCAATGGCCGAACGGCGGCATGAATTTCCCCAAGCAAGATATTCGCTCTCCCGAAGATTTCGCCGCAATGGCCAAGCTGGTGCGGCCTGAAGATTTTCGCGGACGAGTGTTGATTTCGTCCGATCTCGACCAGCACCGTGCCCACCTCCAACAGTTTATCGATCTCGGCTTCGACGAGATCTATGTGCATAATGTCGGTCGCAATCAGGTGGAATGGATTAAAGCGTTTGGCGAAGCTGTCTTGCCCAACTTACGCCCATGTTCAACCGCATCTTGATCGCTAACCGCGGCGAAATTGCGGTGCGGATCATCCGCGCCTGCCGCGAATTGGGCATTAGCCCAGTGGTTGTCTATTCCGAAGCCGATGCCAAGGCGCTGCACGTGCGCATGGCCGATGCCGCTGCGCTGATCGGGCCGGCTCCCGCTGCCCAAAGTTATCTGCGCGCCGAGGCGATTGTCGAGGCGGCGTTGAAACTGAATGCGCAGGCCATCCATCCCGGCTACGGCTTCCTCAGCGAGAGCGTTAAACTCGCCGAACAGTGCGCCGCCGCCGGCATCACGTTCATCGGCCCGCCGCCAGCCGCGATTGCGGCGATGGGTGGCAAGGCTGAGGCGCGGTTGCTGGCCCAAGCTGCCGGTGTGCCGGTCGTGCCCGGCTACGACGGCGAAGATCAGAGCGACGAGCGCCTGATCGCCGAGGCGCGCCGGATTGGGCCGCCGTTGTTGATTAAGGCCAGCGCCGGCGGCGGCGGCAAGGGCATGCGTTCGGTCGGCGATTTGGCCGAGGTGCCGGCGGCCATCGAAGGCGCGCGCCGCGAAGCGCGCGCTGCCTTTGGCGACGACCGGCTGATCATCGAGCGGCTGGTGCTGCGCCCGCGCCACGTCGAGATTCAGGTGCTGGCCGACCGCTACGGCAACGTGGTGCATCTCGGCGAGCGCGATTGTTCGATCCAGCGCCGCCACCAGAAGGTGGTTGAAGAGGCGCCTTCCCCGGCGCTGACCCCGGCCCTGCGCGCCGCGATGGGCAATGCCGCCGTCGCGGTTGCCCGCGCCGCTGGTTATGTCAATGCCGGCACCGTTGAATTCATTCTTGCCCCTAATGGCGAATTCTACTTCCTAGAGATGAATACCCGGCTGCAAGTCGAGCATCCCGTAACCGAGTTGGTCTGCGGCTACGATCTCGTTCACTTGCAGATTGCGATTGCCGCCGGCGAGCCGCTCCCCTTCCGCCAAGAAGATATAACGGTGCGCGGCCACGCGATCGAGGTGCGGTTGTACGCCGAAGATCCGCGCACCTACTTGCCGGCGGTTGGCAAGGTTGCTCTCTTCGCGCCGCCGCAGGGGCCGGGGGTGCGGGTTGATGCCGGTCTGACCAGCGGCGATGAGGTGACGGTGCATTACGATCCGCTGCTAGCTAAGCTGATCGTGGCCGGGGCCGACCGGCGACAAGCGGTGGCCCGCCTGCGTCGCGCCCTGCGCGAGATGGCGGTGCTTGGCCCCACTACCAACTTGCCGCTTTTGCAGGCGATTGCCGAACATCCGGCCTTTGCCGATGGCGCGACCCATACCGGTTTCTTGTCCGAACACGAAGGTCTTGTGCCGCCACCCGGCCCGCCCCCGCGTGAGGTATTGATTGCAGCGGCAATCCTCACCGTCACCGCCGAACCGCCGGCCCGCGATCCGCTGGCTGCCGTCTGGCGGCTCGGCGGCGATACGATCCCGCTGACCTTCACTGCGCACGGCGAGCACCGGCTGCGGGTGACGCCGCGCGTGGATGGCTGGCAGGTCAGCGGGAATGATTGGGACACGCAGGTTACGTTGGCGCACCGCGGCGATCACGAATTGGCTCTTACGATCGATGGGCAACGGGTACAGTTCTTTTTTGCCCGCGCCGATCAGGGTTGGCAGATTGCATGGCGCGGCGAGAGCCACCACCTCACCCGTCCGGCGCCGCTCACCGCCGATACGGCCAGCCGCGCCAATGATCAGAATGCCGCCAGCTTCAACGCGCCAATGCCGGGCACGATTGTGCGGCTGCACGTCGCCGTCGGCGAACAGGTGCGCGAAGGCCAGCCGCTTTTGGTGCTCGAAGCGATGAAGATGGAACACACCGTCGTTGCCCCGTATGCCGGCATTGTGCGCCGCTTGCCCTATCAAGCTGGTGCGAGCGTTGCCGCCGGCGCCCATCTGGTTGACCTTGAACCATTGCCGGAAAACGAATAGACGCTTTTGAGAGATTGTTACGGATGAAGGTATGGCAGCGCAACAACCAGCCGGTCAGCAGAGTAAGCAACAACCAGCAACCCAATCCAAATCGCCGCCCCCCAAACGGCGCGGCCCCAGCGGCTGTCTTCTCTGGCTCTTTGTGATCACAATGCTGGCGATCAGCCTGCTCGGCCTCGGCTTTTTGCAACCGGTCAAGCTGGCCGTGGCCCAAGAGTTTATCATTGGCGTTACCCGTGGCGGTGTTCGCGAAACGATCGAAGTCACCAGCGTTGATTCGTGCATCCGGGTGGCTGGATCAAACCAGTTGCAATCCATCACCCGCACTCGGCGCATCACGACCTACAATAACGGGGCAGTACTCGAATTGACGTTCAGCGATCCGCCGTTACCAGCCGATTGCCGCTAAGGGATTTGCGTATGCCGTTACAGGTGCGCTGCGCTCCTGAACCGGTAACATTGCCTGTCCTGTCGCAACCGCAAGTGGCGTATGTCCATCTGACGATTGCCGCCGATGGCTACCGCGATCTGCCGCTGCATCTGGCGATCGTGGCTGACGCCAGCCGCTCGATGCGCATTCCGCTGGTCGATGAAGACCAGTTTCGCGAACTGGTGCGCAGTAGCGGCGCGCACGAGGTGCTGGTTGACGGAGTGCCGGTGTGGCAATTAGGCACGCCGCTGGCGAATGACATGCGCGCCCGCTACCCGAGCCCAATTGACTACACCGCCCGCGCCCTGCACAGCCTGATCGAACGGCTCGATCAGACCGACCGGCTGGCGCTGATCGCCTGTGCTAGCGATGCAATGGTGCTGGCGCCGAGCACCCCCGGCGACCGCCGCGCCGAGCTGGTCGCCGCGATTGCCCGCCTGCCGGCGCTGCGCCTCGGCGACACGACCAATCTCGCGCAAGGGTTGCAACTGGCGTTAGCCCAGTTTGTCGTCACCGATGAACCGGCAGTGCGCCGGGTGGTGCTGCTCACCGATGGCTTTACCACCGATGCAGCGCTGTGCGTCGCCGCAGCCCGCGAAGCGGCGGCGCGCGGCATTACCATCAGCACGATCGGCTTGGGTGGCGCCTTTGAAGAAGCGTTACTCACCCAACTCGCCGACCTCAGTGGCGGGAGAGCCAGCTTTGTGCTTGACGCCAGCCACATCCCAGCCATCATCGCCGCTGAGCTGGAGCATGCCCGCCAGACCTCGGCCCAAGCGATCACGATGCAGATGGCGCTGCCGCAAACGGTGACGCTACGCCGGATCACCCGCCTTGCCCCTGCGCTAAGCGTGCTAACCCCGCTCAGTGCCGAGCATGGCCGGCGCTTGACTCTGCCGCTCGGCGATCTGCGCCGGGGTGAAGCGGTGCGATTGCTCTGCGAATTCCTCGTTGCCCCCGGCCCGCCCGGCAGCCAGCGCCGGCTGGCCCGCCTCCGCTTTAGCAGCGGCCAACACGAACAACACCACGACCTCATCGCCCACTACGAGCTACAGGCAACCAACCCGCCGCCCGCCTTACTGTCGATCATTACCCGCGCCACCATCGCCCACCTGCACCAGCGTGCCAACCTTGCCCGCCAGCAAGGCGACTACGCTACGGCAGCCCAACTGTTGCGCCAACTGGCGGCGCGCCTGCGCGAAGCCGGCGAAACAGAACTGGCCGCGCTCGCTGTCGCCGAAGCCGCCACCCTCGACCAAACCCATCGCCCCAGCGCGACCGCCAAAGAGCTTACCTACGCTACCCGCCGGTTGGGGGAAGGGTGAGGGGAAAACCTCCACGTGAAGATCAACACGCTGCGCTGGCCACTGCGGCGAAGCCGTTACCTCTCTTGTCATTGCGAGCCGCACGTAGGGGCAGAGCGGTGCGTTGCCTTCGCACGGCGAAGCCATCCCCCGCGAACACGAGAGCGATCCGCTCAGACATACCTTTCACTGAATCGGGAGATTGCTTCGGGCGCTGCGCGCCCTCGCCATGACAAGTGTGTACGAGCCCTTGAAACGACTACATAGAACATGAATACTCCATTCATCCATTTATCATTCAAAATGTCCTGACTATGTATAAAATGGTCTGTAATCAGATCAAATCCCTTATCACGACCGTGAAAGTATCGCTATGCGCAACGTTTGGTTGCCAACCGCCCTCATTCTTCTCATCTTTGCGCTGATCAGCTCTGCACCGGCCTCACTCCACGCTCGCCCGGCGCCGATGATGGGATCACCAAGCGATTACCTCTACCCGCATTTGCATAACCTTGTCTGGGATCCGCTGGATGCGAATCATGTCTACGCGACCTCGCCCATCGGCGGCTGGCATAGTTTCGATGCGGGCCGCACGTGGCAGCCGCTGAGTCCCGCAACGCCGAATTTGCATTACGGACGCATCGTTGTTGACACCGAACGGCGCATTTTGTACCTCTACCGCTGGGGTGATCATTATCTCTACCGCAGCGATGATTTTGGCGAGCATTGGCAGATTGTCAGCCGGGCAATGTATTATCAGCTCGCGCTTGCGCCTCAGCACAACGGCGCGCTCTTGGCGATTCACGGCGACTGGCGGCTGCGCCGTTCGGACGATGGCGGCTTCACGTGGCGCGATCTGGCCCAACCGTTGCCCGACCCGGCTGAAACGACGCTGGCCGTTGCGCCTGATGGCACATTGTATGCGATCGCTAACCGGCAGCTTTTCCGTTCTACTGATAGCGGTCTGTCGTGGGATCGCTGGGGCGAATGGCCGGCTGCCTCCCGCCCGCGCGAATTGCTGGTTGGCCCCGACGGCGCCTTGATCGCGCTGATTGCTAGCCCCGATCAGCCATCGGTGTCGGGAAGCGCACTCTGGCGTAGCACTGACGGCGCCAACTGGGTGGCAGCGCCGCTGCCGGCAACACGGATCGCGGTGAGCATTGTCAGCGGCGGCACACTCTGGGCCGGCAGCGACGACGGGCATGTGTGGCGCAACCTCGACCCGCAGCGCTGGGATGATTTGGCCGGCTGGCGCGAACTCCGCTTGCAACTGGCCCGCCCAATTGCGCTGCGCGACGATATTCCCTATACCCCCGACATTACTGACATCAGTGCCAGCCCGACCGGCGTCGTCTTAGTAGGCACCATTCACGGCATTTACCGGGCGGCCACCCCGGATGGGCCGGCCCTGTTGCGCGCGCGGGGCCTGTTGCCGACAGCCGCATTGCCCACGACACCCCAGCCACCTGAGAGTGGTGAGCGTTATTTTCCAGCTACTGGCCAAACGCTGAGCGATCCGTTTCTGAGTCGCTGGCAGCAGGCGGGTGGGATGATCACGCTTGGTATGCCGCGCACGGCGCCGTTTATCGAACGTAATGTTGATAGCGGGCGCGATGAGTTGGTGCAATATTTTGAACGGGGCCGGATTGAAGTGCCGCTCACAGCCAACGCGACACCAACGCTTGGCCGGGTGGCGGCAGCGCTCATCGCAGAGCAGGGGCCGGCTCCCACCGAAAACCCGCGCGCCGATTGCCGTTACTTCCCGCAAACTGGCTATAACCTGTGCGGCAAGATGTTGCAGGCATGGGTGCAATATGGCGGTGTGGCAACCCTTGGGTATCCGCTGAGCCCAGCCAACCCTGACCAGCAATGGTTTGAGCGCGGGCGGATTGAACAGCGTGATGAGCAGTTGTTCCTCTGTCTCGTTGGTAATGAAGATTTGCAGGCAAGAGGTTGGTTGCCGTAGGGTGAGATGGGTGTCATCGCGAGCCGCCTCCGGCGGCGAAGCAATCCCCCGCGCTAACGGATGGAGACCACTCAGCCATGATTCTCGCTGAAGCAGGAGATTGCTTCGGGCGCTGCACACCCTCGCAACGTAACCGGTTGTCTGCGAGCCGAGCGGTAGGGGCCGAGCGGTGCTCTCTGCCCTCGCGCGGCGACGCAATCTCCCCCGCTAGCGGACAGAACCCGTTCAGAGCACCCTATTCAATGGTACAATGACGAAAAATCGCTGTACTTGAAAGAATGAGGAGCATACCCGTGGCTAAACAGTGGAGCAGCCCGCCAGCAATGCAGATTGATGTCACCAAGACCTATCGGGTGACGATGGAGACCACCCGCGGTACGATTGAGCTTGATCTCTACCCGCAGCATGCGCCGATGACGGTCAACAATTTCGTCTTCCTCACCCGCGAAGGCTTTTACGATGGCCTCACCTTCCATCGGGTGATCAAGGATTTCGTCATTCAGGGTGGCGACCCGACCGGGCGCGGCAGCGGCGGCCCCGGCTATCGCTTCCCCGATGAGGTGATGGGCAACCCGCTCAAGCACGAGGCTGGCGTCATCTCGATGGCGAACGCTGGCCCCAACACCAATGGCAGCCAGTTTTTCATTACCCACACCCCCCAACCCCACCTGAATGGCCGCCATACCGTGTTTGGCAAGGTCGTGTCTGGTATGGACGTGGTCTACGCCATCCAGCAAGGCGATAAGATGACCAAAGTCACTGTGCGCGAGGTATAGCAACCAGCACCGCCACCCGTCATCTCGTAAGGGCACAGCGTTGCTGTGCCCTTACTTCTCTGCTCTAACGCGGCGCCTGCGACAGCACCTCGCATCCGTCATCAGTTATGAGCGCCAAATCTTCAATCCGCACGCCACCCCATTCCGGCAGATAAATCCCCGGTTCGACCGACGTCACCATACCGGCTTGCAACGGCGGGCTAGGCGGCGCGTCGGGGGCAGTGATCCGCAGCCACGGCGCTTCGTGGATGACCAAACCCACGCCGTGGCCGAGGCTATGGGCAATGCCATGGGCATAGCCGGCCTCTTCGATCACCCGGCGGGCAATCGCATCGGCTTCGGCCCACGGCAAACCGGGACGCAACGCGCGGATCGCCGTCTGCTGAGCGGCGAGCGTCGCCGCATACACCGCGCGGAAGGTGTCGTCGGGTTGGCCCAGTACGATGGTGCGGGTGAGATCGGCGTGATAGCCATTGAGCCGCGCCCCCATATCGATGATGATCGGCTGGCCTTCACCCAACACATCATGGCCCGGCTCGTGATGGGGACGGGCGCTATTGCGGCCAGCGGCCACAATAATCGGGAAGGAAGGCCCATCGGCCCCCAGATCGTGCAGCGCTACTTCGAGGCGCCACGCCGCTTCACGCTCGGTCATATCAGGAGCCAACACCGGCAACACTGCCGCCAGCGCCGCATCGGTGATCGCTGCCGCGCGCCGCAATAGCTCGATCTCGCCGGCATCTTTCACCACGCGCAGTTCTTCCACGATATTCTCGGTCGCCACCAATTCAACCGTTTCAGCCAACGCCTTCGCAAACTGCTGATACTCGGCCACCGTCATCGCCGCCGCCTCAAAACCCAGCCGGCTCAGACCCAATTCCGCCGCCAGCTCAGCGACCAGTTTCGGCAGCGGTTTCACCGCTGCGCGCACTTCACGCAAAGTAAACGCCGGCGCCTCAGCCGCCGCGCGCACCGTATACCGGCCATCGGTCAGCAAGAACGCTGCCTCGGCGCTGATCAATAACGCGCCGGCACTGCCGGTAAACCCGCTGAGATACCGCCGGCTGGTTGGCGCCGTCAGCAGAATCGCCGGCAATCCCTGCTCTGCCAACGTGGCGCGCAACCGCTGCACTCGCTCGTTCATGAACCATTCCTTTCACCCACATACGATCACATTGCGCCTGCATGCTACACCATCCTGCGCAAGAGATGCGCTGGCCAACTACATTCTTGACGTGAATTGACCAAATCGTTAGGATAAGCGTAGCGACTACGCGCCTAGCCAAAGGGACAACTCATGAACGACGCAGCAGCGAACCGCCTCACCACCGGCATCCCCGGCCTCGACGAAATCATCGGCGGCGGCTTGGTTCCGCATTATGCGTATCTGGTGCGCGGCGGCCCCGGCGCTGGCAAGACCACGCTCGGCCTGCACTTTCTCGCAGCCGGCGCCGCCAATGGCGAAACGGCGCTCTTTATCAGCCTCGAAGAGGCCGAAAGCAAAATTCGCCGCAACGCAGCGCGGATCGGCATCGACCTCAGCAACGTGCATATCCTTGACCTTAGCCCGTCATCGGATTTTTTCGCCAAAACTGAAATCTACGATATCTTTTCGCCAGCGGAAGTAGAGCGCGAGCCGATCACCCGCCAAATCGTCGAGACGGTGCAACGCTTGCGACCGAGCCGGGTCTTTTTTGATCCGATTACGCAGTTTCGCTATCTGACCCCCGATATCTTCCAGTTCCGCAAGCAAGTCATCTCATTCCTGCGCTTTCTGGCCGAACAACAGACAACCGTGATCTTTTCCGCCGAGAATAGTGCAGCCTTTCCCGATGATGATCTCCAGTACATCTCCGATGGCATCATTACCCTCGAATTAATCCAAAGTGGACGCTACCTCAGTGTGAGCAAAATGCGCGGCTCATCGTTCATCAGTGGTCGCCACGCGATGCGGCTGACCGACAGCGGCCTGCACGTCTTCCCGCGCATCGTACCCAGCCCGCTGATCGCCGGCCATGCCTTTACCCCCATGCCTTCCGGCGTGCCAGAGTTGGATGAGTTGATGAACGGCGGCATTGAACGCGGCACCATCACGCTCATCACCGGCCCGTCAGGCGTTGGCAAAACGACGCTCGGCTTCCAGTTTATGAAAGAAGCGGCGAGCCGCGGCGAACGCTCGATCGTCTTCTCGTTTGAAGAGGAGATCGAGATTATGCTGCAACGCTGCGAAGCGGTGAACATTCCGGTACGCGCGATGCAGACGCATCGGCTGCTGCGGGTTGAGAAGATCGAGCCGTTACAGTATAACTCGGATGAATTCGCCCAACACTTGCGTTATTATGTCGAGCAAGAACAGGTGAAGATGGTGATGATCGATAGCGTCACCGGCTACCGGCTCTGTATGCAAGGAGAAGATCTGATCAGCCAATTGCACGCGCTGAGCAAGTATCTGCAAAGCAAAGGTGTGACGGTCATTCTTATTATGGATACGAATAGCATCGTCGGCGATTTTCAAGTCACTGACATTGGCGCGAGTTACTTGGGCGATAATATCATTTTCTTACGCTTTTTAGAGATTGATGGTGAACTGCGCAAGGCGATCGGCGTGTTGAAGAAGCGGTTAGGTGATTTTGAGAAGACGCTGCGCGAGTTTACGATTTCTCGTTACGGGATCAAGGTGGGCAAGCCGCTGACCAACCTGCGCGGCATCCTGAGCGGAATGCCAACGTGGGTCGATAAGCTATAAAGGATCGCCAATGCCCGGCGATACGATTTTGCTGCTATTAGCCAATGCCACCAACCGGAACCAACTGCGTGATTGGCTGCGAGCGCGCTATCAGATTATCGAAGGACACAGCGCCGCCGATCTGCAGCAGCCGTTCCAGCTCTGCATTGTCGATGGCCCCGCCCTCGACCGGTACGAGGCGGCCATTCAGCAACGCCGGGCCGCCGCCCACCCGATCTTTTTACCCTTTTTACTCGTCACGACCCGGCGCGACGTCCAACTGCACACCCGCCATCTTTGGCGCACAGTTGATGAATTGGTCATTAGCCCGATCCAGAAAGCCGAATTACAAGCCCGGATCGAGATCATGCTCCGCGCGCGCCGGCTGGCGCTCGAAGTCAACCGGCTGCAACAGTCGATGCTCACCAGCGCCCAAATGTGGCTGCAACTCGCGGTGCAGTCAGCCCACATCGGCTTATGGGAATGGGATCTGGCCACCAATCGGGTCTTTTTTTCGCCCGAATGGAAAGCGCAGCTTGGGTATGCGGCTGATGAGCTGGTTGATTCCTTCGCCGTATGGGAAGAGCGGCTGCATCCCGATGATCGCGAGCGCTGCCTGAACACGATTGACCGCTATCTGCGCCAACCGTGGCCCAATTTCGCGCTTGAGTTTCGCCTCCGCCATAAAGATGGCAGTTACCGCTGGATCCGCTCGCAAGCGGCGCTGATCTACGATCAGAACGGCCAGCCGACCCACATGCTCGGCGCGCACCTCGATTTGACCGATCGTAAACAGATGGAGGAAGAGCAGCAACGGCTCACCGAACAGCTCTTCCAGTCGCAGAAGCTAGAGGCGATTGGCGCATTGGCCAGCGGTATTGCCCACGACCTCAACAACTTGCTGGTGCCGATTATCGGCTTTGCCGAGATGGGGCTGCTCGAAGCGCCGCCCGATAGCGAACTATACGCCGATTTTGACCAGATCCGGGCCGCCGGCATTCGCGCTACTGCGCTGACCCGTCAAATTCTGGCTTTCAGCCGCCGCCAGCGGCTCGAGATGAAGCCGGTTAATCTCAATCAGATTATCAGTGATTTTGCCGGGATTCTGCGGCGCTTGATCGGCGAACGGATCGCCATCCATCTGCAGCTCAATCCTCATCTGTGGCCAATCATGGCCGATGCAGGTCAAATTGAACAAGTGTTGCTCAATTTAGTGATCAACGCCCGTGATGCCATCGAAGGCAACGGTGCGATCACCATCTCAACTGCACCAGTGCGGATCGATGGCAATGTTCCGTATCATCCGGCCAGTCTGGCCGCCGGTGACTACGTGACGATGCAGGTGCAAGATACCGGCTGCGGGATTGATCCAGACATCTTGCCCCGCATCTTTGAACCGTTCTTCACCACCAAACCACAAGGGCAAGGCACCGGCCTTGGTCTTGCCACCGTGTTCGGTATCATCAAGCAACACCGCGGCCACATTGACGTGCAGAGCGCCCCCGGCCACGGCACAACCTTTACCATCTATTTGCCGGCGTTAGCTGATACGGCGCCGGCGCCAAGCAACGACATTGCTGCGAATGACCAATTGACCGGACACGAGACAGTGCTAGTGGTTGAAGACGAACCGGCGGTATTACTCCTGATTGCCAGTGCGTTGCGCCTGCATGGGTATCACGTGCTTGAGGCGATGGATGCCGAACACGGCATGAGCCTCGCCACGAGCTACGAAGGGCCGATCGATCTGCTCATTAGCGATGTCATGCTGCCCGCGATGAACGGCGATGAGCTGTACCGCCAACTTAGCATCAAACGTCCGGCGTTGCGGGTGTTGTATGTGTCGGCGTATGCCGGCAACGAGCCGGTGAGCCTCCCAAGCGATTGTGTGCTGGCCAAGCCATTTACGCTGCAACAGTTGCTGCAACGGGTGCGCGCTGCGCTGGCCGGGTTGGGGTAGGGCGTTAGCTCGCGCGGGGGTGTTGCCCCCACCCCTTGCCCCTCTCACGCTGGGGGGAGGCTGGGAGGGGGGCCTCATTTCCAGCCCCCATCCCTTGCCCCTCCCCCGCTGGAGGATGGTGGCCCCCACCCCTTGCCCCTCCCCCGGAGGGGGATGGTGGCCCCCACCCCTTGCCCCTCCCCCGCTGGGGGAGGGGTGTCAGACTCCTCCCCCCAGCGGGGGGAGGCTGGGAGGCTTTCGGGGGTAGGTTTTTGAGGTGAGCCAGCCTACCTCGTATCATGGTATGGAGAGAGCAATTCCACCATGATT
>NZ_LWQS01000056.1 GCF_001650695.1 Chloroflexus islandicus
TGAACACCCCCCAAACCGCTTACCAACGGATCGACCGCTCGGTCTCGTTTGCGCAAGCCAACCTTGGCGCGCTGATGTTTGGCCTGCCGCTGGCCCTGTTGTTCATTGTTGCGCACACCCTCATTCATCAAACGATGTTACTGACCGCATCGTGGGAACTATTACTAGCCTTCTTGATTGGCGTTCTCGTTCACGAAGGGTTGCATGCTGCGGGGTGGATGATTGCCGGACACCTGCCGCCAAGCGCGATCACGTTCGGCTTCAGCATCAAAGGTCTTGCCCCATTTGCCCATGCCAAACAGCCGTTGCCGATCAACGCCTACCGCTTCGGCACGGCCCTGCCGTGCGTGGCGCTTGGCATCATCCCCGGCGTAATCGGCATTGCCGGCAATTGGCCGATGGTCACCGGCTTCGGCGCAATGATGACGCTCGCTGCCGGCGGTGATCTGCTGATCTTGTGGACGCTCCGGCGCGATCCGGCCACGGCGTTGGTGGTTGATCATCCCGATCGGGCGGGGTGTGAGGTATGGTTGCCGGCCAGCAACTCGTGATAGAGGGCCAGCGTCTGCCGGGCCACGACCGGCCAATCGAAGGTTGAGCGCACAATCCGCTCTCCTTCTACGCCCCATTCCGGCCAGCGCGCGCGGGCCGCCAACGCAGCGCGCAGTTGGGCCGTCAGATCATCGACATCACCCGGCTGCACCAGCAAGCCGTTGCGGCCCGGAAAAACCTTATCGGGAATGCCGCCGATTGCGCTAGCCACCACAGGCCGGCGGTGGATCATCGCTTCGAGCGTGACCAGCGAACTGCCTTCGTAGCGGGTAGGGTGAACGAAGAGATCAATCTCTTCGTAGAGACTGTGAAGTTCTTCGTCGCTCAGCCGTCCAACAAAGAGGGTGTGATCGGCAATCCCGGCTGCGCGCACCTGCTGTTCGAGCGCCTCGCGCGCCGAGCCGCTGCCGACCAGCAACCAGCGCCAATTGGCCGGCAATTCATTACGCAGGCGGGCTAGCGCTGCGATCAAGACATCAAAGCCCTTGTTGGGTTCGAGCCGGCCCACGCTGAGCAACATCGGGCCGCCACTCGTCAACCCCAACCGGAACCGCAGCGCCGCGCGCAGATCGCTGCGCACTTGGCTGAGACACTCCTCAACATCGATCGCCGAAGGGATCACCACGACCTTGGCCGGATCAACGCCGAGGTAGCGGGGCAGGTCATCTTTGGTACAGGCGTCGGTCGCAATCGCCCGGTCGGCTTGGCGATGGCCGTAGGCGTAGAGCAGCCGGAACGGGGCGTAGGCCAGCCATTTGGCCCGGTCAGGCGTGCGAAACTCTTCCATGCCATGCGGGTTAGCGACAAACGGTGTGCTGTGCAGACGCGGATCGCGCCGGCGGGCCATGGCGTAGCCAAAGGCGCACAACCCCTGTGTATGCACCACATCGAACGCGCCGGCCAGCACGCACTGCGCAGCAAGATGACCAATTCGCCAACTGTACACGGGAAAATTGATCTGGCGGCCAACCACACCGTTTGGCGGCAGCAAGGGCGTGGTGTAGTCGTAGCGGAGGGTCTCGATCGCATGAGGACGCAGATCGCCGCGTTCAGCATTGGCCGGCGGCGTCTGCACATAGAGCGTGACCTCTACTCCCAACTTTGTTAGATACTTGGTGAGATGGTAGACATGCCGCTCAATCCCGCCAAAGCCGTGCAACGGGAAGACTGCGCGCGCCAGCATCGCCACCCGGATCGGGCGGGGATGAAGCGGATGGGTAGCGTCCATGGCTGCGCAATCCTTCCTCAAAATGAGTATCACTCCGTTGGGGTGATGATACCACAAGTTGAGAGAGGGAACGGCATGCACAGCAGATTGGGGCCACCTGCTGCTAGCCGTTTCTGTGCGGCAGTGTGACTGCCGCACGCCATAATCCGCCGCTGCGCCCATCTGGCGGAAGAGGGAGCAGTGCTGCGCCTATACCCACGCATGAGCGGCAGTTGCACTGCCGCACTCCATAGTACCGCTGCTCACATCTGGCGGAAGAGCGAGCCGCGCTGCGCCTATACCCCCGCATGAGCGGCAGTTGCACTGCCGCACTCCATAGTACCGCTGCTCACATCTGGCGGAAGAGCGAGCCGCGCTGCGCCTATACCCCCGCATGAGCGGCAGTTGCACTGCCGCACTCCATAGTACCGCTGCTCACATCTGGCGGAAGAGCGAGCCGCGCTGCGCCCATGCCCACGCATTGTTGGGATCGATCTCGACGGCGCGGGTCAGGTCAATGAACGCTTCTTCGTAAATCTTCAGCGCCTGATAGGTCGCGCCGCGCCGGCTGAGCACCCACGAGTCATCGGGGTTGAGTTCAAGGGCGCGGTTGAAATCTTCGATCGCCTCATTGTAATGGCGCATAAGGCGATGAGTCTCGCCGCGCTCAGCGAGCACCCACACCACATCAGGTTTCAGTTCGAGCGCGCGGTTAAAATCGGCCAACGCCTCTTCATAGCGGCTCAACACCCGATACACCTGCCCACGGCTGCCTAGCGCCCACGCATGATCGGGTTGCAATTCGATCGCGCGGCTAAAATCGGCCAACGCTTCGTTGTAGCGGCGGCGCAGGCGAAAAATCTCGCCCCGTTCGGCCAATGCGCCCACGTGGTTGGGTTCAAGCTCAATCACGCGACTGAAATCGGCCAGCGCCTCATCAACCCGATCGGCGGCGCGATGCAAAAGACCACGCTGCATATAGACCCATGCATAACCGGGATCGAGTTCGAGCGCGCGGTTAAAATCGGCCAGCGCCTCTTCGGTATCACCGAGCGCGCGGAAGGTCGCGCCGCGGCTGCCTAACGCCCAAGCGTATTCAGGATCCAGCTCGATAGCGCGGCTGAGGTCGAGCAACGCGCCATCGTAGTCGTCGGCTAAGCGACGCGCTTCACCGCGCTCGGCATAGAGCCATGCCAGATTGTCTTGCAAGGCGATGGCGGCGTCAAAATCGGCGATGGCCGCTGGATAATCGCGCAATTCGCGGTAGGTAATGCCGCGATGGCCCAGCGCCCATGGGTAATCGGGGTCAATGGCCAACGCTTGCGTAAACGCCTCGATCGCTTCCGGGTAGCGGCGCAGCGCGCGCAGCGCCTCGCCGCGCTCGGCATGCACCCATGCCAACGCCGGATTCAGCGCCAACGCCGCGTCAAAGTCGGCGAGCGCCTCGTGATGGCGGCGCATCGCTCGCCATACTTGACCACGGCTCCCCAATGCCCACGGATATTCAGGCCGCAACTCGATCGCGCGCGAAAAGGCCGTAATAGCCTCTTCGTGGCGGCGCAGCATGCGCAACGTCTCACCGCGCTCAGCGTGATACGCTGCATCTTCAGGATCAAGCTCACACGCTCGCGTCAGATCAGCCAACGATTCGTCCATCCTTCCCAATTCACGCAGCACTTGCCCGCGCTGAAAGTAGGCCCACGCATAGTTCTCGTCGAGCGCAATAGCCCGGTTGAAATCGGCCAACGCCGCTTCGCGCCGGTCGTGGTACAGACTTTCAAGGTTCATTATTCCCCCCTTTCAGCGTTTCAGGCGTGCTGGCAGATATATTACCATTACGCAAACGGCTGCGGTGAAGTTGCACTGGAGATCATCGCGTATCACCGTAACACATGCGGCAGTAAAACTGCCGCAATCCATAACGAGGCCGGTTTGTGCTTTATCCGCGCCGAGAGGCGCCAAGCAAGCCGCCGAGACCAAGAGCAGCAATCTCGCGCCGGCCCAGCCGTTCATTCGCCATCAGGCGCGGCAGAATCAGATCGACGATGTTCTGGTCACGCGAACGCACACAGCCGGGAGCGCCGATCAGTGGGACAGCATCACCGGCGTGGTGAAGATAGGCCAGCAACAACAGATTCCCCGGCTCGACCGGCGCGCCGTAATGAGCAATCTCGCCACCCAACCGCTGCACGGCGCGCGGGATGACATCATCGCGATCGACCACTGATGTTTCGCCGGCAGTGATGATCAGATCGGCCCCCGCCGCCAGCAACGCTGCGAGGCCGGCAGCCACGTCGTGTTCGTCCGGCGGCAAATCCCGGCACGCCACCATCGTCGCCCCCAGATCGGCAATCCGTCCGGCAATCGCCGGCAACATACCTCGTTCCACCCGCGCCCGCGCCGCCGGACTGCTCACCAATGCAACCCCGATGCGCCGCCGCACCAATGGCGCCACCCGCAATACGCCGGATTCGCCGGTTGCAGCGGCGGATTGGGCGAGATCGGCTTCTGGTACAGCGAATGGGATGATCTTGATCGTTGCCAGCATCTGCCCATCCGTCACCAGTGTATAGGGCGGCAGCGTCGCCACGGTGAGGCCGTCGATCAGGTTGATTGACAATAAGGCTTCAGCATCGATCAGCAATGGGCCGGCAATAGTTGCACTTAGATTCACCCGGCCAGCATACGGCTCACCGATCGCGACTCCCGGCCCGGCCACGATCTGCGCCAAGCGAATGGCCGCTTCGTCTTCGTGGATGTCATCGGGCGCCAGCACCGCCACCCGCACCGCCGGCACCCCCAGTTCGATCAGACGCGGCACATCCTCGGCGCGCAACCGCCGGCCTTTACTAAAGGCTTTTCGTCCTTGCGCATCGGCCAGATTGTGACAGAGAATATGCCCAACCGCCGCTGCCGGCGGCAAGGTTTCGATCCGCATAGAGGCTCACTATCGTGAGAAGCTGTCGAGCTACGTCTGTAAATCATGGTACCATGGCTAAGAGTGAAATGGACGATTATCTGACAAGACTATGATCAACACATCAACGATGCCCCGCGAACGCGGGCTTGGTTACGCCTTCATCGGCGGCCTTGCCATCACCCTGATCGCCGCCGTGCTCGGCGCACTCTTCATTTATTGGTTCACGACTGTCCAACGCGGCCCGGCGCCGGCTGAATTACTGCCGGCAGATGTGCAGCTCTATGCGAGTTTATCGCCAACCCTCAGTGATATACCCGAACAACCGCGGATCGAACGGGCGCTCAGCGAGGTGTTTGGCCTCACCATGCCGGCAGATGCAGCGACCAATGTGGCCGCCGTGCTTGGCGTGAAGCTCGATAGCGATGTGATCACGTGGATCGGGAGCGATATTGCGGTCGTGGTGCGTGACTTTACCCCGGTCACGAATGATGTGGCCGCCGATCTGGTCGAGAATGGCGAGGTATTGGTCTTTTTGGCGTCGCGCAACGATCCGCTCGCCAAGATCTTTTTAGACAAATATCTGGACGTGCGCCGCAACCGGGGCGAGACGTTTACCGAGCAACGGGCCGGTGACACAACGATCTATGTTGGCGAGATTACCAGTCCGCTACGCGCGGTCGGCTTGATCGAGCACTACCTTGTCTTTTCCAACCGGCCAGAAGCGCTGCTTGATCTAGCAGCCGGCCCGGATCGACCGGACCGGCTCGCCAGCGTGCCTGCATTTCAGCAATTCCGTGAGACGATAGCGACCGTGCGCTCCGGCGCGCTCTACACCGATGGTTCACCCGCCGCCGAGGCCGCGCGGTCGGCGGTGCGAACGTGGTTGGTGAAGGTGTTGGGGGAAGGGACGGCTATTCACCGTCCTTCTCGATAATCTGCACTTTGTTGCTCGCCGGCGGCGGAGTAGGGCGACGGTTCCAATTCAACGCTTGCCCTAGCAATGCCCACATCCGCTGTTCGACGGCTGCCTCGCGGCCAATCAGCAGCAGGCTCACGCCGCCAAGCACCAGAATGCCCGGCCAGACCAAATTGATCAGCGAGAGCAGCGCCAAGCCCACACCCCACAACAAGGCCTGCACTGCTTCGTTGGTGCGGCCAAGGCTGCGCTGGCGGCGGTAGATGGCGATGCCGCCGCCGGCCAGCAACGCAATCGGCACCAGCCACCACAACTTGAAGATCGCGACAATGCCCAACGCAACCAGCAACAGACCGATCAGGCGGGTCTGATCATGCTGCAACGACATACGTTTCCTCCTTCAGTGCGCCTATCCTTCATTCACTGCCGGTATGACGCCGGTGCCGTCGCAAAAGTTGCACCGGTCTGTGGTACCATACAGCCAGCCGGTTCTTCTGCCAGACACCAGAGGTTCACCGATGACCACAGCACCCAGCGCCGAGCGCGTTCGCCAGTTTGGCACCACGATTTTTGCCGAAATCAGCGCCCTTGCCGTGCAGTGCGGCGCGGTCAATCTAGGGCAAGGCTTCCCTGATTTCGCTGGGCCGGAATGGGTCAAGCAAGCGGCTGCCAGCGCTATCGCCGCCGACGCCAACCAGTACGCGCCTTACATTGGCGTGCCCCGGCTCCGCGAAGCGATCGCTGCCACGTGGCAGGCCCACGGCTGGCGCACGATCGATCCGCAGACCGAAGTGACTGTCACCAGCGGCGCAACCGAAGCGCTCTTTGCAGCGGTGCAGGCGTTGGTCAACCCCGGCGACGAGGTGATTCTGTTTGAGCCGTTCTACGATGCGTATTTGCCTGATGTGACCATGGCCGGCGGCGTGCCGCGCTTCGTCCGCCTCCACCCACCGGCTGGCGGCCAGACAGGGTGGTGGTTTGATCCGGCGGAATTGCAAGCCACCTTTTCGCCGCGCACGCGCCTGTTGATGCTGAATACCCCGCACAACCCGACCGGCAAGGTCTTTCGCCGGGCCGAACTTGAGCAGATCGCCGAGCTGTGCCAGACATACGATGTGGTGGTGGTATCGGATGAGGTCTATGACCAGTTGGTGTTTGCCGGCGCCGAACACATTCCGATCGCTACCCTGCCGGGAATGTGGGAGCGCACCCTGACGATCAACAGTCTTGGCAAGACCTTTAGCCTCACCGGTTGGAAGATTGGGTACGCAGTCGGCCCGGCCCACCTCAACGCTGCGCTGCGCGCGGCCCACCAATGGATCACCTTCGCCACCGCCACCCCGTTGCAATTTGCGGCGGCGGCGGCGCTCGAAGAGGCGCTGCGCAACGGCTATTACGCCCAGTTTCGGGCTGAGTATACCGCTCGCTACCGGCTCTTGGCCGAGATACTGGCGAGTGTTGATCTGCCAGTGTTGCCGACCGAAGGCAGCTACTTCTTGATGGCCGATATCTCATCAACCGGCTTTCGCGACGACGTCGCCTTCTGCCGCTTCCTCACCCAAGAAGTTGGCGTCGCCGCGATCCCGCCCTCGGCCTTTTACGCCCGCCAGCACGATTTACCGTTGCTGGCCCGGTTTTGCTTCGCCAAACGCGACGAGACCCTCCGCGCCGCCCAGCAACGGTTGCTGGCGTGGCGACAACGCCAAAACGCACAAGATGGGTAATGCCTGAGATCCATCTTGGCGCTTACTAGAAAGCGAGTTATACCCATGGAAGCCCGTTTGCATGAACTCCGCGCCCGGTTGCAGGAAATTGACGACATCAACAGCGCAGCCGCGGTGCTAGGGTGGGATCAGAGCACCTATATGCCACCCGGCGGCGCTCCTGCCCGCGCCCGCCAATTAGCCACCCTCTCGCGGCTGGCCCACGCGCGCAGCACTGATCCCGCCTTGGGGCGCTTACTGGCTGAGCTAATGCCCTATAGCGAACAGTTGCCATACGATCACCCTGACGCGGCACTGATCCGGGTGGCGCAGCGCAATTACGAGCGGATGATCCGGATTCCGGTCGATCTCGCCAGCGACATTGCGGCGCACACGGCGGCCAGCTACCACGCTTGGACGCAAGCCCGCCCGGCAAATGATTTCGCCACCATGGTGCCGTATCTCGAACGCACGCTCGAACTGAGCCGGCGAGTGGCCGACTGCTTCCCCGGCTACGAGCATCCCGCCGACCCGCTGATCGATTTCAGCGACTATGGCATGCGCGCCGCTGTGATTCGCGACCTCTTTGCCCGCCTGCGCGCCGGTCTCACCCCGATCATCCGGGCCATCGTCGCCCAACCGCCAATTGACGACTCGTGTCTGCGCAAATATTATCCGCGCAATGATCAACTGGCCTTTGGCGAGCAGATCATTCGCCAATTCGGGTATGACTTCGAGCGCGGGCGGCAAGACCTTACCCACCATCCGTTTGCGACCAAGTTCTCGGTTGGCGATGTGCGCATCACCACCCGCATTAACGAGCACGATCTAGGCGATGGCCTGTTCAGCACCCTGCACGAATCCGGTCACGCCATGTACGAACAGGGTGTCGATCCGGCGTTTGAAGGCACCCCGCTCTGTAGCGGCGTGTCGGCTGGAGTGCATGAAAGCCAATCGCGGCTGTGGGAAAATCTGATCGGTCGTTCACGGCCATTCTGGGAGCATTTCTACCCAGAGTTGCAGCAGACCTTCCCACAACAGCTCGGCAACGTTCCACTCGACGAATTCTACCGCGCGATCAACCGGGTGCAGCCGTCGCTGATTCGCACCGATGCTGATGAAGTCACCTACAATCTGCACGTGATGATCCGGTTTGATCTGGAATTGGCGCTGCTCGAGGGCAGCTTGAAGCTGCGTGACCTGCCCGAAGCATGGAATGCGCGCTACGCCGAGGATTTAGGGGTGACGGTGCCTGACTATCGCGACGGCGTGCTGCAAGACGTGCATTGGTTTGGCGGCCTGATCGGCGGCGCGTTCCAAGGCTACACGCTGGGCAATATCCTCAGCGCGCAGTTCCTTGCTGCCGCCCGCGCGGCGCACCCCGAAATTGATGACGAGATTGGCCGGGGTGAATTCGCCACCTTGCACGGCTGGCTGCGCGAGCATATCTACCGCCACGGCAGTGTATTCACGCCAAACGAACTGATCGAGCGCGCGACCGGTAAGCCAATGGAGATTGAGCCGTATCTGACCTATCTGCGCCAGAAATATGCGGCGATCTACGGAATCGCGTTGGAGGGGTGAGGATGCCCCACTCCTTGCCTTTCCCCCGCTGAGCCGCAAGCAGGGAACCCGGCCCTAAAGGGCCGGGCTAGGCTTACAAAGCCCGCTACGCGGGCTGATAGCCATCACCCCCCAACCCCCTCTCCCACCTCTCGGCCGGAGAGGGGGATCTGCACGATGGCGGGCAAGGCATGGCAGGAGTGGAACGCAGCAACTCTCCTCTCCCGCGCCAGTGGGAGAGGGGCCGGGGGTGAGGGCAACATCGCTCCCCTCCCCCAGCGGGGGAGGGGTTGGGAGTAGGGGCGCTCAGGGAAGGGCGCTGAAAACACAGAGGATGATGACCATCCCACCTATCTTTGCGCCCTCCGCGCTTCTTTGCGGCGTCACGTTGACGCCCTCACCCCCCAACCCCCTCTCCCACCTCTTGGCGGGAGAGGGGGATCTGCGTGATGGCGGGCAAAGCATGGCGGGAGTGGAATGCAGCAACGCCCCTCTCCCACTGGCGTGGGAGAGGGGCTGGGGTGAGGGTGACATCGTTCCCTCCTCCAGCGGAGGAGTGCCATTCGTGCGCGTGCCATCCGCTCAGGCATCCTTCCCGCTGAAGCGGGAGATTGCTGCGGGCGCTGCGCGCCCTCGCAATGACAAACAGGCTCGGCAGTGCGAGGCGCAAGCGGCGCAACAATCCCTGCAACAGCGGGAGGTAGGCCCATCAGCGAATCGTGTACGCGCTCATGAGGCTCATCTCGCCGAGGAGCTGGCGCTGAGCTTGAAAACCGGCTTGGGCGCGCTCGATAAACGCACGCGCCTCTTGGAAGCGGAGTGCGGCGCGATTGGCGTTTGCCACATCGTAGGTGCTGTAGAAGTTGAGGATGGCATCGAGGCCAGCCAGCTCGAGCTCGAGCCCCTGCCGGTAATCTTCGTGAGCCGGCAACAGCACTCCCGGCGCGCGCAGTTCGCCAAGATTAGCCAGCGCCTGCGCCACCGTCGCTCGCAGCCGTTGGGTCGCCGCCACGTGGTTGATCGAAGCGCCGCCGGGTTGGCTGGTCTCTTGCCGATAGGCAGCCGTGGCAGTGCGCAGATCGGCACGGATCGCATCGATCGCGGTCAGATACGACACGGTGAGGCTCTCGACGACGGCGAGCGGCTCGGCTTCCAATGCCGGAATGGGGGTGGGAGTCGCAAGCGGCGTCGCCAGAACAGTTTCGACGGTAAAGGCCGGTTCTTGCTCGGCAGCCAGCGCCGCAAGCGCGCGCTCGCGAGCGACGCTCACACTCTGATGCAAGATCAGCGCCACCGCCAACAACACAATGGGCAATACCCACAGCACTATCCGCACCCGCGACGTTTCACGGCGCTGCCAGCGCCACTGAATCCACCAATCGCGGGTTTGCGCGGTTGGCGTGGGTGGAGGAGCAGGCGCGGCATCGGCGGCTGGTTCCGGCGCCGCTGCCGGTGGCGCGAGGTCAGCGATCGGGCGCGCAGTCGTTGTGCCTTGCCGTTCGAGATAGGCCAGACCACGACGAGCGTGGGGATTATTGGGGTTAATGCGCAAGACAGCTTGCAAACAGAAGGCGCGCTGCGCTGGATCGTCAACCACGCCGCTCAACCACAGCCATGCCCGTTCATCGCGGGGATCGAGCTTGAGCGCGCGCGCCAGCAGACCAGCCGCAACCCGGCGCTGCCCGCCGCGCGCCGCTGCAATGCCGCGCTCGACGAGATCACGCGCTTCGGTTGGATTGGCCCGGACACCGGGTTCGCCTGCGGTGGTGGTCATGGTACAGTCCGATGTATGTAATCTGGGACGCGCGTCCGTGCGTCGCTACGATGAACGGTTACGCCGATCACCGGGGCGCACTGCCGGGTGACGCACGACCGTGCGCCCCTCCTAGTGTTCCGGCAATAAGGCGTTTAATGCCCGTTGAATCAACGTTGAATCCTGCACTAAATTGGCGCGTACCGTCTGCCAATATTCTGGCCGTTCGTACCCCAATTGCCAAATCGCAATGCCCGCCAAATCGAGCTTCTGCACCGTCGCGATCTTATCGGCAAGGCCGGTATCGGTCATAAACCACACGGTGCGCGTACCGGCGCTGGTGCGATAGGTAAAGGTGCTCTCGCCAACCCGCCCGCGGGCGTTGCGTTCGATAAAACTCACTGTCGGTTGATACTCGTTGATGATCTCTTCGATGATCTTCCACGGCCGAGCAGTAGCATTACCGTCTGGCGGCCAATCGTAGCCGTAGAAATGAACGCCGATCAGCACCTTAGCCGGATCGACCACTTCGCGGGCATAATTGGCGACAGCTTCAATCCAGTAGGCTGGCGCGACCGGCCCCGGCCCTGACCCGCGCCAATGATAATCGTAGGTCATAATCCGCAATTGATCAATATGCGGCCCGATCGCGCGCCAATCTTGAAACGCACCCAAACCGCCATCATCACGATCTTTGGCGTGGACGGCGACCGTCAAGAGTTTATCGTGCGCGTGCAAAGCCGCAGCAAGATCAACGATAAACGCCGTAAAATCGTCGCGCAGCGAAGGGGCGAGCGATTCATAATCAATATCAATCCCATCGTAACCGCGCGCCAACACCTCATCGACAATGTTTTGGATGTGGCGCGCGCGTAACTGCGGATTGGTCAACACCGGCACCACCGCGCCGGGGTTGCCAACGTTATGAATCGAGGGGATGATACGCACGTTGTTTTCGTGCGCAATCCGCACCAGATCGTCATCGCGCCGGCCATAGAGCCGCCCGCTCGCGTCGGTGGTATACCAAAATGGGCTAATGTCGTCAATAATATCGACATTGGCGAAAAACGACTCACGCGCATCACCCTCAAAATTCGGCGGCAGCCAGACCGCAATATAGCGCCCGCTCTTGGGATGATACCCAACTGTTTCCGGTTGAGGCGGCGCAGCAGTAGGCAACGGCGTCGGCGGCACCGGCGTGGGCAACACCAGCAATGGCGCCGCGGTGGCAGTGGGAGCTATCGCCGCCGTTGGCGTGGGCGCATTCGCCGAGAGCGCAATGAGCGCGCTCGACATCTGCACGGTCTGCCAGAGCAAGAGACCGGCAATCGCCAACGCGCCAATATACATGATTCCGGTGATAATCGTGCTGATCCGCACGTGCTACCTCTTGAACGACAACCGATCCTCGCTTAGTAGGCGCCCAACTCGCGCAACCGCTCATCGCTAATCCCGAAATGGTGGGCAATTTCGTGCAAAACAGTGCGCCGCACTTGCTCGCGCAACGCCGCCGTGGTGCGAAAATCGCGTTCGAGCGGCTCTTGGAAGATGGTAATCACCGCCGGCGCATCATACTCCTCGGTGAGCGGCACCCCCTCGTAGAGGCCGTAGATCGTCTGCCATGGCTTCAAGCCAAGCGCGCGCCGTTGTTCGCGGCTTGGGCGCGGCGCAATCACCACTTCGACCGTTTCGAGATGGCGCGCAAAGGCAGGGGGTAAACTCGCGATGACTTCGGCGACTAAATCTGCAAAGTCGGGTTTTTCCATTGCGTTTGCTATCGAGTATAATGTAGTGCCACGATTTATTATACTGGTCGCGGTTGAATGGCGTCAAGCATTTTGCCGGTTTTCACACGGCCAAAAACGCATATTGGTCTGATCGAATAAGCGAAAAACCGGCAACACTTATCATGAGCGTTACGATAATAGCTCGTTGTTACACCTTCTCGCAACAAGACAGGCAAGGATCATCCCATGCAAGACACGCAAATCGCATTTCTCAAGCGCCTGCTGAGCGCGCCGGGGCCATCGGGCGACGAAGATCGGGCGGCGCGGGTATGGCGGGCTGAGGCGCGCACCTTCGCCGATCAAGTGTACAGTGATGTGCTCGGCAATAGCTTTGCTGTGCTCGAAGGCAGCGGGCCGCGCATTTTGTTGGCTGGCCATATTGACGAAATCGGCATCATGATCAGCCATATCGATGAGCATGGCTTTCTCTATTTCAGCCCGATTGGCGGTTGGGATGCACAGGTGCTGATCGGCCAGCGCGTGCGCTTGCTGGGCCGGCACGGTGAAGTGCTCGGCGTCGTCGGCAAGAAGCCGATCCATTTGCTGAAACCAGAAGAGCGCAATCAAGCCACCAAGATCGAGCAGATGTGGATCGATATTGGCGCTGCGAGCCGTGACGAAGCGGCTGAATTGGTACAAGTCGGCGATGCTGGCGTGATTGACGCGCCGGTGTATGAATTGCGCGGCGGGCGCATCGTCAGCCGCTCGATTGATAACCGGATCGGGGCGTTTACCGTGCTGGAAGCGTTGCGCTTGCTCAGCCAAAACCGTCCGGCAGCCTGCGTTGCCGCCGTAGCGACCACGCAGGAAGAGATTACCTTCGGCGGCGCCACCACTGCCGCGTTCAGCTTTGACCCGCAAGTCGCAATTGTGGTTGATGTCACCTTTGCTACCGACCATCCCGACGCTGATCAGCGGCAGTGGAATACAGTGAAGCTCGGCGGCGGGCCGGTGCTCTCGCGCGGTTCGGCCAACAGTGGCCGCGTCTTCCGCCGGCTGGTCGAATTGGCCGAACGCGAGTCGATCCCGTACAACGTTCAGATTGCGCCCCGTTACACCGGCACCGATGCTGATGCTATCCATCACGTGCGCGGCGGCATCGCCAGCGCGGTGATCTCGATCCCCAATCGCTATATGCACTCGCCCAACGAGATGATTGAGATCAGCGATGTGGCGCATGCAGTCAAACTGATTGCTGCGTTTGTCCATTCGGTGGCAAGTGTGACAGAATTCATTCCCGCCGATGAATAATCTTATTCCGCAACCGCCATCGCATCGTGGTACAATAAGCATTGTCGCGCCGCCGTTGTCGCGACCGGCCAGCGCTGGCCGCCCTTACTCATCGGAGAGGGGTTAACCATCATGGTGATGACTGATGTAGCTCACACTGCTGCGCCCTCTGAAGGCGCCGATCTGCTCAGCACCGTCCAGCAACAATTTGACGAAGCCGCCGATCTGCTCGATCTGCCGGCCCGCCTCCGTGGCATCTTGCGCGCCCCGCAGCGCGAGCTGACCGTTAACTTTCCCGTCAAACGCGATAATGGCCGGATCGAAGTATTCCAAGGGTTCCGCGTCCAACACAATCTGGCTCGCGGCCCAACGAAGGGTGGCATCCGGTACCATCCGGCAGTCACGCTGGACGAGACGCGCGCCTTGGCGATGTTGATGACGTGGAAGTGCGCATTGGCTGGCCTGCCCTACGGCGGCGCCAAAGGCGCGGTGATCGTCGATCCCAAACAGCTCTCGCTCGGCGAGATCGAACGGCTGACCCGCCGCTTCGCCACCGAAATCAGTGTCGTCATCGGCCCTGAGCGCGATATTCCTGCGCCTGACATCGGCACCAACCCCCAGATTATGGCGTGGATCATGGACACCATCTCGATGCATCAGGGCCATACCGTACCGGCAGTCGTCACCGGCAAGCCGATCAATATTGGCGGCTCGGAAGGCCGGCTCGAAGCGACCGGACGCGGGTTGACGTATGTGCTCACGAGCGCATCACAGCATCTTGGCTTGAAGATTCCTGAAATCCGGCTCGCTATTCAGGGATGCGGCAACGTTGGCTCAACCGTAGCGCGGGAAGTTGTTGCGTTGGGCATGAAAGTGGTCGCCTTGAGCGACAGCCGTGGCGGTGTCTACAATCCGCACGGCCTCGACGTCGAAGCGGTGCTGGCGCACAAAACGCGCACCGGCAGCGTAGCCGGCGCCGCGAACGCCGACTCGCTGACCAACGAAGAGTTGCTTGAAGTCGAGTGTGATGTGCTGGTGCCGGCAGCGTTGAGCGGTGTCATTACGGCCCAGAACGCCAGCCGGATCAAAGCGCAGATCATCGCCGAAGCGGCAAATGGCCCGACCACCAAAGCTGCCGATGCCATCTTGTACGACCGCGGCTGTCTCGTGATCCCCGACATTCTGGCCAACGCCGGCGGCGTCACGGTCAGCTATTTTGAGTGGGTGCAAGGCTTGCAAGAGTTCTTCTGGAGCGAACGCGAGGTCAATGCCCAATTGCGCCGGATAATGACCAATGCCTTGCAGCAAGTGTTGCGCGTCGCGGCAGAGCGGCAGGTTGATCTGCGCACCGCCGCCTATATGCTGGCGATCCAGCGGGTGGGTGATGCAGTGACCACGCGCGGGATCTATCCGTAGCGCCATCAGACCGCATGCGGATGTAGCCGGTATATGATCGCCGGCGATGCGCTATGATGTTGATGATAGGATTGCTGTGGAGTGCGGCAGGTTGACTGCCGCACTCTCTGTAGTATGATTGGATGCAAGTCATCTCTGTTTCTAGCGCGCTCAGAGCACTGCTAATCATTGACTGCCGCACTCTCTGTAGTATGATTGGATGCAAGCGTAGTATTCCTGTAAAGAGTAGAGTTGCTATGGATGACCTCGACGCGATGATCGACAGCCTGATCCCGCGCCGCACCAGTGGCCGGCGCTTCATCACCGGTTTGCTGCTCGGCATGATCGGCGGCGCCGCCGCAGCGGCCCTGTTGATGCCCCGCAACGGGCCAGCGCTCCGCGCATGGTTGGCCGAACGCACCCAAGCGTGGCTAGGGCAGGCCCGCCACACCCTGACCGGCGAGCAACCCTTGTGAACGTGCTGCACTGCTCTGCCAGCCTCATCGCTTTTGCAAAACTCAAACATTCCACCAACACTCTTCTCATGCAAGAGAGTGGTATACTGAGCACAGCAGCGGACAAGGACCGCATCTCAGCGTTCAAGGGAGGCGCCTATGCCATTCTTCTTCGATCCAACCTATCTGCTCTTTGCTGTGCCAGCGATGCTCTTCGCCCTCTGGGCCCAATTTCAGGTCCAGTCGGCTTTTAATAAATGGTCGCAGGTCGCCAACATGCGGCGGCTGAATGGTTTTGATGTCGCTCGCATCTTGATGCGGAACGAAGGCCTCGACCATGTTGGCGTCGAGACCATTCCCGGCATGTTGACCGACCACTACGATCCTGCGAGCAAGGTCATTCGCCTCTCGGAAGGATCAGTGCAACCGTCGGTAGCCGCGATGGCGATCGTTGCCCACGAGTTGGGTCACGCCGCGCAAGACAAAGAGGGCTATGCGTGGTTGCGCGTGCGATCGGGCATCGTTGGGTTCGCCAACATCGGCTCGCAACTCGGCACGTGGCTGTTCTTTATCGGCATGTTGCTCGGCGCCGGCGGCGGCAGCCGGTTCGGTTTCCAACTAGCGGTCGTTGGCGTAATCTTGTTTAGCGCCGCGGTTGCCTTTACGCTGGTGACGCTGCCGGTTGAATTTAACGCCAGCGCACGCGCGCGCGAGATGCTCCAGCGCGCCGGGTTGGTGACGGTAGAAGAGGCGGCAGGGGTGAATGCCGTGCTCAACGCGGCAGCGTTGACCTATGTGGCAGCGGCAGCGCAAGCGATCGCGCAGTTGCTCTACTTCGTGACGATTTTGATGCGACGGAGGGATTAACGCATGACAGAGGAAGAATTGCGCCGAAAGTTGGTGCATGGCTTGATTAGCCTCGTGTTGAGCTTGGCAGCCGCGTGGTTGGCGACCTATCTAACGAACAAGATTTTAGGCGAGCCATCAAAATCGGAATCGCAGACGGCGTAGGGGCGGTAGGGGTGGTAGGGGCTTAGCAATGCTAAGCCCCTACTCTGATACTCTTTTATTGATGGTTGTATGATGCATACCAACCCCATCATCATTGGCGTCGCCGGCGGCAGCGCCAGCGGCAAAACCAGCGTCGCGCAGGCGATTTTGCAACGAGTCGGCGCCGACCGCATTGCCCACATCGATCACGACCGTTACTACAAAGACCTGAGCCATCTGCCGCTCGCCGAGCGGGCCAAATTTAACTTTGATCATCCTGACGCACTCGACAATGATCTGTTAGTGGCGCATCTCGATGCCCTGTGCGCCGGCCAAGCGATCGATCTGCCGACCTACGACTACGCTACCTATGTGCGCCTGTCGCAAACCGAGCGGCTCGAACCGCGGCCAGTCATCTTGGTCGAAGGCATCTTGATCTTTTACGAACCGGTGTTGCGCCGCCGGATGCATATCAAACTGTTTGTTGATACTGATGCCGATTTACGCTTCATCCGCCGGCTGCGACGGGACATTGCCGAGCGCGGACGCTCGGTTGAATCGGTCATTGAGCAATATTTGGCGACAGTGCGCCCGATGCATCTTGAATTTGTCGAACCGACGAAGCGGTACGCTGATGTCATTTTCCCCGGCGGCGGGCGCAATCCGATCGCGATCGATATGGTCGTGGCGCGGATCGAAGCCGCCTTGCAAGCAACTGCTTGACGCCATTCGCAACCGAGCGCAAACTACATGCGAGAGCAATTCGATCAGCCTAGCGCCGGTTGCGAACCACGATGCCGTTAAGCCTGCTGTCTGAAAGTGATGAGCTGCCACTCAGTTGGACACGCACTGCCCTCGCTACGCCGCGTGTCCAGCGGGTGCGGTTGCCGTTGTCTGGTTTTACGTGGCTGGCTTACGCCACAGTGCCGGCGAACGGCCATTTCAGCGCCTTCCACCACGAGCACGACCAGCATGCCCGCCTCTTGCTACGCGGCTGCCCGGCAGGGTTAGCACAGCGGCTGGCCCGCGCCGGCTGGGAAACAGTGCGGGTCGGCATCGAAGGCGTGATCGATCTCACCGGTGAAAGCTTGCACCGGCGCACCGTGCGCAAAATGGCGCGCGCCGCCGCCCGCTTCGGCAGCGTCCATGAAATCCCGTGGAGCCCAACCGCCGTTGCCCGGTTGCGCTGGCTGGCCTGCGAAGCGCGCCACGGCCAGCGTCCGCAGCTCCGCTATCTCTTTCGCACGACATTTGAACCGGAAACGCGCCTGTTTGTCTTTATTGACCGTGATGGAGATTGGCAAGGCGCGGTATTGCTCACCCAGCCATCTCCCACTGCCGCCGTCACCGAATTGATGCTGCGCCGGCCACACGCACCGGCGGGGGTGATGGAAGCCATCTTCGCCACCGCCGGCCATCAGCTCCGCAGCGAAGGATGCCAGACCCTCAGCCTCAATGAAGCGCCCTTCCGCCATCTTGAGCCTCATTTGCGCCCGCTCGAATGGCTCATTACGCTCGCCGGCAGGCAAATGGCCGCCGTGTATGATGCTGATGGCCTGTACCGGTTTAAAGCCAAGTTTGCCCCCTACTGGCGGCCTGTCTACCTGTGCGCCCGGCCCCGCCTGCCGTTATTGGCGCTGGTTGATCTCTTTACCGTATCGGGATGTCTGGAACTGGCTGCCAGCGGGTTCAATCGCCGGCAGGCGGCGTAGCACGGCTACCTTGGCGGCGCTGGCGCAAGAGCCGCTCATACTCGCGCAACCGGCCCAATTGCCGGCGGTTCGGGCGAATGATCGGACGCGCGATGCGCAACGTTGCCAACGCCGCGCGATGATCGAGGCCGTGGCGAGCCATCAGATAGGCCGCCGCCATCATCGGCGCCCGACCCACGCCGGCATGGCAATGGACGAAGACCGGCAGGCCATCGCCAATGGCATGGGCCATAAAATGCACCCCTTCATCGAGTTGCTCGATGGTTGGCGGATGAAAATCCGGCACTAAGAGGCGCAAACTGCGTGTGGGCAACGGCCCGCTAAACACATCAGCCCGTTCGGCCTGCAACGAAAGGACTGCGCGTACCCCTAGCGCGTAAATTGCCGGCCACTGCTGCGGATGAAATTGGCCGCCGACAAACAACATCGGCGTGATCGGGGTAATGTTCAGACCAAAGAATCGTTGCCACTGCGTAGAAAAATACTGGCGCACCCGGTTGAACATTGCGCTTCTCTGGTACAATACAACTTCAGACCTCTACGTGTATGGTAGCACAAGTATGTGGCCGTTTCGCAAACCAGTTGATCTCAGTGCAGCTCTTGTCCGGCCAAGCCAGCTGGCCGACGTCACGGCGGTCAGTCATCTCTTGAACGCCGCCAGCCGCCGCTTTGCCGCCGCCAGCGGCAGCGAACTCTACCCCGCCGTCGAGGAAGGGCGCGCGGTCGTGATACAGCTTGAACGTGAGGTGTTGGCGGCGGCAGTGCTGAGCCGGCCCATTCATCAGGTAGCATGGCTACGCGCCCTCGCAGTGAGCGAACGGCTCCAACCGCGCGAGGCAGTAGCGCGAGTCGCGCCTGCGCTCGAACAGATCGCGCGCCAACAGGCAATCACCCACCTCTATTATGCCGGCGATGATCAGTCAGATCAGTGGCTGCGCCCGCTGTTAGAACAGGCCGGGTACTACCATCAAACTGATGTCGTCGTCTATGAAAAACGCGACTGGGAAATTCCCGCCAATGGCAATCGCGATGTGCAAGTTCGCCCCGTCCAAGCCGTTGATTTAGCCGAAGTGCTGCAACTCGACATGCGTTGCTTTGAACCGCAATGGGTCAAAGACGAAAGCATTCTCGCGCCGGCCATTGCCGATGGGTCGTTTTTCGTGGTCGCTGAACTCAACGGGCAGCTAGCGGGATACAGTTATGCCACCAGCCATTTTGGCGGCCGATTGGTACACTTGGTGCGGATCGCGGTCGATCCTGATGTGCGCGGACGCGGCATCGGTGTACGATTACTGGCCGAATTCGTCGCCTACGCGGCTGAAGCCGGCGCCGGGTTGCTCACTCTCAACACGCAAGCGTACAACCATCATGCCCAGCGGCTGTATCGCTGGTTTGGCTTTGCGCCGACCGGTGAACGCCAACCGGTGCTCTGCCGCTGGTTGTAGAGAGGGAGAACCGTGCCACCGAAAACTGATCCACGCGACTGGGATCGGCTGTTTGCACGCCGCCAACGCCGGCGCGGCCCGCTCAGCGCGCTGATCGCAGCGCTCGTAATTGGGATGATCATCGTTGGTCTGATCGGGCTCACACCCTTTGTCATTGACCAACTAGAAACGAACCGGGCCATTGCCCGCCAAACCCAAATTGCGCTGCAAACCCGTGAGGCGCGAGCAACTACGCAGCAAGCAGCTACGCAGAGCGCCATTCCGGCGGCTACAGCCACGCCAACCGCAACGACAACGGCAACCGAAACACCTACTCCGACGCCAGAGCCAATCCTTGGCCGCGCGCAAGTGATTAACGGCGGCAATATCCGGCGTGAACCGCGCGTCGCCGCCGAAACGGTGATTGGGCAAGTGTGTGTGGGCGATCGAGTGGTGCTGCTCGAAGAGCAGACGACTAACGGCGCCAACCGTTGGTACCGGTTGCGGGTGGTCGAAACTGCGGGCAATTGCGTTCCCGAACGGGTGAGCGCCGGCGCCGAGGGGTGGGTGAATGCCACATTGTTAAGCGCGCCCGAACCGTAGGAACTGGCAATGAATTACCGTGCGTTGGCTACCGCCTGCTCGTACACTGCCAGCGTCGCTTGTGCCGTCACCTGCCATGAGAAGAGCGCCGCCCGGCGCAACCCGCGCTGGCGCAGCAGCTCACGCAGATCGCGCGAGCGGAGCACGCGCAAGATGCCCTCGGCGATCTCGTGCATACTGTGCGGATCAACCGTCAGTGCGGCTTCATCAACCACCTCTGGCAAGCTGCCGGCATACGCGCAGACCACCGGGACGCCACAGGCCATCGCTTCGAGCGGCGGCAAGCCAAAGCCCTCATACGACGAGGGGAAGACAAACAGCAAGGCCCCGCTGTAGAGCGCCGGCAGATCGGCTTCGGCAACGTTTGCCAATACCGTGACCCGGTCGCTCACGCCGCGATCAGCGGCAATCGCCATTGGCAACGGGTAGCGCCGGTCAAATTTGCCGGCAATCACCAGCACTGCATCGGCAAAGGCCGCTGGCAAATCCGGCAGCACCCGTTCCCATGCTCGGACAAGACGATCGATATTCTTGTGCGGCTTGTTTGAGCCGACGTACAACACATAGTGGCGCGGCAGAGCGTAGCGCATCCGCACCTCGGTAATCTCATCCACCGGCTGCGGGGCAAAACCCGGCGCAGCGGCCAGTGGCGTCACTGCGATCTGGTCGCGCGGAATGCGGAGATGAAAGGCCAAATCATCCCGCGAAACCGTTGAGATAGTGATCAACTTGCGCGCACTCTGGGCCGCGAGCCGCAATGACCAGCGATAGAAGCGCCGCCCGCGCGGGCTCAGCGTGTGCGGGTAGCGCAACGGCAAGACATCGTAGATGGTGACGACCGAGGGGCAGGGCAACAGATACGGTTTGACAATGTAGGGCGAATGGAGCAGATCGAGGCGCAACCGGCGCGCCAGCAACGGTATCTCAAGCTGCTGACCCAGCGCAAAAGGGCCACTCTGTACGGCGACGTATTCGGTGACAGCATCGGATAACGGCGGCAATGCTTGCCCGGCATTGACCAGTATAAACAGGCGATGAGGCGCGCAGAGTTCGCTTAAGGCCGGCAAGAGCGCAGTAATATAACGGCCAATGCCGGGAAAGTGGTCGCTGGCATAGCGAGCATCAAAACCGATGCGCAGTGGGGGCATAGCAACAACGCGCGATCAGATGGCAAGTGCATGGAAGGGCGGGTCTGAAACCCGCCCTTCCATCCGCCCTCACCCTATCACCTGCTAGATCCCTTCGGCCAGCAACGACGCAATGTAGGTCAACGTCGCCCGGCGACCTTGGGGATGCAAGCGCCGCCACAGATTGAGCAGGCGCTGCTCGGTGTAGGCATTCACCACTGCCTCATCGGTCATCGCATCAACCACCGGCGTTGTCACTGCGTTGGCCGGAGCAGCAGCCGGAGTCGAGTCAACCGTCGCCGGATTCACGGCGCTCGCTGGCTCATGGCTCGGCGCCGGCGGCAACGCAACGCCACGCTGGCTCAATTCAGTCGCGATGATCAGGCGTGCCACTTCGAGCGAATCAGCGCCCAACACCTCGGCCAGTTTCATCGCGTTATCGGGATCGGGTGTGGTTTGGCCGTTGATATAGTTCTTCATCGCGCTGTCGCTAATTTTGGTGGCAGTACATAGGCTCGCGCGAGTAAACCGGCCTTGCATCTGCGCTTTCAACCACTCACCGAATGTTTGCCCGGCGTAAGGCAATAATTCAGACCGTTCACGGACTTCACTGGCCGGCATATTCAAGACTTCCGCCATCTGCTCAACCGTTTTGCTGCGCATCCGTGAACGTGCGCCTGCTTCAAACAGGTACGAACGCAAGGTAGCGACACTGAGCCCCAGCATCCCGGCAAAATCAGCCAGCGATGTGCGCCGTTGCATCGCGGCATGGAACAAGAGCACCGAAAGCGGCATCTTTTGATCGGACGTGCTCACCGGAGGCAATCCTTTCGTTATCAGCAGTTCTCATCCTATGATTACACAAGAAATTGTGAAAACCTCTTTAATCACGCTCGCTATTGTAGGATTATAGTTGGATGTCGCTAAAATGTCAAGGTTTATGTTATGGTCATTTGATACTTTCTGACAAAAATATCAAAGTGACATGCTCAGAGAAGTGTGTTACAATAGCAAGGCATTGGCACCGGTTTCATAATTGCAGGACCGCTCATGACAACCCCAACCCCTAGTCGCTTTACGATCGATGACCTCTACGAGCTGGGATGGCTGGAAGACCCGCGCCTGAGCCCTGATGGGAGCATGGCGGCAGCTGTGTGGGTTACGGTCGATCGGGTAAACAATGGCTATCGCCGCCAGATCGTGTTGGTTCCAACCGCTGGCGGGCCGCTGCGCCGGTTTACGCGCGGCAAGCAGGATCGCCAGCCGCGCTGGAGTCCTGACGGGAAGTGGCTGGCATTCGTCTCGAACCGCGACGATGAACGGGGCCAGATCTACGTGATGCCGGTTGATGGCGGCGAGGCCCGGCAAGTCACTAGTATGCCCAACGGCGCTAGCGATCCGGCATGGAGTCCGGACGGACGATGGCTCGCGTTCCTTTCGCCGGTGAACGCTGAAGAGCAGGCGCGGGAAGATAGCGGTACACTGCCGCCGCCGCCGGCTGATGCGTGGGAGGCCCGGCGCGCCCGCGAGCAGCGCCAGCACGACGAGGAGCTGCGCAACGATCCGCGCGTGGTGACGAAGTTGCCCTACCGCAGCGGCACGAGCTATTTCGATGATCGCCGGCGGCACATTTATGTGATCGAGATCGGCGACGAAGATACACCGGCCACCCCGCGCCGCCTGACGTCCGGCGATCTCCACTACAGCGCACCGGTCTGGATGCCCGCCGGCGATGCGCTCCTCAGCACTGCGACCCGCGACCCCGAAGCCGACTCGCTCTTTGCCTACTATGATGTGATGCGCATTCCGCTTGATGGATCGCTGCCGCAGGCACTGACCAGTCCCGGCTTTTCGTACTTTGACCCGCAACCCTCGCCCGATGGCAGCCAGATTGCCTTTTTGCGCCTGAATGAAGAACGGCTGCTCGGTGAAGGCCGGCGGGTAGCAATTATTCCCGCCGAGGGAGGCGAACCGCACGACCTCACCGCGCATACCGACCTGAATGTGGAGCAATTCCACTGGCAACCTGACGGGCAAGGCGTGTTGTTTAGCGCCGGTTGGCGCGGCGAGGCCCACGTCTACCAGATCGGGTTGCCGGGCACGCCGACCTACCGCAATGGGGCTACGCTGGTAGGCGGGCCGCGCATCGTGAGCGAATTTGACGTGGGGCGTGATGGCAGTGTCGCGTTTATCGCCGGCAGCCCTGACAATCCGTGCGATCTCTACTTCCGCAGCGCCGATGGCCACGAGCGCCGGTTGACGGCGATCAACGACCGGCTGCTTCGCCAGCGGATCATCGTGCCGATCGAAGAACTGGCCTATCTTGCGCCTGACGGCAGCGAAGTGCAAGGCTGGGTGCTGCACCCGCCCGATTTCGATCCGGCCCGCCGCTATCCATTAGCGGTCTATATCCACGGTGGGCCGCATGTGATGTGGGGGCCGGGTTTTCGCTCGATGTGGCACGAATGGCAAGTGGCAGCAGCGCGAGGATATGTCGTGTTCTTCTGTAACCCGCGCGGCAGCGAAGGCTACGGCGAACTCTGGCGCGACGCGATCCGCGGCAATTGGGGTGAAGCCGATGCGCCCGATATTTTGGCCGGGATCGACACCCTCGTCGCGCGCGGCTACATCGACCCCGACCGCATTGCCGTCACCGGCGGTTCGTATGGCGGCTATATGACGGCATGGCTGATCGGCCACGACGACCGCTTTGCCTGCGCCGTCGCCGCGCGTGGCGTCTACAATCTGCTGACCCAGCATAGCACCAGCGATGCACACGAGCTGATCGAGATCGAGTTCGGCGGCTACCCGTGGGAATTGTACGAAGAACTGTGGGATCATTCGCCGTTGGCGCATGCCCACAAGATTCAAACGCCACTGCTGCTCTTGCACAGCGAGCTCGATTATCGCGTGCCGATTAGCGAAGCCGAACAGCTTTTCGCCATCCTCCGCCGCCAAAAGAAGGTGGTGGAACTGGTGCGCTACCCACGCGAAGGCCATGAATTGACCCGCAGCGGCGAACCGCGCCACCGCGCCGACCACATGCGGCGGACGTTGGAATGGTTTGACCGGTATTGCCGGTCATAAATACCGATCACGTTATGATCGTAGAGACGCACGGCCGTGCGTCTCTACAAACCGCGCCCCGCCCGTTCCGCGCCCCGCCCGGCCCGCGCCCCGTCCCCCCCCTGTACGGGCACAGCGGCGCTGTGCCCCTTCACCAATTTCTCATTTGACACGTCAATCATTGCCGCCGTATCATACTCTTAGTTTGTCTAACTAATTGTTTTGACCTATGGTATGGATCCAACCACCATCGCCAATGCCCAACGCCTGATCCAGTTGATCGACTGCATGCGGGCCAACCAACCACGCAGCCCCCTCTTCCAGCAGCTTGGCGAGTGGGGATTGTCGATGTCGCATTTGCGCTTGCTCGGTTTGTTGGCGCCTGATCGCGAGCTGTCGATGCGCGAATTGGCCGAGGCGCTCGGTATTACGCCGCCGTCGTTGACGGCCCTTACCCGCCGGTTGGTGCAGAACGGCTTGGTCGAACGCCGCTCGCATCCTGACGATAGCCGGATCACGCTGCTGGCGCTGAGCGAGGCCGGACGCAAGCTGCATCGTGATCTCGAAACGGAGCGGCTAGGACAGATGACGCGGTTGTTGGCCGGCCTCAGCCACGCCGAACAGCAGCTCTTCCTCGATTTGCTCGAACGCGCGATGCGCACGTGACCCGAATAACGTCTTCTCGCCGCAAGGACGAGGATTTGGAAACAATGCCAGCAGGAACTGTCTATGCAAGCTCATCGTGTCGCCCAACCGCCGGCTAACCGGCCCAATCCCGGCGCACTGATCCGCGCCATTCGCTACCTCGGCAAGCAGCGCCGCACCGTGACGATTGCCTACAGCGCGTTGGTGATCGCGACGCTGGCCCAACTGGCTGTACCGCAATTGGTGCAGAACATGATTGATGCGGTCACGCGCAGTATTACTGCTACCAGCATTCTCACCGAGGTGCCGGCGGCATTTCAGGCTGCCGCTGCCGCAAAACTCGGCCTGACCGTCGAGCAACTGCAACGCGACGCCAGCAACGCTGAAGGACTGGTGATTAACGCGGCATTGCTAATTTTAGTCTTCGCCGTGATGCGTGGCGTCTTTTCGTTTTTGCAGTCGTTTATGGCTGAGCAAACCTCGCACGGCTTGGCCTTCGACCTGCGCAATGCGATCTTCAGCAAGATCCAGCGGATGTCGTTCAGCTTTTACGACCGCAACCAGACCGGCCAGCTCATGGTGCGCGCCACCGATGATGTCGAGCGGGTGCGCACCTTTGTGGCGCAGGGGTTAGTGCTGGTGGCCCAGTCGTTTTTGCTCCTCACTGGTGCGCTGATCGTGCTCGCATTTACTAACTGGCAACTAACGCTGGTGATCTTGCCGATTTTGCCAATCGCGCTGGCCGTCTTTGTCGTCTTTGGCCGCCTAAGCCAGCCGTTGTTCGGGGAAGTGCAAGTGCGGCTAGCCCGGCTCAATACCATTTTGCAAGAGAATGTCGCCGGGATTAAGGTGGTCAAAGCATTTACTCGCGAACCCTACGAACAGCAACGGTTCGATCGAGCGGCAACGGCGCTGATGGAGCAGCAGATTAAGGTGAACCGCATCTTCGCCTTTCTGTTTCCGGTCGTGTTTCTGATTGCCCAGCTCGGCCAAGCGGCGATCCTCTACTTTGGCGGCCAGCAGATCCTCAACGGCACGCTTGAGCTAGGCCAGTATCAGAAATTTAGCCTCTATCTGGTGTACGTCTTCTTCCCGCTCGGCCAGCTCGGTTTTATCATCGCGCTGCTGGCGCAAGCCGGCGCGTCGGCGGCCCGCATCTTCGAGGTGCTCGATACCGAAAGCGAGATTGTCGAACGCCCGAACGCGATTGTCTTGCCGCCGGTGCAGGGAAGGGTCGAGTTCCGTAATGTCACCTTCCGCTACTTCAACAGCAGCGCGCCGGTGTTGCAAGAGGTCAGCTTTGTGGTTGAGCCGGGCCAAACTGTGGCGCTGCTCGGCGCGACCGGCAGCGGCAAGACCTCGATTATCAATCTGATCCCGCGCTTCTACGATGTGAGCGAAGGTGCGGTGCTGATTGACGGCTACGATGTGCGTGAGGTGACGATCGATAGCCTGCGCAGCCAGATCGGGATTGTGTTGCAAGAGACCAACCTGTTCAGCGGCACCATCCGCGAGAACATCGCCTTTGGCCGGCCCGACGCCAGCGATGAAGAGGTGATCGCAGCAGCGAAGGCGGCGGCGGCGCACGACTTCATTATGAGTTTTCCCGACGGCTACCAGACCCGGGTCGGCGAGCGCGGCATGACCCTATCGGGCGGCCAGAAACAGCGCATCGCCATCGCCCGCGCGCTACTGCTCAATCCGCGCCTGCTGATCCTCGACGAAGCCACCAGCAACGTCGATGTCGCGACCGAGGCGCTGATTCAGCGCGCACTTGACCAGTTGCTGCGCAATCGCACCAGCTTCGTGATTGCCCACCGGATCAGCACCGTGCGCAACGCCGATCTGATCCTTGTGCTTGATAAAGGCCGGCTGGTGGCCAGCGGCACCCACGCCGAGCTATTGGAAAACAGCCCGATCTATGCCGAAATCTACGCTTCCCAGTTGATCGAAGACGCCCCCCTGCCGTCACCGAACGGCCAGCTTGGCGAAGGAGCATCCGCGCTATGATGGGAGGATTTGGCGGCCCCGGCCGCATGCTCAATACCGAGGTGCAGAAGCCCAAGAATGTCTTGGCGACCATCGCCCGCTTCTGGCCTTATTTCCGGCCCTATTGGTTTGCCGTGGCCTTGACGCTGATCTTGATCACGGCCAGCGCCCAATTGCAGGTGACGGCGCCTGAACTGATCGGGCAAGCGGTGGACTGTTACCTCTTCCCGCGCGCCGATGCCTGCTGGTACACGACAGTCAATCCCACTGCCACCATCGCCGACCGGATGGGAGGATTAGCCGGCTTAACCGGCTGGTTGTTGGTGATCTTCATCGGCGGCGCATTCCTGCAAGGGTTGGCCTTCTTTAGCATGAACTGGACTGGCCAGCGCGCCTTGCGCCAGATTCGCGAAGATGTCTTCGCCCATATCCACCGGCTCTCGCTCGGCTATTTCTCTCGCAACGAGGCCGGCAACGTGATGAGCCGCATCACCAGCGATACCGACACCATCCAGCAGGCGCTCAGCTTTGCCCTGTTGAGCGTGGTCAACGGTCTTTTGCAGATTGGGTTGACGATCAACGCGATGGTGCAGAGTAATCTGCCCTATGCCCTGATCAGCCTGAGTGTCGTGCCGTTCATGATCCTCGCGACGTTCTACTTCTCAACCCAAGCCCGGCGTGCGTTTCGCACCAGCCGCCAGCAGATGGGGAACGTCAACGCCGGTCTACAAGAGAGCATCGCCGGCGCGCGCGAGGTGCAGGCGTTTAACCGCGAAGCCGAGAGCATTGCCCAATTCGAGCGGGCTAACGCCGCTAACCGCGACGCCAACATTCGCGCCGCCAGCTTCACCAGCGCGCTCAACCCGGTGCTGGAAGCATTAGGGTACGTTGCGATCGCGATTGTGGTCGTAGTGGGTGCGCTCAGCGCGCTACGTAATGCCCCCCTCTTCGGCACAGCCGTCATCTCACTCGGCACCATTTTCGCCTTCATCCAATACGTGCAGCGCTTCAATCAGCCTATCCAGCAGATTGCCTCGCTGTGGACGAACGTGCAGAACGCGATTGCTGGCGGCGAGCGCATCTTTGGCCTGCTTGACGTGCAGCCCGATCTGGTTGATGCCGACAATGCCCGCCCGCTGCCGCCGATCAAGGGCCGGGTCGTGTTCGATCACGTCTGGGCCGAATACAAACCGGGCCAACCGGTATTGCGCGACCTCAGCTTTGTGGCCGAACCGGGCCAAACGATCGCGATCGTCGGGCCGACCGGCGCCGGCAAGACAACGCTGGTCAATCTGATCCCACGTTTCTACGACGTAAGCGCGGGCAGCGTCACCATTGACGGCTACGACGTGCGGGAGGTAACGGCGGCCAGCCTGCGGTCGCAGATCGGAATCGTGCTGCAAGACACCTTCCTGTTTGCCGATACGGTGCTGAACAACATCCGCTATGGCCGGCTGGACGCCAGCGACGATGAGGTGATCGCGGCGGCCAAACTGGTTGGCGCGCACGAGTTCATCGAGCGGTTGCCCGACGGCTACCAGACGATGCTCGGCGAACGCGGAACCGGTCTTAGCCAAGGCCAACGCCAATTGATCGCGATTGCCCGCGCCGCGCTGGCCAATCCGCGCATCTTAATCCTCGACGAAGCGACCAGCAGCGTCGATACCCGCACCGAGCGGATCATCCAGCGCGCCTTTGACCAGATGCTGGCCGGACGCACGAGTTTCGTGATTGCCCACCGGCTCAGCACCATCCGCAACGCCGATCTAGTACTAATGGTCAAAGACGGCCAGATCGTCGAGCGCGGCAGCCACCACGAGCTATTGGCCCAGCGCGGCGCGTATTACGAGCTGTACCGGCAGCAATTTACCGCTGGTGAAGGGGCAGACGTGGAACCGGCCCGCGTGGGGTAATGTAGGTGCAGAGCGTTGCTCTGCCCGCGCACCCTTTCCGCCTGTCATCGCGAGCCGCACGTAGGGGCAGAGCGACGCTCTGCCCGCGCGCGGCGAAGCAATCCCCCGCGAGCACGGGAACCATCCCTCACCGTTCGCTCCCGCTACCGCGGGAGATTGCTTCGGAGGTTGCGCCCCCTCGCAAGAACATGTGGCCCGGCTGTCATTGCGAGCCGAGCGGAGCGAGGCGAAGCAATCCCCCGCGAGCACGGGAGCCATCCCTCACCGTTCAGATGGCTTTGGGTGCTGCGCCCCCTCGCAAGGACAGGCAGGGAGCGGGAGATATCCGCTCAGGCATAGGTTGTCGCTGAAGCGGGGGATTACTTCGGTCGGGACGGCCCCAGCGCTGCTGAGGCCGTCCCTCCCTCGCAATGACAACATGCCACCACCACGCAACGGCAAGCGGTTGGCCACGGCAGGTACCCGCCGTACCCAACCAATCACCGGCTCACGATCGGCAAGTACCAATCGTATGCAATCGGGAGTCCGGCAATCAATGGCAACCCCGTACCACCGGCAGGCGCAACCGTCACTCCTCCCACCCCAACTGGCCGATCACTCGTGAGATAACGGCGGAGAAAACTGCTCCATGCATCGGTTTGACCGCGGTAGAGCAAGCGTTCAACGTAGAGCGGCTGCGCCCCAAACAGCGAGTGGTGGGGGAAGAACTCGGCCAGACCACCGCCGGGAGGCAACGTAGGCACGCCGGGGACACCAGCAGCTTGCCGGCGAGCATTGATCACGAAGGGCGTTGAACCGCCAAGCGCAGCCACCAGCGTCGTATTTGCCGTCAGCACAGGGGCTAACTCGCTGGCTTGCAACGCGGGAGCAGTGGCTAAGGCTGCCGTGAAATCACCGAGATCAAGGAAGGCATCTTCCGGCACAGGATACTGATCGCCGATTGCATCGCGCATCATATCGGCCAAGCCATTGCCCGACGAGTCATAGACGGTGCTGGCCGCACGCACATCTCCCAATGCTTGCTGGATAACGGTACCACGTTCATTCAACACCCGGTCCAGCTCGGCAGCCAGTGCATCACGCGCCGTTTGCACCGCACTAGCGCGCGTCAGATCGAACGCGGCCAGCGCATACTCGCGCAACACACCATCGGCACGCGCGGCAGCCGCATACAGCACCGGCAAATCACTCGCCACCGCACGCGGATCATTACCGCCGGTCGCGACGAGCCGGTTCAATACCCGACCCAACCATGCCGTGCGCCAGATCTGGCCGGGTGGCGCAACCAAATAATCGGCGGCAGGGGCCAAAGCCAACGCTGTGGTGAGATTGGCCGTCAACGGCGCTTGCATGAGCACGAGATTGATTCGTTTACCGGTTGCATTGGTAGCAACAGTAAGCGCCGCACCCAGATCGGCGATGCTCATCGCCGGTTGGTTGATCGTCGATTCATCGCTCCCAAACCCCAACGCCGGATGGGCCGGCCCCACCAACACCAGCATCGTACGGCTGGCCGGGAACTGGCGCAAGCCATATTCGACGAACCCGCGCAACGTCATCGGGTCGGCGCTATCCGGTTCGAGTTGCTGCCGGCAATCCACGGCACTGCCGCGCAGCGCGCAGATCTCGCCGCCAGTGTTGCCATAGCCATCGTAGAAGGTCACGATCGAGATGTTCGGATAGGATGCGGCTAACGATTGCAGCCGCGCCAGCTCGAACGCTGGCTGCGCAACCATGCTCATCCGCGCTGGATCACCTAGCGCGTTATCGGCGGCCACATAGATCAGCACCGTCCAATTGGCCGATGCTGCCCCAGCCGGCAATCCTTCGTCGGTGGCCGGTTGGACAGGTACCGTGCGTGGCGCCGGCAAGAAGGTAATCGCATGCTCAGCAAAGCTGTAGCCATAGGCTGGATAGGCAACAGTACCACGCGAATCGCGCACGATGGCGTACCAGCGGTACGGATAACCATAGCGGAGCCGGAATGTAGCAAAGCTGGCTGGAACAAGGTCAAAGAATGGCTCGTCCGCAGTCAAGACCGGGCTGCACAATTGGGGCGGCAAGCCAGTTTCAGGCACGATCAGCGCCGGATCGTAGAGACAAATCTGGTAGGTTTCGCCCTCGATCCCGCGTGGCTCGATCTGGAGCCGCACCGGTGTATCAGGAGCCAACACCACGGTGGCATTGGGCGGAGGAGTAACCAAACGCACGGTGCTCAACTCAAGATCGAGATTAGTTACCTCTTGCCCAGCGGTAAGGGTGGTAATCACCGGCCCGGCCAACACGCCTAGCCGTTGCTCGTCACGGGTAGACGCAAGCGGCTGATTCGCAAACCAGACTTGATAGGCAGCGCCGGCGGGCAATGGCGGCACACTGAACTGATAGCGAAAGCCATCTTCGGCTGGCGCAACTTGAGCTGTTGCCACCACCTGCCGCCCGCTGCCATCGTAACGCACTAGCAACACCTGCGCATCACCTAGCGCGGGTGCTGTGCGATTGCGCTGCGTCACCCGCCCGCTGAGCGTCGCGATGGTGCGGGTACACACCTGCGCTTCAATGTCATCAAAGGAGATGCCAATCGCCGGGCCATCATTCACGCCGCGCAGCGTGATGACGAGTTGCGCCGCCCCCTCTTCAACTAATGGCGCAATATCCGTAGCAGCCCATGAAAAGCTGCGCCAATTGCCGTCAGCCCTCCCGCTCAGCGGCAAATCGACGGCGAAGATGCGCCCCGATGGAGTCGGGTCATCGGGCAAGTTCAACGACAGCGTCACCGTATCGTTCGGCCCTAAGGCACCGGGTGGTATCCGGTACCGCAGCGACCCTATGATCTGCTCGGTAGCCGCCGGTACAGTGAAGGTCTGGCCGAAGGCATCGACATCAACACTGCCATCGCTATCGCCGTCGTCATCTTCGGTCAGAAAGATCGCCTGCGGCGGTGAAAAGACCCGCACGCTTGCGGTGGTAAAGTTTACCTGACCGCGCACCGTACGCCACGGCGAGGCCGATGGCGCAAGGCTGATCGCAGGATCAGCCAGCGCATCGGTGCAGATCAAATTGGCCAGCTCAGGCGGTGGATCATGGGCCGCCTCGATCGGCGGCGGAATAAAACCGATGAGTAACCCAACGCAGATCAACAGCGCGATCAGGCGCTGCCCCATCGCCAAACGCTGCGCTGAAGTCTGGTACAATAAAGCGACCATGCGCCACAACTCCGCTGGAGGCGATATGACTGAAGTCTATCACTTTACCGTCAGTGCTGCCCAAGCTGCGCTTGCAGCGGGCGACATCACGGCGGTAGCACTCACTGAAGCCTATCTTGCGCGGATCAACGCCACTGAACCAATGATTCGCGCCTTCCTGCATCTCACTCCCGACGCCGCCCTCGCCGCAGCGCGCGCTGCCGACGAACGGCGCCGGAAAGGCCAGTCGCTCGGCCCGCTCGACGGCATCCCGATCGGGATCAAAGATGTCATCTGCACCGACGGCGTGCCGACGACTGCCGGCTCGCGCATCTTAGCCGGCTTTCGCCCGCCCTACAACGCCACCGTCATCGAGCGGCTGCTTGCCGGCGGCGCAGTGCCGATCGGCAAACTCAACTGCGACGAGTTTGCCATGGGTTCTAGCACCGAAAACAGCGCCTACCAGATCACCACCAACCCGTGGGACACCAGCCGGGTGCCGGGTGGTAGCAGCGGCGGTAGCGCGGCGGCAGTTGCCGCTGGCCAAGTGCCGGCCACCCTCGGCACCGACACTGGCGGCTCGATCCGGCAACCGGCGGCCTTGTGCGGCATTAGCGGCCTCAAACCAACCTATGGCCGGGTCAGCCGGTATGGCCTGATCGCCTACGGCTCGTCGCTCGATCAGATCGGGCCAATGGCGTGGACGGTCGCTGATCTTGCACTAATCATGAACGTCATTGCCGGCCACGATCCGCGTGACGGCACCAGCGCACCTATTCCGACGCCCGACTATACGGCAGCCTTAACTGGTGATCTGCGCGGGTTGCGGATCGGGATTCCCCGCGAATATTTCGTGGAGGGTATGGAGCCGGGTGTCGAGGCTGCCACCCGCGCGGCTATTGAGGCGCTGCGCGAACAGGGTGCAACATTGGTCGAGGTGTCGCTGCCACACACCAAATATGCTTTGCCTACATACTACATCATTGCTCCCGCCGAGGCTAGTGCTAATTTGGCCCGATTCGACGGCGTGCGCTACGGCTTCCGCGCCGAGGGTGAAACGATGTGGGAGCAGATTGAGCAAACGCGCGGGCAAGGGTTTGGCCCCGAAGTGCGCCGGCGGATTATGCTCGGCACCTATGCACTCTCAGCCGGCTACTACGATGCCTACTACCGGCGCGCGCAACAAGTGCGCACCTTGATCAAGCGCGATTTCGATCAGGTGTTCGCGGAGGTTGATCTGCTGGCAACACCGACTTCGCCAACCGTGGCCTTCCCGATCGGCCAAAAGATCAACGATCCGCTGGCGATGTACCTCAGTGACGTTTGCACCCTGCCGATCAATCTGGCCGGCGTGCCGGCGCTCGTTGTGCCCTGCGGCTTTAGCGAAGGGCTGCCGGTCGGGTTGCAATTGATCGGGCGGCCATTCGACGAAGCTACGTTATTGCGGGTTGGCGATGCGTATCAACGCATCACCGATTGGCATACGCGCCGGCCAGCGTTGGCCTGAGCGCATGCATTGCACCACACACCTGCAGATTGTGGTATACTAAGAGGCGGTTTATAAAAACTCGACCGGTCAGTATTGGATCATTCAAGGAGAGATATCATCAATGAGCCGTTCGCGAGGGGTTGGGCGGCCACGGGCGCGCCGCCGCGAGTGTGAGTTTACCAAGTTGGGGATTGTGCCCGACTATAAAGATGTCAAGCGTCTGCAGAAGTATCTGACTGCGCAGGGCAAGATTCTGCCGCGGCGCCGCACTGGCGTGTCGGCCAAGATGCAGCGCCGGTTGGCAGTGGCCATCAAGCGCGCGCGCCATCTGGCGCTGTTGCCGGCAGCGCCGGCGCACACGCGCTAAACGATTATTGCCAGAAACGGTACGGATGACGTGCGAGGGTTGCGGCGGCTCTTATGCTGCGCTACCCTCGCACGTTGACTACACGGGAAGTAGCTTATGGCAGCCTCCATTTCTTCATCGCTGCAACCACCAATCGACACCCAAGCTTGGTTAAGCGGCGTGCGCGCCGCATGGCAACGCAGCGGCTTGCGCATCACCGGCCCCCGCCTCCGCGTGATCGAGACGATCGTATCGTACCGATCGCCGTTCAGCGCCGAGCAGCTCTACGCCGATCTCTGCACGCACAACGAAGCGCCGGGACGGGCCACCGTCTATCGCACGATCGAGCAACTGCACGCGAGTGGTTGGCTCGCTCGCATCCATGGCTCGGTCGGCGAAGAAGGGTACGTGCCCTGCCATCCCGGCCATCTTCACCATCTGGTTTGCACCCAATGCGGCGCGGTGATCAGTTTTGAAGGCTGTGATCTGGAACAGATGCTGGCCCGTGTCGCCAAAGAGACCGGGTTTAGCGTCGAGGGGCATTTGCTGCAATTGTTTGGCCGCTGCGCCCAATGCCAAGCGAAAGCTTCGTCGTCGTAGCGTACCGTTACGACGGCAACACCACCCCAAACTCGCTTAAGCGGGGGCGAACAATGTCAAGCGCTCCCATGGTCTTGAGGCGCTCCTCAAGGTACGTTACGTCAAGCTGACAACGCCGGATGATCCCGGCCACATCATTGATATCGTGCTTCCCTTGTTCCGGCCCGCGCTGCAACAGCAGTTTGTGGGCCACAATATCTTCCGGCGCAGCGACATAGACTTGCGCGCCGAGTAATGGCATCCGGCGGCGGTGGCGCTGCATCGGCTCGTCGAGCCAGAAGGGATGGCTGGTAGCGCCGCGACGCACCGTCAAATCTTCAAATACCTTGATCCCGCGCCAGATTACCCGCGAACCGTCAGATTGCACTGCTTTATGCGATTGTTGCAGTAATTGGATAATCCGCGGCAATGCGCCCCGCTGCACCAGAACATCGACATCGTTGAGCGGACGCCGATCACCGTACAGATGCGCAGCCGCACCACCAATTACGGCCCATGCCATCTGATCGCCGTCGAGCAGGCGTTGGACGATAGCAAGATTTCCGGCGATAAGTGACATTGTCTTCTCCCTATATCAACGAGCCACCTGCGGCTAGCCAAGCCTCGCGCGTCAGTTCCATCTCGTAAAATTCAACCTGCGCATCAAACCGGTTGCGCCGAAAATGGGGACGCAGGTGTTGATATTGTTGATCATCCAACAAGCGAAGCACCGGTTCATTACCAATGCGCCGCCATTCGCTGCCTACGCCGACAAAACCGAGTCGCTGATAGCACCGCACCGCGCGCAGGTTAAAAGCAGCGACATCGAGCACCATCCGCCGATAACCGAGCGAGCCGAAATAGTAAGCGAGAAAGAGGCGCAACGCCTCGCCGCCTAGCCCCTGCCCTACATACGGCTGGGCCAACGAAATTCCTAACCGGGCCGATTGCCACTGCCGGTCAATCTCGCGCAACGAGATGCGCCCGATGAGTGGGCCCGACCGCAGATCAATCGCCCATGCCTCGGTCGCACCCGTCCAATGACTATCATCTTGACCGGGTTGGTATGGGCGCGGAATATTCCATAGCGAGCTGAACGGTTCGCTATAACGCGGCCAGCGCTCTTGCATCAGCGTATCGGCTCGCCGCCATGGCCGGATGCGAACCCGCTCGCCGAGCAATTCGCGTATTTCCGCTTCCTCTGCCACCATCTCTCTCCTACGGTTGCGGACGTAAATAGTTGAGCGACATCCAACCCTCGATGGTCTGGCCATTCAGCTCAACCTGCACTTTGAGCCACGGGATATTATCGGCCATTACCGGCCCTTCCAGTTTGCGCACCACTAGCCCATTGGGCACAACGGTGATAATGTTGTCAGGTTGGGCGTTTGGCGCCGACCGGAGATTCAACCCTTCAGCAATATTGACCACATAGAGTTCAGGAGCAGCATTGCCCGGCCAGCTCAGATCGGGCAACGACCACGCCGGCAGGTCGGGCAAGCGCGGCGCTTCGCCCCAATTAAACCGCCCAATCGCCCACGTCACGGCCCAAAATGACCCCCCGGCCACCATCAGCAAGAGCGCGACCATGACCACCCAACCCATCACGCTCCGGCTTAAGTTATAGCGACGAAACTGGTCGATGTCAAAGGAATTAGTCAGCGCACGGCTCACCCGGCTGCGCAGATCGTCTGGAAGAGTTGGCGCCGGACGGACAGGAGGGGTTGCCGGCGGCGTTACCGGCTGGCGCTGGGCCGCGCGATCGACAGGAGGACGGGCAGTGGCTGCCGGTTCCACCACTAACCGGCGGGTCTGCACCGTCAACTCACGCCAGAGATCGTTAATCGCTAATGCCAGCGCTTGCGCATCAGGGAAACGCTGGGCCGGATCGCGAGCGGTCGCCTGCGCGATCAGCCGTTCCACCGATGGCAGGTACATCGTCGGGCGGACACGGGCTAGTGGCGGCACCGATTGGGTAAGATGGGCCAGTGCGGTGGCCTGCGCATCGTCGCCGTGAATCGGGCGTTGGCCAGTGATCAGCTCAAAGAGTAAAATGCCTAAAGCGTATACCGCGCTAGAAAGCTGCGGCGGCTGGCCGGCGCTGAGTTCGGGCGCGCGATAGTGCGCCAGATCGGCTGGAATCAGCGCCGGAGCGAAGAACCAGCCGTCCACTAACTTAACCTGCCCATCACCAATCAACAAGAGGTTGGCGCTGCTGATCGGCGGATGAAAAAGACCGAGCGGCAATTCAGCCGAACGATGGCGCTGGCAGAGCGCAACCGCCTCGGCCACTTGCCGCACGATCAAGAGCGCCTGCGCCACGCTCAATGCGCCGATGCCAAACAAAGGCCGGCCCTCCACCGCTTCGGTGATCACAAAGGGCCGGTCGCCACTCTCACCGCTATCAAACACCTCGAGCAACACCGGATGCGAACGGCGCGCACTCTGGGCCGCCTCAGCGATGAATTGCGCTCGTTTGCGCGGATTATCGCGCAATTCCTTGCGCAACAGATGGATCAAGACCGTCCGTTGCAGACGCAAGTCAGTCGCCTTATAGACCACAGCCAACCGTGACTCACCAAGCGCTTCGTGAACACGATACCGGCCAAAGAGGACTGGTTCCTTTGTCGCTTCAGGAGCGGTCATGCGATTAATCCATCAAAACGGCGTACCCACAGCAGACTAGCCGCCATCACTGCCTGATTGCAGTTGGGCCGGCCAGCTTATCTTCTCTTACCAGTATACCGCTAAGACGCCAACTATGCATCATCGGCGGCGCTACCTTAGCCAGCAACGCATGCTTCAATCGCCAACGCAAACCGGGCCACGGCCTCATCTACCTGCGCCATGGTCACGGTCAGCGGCGGGCAGAACCGGATGGTCGAAGCGCCACAGGTCAACACCAGCAACCCCTTGCGGAAGCTCTCTTCCATGACGGCATCGGCCAGCGCGCCGGCAGGGTTGCCTTGGTCATCAACAAACTCGACCCCGATCATCAACCCGCGCCCGCGCACGGCGCCAATCTGCGGGAAGCGTTGCTGCAACGCCTGCAATTGTTCAAGCAGATACGCGCCAACCGTTGCCGCGTTCGCCATCAATTCCTCTTCGACCATACAGAGCAATTCATACGCCACGGCGCAGGTGAGGCCATTGCCGCCGTAGGTATTGCCGTGCGAACCGGGTTGCCACTGGCGCGCCAATTCGGTGCGCGCGATCATGGCCCCGAGCGGCAAGCCGCCGCCCAACCCTTTGGCCGAGGCCACAATATCAGGCACAATGCCCTCGTGCTCGAAGGCCCACATCTTGCCGGTGCGGCCAATGCCGCTCTGCACTTCATCCACGATCAGCAGGATGCCGTAGCGATCGCAGATCGAGCGCAAGCGGGCCAGCGCACCGGGAGGAGGGACGACATAACCGCCTTCGCCTTGAATCGGCTCAATGATAATCGCGGCTACCTCTTCCGGCGGCGTGGTGGTCTTGAAGAGCGTGCGCTCGATCAAATCAAGACACGCGATTTCGCACGAAGGGAATTGGAGGTTAATCGGACAGCGATAACAATTCGGGTAATAGGTATGGCTCACGCCGGGCAAGAGCGGGAAAAAGCCGCGGCGCTGGCGCGGCTTCGAGGCCGTCAGCGAGAGGCTACCGTAGCTGCGCCCGTGAAATGCGCCGTAGAAAGCGATAATATTCTGGCGACCGGTGGCGTAGCGGGCCAATTTAATGCTCGCCTCGACCGCTTCGGTGCCGCTATTGGTGAAAAAGACCTGCCAATCCTTGCCGCCGGGCATGAGCGAAACCAGCTTCTCGGCAGCCCGCACCATCGGCTCGTTGTAAAAATCGGTGCCGGCCATGTGGGTAAACCGCTGCAACTGCTCTTGCGCCACCTTGATCAGGCGCGGATGGCAATGACCGGCGGCCAGCACGGCAATCCCCGCGTTCATATCGAGGAACCGGTTCCCATCGACATCCCACACTTCACAACCCTGCGCATGATCGATGGCGAGCGGATACACGCGCCCCAACGGCGCAATCACTTCGCGATCGCGGGCCACCAGCGCCTGTGCGCGCGGGCCGGGCACCGGTTCGGGCATATACTCAGCAGGCATCCTTGCCGTGTCGGTATGAGCAGTCATGACGCGCTCCTTTGCAGATCGTGACGATAGTTGCAGGCAAAATATTGTAGCCGACATGCGCTAAGGGCGTCAAGGCAGGGGCATAGCAAGGGCGCGAAGGGTAGCTTATGTCATTGCGCAAGCGCGTAGCGCCCCTCCTGTCATTGCGCGGGAGTGGTGGCGACCAGCGCAGCGGGCGCCACCCGACCGAAGTAATCTTCCTCTTTAGCGCAACCCATGCCTGAGCGCATTGCAATGGCTTCGCCGCGCGCGGGCAGAGCAACGCTCTGCCCCTACGCGCGGCTCGCAATGACAAGCGGAGAGCGCATCGGGCAACGCACCACGCCAACCGGCTACCGCACGCTGAGCCGCACGCGGTATCGTTCACCGGAATAGGTATGGCCAAGATTACTGATGCAGAGATAGTAGGTCGCACTGCGCGGCGGGCGGAACTCGATCCGTGAAGCGTAACCATCGCTATTGCTATTATCGTTGGCAACAAGCGTACTCATGTGCTCATTGAACAGCACGATGCGGGTATCAACCCCCTCGGCAAGATCAAACGTCTCGATGAGATAGGTCTGGCCGGCTTGGAGATCAAGCCTGAGCCAGTCTTCATCCCCATAACCAAGAAAATTGCGCTGTTGGGTTTCACCTGCTGCGATCGGGCGTGCGCTTTGGTCGTCGTTGTCAGGTTCGTAAGGATCGGGTTGGGGAAGCGGGCTCGTGTCTAGCGACAATTGATACGGCGCACCGATCAGGGGCGCCCTACTGGCCGTGATGCGGAGATAGAGGGTGGCATCAGCATTGGCTAAGTAGCGCAGTTGAATACCATCATCCGTTTCAATCAAACTATCAGCCACAAGAGAGACCCCCTCGCTATTGAGCAACTGAAGCGATAGCGCTAATTCATCTCGCATAGACGTTGCGCGCAAGAGGTACGCTTCGCCGGCACGTACACGAACACGCACGAAATCCGCCTCATAGGTCGAACGGAGCGTGCGTTGTTGAGTCTCGCCAACGGCGATGGGATGCGCAGCGCCAACCTCATTGTCCGGCTCGTAGGCATCAGGAGCAATCGCTAACACCTCTTCGACACGCACCAGATAACCAGTATTGTTGATGAAGAGGCGTAAAGGTTGAATAACGAGAAAAACGGTTGTATCGTCATCAGCTACATAAGTCACTTCACAAGTGATTTCATTAACACATTTAGGAAAAGCCAGCACCGCACCAGCAGGATCGATCAGCTTCAGCCCAATATCGACTCCGAACTGATCTGCTTGCAAGGTAACGCGATAGGCGTAGCCAGCGCGTGTTGTGAGCGCCAACCAATCACTATCTTGCTCGTCGCTGATGGTATGTTGCTGCGTTTCGCCCGCCATAATCGGATGCGCAGCGGCGAATCCATTGTTTGGTTCGTACGCATCGGGCGGCGCGGGAGCAAAGATCGTGGCCGTTAGCCGGTACGTCGAGTCTAACAGACGCGGAGCATGCAACGACACTTTTAGATACAACGTTTCAGTTACGTCGCTGGCATAGACGATGGCTGAAGCAACTCCTTCAGACGTATCATCATTGTCAGCCAGCTTACGACCACGCCCATCATAGAGCTCTAATACCGTATCCACTCCTTCTCCCAGATCGAAGGTGCGGAAGAGGTAGATTTGACCAGCTTGAGCCTCGAAGCGCACCCAGTCAACATCGCCGGAATGGGTAAAGCGCCGATGTTGCACCTCGCCAAGAGCGATTGGTTGCGCTTGATCGCGAGTGTCATCGGGTTCAAAGGCATCAGCAGGCGGCAACGCTACCGCGCGCAGGTGCAATTGACAGGAGGCGCCAGCAGGTGAGGGCGAAACGCTGCCTAACCAGACAAAGAGCGTCACTGATTCATCCGGCCAATAGACGATGCGTGATGACGCCCCATCAATATCATCGTTATATGCTAGCTGATCTCCATGTTGGTTAAAGAGAGCTAAGACCGGGTCAAAACCCTCAGAACGATTGGTGGTAAACAATTCATAGGCTTGGCCGGCTGGCAAGTCAATGCGAAACCATGCCTCGCCAGTTTGATCAAGTTGAACGGCACGCACCGCATCGACCTGCAGCAACGGCGCTGCCAAGGCCCGTTCAGCGTTAAATCCATCGAAGCTGGGCGGCGTTGACGGTTCGCCGATCATCGTCACTGTAGGAGTGGGTGCTAACATCGCCACTGGCATTGGATGCGGCGATGGGGGTAGCGTGGCAGTGGGAATTGGCTCCGTAGCAAGAGGCAATACGCAACCGGCGAGTAGCCCTACGAGCAGGAACGTAACGAGAGCACGCATACGCGCCCCCTTCCCGGTAACAATCCACTAAAAAGGTAGGGGCGCACTTCCGTGCGCCCCCACCGTCGCCATCACCGCGTCAATTTACGGTAGACAATCCGGTGCGGGTGATCGGCCTCGGCCCCTTTGCGGCGGCGATAATCGGCGGCGTATTCCGAATAGGTGCCGGGGAACCAAACCACTTGGCTATCGCCTTCAAAGGCGAGAATGTGGGTGGCAACGCGATCGAGGAACCAGCGGTCGTGCGAGATGATCAGCGCGCAGCCGGCAAAATTCTCTAACCCTTCTTCCAGTGCGCGCAGGGTATGCACATCGAGATCGTTGGTCGGCTCGTCGAGCAGCAAGACGTTCGCCCCCGACTTGAGGATGCGAGCAAGGTGGACGCGGTTGCGCTCGCCACCCGAAAGGCTGCCCACCAGTTTCTGCTGATCGCTGCCGCTAAAGTTGAAGCGGGCGCAGTAGGCGCGTGAGTTGACTTGCCGCCCCCCCAGCACAATCTGGTCGTTCCCTTCGGTGATCGCTTCCCAGACGGTTTGCTTGGGATCGAGCACCTCGCGGCTCTGATCGACGTAGCCAAGCTTGACGGACGCGCCAACGGCGAGCGTGCCGCTATCAGGTTGCTCTTGGCCGACGATCATGCGGAAGAGGGTTGTCTTGCCGGCGCCGTTGGGGCCGACAATGCCGACAATCGCTCCCGGCGGCACATCAAAGCTCAGGTTTTCGTAGAGCAGCTTGTCGCCGTAGGCTTTGGTCACATTGGTGGCCCGGATCACCAGATCGCCGAGACGAGGGCCGGGTGGAATATAGATTTCCAGCTCGCGATCACGCTGATCTTGGCTCTCGCTGAGCAGGCGCTCGTAGGCGGCGATACGCGCCTTCGACTTGGCATGGCGGCCCTTGGGAGCCATATTGATCCATTCCAACTCACGCTGGAGAGCCTTTTGGCGCTGCGATTCGGCCTTCTCGGTTTCGGCCAGTTTCTGCCGCTTCTGCTCAAGCCAGCTCGAATAGTTGCCACGCCACGGAATGCCCTGCCCGCGTTCGAGTTCGAGAATCCAACCGGCGACATTGTTGAGGAAGTGGCGATCGTGGGTGACCGCGATCACGGTGCCCTTGTACTCTTGCAGATGCCGTTCCAGCCACGCCACCGATTCGGCGTCCAGATGGTTGGTCGGCTCATCAAGCAGCAGAATATCAGGCTGCTGCAACAGCAACCGGCAGAGCGCCACCCGGCGGCGTTCGCCGCCCGACAACACCGCCACCGGCGTATCTCCCGGCGGGCAGCGCAGCGCGTCCATCGCCAGTTCTAGCCGGCTATCGAGATTCCAGCCGTCAACGTGATCGATCTTGTCTTGCAGTTCGGCCTGCTCGGCGATCAGCGTATCGTAATCGGCATCGGGATTGTTAAACTGCTCGGTGATCTCGTCGTAACGGCGCAGCAGAGCCACCGTCTCGGCCATGCCCTCTTCGACCACCTCGCGCACCGTCTTGGCATTATCGAGGTGTGGCTCTTGTTCGAGCAAGCCAACCGTATAGCCGGGAGCGCGGGTAATCTCACCGTTGTAATCGTGGTCGAGACCAGCCATAATCCGCAAGAGCGAACTCTTGCCCGAACCATTGGCGCCGATCACGCCGATCTTGGCCCCGTAGAAAAACGAGAGGCTGATATCTTTCAGGATTTCGCGATTGGGGGGCACCACCTTGCCCACCCGGTACATCGAGAAGATGATCTTTTGGGTATCGGTCATGCGAACACTCCTTGGATTGGGTGATACCGCTCTTAGTGTAGCATAGAGCGGCCAACCACATACAGCGCGCGATTGACAACACAATTTCAAGCTTATGGTATAATACTCAGCGTGATGCCGGGTGGTGTAATGGTAGCACAGCGGACTTTGGATCCGTTAGTCTAGGTTCGAGTCCTAGCCCGGCAGCCACGGCAACAACCGTGCCACAGGCAATGAAACGACTGAACCCACACAATCTGCTCTCGGCGATGGTGGTCAGGATCTCTGGCTCGGCCAATTGATACGTGCGCAGTGAGCATGCTCGCTGCGCGTTTCTATTCAAGAAAGAACGACTGCATCATGGATGGTCGCCTGCTCATTTTCACCGGCAACGCCAACCCGGCGTTAGCGCAAGAGATTGCCCGCAACCTGCGCATCAATCTGGGGCGGGCGCTGGTCGGCACGTTCAAGAACGGCGAGACGCGGGTCAAGATCCACGACAATGTGCGCGGCTGCGATGTGTTTGTGATCCAGCCCACCTGCACGCCGGTGGATCACCATCTGATGGAACTGTTGATTATGATCGACGCTTTCCGGCGCGCGTCAGCGGCGCGGGTAACGGCGGTCATTCCGTACTACGGCTACGCCAAGCAAGAAAAGAAGACATCGGGTCGCGAGCCGATTACGGCGAAGCTGGTCGCCAACTTGATCCGCACTGCCGGCGCCGACCGGGTACTGACGATGGATCTCCACGCGCCAGCGATCGAAGGCTTCTTCGACATTCCGGTCGATCATTTGCAGGCGTCGCCGCTTTTGGCCGACTATATTCGCGAGCTGAACCTGCCCAATCCGGTGGTGGTTTCGCCCGATGCCGGCGGCGTGGGGCGGGCCAACCGCTTCCGCGAACGAATCGGGGCCGGGTTGGCGATTATCGCCAAGCAGCGGCTCGAACCCGACACCGCCGAAGTGATCGAAATGGTCGGCGAAGTCGAGGGCAAGACGGCCATCATTGTTGATGATATGATCTCGACCGGCGGCACGCTGATCGAAGCGGCCCAGACCCTGCTGGCCCGCGGCGCGCGCGCCGTCTACGCCTGCGCAACCCACGGCATCTTCGCCGATAATGCATTGCAACTGATCGCCAAATCTGATCTGATCGAGACAATTATCACCAACACCATTCCTCAACCGCCTGAGGCAACCGCCGCGCGGGTACGCACGATCAGCGTCGCGCCGCTGTTTGCCGAAGCGATTATGCGGATCCACAAAGATCTGTCGCTGAGCGCGCTGTTTTCGTAATCACGCGGCAATGATGCGCCCGAAGGCAACGGAGCATTCGGGCGCACCCGCAGAGTGATGCGCGCCACTCTGTTCCGCGGAAAGGAGGATGATTCGCTTGGAGGACCCCGGCCCTAGTTCGCTGATGATCGGCATTGGCCTGTGCCTCATGTTCCTCGGCATTACCTCGGCAGCCGATACGGTCTTGATGACGGTGAGCCGTCCGCGCCTGAGCGCCCTGCTCGCCTCGGCTGGTCTTGGCTCGCGCCGCTTCACAGCCCATTTCCTCGATGAACCGTACCGGATCAAGTCGGCTATTATCTTTCTGAATGCCGTTTTGACCATCACCGTAACCGCGCTGACCATCCAACTCACCGCGCCGTATGGCGCCAACGCGATGATCGGCGGTCTAGCCACCCTGCTGTTTGCGATTCTGTTGCTCAGCGAAGTGGTGGCCAAGGCGCTCGCGCGCCGCAACCCCGACACCACCGTGGTGGTGCTAGCCCGCCCGCTGGTGATCGTCGCCACGATCTTGTGGCCGTTAATGGCCGTGATCAACGCCATTACCCGTCCCATTTTCACCCTCTTGAGCGGCAAACCGGCCCCGCCGACGCCATTGGTGACGGAAGAAGAGCTGCGCCTGATGATGAGCGCCGGTGAAGAGGCGGGTTGGATCGAGCACGAAGAGCGTGAGATGATCGAGGGTGTGATGGATTTTGGCGATACGCTGGTGCGCGAGATTATGATCCCGCGGGTTGATGTGGCTGCGCTCGAAGTCAATAGCTCGCTTGAGCGCGCGCTCGATATGGCGATCACTCGCGGCCACTCGCGCATTCCGGTCTACGAAGAGACGATCGACAATGTGGTCGGCATTCTGTACGCCAAAGACCTCATCCCCGTCTTGCGCGACGGCAAGCGCGATACACCGCTGCGCGATCTGCTGCGCCCGGCCTATTTTGTGCCGGTGACGATGAAGGTCAAGGCGCTCTTGGAAGATTTGCAACGCCGGCGCGTTCACATGGCGATCGTGGTTGATGAATACGGCGGCACCGCCGGCATTGTCACCCTAGAGGATTTGATCGAGCAGATCGTGGGCGAAATCCGCGACGAGTACGACACCGAAGAGCCGGCGATTGTGGAAGTAGGGCCGCGCGAGTTCATCGTCGATGCCCGTGTGCCGATTGATGATGTGGCCGAACTGCTGGAAGTCGAATTCCCGGAAACGACTGCCGACCGGATTGGCGGCTTGGTGTACGAGCAGTTGGGGCGGATTCCGCGGGTGGGTGACGAAGTGACATGCGGTGATGTCACGATCACGGTGCTCTCATTGAAAGGCATCCGCGCTGAACGGTTGCGCATTGTGCGGCAAACGCCGGAAGAGGTAGAGGCGGCAGCGCCGGCGGAGGCCGAGAAGCCTATGTTGCCGCTGACCAAAGAAGCGCATGGATCAAGCAGTCCTTGATCGACTCGTGGCCGCAGCGTTAGCGGCCCAAAGCCGCGCCTACGCACCCTATTCGCAGTTTGCCGTTGGCGCAGCCGTACTCACGGCGGATGGGCACATCTTTAGCGGCGCAAACATTGAGAATGCCTCGTACCCGCTGACCATCTGCGCCGAGCGGGTGGCGCTATTCAGCGCGCACATGGCCGCTGCCGGGCCGGTGACGGCGCTAGCAGTGGTGACGCCGACCGCCACCGTCGCCAGCCCATGCGGCGCGTGCCGGCAGGTGATCTTTGAGTTAGCGCCGCGCGCGCAGATCATTCTGCTCAACGCCGATGCCAGCGAACGCCGCCTCACCACGCCGGCTGAGTTGTTGCCCTACGGTTTTGGCCCTGACCAACTGCGGGGGGAGTGAGCGCAGGCGACAGGGATGGATGACGGCAGCTACCCTGCCGCCATCCATCCGGTGACGCCACCTTTGGCAGCGAGCGCCATCCGGGTAAACCCTTCGCGATTGGGTGTTATTGCCGCTTGCTGCTATCCGGCGGGGTCTCCGGCATCGGCAACAGCGGCGCGACCGGCTCGACCAGCCGGTCGACAATCGCGCTAAGCCGGGTGAACTGCGGTCCCAGTTCGGTCTCGGCAAGCGGGATGTTCACCGGCACATCAAGTTCAACCGGGATCGATGTCACCAGCTTGACATTCATATTCAAATCGACCGGCAACTCAAGCCCGGCGGGCAAGACAATCGCCACGCTGGCATTGAGATTGCCGCCGCCGCCGGGAAACGCGATTTGGGCCGGCGCCTGCAACGAAACCGGCTCGGTCAACTTCACCACATTGCGCTCGGTCATAATCGTTGCGCCATTGATCGGCACATCCAGCTCGATCGGCAAGCGTGTGCTTAGCGGCACCGTGTAGACAATCGTCGCTGACTCAAGATGGTTCACGACATCTTGCAGCTCAGCCAGATTATTGGCGGCGAAGGCCGGCAAATTCTCGGCCAATTGCGCCACTTGGCGCTGGTTCATCGCCAAAATCCCAATCACAATCCCTAGCACCACCAGCAGCACCGCGTTCATGATGAACGATGTCCAGATCAGCGCTTTGTAGAGGGGGGCAATGCGCGCATAACGCTTGACGGGGCGAGGCGTGGTTTCGTTGCTCATGCATCCTCCTACAACTACAGTTGTCTCGAATAATACCACGCCTATTCGTAGATGCAAGAGTTGCGCAATCGCGATTTTGGGGTATAATGAACTAGTGCCGCGAACGGCAGATACTTGCGGAACCCCGCCAGGACCGAGAGGTAGCAACGGTACGCGAGTTCCTCTGGGTGTTCGCGGCGCTTTGTTTTTGGCCGGTGCGAAGCAGGTTGAGGAGACGCTGTTGCCGGCTAGCTAAAAGCCGGATACGCTAAGCGCGATCATCGGCGACAATCGCCGCCGCCAGTTCGGCCAACAACGGCGTACCACCCATGCGCTGCAACATCGGCACAACCAAGCTCAGCGCATGAAACATTTCCTCGCGCCCAATCGCCGCCTTGGCCAGTGTGCTCGCCAGCCGGTGCAGCGTTATCGGATCGGATGGATCGAGCGCCGCTACGATCGCCAATTCAGCGCGCACCCGTTCATTGCGGCGGCGAATCCGGCGCGCAATAGCGGCAGCCGTTGTCACCTCGCCACGTTCGACGAGCGCAACAGCCAAGGCTGCGCGGTAGCGATTGCGCGCCTCGCCAGCCAGCAATGCTTCAGCCAAACGGTCGGCCAAGCCGGTATCGGTTGCCGCCAACAACGGCGCAATCATAACCAACGCCCGCCCGCGTTCGGCAGCCACCTCGATTGCGCGGATCATATCGACGGCAACCAGCACATCACCAGCCCGCGCGCGCGCAATCGCTAGATCAGCGCTGGTACGCGCCCGCTGGTCGTCGGCCACAATCGCCGCGGCTTGCGCGCTCGCCGCCTCCCAATCACCGATAGCGGCCAAAGCGCGCGCAATTTCGTCGCGGGCCCAGTCACGCTCATCATCATCGGTCATCGCAGCCAACACCTCTTGCGCGCCGGCGTAATCACCGGCCTGCGCGCAGGCTACCGCGACCCGCGACAAGGCGCGCTCCAATTCTTCGCCGCTTAACTGATACGCAATCGCCAGCGCCCGATCCTTACGGCCAATGGCGGCGTGGGCCGAAGCCAAGGCCGCAAGCAAGATCGGTCGATCTTCGCCTTGCAAGGCATCGATCTCGCGTGTTGCGCGCTCGGTGGCGAGATTGGCGACCAACCCTTGCAACAACAACCGCAACTCAAGGAGCGTCGTTACCCGTAACTCGCGGTTGCTAATCCGTTCGGCGGCAGCCAGCGCATCACCGTCCTTCTCGGCCAGCGCAAAGACCCGGGCAAGGCGGGCTAAGCCCCGATCACGCTGATGCGGGCTAGCCAAGGCCGCTATGCGTTGTAACGCCGCCTCTTCGTTACGCAACGCAAGGTCACATGCCAACTCAATCTCGGCCCATGCCCGCGCCGTCTCCACCTTCAATTCTTCGAGCAGCATCTCGCCCCGTGGATCGCCGATCCGGGCTAGTGCAACCGCCACTTCAGCCTGCGCCCATGCGGCCCGGTTCTCGTGCAGAATCGCGCGCGACAGCCGCCATGCGTGGTCATACTGGCCATCGGCCAATAACCGGCGCACGACCAGCGTCTCAACGTGAGCGCGCCGTTCGAGCAGATCGATCTGTTCAGCGCACGCCAAGGCCCGCTCAATATCCCCCGCCTCAAGACATGCCGTCGCCAAGGCCTCGATCGCCTGATCGCGCGCATCGCGCCATGCCCGTGACACCGGTTGCGCCTCAAGATCGAGCGCGCGCGAGAGCAGCCGCATGGCGGCGCTGCGCATATTGACGCTATAGCACGCCTCACCGAGCTGGCGCAGCACAGCGGCTTTCGGCACGCCATCGGGCAATTGCTCGACGATGGCCGTCACCCGGCGCAGGCTGCCCTCGCGACCACCGGTTTGAACCGCAGTGAGGAATGCCGCCGTCACCAATTCACCGCTCAGTTGGCGAGCCCGGGTCGCGAGGGTACCGGTGATCGCCGCGGTGCGGGCTAAGGCTAACGGTGAGCCATGCGCGGCATCGTGCAGCATCCACCCGGCATCGCGCAACGCGCCTGCCAAGCCTTCGCGCAACTCGCGTTCGCGCAACCACGCAGTTTGGTCAGCAGTCGGCAGATGAGCCGGTCGCTGAGCCGGCGGGCACAGCGCGGTATGGCGCGCCAATTGGCGCACAAGGTACCGGTTCACCGGATCGAGGGGATTGCGCCGCAAGCGTTCGGCGCACCACTGCGCCAATTCACCGTGAGCGGCATCCATCTCACGGGGCACGTGGCGCGCCAGAAAGAGGCGCACAGCGCGATGAGCATAACGCACCAGCAACAGAGAATCTTCATCGCTCAAGCGACGAAGGTTGATATGCACCAGTCCCTGCTCTTCCCACCGATCGAGCACCAAATGCGGATACTCGGCGCTAATCTCGGCCAGCGCCGCTACTGGCACCGGTTCGCCGCTCGCAGCCAGCAACACCGCCAGCCGCCGTTCGGTTGGGCTCAGCGCTTGCCACCAATCCAGCAGCAAATGGTTTAAATCGGCAGGCAGATCGGCGCTCGTGAGCAACCCGAGATGGAGCCAGCGTTCAGCCCAGCTCAAGTAGAGCAGATTACCCTGCGCCGCGGCTAGCAACGGCGCGCGCCATGCCAGCGGACAATGGCGCCGTTCGAGCAAGGCCGTCTGGGTTTGGATCAACTCACGATCAGCAGCAGGTAAAACGAGACGCGCATCCGGTTCGACTGGCAATGAACCGTGCATCACCAGCGTCACCCCGGCGGGGAGATCAAACGGCAACGGCAGGGGTAGCGAGCGTAACGGCTGCCGATCGCGGTCGGGAGCGCTGACCAGCAACACCAACGGCTGGGAAGGATCGGCCACTTCGGCCAACAGCCGTTCACACGCGGCCGGATCGGTCAGCGCCGCTGGATCGATCAACGGGAGCGAGGGCCGGCGCAGAGCAGCTATTTGAGCGTAGAACGCCAGTGCGCCGCCGCCGTCATCATCATCGGCTAGCCAGAGCGGCCAATCGTAGCGTACCGCCAATTGGCAGAGCAAGGTCGTTGCGCCAGCGCCGATCGGCGCCTCGAGGGCGACAATCCCTTGCTGATCGCGCACCGTGGCGACCGCAGCATCAAGCAACGCCGGCCGGTCGATCGCCGAGCGCAAGCATGCCTGCACCCGTTCTTGCTGCGCGCGCAACGCCGGCGCGACGGTGGCGTAAAGTTCGCTAAATTGCTCGACAGCGCGAAAGGCGCGCGGTACTATTGGCGTCATCGGGTATGTACTATACCACACCCTTGCTAAAACAGTGTACGGGCACAGCGCTGCTGTGCCCGTACCAACTCAAAGGTGCGGCAAACCGGCTTACTTCACCTCAACCACAGCGCCGACTTCGGTCAGCTTGGCCTTGGCCGCCTCAGCCTCTTCCTTGCTCACACCCTCGCGCACCGGCTTGGGCGCACCCTCAACCAGATCCTTCGCCTCCTTCAGGCCAAGGCTGGTCAGCTCGCGCACCACCTTAATGACCTGAATCCTGTTGGGGCCAGCCTCCTTGAGGATGACATCAAACTCAGTCTTCTCCTCAACCGGAGCGGCAGCGGCAGCGCCATCACCGGCGGCAGCCACCGGCGCAGCCACACCCATCGCCATCACCGGCGCTGCTGCGGTCACGCCCCACTTCTCCTCCATCTTCTTCTTCAGCTCGACCAGCTCGAGGACATTCAGGCCCTCGATCATCTCGATAATCGAATCAATCTTCGACATGGTATGTATACTCCTTTATGTGATACTAATAACCTAATTCCCGGTACGGGCACAGCGTTGCTGTGCCCAACGGCACAGCAACGCTGTGCCGCTACGAATTACGAATTCTGCGGCTGCAATTGATCAATCCGGGCCTGCAAGACGTACAGCACATTGGAGATCGCGGCGTTGAGCACGCCAACCACACCGGAAACCGGCGCTGCGATTCCGCCGACCACCTGTGCCAGCGCCTGCTCGCGCGACGGCAGCTTCGTCACCTGCTCGAGGGCATCGGCTGGCAGCAGCGTCTTGCCGAGCAACGCGCCACGGACAGTAAAGCTCTTGTTGCCCGACTTGAGATAATCGAGCAGCGCCTTGGCCACCTTGCCAGCATCATCGTATGCAAAGGTCACCGCGGTGGGGCCAGAGAGCAACGAATCAAGCGCCTCGCGACCGGTATGATTGGCGGCAATCTTGAGCAGCGTATTCTTCGCCACCACGACCTCGCCGCCGTGCTCGCGCAGCTTCCGGCGCAGTTCAGTCATATCAGCCACGCTCATGCCGCGACCATCGCCACGATAGTCGGCCACCACGACCAACTGGGCGCGGCTCAGCTTCTCGGTCAGCTCATGCACTGTTTCAATTTTGCGCTGCGTTGGCATCTATCTCACCTCCTCTCTGTTGAAGTCACAATAAAAATGGTCGCTCGCGTCCTGAGACCGAGCGACCGAGATGAGCGCAGCCAAACACTGCGCACTATCGACAGAGCGAGCACAACGCTCACGACTATCGCACCTCAGACGCCACCTCGGCCGGCGGCCCAACGGGCCATTAGGAGCGCATGCTCACCGGCTGTCTCAGGCAGCTATGAGATATATTCACCTATTACGGCTTAAAGGTTTGCGCCGCTGCCGGATCAACCGGCACACCGGGACCCATCGTGCTGGTCAGGGTCACGGTACGGATATACGTTCCTTTCGCACCACTTGGCTTCGCTGCCTTGACTGCATCCATCAAGGCGACAAAATTTTCGGCCAACTGCTGCGGGGTAAAGCTCACCTTCCCGATCGCCACGTGCAAAATACCGGTTTTGTCATTGCGGAACTCAACACGACCACCCTTCACTTCGCGGATGGTGCGAGCGAGATCAGCAGCCGGCACAATCGTACCGCTCTTGGGGTTCGGCATCAGACCGCGGGGACCGAGCTTGCGGCCAATGCGACCAACCTTCCCCATCATATCGGGGGTTGCAATCGCCACATCGAAATCAAAGAAATTCTCGCGATCGATCTTGGCAATCAAGTCATCGCCACCGGCGTAATCAGCGCCGGCATCGAGCGCTGCCTGCACCGCCTCACCTTGGGCGAAGACGAGCACCCGCACCGTCTTACCGGTACCGTGGGGCAATGCAACCGTCGTGCGGATATTCTGATCAGCGTGACGCGGATCGATGCCAAGGCGCAGGTGCGCTTCGACCGTCGCATCAAACTTGGCATACGACGTCTCTTTCACCAGCGCCAGTGCCTCGGCTGGGGTATAGAGACGCGAGCGATCAATCTTCGCCAGCGCGGCGAGATACTTTTTTCCGTGCTTTGGCATGGTAACACTCCGGGTGGTGATGGCGGATCGATTGATCCTCCCACCAACTAACAACGCTTATTCAACGATCTTGATGCCCATGCTGCGGGCAGTGCCGGCAATAATCCGTTCCGCCGCCTCGATATCATTCGCATTCATATCGGGCAGCTTCTGCTGGGCAATCTGGCGCAACTGGGCACGAGTAATAGAGCCCACCGTCGTGCGCTTCGGATTGCTCGCGCCTTTCTGAATGCCAGCAGCCTTGCGCAACAGGTCAGCAGCCGGCGGCGTCAACAGGCGTGCAACGAAGGAGCGATCGCTATAGATCGTGATTTCGACCGGGACAATGCTGCCGGCTTGTGAAGCCGACTTCTCATTGTACTCCTTCACGAACGCCATGATATTAATGCCGTACTGGCCGAGCGCCGGGCCAACGGGCGGCGCCGGGGTCGCCTTACCGGCCGGCAATTGCAGCTTGACAACTGCGACAAGTTTCTTAGCCACAACACTACTCCTTACATAGCGGGAAGCAGTGGAATGCTTCCCTCCCTCGCGCAGCCGGCGAGGTCACGGACAACGGAACAACCTTATTCAACCAACCGGGTCACTTGCAAGAAGTCAAGTTCTACCGGCGCTTCGCGACCGAAGAACGAGACCAGCACCCGCACGCGGCCCCGCTCGTGGTCGATTGCATCAACAATACCCTCGAAATCGGTGAACGGGCCATCGATAATCTTGACGGCCTGCCCCTTCTGGTAGCTGACGCGCACCTTCGGCGCTTCGCCCTCCATCTGGCGCAGGATGGCCTTTACCTCTTCATCCTCAAGCGGGGTCGGCTTATTCCCATGCCCGACAAAGCTCGTCACACCCGGCGTATTGCGCACCACATACCACGAATCATCGGTCAGGCGCATTTGCACCAAGACATAACCGGGGTAGATCTTCTTGTTGACCGTGCGGCGCTGGCCATTCTTGATTTCAATCTCTTCTTCGGTCGGCACAATGACACGGAAAATCTGGTCTTGCATCTCCATCGAAGCAATGCGATGCTCCAGATTTTGCTTCACTTTATTCTCGTAGCCGGAGTACGTGTGAATCACGTACCAGCGCCGATCATCAGTCTCTTTTTCTTTTTCCTCAGACATGGGCAGCCCCCGTTCGCGAACAGCTTACTGGACGAGGCTCACGAGGCTCGTGTAGAGGAAGGTGAAGATCGAATCACCAATAAACAGCAGCAACCCGATCACCAACGACACCGCAATCACGAGCACCGTCAGGCGAATCGTCTCTTCGCGGCTTGGCCAAACGACTTGCCGTAACTCGCTGCGCGTCTCGCGAAACGTGCGCACGAGGATGTTTTCTTGAATGTCGCGCTCTGTATCTTTGGCCACGGCCATTGTATACCCTTCACTTTGAAGCTGCCGGCGGCGGCAAGGCCACCGGCAGCTCAGCGAATCCGGCCTCAGGCGTTAATCAAGGATCTTGGTCACGACGCCGGCGCCGACGGTGCGGCCACCCTCGCGGATGGCGAAGCGGAGACCCTCTTC
>NZ_LWQS01000057.1 GCF_001650695.1 Chloroflexus islandicus
CAGCACGGGGCTATATGGCATCGCACAGCGTTCGACAGTTGTACTCGATCAAACGTTCTGTCCGCTCCTCAACCACTTGGAGGGAGAGGGGTCTGTTGTGCGCTGGCGAGTCCTGTCTGTCATTGCGAGGGAGTGGCGGCACCCAGCGTAGCAGGGTGCCGCCCGACCGAAGCAATCTCCCGCTTGAGCGGGACGGATGCCTCAGCTCGTGCCCGGCCCTCAAGGGCCGGGCTAGGGTGACGAAGCCCGCTGCGCGGGCTGATGCCCCCACCCCTTGCCCCTCCCCCGCTGGGGGAGGGGTGATGAGGAGCGCAGCACGGGGCTATATGGCATCGCACAGCGTTCGACAGTTGTACTCGATCAAACGTTCTGTCCGCCCCTCAATCCGCTGGGGGAAGAGGCTGACTCCCTCCCCTTCCGGGGGAGGGCTAGGGTAGGGGCATCCAAAAACCCTTTGCGCCCTCTGCGTCCTTTGCGCCTTTGCGTTTATCCCCTCTTCGCCTTTGCGGAGCCGGACAGCCGTCCAGCTCTACGGCGTCTTAGCGTTCACCCTCACCCCCCGGCCCCGCTCCCACCTGACGGCGGGAGCGGGGGAGCTGCCGGGTGAGCGGGAACGGCACGGTTTTGCCCCTCCGGGCTTCCTCCAATGGAGGGAGGAGCCAAACTCCCCTCCCCCAGCGGGGGAGGGGTTGGGGGTGGGGGCCTCCCCAATCCCTTTGCGCCTTTGCGTTTGTCCCTCACCCCCCCAACCCCCTCTCCCACCTGACGGCGGGAGAGGGGGAGCCGCGTGATGGGCGGACGAGGCATTGCTTGAGCGGAACACAGCAGCGCCCCTCTCCCGCGTTGCGGGAGAGGGGTTGGGGGTGAGGGTCTGTTTACCGCCAGCACTCGCAGCACGTTCCTCCTTCGGCGGCAAGGTTCCGCTCGCGTACTCGCGGGGGATTGCTTCGCCGCCTTCGGCGGCTCGCAATGACAAGCGGGGAGCGGCGCTGCCAATCTTTTGTCATTGCGAGGGCGCGGAGCGCCCGCAGCAATCTCCTGCTTTAGCGGAAGAGGCTATCTGAAAGGTGTCGCTTCCCCTCCCCCGCTGGGGGAGGGGAAGGGGGTGGGGGCATCCAAAAACCCTTTGCGCCCGCTGCGTCCTTTGCGTCTTTGCGTTTATCCCCTCTGCGCCTTTGCGGAGCCGGACAGCCGTCCGGCTCTCCTGCGTCTTGACGTTACCGCAGTTGGTTGTTAGGGGCGAATGCGGTACAATGCTGAGTACAACAACCCTTGCGAGTGCGGTTTGCAAACCAGTGACGCCACAACGTTGCGCGAGCGCCGGAAGACCATTGCGCCTGCGCGTCGTTGTCTGAAGCACGAGGTGACGAGATGGACATTCAAGCCTTTTACGCCGGGTTTGACCAGCGCGTGCGCGAGATTGTCGCGTTTGGCTATGAGCATTCGCCAGCGTTTCGCCAACGGATGGAGGCTGCCGGACTGACGCCGGCTGATATTCAGACCACCGCCGACCTGAGCCGGTTGCCGATTTTGCGCAAAGAGCAGTTGGTTGAGCTGCAACGGCAAGGGCCGCAGTTGGGCGGGATGTTGACCGTACCGCTCTCACGATTGCGCCGCATCTTCCAATCTCCCGGCCCGATCTACGATCCCGAATCTGATGAACCCGATCCGTGGCGGTGGGGGCCGGCCTTCCGCGCTGCCGGCTTTGGCCCCAATGACGTGGTGCTTAATTGCTTTGGCTACCATCTGACCCCCGCCGGGGTGATGTTTGAAGAGGGCGCGCGCGCGGTTGGTTGCGCGGTGATTCCGGCTGGAATCGGTAATCAAGCCCAACAGATCGAGGCCATGGCCCATCTTGGCGTCACCGCTTACGCCGGCTTGCCCAGCTACCTCAAGGCGCTGCTCGAAAAGGCGATCGAACAAGGGCACGATCCGCGCTCGTGGCCGCTCAACAAAGCCTTCGTCGCTGCCGAGCCGCTGCCGCCCTCGTTGCGCAAGCTGTTTGAAGAGCAGTACGGGATTCTGGTCTACGACGGCTATGGCACCGCCGAGACCGGCAACCTTGGGTACAACGGCCCCGAACGGCACGGCTGGCATTTGCCGGAAGATGCGCTGGTGCAGATTTGCGATCTCAACACCGGCGAACCGGTGCCTCCCGGCCAAACCGGTGAGGTGGTTGTGACCCTCTTCCGCCGCGACTACATCCTCATTCGCTTTGCCGTCGGCGATCTGTCAGCGCTGATGGTGTCTGATGAGCCAACAGTGATTCAGACGCCGCGCTTGGTGGGTTGGCTAGGCCGCAGCGGCGAAAGCGTCAAAGTGCGCGGGTTGTTCGTCCATCCGCGCCATATCGCCGAAGCGATCCGGCGGCTAGAGGGGGTGCAGGCGTATCAAGCGGTCGTCGTGCGCGAAAATCACCGCGACGAGCTGATCTGCCGGCTCTTGCCCGCTGGCGATGCCGATCACGCTAGCTTGCGCGACGCCGCAGCGCAGGCATTGCACGAAGCGATCAAGCTCCATTGCAAAGTCGAAGTGGTTGCCGAATTGCCGCCTGACGCCAAGCCGTTCGTTGACCAGCGCACGTGGACGTAAGCGCATCGTGCCTAGTTCGTTTGTTCTAGCAAACCGTGGTATACTAAAACACAGAATTGGTAGCGTCGCCAACGGGGCGGCGCTTTCTCTTCGTTCGTACCTCAGCGGAGACGGCGGTGGCCAAGACGACAATCGTAATCAAGGGTGCGCGCGAACATAACCTCAAAGGGATCGATGTCGAGATTCCGCGCGACCGGCTGGTCGTGCTGACCGGCGTGAGCGGATCGGGCAAGAGTTCGCTGGCCTTCGATACGCTCTACGCCGAAGGGCAACGGCGCTACGTCGAGAGCTTGTCGGCGTATGCGCGCCAATTTCTCGGCCAGATGGAGAAGCCGCAAGTCGATCTGATCGAAGGATTATCGCCGGCGATTGCCATCGAGCAGAAGAGCGCCAGCAAAAACCCGCGCTCGACGGTGGGCACCGTCACCGAGATTTACGATTATCTGCGCCTGCTGTTTGCCCGCGTCGGCCACCAATACTGCCACCGCTGCGGCCAGCCTGTCGCCGCCCAATCAGCCCAACAGATGGTTGATCGGGTGTTGGCTTTGCCAGCGGGCACCCGCTTTATGGTGCTGGCGCCGGTCGTTTTCCAACGCAAAGGCGAGTACAAAGATATTTTCGCCGAAGCCAAAGCCGAAGGCTTTGCACGGGTGCGGGTTGACGGCGAGATCCGCTCGCTCGACGAAGAGATTAAGCTCAACAAGAAGGTCAAACACTCGATTGAAGTGGTCATTGACCGGCTGGCGATGCCTCAAGCTGCCGGCAATGGCGACCTCGACAGCTTTACCACGCGCTTGACCGACAGTATCGAGACGGCGTTGCGGGTGGGGGAAGGGAAGGTGATTATTAGTCTCGCCGATGAGCCGGCTGATCCGGCCCAACCCCGCGAATGGCTGATGAGCGAGAGCAATACCTGCCCGTCGTGCGGCATCTCCTTCCCCGAACTCACCCCGCAGATGTTTTCGTTCAACTCGCCGCAAGGCGCCTGCCCGACCTGCACCGGCCTCGGCGCGCGGCTTGAGGTTGACCCGGCGCTGCTGGTGCCCAACGGCGCGCTCTCGATCCACGAGGGGGCAGTGACGTACTGGGGCGAGATGCGCAAAAAACAGGATACGTGGGCTTATAAGGCGCTGCTCGCCATTGCCGCGCACTATCAGATTGACCTCGACAAGCCGTGGGACGAACTCACCGAACGCCAGCGCAACGCGATTATCTACGGCAGCGGCGCCGAGCGCATCCGGTTTGCGTGGGAAAACGAGAGCGGCTCCCGTGGCGAGTATTACCGCACATGGGAAGGGTTGGCCAGCGAAATCCGGCGGCGCTATATGCAGAGCGGCTCGGACGCGATGCGCGAGTACTACACCCAGTATATGAGCGAGCAACCCTGCCCCGATTGCGAGGGGGCGCGCTTGCGGCCCGAAAGTTTGGCGGTGCGCGTTGCTGGCCGCTCGATCCGCGATGTCACCCGTATGAATGTGGCGCAGGCGCTCGATTGGGCGCGCGAGCTGCCCAACCACCTCAACGAGACCGAGCAGGCGATTGTGGGTGATGTGCTGAAAGAGATTCGCGAACGGCTCGGTTTCTTGCACAATGTCGGCCTGCACTACCTCACCCTCGACCGCGCCGCGCCGACGCTGTCCGGTGGTGAAGCGCAGCGCATTCGCCTCGCTTCGCAGATCGGGTCAGGGTTGGTCGGCGTGATGTACATCCTCGATGAGCCGAGCATCGGCTTGCACCAGCGCGACAACCGCAAATTGCTCGATTCGCTGTTGCGGCTGCGCGATCTCGGCAACACGCTAATCGTCGTCGAGCACGACCTCGAAACGATGCAAGCCGCCGACTGGATCATCGACTTCGGCCCCGGCGCCGGCGTCAAAGGCGGGCAGGTCGTGACCGCCGGCACGCCGGAACAGGTGGCCCAACACCCGACCTCGCTCACCGGCCAGTACCTATCGGGCCGGCTGACCATCCCGATCCCGGCCACCCGCCGCCAACCCAAGCACGGCTGGCTGACGCTGGAAGGGGCGACGCTCAACAACTTGCGTGATGTCACCGTTAACTTCCCGCTCGGCTGTTTCATCGCCGTCACTGGCGTGTCTGGGTCGGGCAAATCCTCGCTGATCACCGAAACGCTCTACCCGGCGCTGGCCAACCGGCTCAACCGGGCCCAGCTCAAACCCGGCCCCTTCCGCGCATTGCATGGCCTCGACCGGCTCGATAAGGTGATCAACATTGACCAGCAACCGATCGGGCGCACGCCGCGCTCAAACCCAGCCACGTACGTCAAGCTCTTCGATCTGCTGCGCGAGCTGTTCGCCGAGACGCCGGAAGCCAAGTTGCGCGGTTACGGCCCCGGCCGGTTTAGCTTTAACATTCGCGGCGGGCGCTGCGAAGCCTGCGAGGGCAACGGCGAAATCAAAATTGACATGCAGTTTCTGGCCGATGTTTGGGTGCGCTGCGCCGAATGCAAGGGCAAACGCTACAACCGCGAGACGTTGCAGGTCAAGTACAAGGGCAAGACGATTGCCGATGTGTTAGAGATGGACGTGCAGACGGCGCTGGAGTTTTTTGCCAATGTGCCACGGGTGCGACGCATCTTGCAGACCCTGCACGATGTCGGTCTCGACTACATCAAGCTGGGCCAACCGGCTACCACCCTCTCTGGCGGTGAGGCGCAGCGGGTGAAACTAGCCAAGGAGTTGGCCCGCGTCGCTACCGGACGCACAATCTACATCCTCGACGAACCAACGACCGGCCTGCATTTCGCCGATATTCAGCATCTGTTGCAGGTCTTGCACCGGCTGGTTGACGCCGGCAACACGGTGGTAGTGATCGAGCACAACCTCGACGTGATCAAGACGGCGGATTACGTGATCGATATGGGGCCGGAAGGCGGCGACGGCGGCGGTGAAGTGGTGGCGCTGGGGACGCCGGAAGAGGTTGCCCGCCATCCGACGTCGCATACTGGCAGATTTTTGCGCGAAATCCTCGAACCGGTGGCAGCAGCCGGCGGGTCAGAAACACGGGTGTACGCCGATTAGGAATTGACGAAGACGGCCCGCTGAGCCGTCTTCGTCACATTTACATTGCCAACCCCTTCACGCCGGTCAGATCGCAATCGCGCAGGTCAGCTTCCGTCAAATCGGCATCGGTCAGATCGGCCTCGGCCAAGCTCGCCTCGCGCAGGTTGGCCCCGCGCAGATTCGCGCCGCGCAGGTTGGCCCCGCTCAGATTGGCACGCGACAGGTTAGCGCGGGTCAAGATCGCATTGCGCAGATTCGCACCGCTCAGGTAAATACCGCTGAGGTTGGCCTCGCTAAAATCGGCGTTACACAGACTCGCCTCGCCCAAATTGGCTTCACTAAGATTGGCGCCGATAAAGTTAGCCTCATCGAGCGTCGCCTCGCGCAGATTCGCGTGCATCAGATTCGCGCTCGCCAAATTCGCGCCATTGAGATTCGCGCCATTGAGGCTCACCCGGATCAAGATCGCCCCGCTCAAATTCGCCCCGCTCAGGTTCACCAATTGCGCTTCGCGGAGTTGCGCTTCGCTGAGGTTGGCCCCGATCATCACCGTATCGCGCAAATCAGCTCCGCTCAGATTACACAGGCTCAGGTTCGCGCCGTACAAATTCGCGCCGCTAAAATCGGCGGCGCTGAGGTTCGCGCCGCGCAGATTCGCGCCAACTAAGGAAGCAAATTCAAGGTTAGCCCAGCTCAAATCGGCTTTGCGCAGATCGGCATCGCTCAGATCGGCCCGCACCAATTGCGCCCAATTCAGCTTTGCTTCACGGAGATTAGCCCAACTCAGGTTCGCGCCGCCCAACTCACAAACGCTCAGATCGGCCCGAAACAGATTAGCATCGGTAAGCCGGGCCCGGCTCAATTGGGCCTCGCTCAAATTAGCGTGGCTGAGGTTCGCCGCACTCAGGTTAGCGCCATTCAGATTCGCGCCGACTAACCAGAGCGGGCCGGGCCGGTTGAGTAAATCGTAGATCTGATCGGGGGTTAGGTCGGCCATACGGCCCTCCTTTATCCATCAACTGACAGGCAACAATGGCGTCTTCGACACGAGCCAAATCGACGCCGGCGCACCCATTGAACGGCAAGCGACTTGCTCGACGGCAAATTCACGACCGGTCTGCCAATGCAATGCCTCTTGCAGCACACCACATTGGATATAGCCGATCGGTTCATCAGCCTGCTTACCGGCTGACATCGAACACGTATAATCAATATAGGCCCACGCCTCGCCACGATCCTCGATCGCCAGCCGGCGATCTTGGTTCACCGTTTGGCTGAGCCGGCGCAACCCGGCTTGCATCGCTGCTAACCCTAACTTCACTTGGGTAGCGAACGGCAACACCTTTGAGGCGATCAAAGCCGCGGTACCGAACAACGCGCTCTGCTGCTCAATCGCCAGCCGCGCCGTCCGGCGACCGATCCGCAGCGCCATGCTCCGCGCCGAGCGGCCAAAAAAGTTCAGCAACCCGGCATTGAGCGAAGCGTAATGGTAGAAGGTTAAACCACTGGTCGCCTTCAGTTGTTCAGGCGGATAGTTGCCGATCAATTGGCTCAACCCAGCCTGTCGCAGCACAACCGCCAACCCGTTCCGCCCGATGACCTCCTCTGCCGCCAGCAACGCCCACCGCATATACGCATCAACCAACAGCATCTCGGCGACCGGATCATGGTCGGGGCGATCACGGATCTCCATGCCATCCTCCTCTGCGCATCCATAACTGGCGGATGAGCCTAGGATACCATAATAAACGCAAAACGGACACAAATTGTAAGGGCGAGGCATGCCTCGCCCTACACATACGTCGCCCTGACGGGTGGGGGGTGACGTGGAGCGACGCATCCGTCGCCCCACCATCCTCTCGCTACTGGCCTTTAATCTCAGTCCACAAGTCATCGAAAGCGGTTGTGCCTTCGTTCCGCACCGCCCACTCAAGCCGCTTATACATCTCTTCGTCGGGGGCGAAGCCTTGGGCGTACAGCTCGCGGATCTCAGGCGACAGCAGCTCTAGGGCATCTTTATTCGGCGTCAGATAGCCGATATACTCGACATTCTGCGCCGCCACCTCTGGCCGCATCAGGAAATTCATAAAGACGTGGGCCGTATATGCGTGCGGCGAATCTTTCAGGATCATCATATTATCCATCCAGATCATCCCGCCCTCTTTCGGGATCACGAACGCGATGTTAGGATTACCGCTGAACTCATCGCCCAACCCGTTGCGGGCCTGCATCGCCGAACCGCTCCACGAATGCGCCAGCACGTACTCTTCGCTAGCCAGCTTGCGGTTCACATCCGAGCTGTTGTACGCGGCCAGATACGGTTTCTGCGCCAGCAGAATCTCCTTCACCCGCGCCAGCGCCGCCGGATCGGTCGAATTGAGCGACTGGCCGATATAGCGCAGCGCAGCTCCCGGCGTCTCACGCGCGTCGTCGAGCATGCTAAACTTGCCGGCGAATGGCGCCACTTGGCTTGGTTCGAGAATCGCCGCCCAGCTATCAATGCCGTTGGGGAAGAATTTGGTGTTATAGGCGATGCCGGTAATGCCATACATATACGGGATTGAATAGGCATTGCCTTTGTCGAAATACTGATCGAGCAAGTTGGGATCGAGATGGACAAGGTTAGGCAGCAAGGTCTTATCGACCGGCGCAGCCAGACCTTCGGCAATCATGATTTGCACGGCGTAGTCCGACGGCACCACAATGTCGTAGCCCGAATTGCCGGCCCGCACCTTGGCCAGCATATCTTCGTTGCTGTCGTAGGTATCAACAATCACCTTGACCCCGTATTCCGCCTCAAACTGATCGAGCACAGCGGGATCGATATAATCTGACCAGTTGTAGAAATAGAGTTCCTTCGCCAACTTGCTCCGATCCACCCCATCGCTTGGTGCAGTTGAGTCACCGCCACTAGCGCCGTACTCATTCCCCGGACTTGTCGCCGAGCTGCCGCCGCACGCTGCCAACGATACCGCCAGCAGCAACGCAACCAAAAGCACCCGCAGCATCTGCATCATTGGTCTCCCTTCCTTTTGCTATGCTCTCACCGCCGCCGCTGCAACAATTGCGAGAGCGCCACCAGCGCCATCGACAGGATCAGCATTAGCGTTGAGATCGCGTTAATTTCCGGCGTGACAGCGCGCCGCACCCGGTTATACACCTCCACCGGCAAGAGTGAAGTGCCCGGCCCGGAGAGAAAGAGCGAAATGATGAAATCATCGAGCGAGAGCGTGAAGGCAAGCAATGCGCCGCCGATGATGCCGGGCAAGATGAGCGGAAACGTGATGCGCCAGAACGTTTGCCAGCTATCGGCGCCCAAATCAGCGGCAGCTTCCTCAAGCCGGCGATCGAAATTCTTCAAACTTGTGCGCACCACGACCACCACAAACGAAATGCTAAAGGCAATATGGCCAATGGTGACAGTGGTTAAGTTACGGCGCAGCGTCTCGCCAGTGACCATTTTGATCACATCGAAGACAATCGCCGAGAAGGCTAGTAGCGCTACCGCCATCACAATTTCGGGCACCACGATCGGCAAATAGATCAAACCTTCCATCGCGTTGCGCCCGCGAAAGCGGTACCGCTCCATCGCCATCGCCAGCAGGGTGCCGATAATGGTCGAGACGATCGTCGAGACGGTCGCTACCACTAGTGTGTTCCACGCCGCACCCATCATGCGCGGGTTGTTGAACAAGCGAATGTACCAATCAAACGTGAAACCGGTCCACCGCACCCCGAACTCGTCGCGGGTAAACGAGAAGAGCACGAGAATGACAATCGGCGCATACAGAAACAGGTAGACAAGGATCGAAAACCCGGTGAGCGCCAGACCGCTCCACGTCAGCCGGCCCTCGCTAAAAGCGCCGCGAATGCGCGCCGAGGCGGTGGTAGCAGGCGCCGTTTTGATCATCGCTCTTCCTCCGAGGTGACGCGGAAGTACATCATAATCAGCACCAAGAGCACCAACATCATCAACACCGCCATCGCCGAGCCAAGCGGCCAGTTGATCGGGTTGGCGCGCAAGAAGAGGCGCTGGATCAGGTTGCCGAGGTAGTCAACCTTCGCCCCGCCCAATAGCTCTGACACCACAAATTGGCCGAGGGTGGGAATGAAGACCAGCACCGACCCGGCCACAATGCCGGGCATGGTCATCGGCAACATAATGCGCAAAAACGCTTGCACCTTATTCGCCCCCAGATCGGCGGCGGCTTCCATGAGGGTGAAATCAAACCGGTCAATGGCGGCATAGAGCGGCAACACCATAAACGGCAACTCGCCGTAGATCAAGCCAACCAAGGTCGCGCCTTCGGTATTGAGCAGGGTCAGCCGGCCCACGCCGATCATCTCAAGAAAGCCGTTAATGATGCCGTTGTTGGCGAGAATAATTTGCCACGCATAAATCCGCACCAAGAAATTGGTCCAAAATGGGATCAGGATCAGCATCAGCAACGGCATCCGCCATTGCTGCGGACTGCGGGCAATAAAGACCGCCAGTGGATAGCCGATCAGCAGACAGATCACCGTCGTCAACACACTCGTCCAGATCGAGCGCCAATACGCATTGACGTACAGGCTCTGGGTAAAGATGGTGATGTAGTTATTCAGCGTCGGCTCGTAGACCACCCGGCCCAGCGCGTCGTTGGTCATGAAGCTGTAGACAAAGATGATGACCAGCGGCAGGGCAAAAAAGAGCAGCAGCCAGAGCAGGCCGGGAGTGAGTAACAGCGCCAGCCGGATGCGGTCGCGGCGCTGTTGCTGTTGCTGGATCGTCGCCATCACCCCTCCTTACTCACTCAGCACGAGTGCATTGTCGGGCGGGCAGACGATCACCGCCGCTTCACCCGGTTGCCAGTATTCGTCCCGGTCGAGCGTCGAGCGGGTATTTTGTTCCCAGATATCGATCGTGCGCCGGTCGTTAATCCGCACGGTAATGCGGGTATCGCTGCCGATATAGTTCACCGTCATCACCGTGCCGGCTAAGCCATTGGGAGGCAATTCGCCATTAGGGGCCAGCAACCGCACCTTTTCCGGCCGGATCGAATACGTCACCTGCGTGCCATCGCTGAGCGGGCGCGTCGCCAAACCGCGGAAACGCAACCCTTCCGGCGTTTCGAGCACGGTGTAGTTGCCATCACGCCCGATTACAACACCATCGATGAAGTTGGTCTCGCCGATAAAATCGGCCACAAAGCGGCAATTGGGTCGTTCGTAGATCTCGGTCGGCGTGCCGACTTGCAGCAGCTTGCCCTTATTCATGACCGCAATCCGATCAGACATCGTCAGCGCCTCTTCCTGATCGTGGGTCACGAAGACAAAGGTAATGCCGACGCGGGCCTGCAAACTCTTCAGTTCGAGCTGCATCTCTTTGCGCAGCTTTTGGTCAAGCGCACCAAGCGGCTCATCCAGCAACAGCACTTCGGGATGGTTGACCAGCGCACGGGCCAGCGCTACCCGCTGCTGCTGCCCGCCGGAGAGCTGGCGCGGACGCCGCTCTTCCAACCCGCTCAAGCGCACCAATTCAAGCGCCTCTTTCACTTGACGGGCAATCTCGGCTTTCGGCACCTTGCGCATCTCAAGGCCGAAGGCCACGTTTTGGGCCACCGTCATGTGGGGAAAGAGGGCATACGATTGAAAAACCGTATTCACCGGGCGCAGGTGAGGCGGGGTTAGCCCCATCTCACGGCCATGGATGAGAATGCTGCCCGCGGTGGGCAGCTCGAAACCGGCGATCATGCGCAGCGTTGAGGTCTTGCCGCAACCGCTCGGCCCCAACATCGAAAAAAACTCGCCGTCACGGATCTGGAGATTAACGTGATCGACCGCAACCACGTCGCCAAACCGCTTGACGACATCGCGGAGTTCAATCGCGATCGAGTCGCTCACCTGAACACTCCTCCCAACTGGTTGGCTCACCAGTGATGAGTAGCGACCAACGAGGAGCTGGTTACGCCAGCCGTCTCGCGTCGCAACGCTTCACCCAAACAAGGTCAAGAGAAGTCATTGGCATCGTGGCCTGCAGGCATCACACTGTGCGTTAGTTTAGCAGTAGTATACCATAATCTATTGGCGGAATCTTGTGGCGCAATGCACAGAAAACCAGTAATGCAGCATCGCACGGATAAGTAGAGCCGCACGGCTGTGCGGCTCCAACCACATCAATCACCGCAACCGATAAAGATTGCGCCACAGCCGTGCGGCTTCATCACATTAGCACGTTTCAAGATACCCAACCCATTGATCAAAATGGGGGCAGCGTTCCCGCATCGTTGCCAAGCCAATGGCCTTCGCAATCAGGATTCCATCAATTCGTTTGCTGTAGTCCGGTTTGCTGCGTGTGATGCGGGCAGCCGGATGAGTGTCAGGGCCATCGTTAATCTCTTCTGGCGTCGCAAATTGGGCAATCGAGCCAAACAAGCGTTGCGGATTTGATGGTCGTAGGTGTTCCTTTAAGATGTCGGGAGCCGAAAACAGCAACGCTTCAAACTCGTGTAACATCAGAAAGGGGTAAAATCGCCTATCACTGATATCATCAGCCAATGCGCGTTCGAGAGCAGCGACCCGTTCGTGCGGCGATTGGCCCTGCACAATGGCTTTACCGGGAAAATCAGCAGGTAAACCATAATAGTCAATCATTGTCGTCACACAACGCGCATCGCTGTCGCGCAGCAACTTGATAATATCATGCCGCATTTTGTCATACGACACAATGCCGCCACGATGCGATCCGGTAGCCGTGCGCTTGGTCACAGCCAATATTGGCACAGCCCAACGCTGATATGTGACCAAATGCGGATTCAAGATATCGTTGACAAACGACTCTTCCGTTTGCCCCTCGCACAGGATCAAGATCCGCTTCATGGCTGTGGCCTGCCTCCCAGCACATTCTTCTCCCACAGCTCACCAAGCGCGTAATCGGCCAGCCAATGCTCAAGGGTGGCGCTGTCTAGCCGGCGCACGGTGGAAATGCCTTCACGCCGGTCAACCACGAGCACCTCTTCCGGCGCGAATTGGTTGACCAGCGCTACCGACTGGGTAGCAAGGATCACTTGCCGTTTGGCGGCCACTTTGCGCACCAGCTCGGCGAGCAAGGTAATGGCATACGGATGCAAGCCCAATTCCGGCTCGTCGATCACAATCGTTGCCGGCAGATACCGCGAGGGTTGCAGGAAGAGCGTTGCCAGACAGATAAACCGCAGCGTGCCATCAGATAGGGCATCAGGGCCAAAAATAAAGTCGGAACCGCGCTCGCGCCACTCAAGCGTTATCAGATCAGAATTGCGCGGTTGCGGCCTGAGCACGAAGTCACCGAAGAAGGGAGCCGCCAACCGGATGGTTTCGATAATGGCGCGGTATTCAGCCGGGTGATGCTCAGCCAACTGAAAGAGAAACGCAGCTAGATTGGCTGCATCGGCGTGGAGAAAGTGCCGGTCGCGCAACGAGCATGGTTGCTTGACTCGCGCCGTGGGGCCGGTATCGTGAAAGTGGTAGCGCCGCCATGAGTTCATATCCCGATAAACAAATCGATCGACGCCGCCATCGCTAACTGCCCACTGCGGCAAGAGCGATTCGCTATGTAGTTTGTTGGACTCACTGCGCTGGAGCGGTTGCGAGTACTGGAAATCATGAAAATAGGTCGACTCATGCGCCAACCACAGCTCACCACGCACCGGCACGAATTCACAACGATAGCCATTAGCAACCGATTGCTGGTCGTCAGTGAACCACAACTCCAACTCCATCCGCTCGGTGGTCTTGCTGCCGTAGTGCAAGATCCGGTCGGCGCCGCCAGCTCGCGCGACGTAGAGCTGCAAGGATTCGTTCATCATCTGATTGAGCATCGTAAAGAGCGCAATCAGATTCGATTTGCCGGCGCCGTTCGCCCCGATCAACACATTAATCGGGGTTAACTCCAAATCGAGTTCGCGAAAGGTGGTGTACCCTCGCAGCTTGATGTTTGTCAGCATCCGGCCAGCCATAAGCGACCTGTTCTCTTGCAGTGAAGTGGCGTGGTGTTATTGTACCACGCCACTCCAACCTGTCTCACCGGATCAGCCACAACTCCTCTTGCGGCGGCCCAATCCACTCGCAGCCGTCAGGCGTCACCAGTACCTCTTCCTCAAGCGAGATGTAGCCGTAGCGCGTGCGCACGCCGAGTTCGAGGGTCAACACCATGCCGGCATCGATCGTGCCGTAGGGTTTGTCGCCGTAGCGTTCCCAGCGCGGGTAGAACCCCACGCCGCCATCGTGTACCGCGCGCCCCACCTGATGGCCGAGCGCGTGCGGGTATTCGGGGTAGCCGGCAGCGGTAATGGTCTGGCGCGCGATCGCGTCGATTTCCCACCCTACCACGCCGGGCCGGATGGCCGCCGCGGCAGCGCGTATCGCCGCCTTGACCGCGTTAAAGGCGTGCTGCGCTTCCGCTGGCGGCTCGTGCTCGCCGGGCCGCAGGCAATACCAGACCCGCTGGTGATCCGAGCAGTAGCCGTCGAGCTGGACGCCAAAATCCATGTGGAAGATTTCGCCGGGCCGCACGACTTCATCCGATGGGCCGGTGTGGCCCCACGGCGAGTTGGGGCCAGCGTTAAGGCCGGGACAGTGGACGGGATCCCACGCTGTGGTTGCGCCAGCCGCGTGGGTTTGGGCATGGACAAAGGCCGCCACCTCGCGCTCGCTGACACCGGGACGCAGAAAGTCGCCGGTGGCGGTAAAGATGCGCATACTCAGATCAGCGGCAGCGCGCATGCGCGCCACTTCTTGCGGCGTCTTGCGGCTGCGCAGCGCGGCGACGAAATGCTCCGCCGAGACCAGCCGCTCGCGGTAGGGAGTGCCGGCAAGGTAATCGCCCAAGTTGAGATACATCCCGTAGGTCAAGCCATCGGCGCTGACATCGCTCCGGCTGATGTTAATCCCGATCCGCTGCGGGTCATAGCTCTGCAACAGTCTCACCAATTCCGGGCCGATGCTCTGGGTATACGGGCGCACCTCATCAAACAGGCCGGTGCGGCGCAGCGCTTCATCATCACCCAAGCCGGCCAGCGCCACTGCTCGCCCGCTGCGGGTGACCATGATCGCCGTCGTCCACGTCAGTGAAAAGTGGCCGAGCAGTTTCAAGGCTGGGTCGGTGTGTTCCGACGTCTCTCGCACCAAGATCAGCCAGAGGTCAAGATCGTGCGCATCGAGCAATTCCCCGGCTTGGTGCAATTTTTCGTGGTACAGATCCATCGTGGCGCTCCATCATCAAGGTTGGCGAATCAACTATATAGTAGCAGTGTACCAGTTGCGCCAGCGGATCGGCGGCGCGCCTTTCAATTGTCGTCAACATGGAGTGCGGCAGTCAAACTGCCGCACTCCATACAAGGCGCTTCTCCGCCGCATGAGGGGCGCGGGCCGCTGGCCCGCATCGCATCTCGCAGCCATTCCCACGGGCGAGCCACCCGCGCTCCGTCGCACTGGGATGCACCTTTCACCCTCCCCCCTACCGTATCGTCAACATGGAGTGCGGCAGTCAAACTGCCGCACTCCATACAAGGCGCTTCTCCGCCGCATGAGGGGCGCGGGCCGCTGGCCCGCATCGCATCTCGCAGCCATTCCCACGGGCGAGCCACCCGCGCTCCGTCGCACTGGGATGCACCTTTCACCCTCCCCCCTACCGTATCGTCAACATGGAGTGCGGCAGTCAAACTGCCGCACTCCATACGAGGCTTCTCCGCCGCATGAGGGGCGCGGGCCGCTGGCCCGCATCGCATCTCACAGCCATTCCCGCGGGCGAGCCGCCCGCGCTCCGTCGCACGGAGATGCATCGGTTCACTCTAGCCCGGCCCTTCAGGGCCGGGTGCTATGGCGCAGCGAGAGCCTACGTTGCCCCCACCCCCAACCCCTCCCCCGCTGGGGGAGGGGCAACCCTCACCCCCTACCCCTCTCCCACTAGCGCGGGAGAGGGGCGCTGCGGGGTTCCGCCTGAGCAGTGCCTCTCCCGCTAACCACACGGCTCCCCCTCTCCCGCCGTCAGGTGGGAGAGGGGGCCGGGGGGTGAGGGCCAACTCCAAAGCCGCCAAGCAAGCCAAGACGCAGAGGGGTCAACCGCCAAGGCGCGAAGAATGCAAAGGGCGCAGAGATATTCCTCATCATCCTTTGCGCCCTCGGCGTCCTCGGCGGTAAACAACCTACTCCCTCCCCCAGCGGGGGAGGGCTGGGGTGGGGGCCACTACCCAAGCCGCCAAGCAAGCCAAGACGCAGAGGGGTCAACCGCCAAGGCGCGAAGAACGCAAAGGCACAGGGGGGTTTTGGGGGAAGCAACCCTAAAAGTTACAAGAGTAGAACATCATACGTTTGTGCCTTTTGCGAGTTTTTGTGGCTATTTCCCTCCTCCGCGTCCTCAGCGGTAACAACTTCCACAAGCGGGACCGGAGGGTGATGGCCAACAGCCCGCGCAGCGGGCTTCGTAAGCCAAGCCCGGCCCTTCAGGGCCGGGTACTTGCCCTACCGCCAGAGGCTATTCCACAGGTCTTGCAGCGTCGTCTGCACACCGGCAATTGTCTGCCGGATCGGATCGGGCGAGAGGCGGGCATCGAGCCGGGTGCGCGCATCTTCGATCACCTCGTTCAGCATCCGGTGCGCTTCTTCGGCATGCAAGCGGGTGAGCAATTCCGCGTAGGCGTCGAGCAGTTGCTCGCGATCGGCCTTCGGCGTCTCTTCGAGCATATTCGCCAAAATCCGGCGCGCGCCGGTATAAAAATCTTCGATCGCCATCGCAGCTTCCTCCTGAGCGAGGTGGGTGATTAGTTTCCGGTTAGACGCACGAGCAGGCTGGATCGTTGCGGCTATCGCCCAACCATCACGGCGGCGTGCCATCGCGGCGCAGCACCTCACGCGAGCGTCCGCCATCAGGCGGGCCGACATAGCCCTGCTGTTCGAGCAGATCGATCAATTGCTGCGCTTTGGAATAGCCGATCCGCAACCGGCGCTGCAAGAGCGAGGCTGAGGCGCGCTGATGTTGGGAGACGAGCGCAATCGCTTGTGGCAGCAATTCGTCTTGCTCGGCGGGCGAGAGGAACTCGGCGGGGGGTTGGAAGCCCTCGCCGCTGGCAGCGGGTTGGGTCTCGCTCCCGCTCGCCTTCGCCTCCTCCGGCTTCGCCTCATCGGGTGGCGCCGCCTTGCGCCAAAAATCAACGATCCGCTCGACCTCACGATCGGCGACGTAGGTGCCCTGAATCCGCACCAGCTTCGCCGAGTCAGCCGCCATATAAAGCATATCGCCGCGGCCAAGCAGATGTTCAGCGCCGGGCACGTCGAGAATGACCCGGCTATCGACTTGCGAGGTGACGGCAAAAGCGATGCGCGAGGGGAAGTTCGCCTTGATCAAGCCGGTAATCACATCAACCGACGGGCGTTGCGTGGCGATAATCAGGTGAATGCCGGTCGCGCGGGCCATCTGCGCCAACCGGCAGACATACGTCTCAACTTCATCGGGGGCCATCATCATCAAGTCGGCCAACTCATCGATCACAATCACGATGTAGGGCATCGGCTCTAGATCGGCCCGTTTGCGCGCCAGTTGGCGATAGCTGTCAATATTGCGGCAAGCGTGTTTCGCAAACACCTTATAGCGCCGCTCCATCTCGCGGGTCGCCCACTTGAGCGTCGGCACCACCCGCTCGACCTCGGTCACGACCGGCGACAGCAGGTGTGGAATGCGATTGTAGACGATCATCTCGACCATCTTCGGGTCGATCAGAATCAGCTTCAGTTCATCGGGCGTATGCTTGAGCAGCAAACCGCACAAGAACGCATTAATCGCCACCGACTTGCCCGAACCGGTGGCGCCAGCCACCAACAGGTGCGGCATCTTGGTCAGATCGGCAATCACCGGCGTACCGCTGACATCCTTGCCCAACGGCAGCTTCAGCCGTCCGCGGTGCAGTTCATACTCTTCGCTATCGAGCACCTCACGCAGCGAGACCATCGCGATCGCGCTGTTGGGAATCTCGATGCCAACCACATTCTTGCCGGGGATAGGGGCCTCGATCCGGATCGATTGGGCGGCGAGCGCCAACGCCAGATCGCGTTCGAGCGTCGTAATCTTGGCCACCTTCACCCCAACCGCCGGCTGCAACTCAAACTGGGTCACGGCGGGGCCGGTATTAACCCCCACCACCCGCGCTTCAACCTTAAAGCTGGCCAAGGTCTCTTCGATCACGCGCGCTTTGAGGCGGCGCTCTTCGTCAGTAATGCCGCCGTCAGGCGCGCGTTCCAAGAGCAGATCGAGCGATGGTAACGGCCACGCCCGCCGCACCGGCGAAATCTCGAACCCATCAAGCGCCTCTTGCACCACCTCTTGCACCGGTTCCGGCTTGGCCGGCGACGTGCTCACCAAAGGCGCGCTGGCCGGCTTGGCCGGTTCGGCAGGCGGAGGCAATTCAGGCGTAGGGAGCTTAAACAGGCTCGCCCGCGTCGGACGGGCGGCAATCGGCGTCGGCACAATATCATCGGCCTCGCCTTGGGGCGGCGGCGTAAAGAGTAAATCGGCCAGCGCACGGCGCGGCGGGTTGGCAGGCGCAGCCGGACGGCGCGGCGCGCTCCAGAGCATCTGCCAGAAGGCGGCGGTGCGCTCGGCCATCCCCACCACCAGCTCGCGCACGGTCAGATTAAAGGTCAGCAGCAACCCGGCCAACCCCAGCGCCAGAATCACCGCCACCGCTGCAATCCGGCCAATGGCAAACTGCAACGCTTCGAGCAGCCAATACCCAATTAAGCCGCCGCCCTCATTGAAGCGATCGGCGAATAGAATATCATGCACCGGCACTTCGAGCAGGCCCAGCATCGCTAAGAGCACCAGCACGGTGCCCAGCACATTGGCCCCGCTTAGGCTAGCGTCGCTCATCCGCTCTTGCCAGAGAATCGCGATCCCGATCAAAAAGAGGGTGAGCGGCACAAAGAAGACCCCAGCGCCGAACAACGAGCGCACGCCGTTGAGGTACAGGCTGCCCAACCCGCCGGCTTCGCCGGTGAACACAAAAATAATCGTAACGGCAGCGATCAGGATCAGGCCCAGTGCAAACAGCTCACGCTGATGTTCAGGGCGCAACGAGATGGCCCAACTCGCCTTCGCGCCGCTCTTGCGGCTGCGGCTGCCAGTGGCGCGCCGCTTGCCGGTTGATTTGTTGCCGCTGCGTGAAGCCATTGCTCCTCAGTTCCCTAACGCCTGTGATCTGCAATTCGATTATAGCATATCTGTGCGAGTATTCCATGATATGCAAACCGTCTTTACAAATTGCGCACAACCACATATAATTGTGGCAAGGTATGGGGTAGGCTGCGAAAGCGCTCCCGGCCACGACTGAGAGATGTGCTCTCAGTTCTTCTTTTTATACTGAGGTTTCCCGTCCGCCCGGCTGTGCGGAATGGGCAGCGTAGAGGCAGTAGTGATGACAGACAAGCCGACGTACCTGACTCGCGAAGGTCGCGCCCGCCTTGAAGCGGAGCTTGAGTACCTGATGACCGTGGAACGCAAGCAGATCGCTGAGCGGATCGCCGCGGCCAAAGAATTGGGCGACATCTCCGAGAGCGGTGAATACGAAGACGCGAAGAAAGCGCAAGCCTTGCTTGAAGGCCGGATTCGCGAATTGAAGCACCTTCTCTCACGCGCTGAATTGATTGATGAAGATCAGGCGAGCAATGGCGAGGTACGAGTCGGTTCGTCCGTAACCGTCCGGTTTGAAGACGACGGCTCGGAAGAGACGTGGACGATCGTCGGCAGCGCCGAAGCTAACCCGCGCCAAGGCCGCATCTCGAACGAGTCGCCGCTCGGCGCTGCGCTGCTTGGCAAGCGCGCCCGCAATAAGGTGACGGTGCATACGCCCTCTGGTGTGATGAAATTGACGATTCTCAAGGTACGCTAACAGCCATTGTACGCTGGCTGAGCACGGGCGAGGCATGCCTCGCCCGTGCTGTTTTCCGGTATAATGGGGAGAGAAGCGCCGGCGCTGGCGGAATGCGCCGTCGAAATGGCATCGATTCTTTCAGTATGGAATTGAACGACTTACAAGCCCAACGCGCCGCCAAGCTCGAGCAGTTGCGCGCCGCCGGAATTGATCCCTTTCCGCCCCGCTGCTCCCGCAGCCATACCATCGACGCGGCATTGGCTGCGTTTGATGAGTTGGCCGCTGCCGAGACGGTAATTACCCTCGCCGGACGGATCGTCGGTGCGCGCCGAATCATGGGCAAGATCGCGTTTGCCCACATTGAAGATGGCAGTGGCGAGATCCAACTCTGGCTCAGCCGGGCCGATATCGGCGATGAGTGGTTCGAGCGGTTTCGCGATCAGCTCGACACGTTTGATATTGTCCAAGCGACCGGCACCCTCCGCCGCACAAAAACCGGTGAACGATCGCTGTTCGTGCGCGAGTTGGCGGTGCTGGCCAAGACGATTAACCCGCCACCGGAAAAGTGGGCCGGTCTGCAAGATGTCGAAGAGCGCCATCGCCAACGCTACCTTGACCTGATTGTGAATCGCGAGCGGCGCGATATCTTCCGCGCTCGGGCCCGCATTATCAGCACCATGCGGCGCGTGCTCGATGAACGCGGCTTTCTGGAAGTGGAGACGCCGGTCTTGCAGCCGCTCTATGGCGGCGCTGCCGCGCGCCCGTTCGTCACCTATCACAATGCGCTCGGCCAGAATCTCTATCTGCGCATCGCGACCGAGCTCTACCTCAAGCGGTTGATCGTCGGCGGCTTCCCCGGCGTCTACGAGATCGGCAAAAACTTCCGCAACGAGGGGGTTGACCGCTCGCACAACCCAGAGTTTACAATGATGGAGTGCTATCAGGCGTATGCCGATTATCACGCCATGATGGCGCTGGTCGAAGAGATGCTGGGTGAGATTTGCTATGCGGTGCATGGCACGACGACGATCACTTATCAGGGTCGCGAGCTTGAGTTTCGCCCGCCGTGGCCGCGCCTTGCGATGGCTGATGCCATCGCCGAACGCACCGGGATTGATATTACCCAGCATACTGATCTGGCCTCGCTGCACGCGGCAATCGCCGATCGCGGCTTGCGCGTCGATCGCAAAGCGTCGTGGGCCAAGCAGGTCGATGAACTCTTCTCGGAATTCGTCCAACCTCATCTCTTCCAGCCGACCTTTATCATCGACTATCCGGTGGCGATGTCGCCGCTGGCCAAGCGCATTCCTGACCGGCCCGACTTCACCGAACGGTTTGAAGCCTTTATCGCCGGGATGGAGATCGGCAACGCCTTTACCGAGCTGAACGATCCGTTTGATCAGGAAGAACGCTTCCGCGAGCAATTGCGCGCTTTCGCCGCCGGCGATGAAGAGGCGCACCAGATGGACGAAGACTTTATCAATGCGCTGCGCTATGGCATGCCCCCCACCGGCGGCCTTGGCATCGGCATTGACCGGCTGGTGATGGTGTTGACCGACCAGCCGACGATCCGTGAAGTGATTCTCTTCCCGCATTTGCGGGAACGATCCGATTGAGTGGAGCGGTGCTGGCAAACCGTAACCGGAAAGGAGGCGTCTATGCCCCGCTCGTTTACGGTCGAGCGTGAGAGTTTGCCGGCGGTAGTGCAACGCTGGATCGAGGCGATTGGCCTCGGTGAAGAGGAAGTGATCGAGTTGGTCTTTACCGAACGCGAGTTGCTGATCCGCCGGCCGATGAGCCCACATTTGCGCGCTTGGGCCGAGGCGATGTGCGATCAGTACGATCGGGCCTTCCGCCAGATTGTTGGTATCTAAGGGTGCGGCGATTGATGCGGCAGCACGCTATCATTGCGCCGGCCCGGTTTGAATCGGCGCTAGCCGCGCCAATCAGCGCAGGACGATGGGATGAGCGCCATGTTGGACGAAGAAGCGACCCCGATCGTCTATCTTTCGCAAGACGACGTGCTCGATCTCCATACCTTTGTGATCGAGCGCTATGGCGGTTTGCTCGGCATCAAGAGCCAAGATCGGTTGCAGATGGTGTTGAACGCGCCACGCCAGATCCTCTTTGGGGCGGAACTCTACCCCGATCTGTGCAGTAAGGCGGCAGTGTTGACCTTTATGCTTGTGAAGCATCATCCGTTCAATGCTGCCAATGAAGCGACGGCTTTTGTCAGTCTGTTACGCTTTCTCGCCCTGAATGGCGCAAGTTTGCGGCCCGAAGTCGGGCCTGATGAGATTGGCTGGGTGTTCCACGCGCTGAGTCACGGTGATATGGATCGGGAAGAGCTTGAGCGCTGGTTGCGCGAGAATGTGGACTGTTGCCATGACGCGGGTGCTGATTAATGGCTCGACCGGAATGTTAAGCGTGCGGGCGGCGCAATTGCTGAGCCAGCAGCATGAGGTGATTGTGCTTGGCCGGCGACCGCCCGCAGGGCCTATCGGGCATGCCGATTGGCTCGTGGCCCGCCTTGATCGCAAGCAGATGCTTGAATTGCTGCGCGTTGAGCAGATCGAGACTGTGATCCATCTGGATCTGCTCGGCTTTGATGGGCCATTGCCCGATCACGAGACGACGGTGCAGCATAATGTGATCGGAACGATGGAGCTGCTCGGCGCGTGCCGGGCGGCGGGGGTGCGCCAGATCATTGTGCGTAGCCACGGCTGGATCTATGGCGCTAGCCCGCTCAATCCGCTCTTGATCACCGAAGATCGCCCGATCAAAACGAACCATAGCCGTGGTCTGTTACGCACTCTCGGCGAGGTCGAGCAAATCGTGGCCGATTTTGCCGCGCGCCATCCCCACATCACGGTGACGGTGTTACGCTATGCACCTCTGCTGAACCAAGATGGCCCGGTAATGACGTATCTCCGTTCGCCATCGCCCCAGATGCTGTTCGGCTTCGATCCGATGATCCAGTTACTGCACGTCGATGATGCCGCTTGCGCTATGGTCGCCGCTGTGAACCAACCGGCCGGAGGGGCGTTTAATCTCGCACCTGAACAGCCAATGCCGCTGAGCCAAGTGATCCGGCGGTTAGGCAAGCAACCCGCACCAGCGATGGGGCCGCTGTTCGACAACCAACCGCCGCCGGGCTGGCCGTTTGAGGTAGACTACTTGCGCTACCGCTGCACCATCGATCCGCAACGCGCCTGCCGTCTGTTGGGATGGACAGCGAAGTATGATATGGCAGCCGCGCTTGACACCCTCAAGCCGCTATCGCCGGAAGACGAATACGCCGCAGGTACGCGCGCGTTGAACGAGTTTCTCAACCGCAGGAGACGGGTAGAATGAACGACGAGCCGGTTACTCCGCCAACCAGCGATCCGGGAGAGCCACGCCGTCCCCGCCGGGGCCGGGCGCGAGCGGTGGCGGTTGAGATGGAAGTCGAGCCGCCGCCCACTGGCGCTCCGAATCATCATGCAGCGCCTACCGATCCGGTCGAGCCGCCGCCCACCGGCGCTCCGAATGATCACACAGCGCCTGCTGATCCGGTTGATCCGCCGCCAGTGGCAACGGCGCTCGAATGGGATGAATCGCCCCCTACGCGCCGTTCGGCTGAGCAGTTATTTGAGGTCGAGATTGATATTCGCCAGCAGAGCGAACAACAACCCGGCCCGCAAGCCGCTCTCGGCAATTTCGCCGCCGGCGTGGTGCGGTTGATCGGCGAGAACCTCCAGCGCATGACCAATGAGCAGGTCGAGCGCGTCAATAGTATGTTGCAGGGGGTTGACCTGCGCGATTATCTTGATCCCGATTTTTGGAAGGGGATCGGGATGGTGCTGCGGTATCAGATTGACGAGCAGATTAACTTTATCCAGCGCCGGCAGCGGGGCGAGTATACGACCGATCCGTTCGGCATGGATCGCGAGATTATCGAGGTCGCCCGCCCGTTTCTTTCGTTTATGTACCATACATGGTGGCGAGTGCAGGCCAGCGGGCTAGAGCATGTGCCGGCTGAAGGGCGGGCGTTGTTGGTGGCTAACCACAGCGGCGTGTTGCCGTGGGATGGGGCCATGATCGCGACCGCCGTGGTCAATGACCATCCGGCCCAAAACGAACGGATCGTGCGCTCACTCCATCTGCACTGGTTCACCACCCTGCCGGTAATTGCGCCCACGCTTGCCGCGTTAGGGCAAGTGCCCGGCATCCCAGAAAATGCGATTCGCCTGCTCGAGCGCGATGAATTGGTGTGTGTCTTTCCCGAAGGGTTAAAGGGGGTAGGCAAGCTCTTCAAAGATCGCTACAAGCTGGCCCGGTTTGGCCGCGGCGGCTTTGTGCAAGCCGCGCTCCGCACCCAAGCGCCGATTGTGCCGGTCGCCGTAGTTGGCGCGGAAGAGATCTATCCGATGTTTGCCAACGCCGAGGGGATCGCCAAACTGCTCGGGTTCCCCTACTTTCCGCTCACCCCATTCTTCCCGTGGTTCGGCCTGCTCGGCGTGATCCCGCTGCCGACGCGCTGGTCGATCACCTTCTGCCCGCCGATCGACACGACGCGCTATGGCCCCGATGCCGCCGATGATCCGATCACCGTACTGGAACTGTCGGAACAGGTGCGCGAGACGATTCAAGAGACGATCAATCAGAAATTGGCCGAACGAACATCGGTATTCTAGAGGGGTCTAGTGAGAAAGCGGCGCCCGGATGGGCGCCGCGCATCTTCGCAGGCCGATCACACTTCCGGTTCACCCGGCTGGATATTTTGCGGCGTCTCGATCCACCCGCGGCGCAGGGCGAAGATCACCGCCTGCGTGCGGTCATTGAGCGACAATTTGCGCAAAATCGACGAAATATGATTCTTGACCGTCTGGGTGCTAATGCCTAATTCATCGGCAATCTCTTTATTGCTGCTGCCGGCAGCAATGCGCTCAAGCACCTCGATCTCGCGTTCGCTCAGTGGCGTAAAAATTTGCAAACCGAGATCGTCGGCGACCATCTGCACTTCCGGCAGACTGCGAAACTGCGAGAGGATCCGGCTCGCGACGCGCGGCTCTTCGGTCAAGACATCATTAATCACATACTCGCCGCGCGCCACCCGCCGCAGAATATCGGCTAAGGCAGCGGGTTTGATATCTTTCGAGCGGTAGGCAGCGGCGCCGGCGCGCAAAGCGTTAAACGCCGCTTCATCGCTCTCGTGCATGCTCAGCATCACGACGGCAATACTGGCATACTGCCGGCGCACCTGCCGGGTCAACTCTAAGCCGCTCATGCCCGGCAGATTGAGATCAACCAGCATCACATTCGGTTCGAGGTTGGGATCGACTTGGGCTAACCACTGCAACGCCTCTTCACCATTCCCCGCCTCGCCCACAATCTGGATGCCCGGTTCGTGAGATAACGCCCAGCGCACCCCTTGCCGGAACAGCGGATGGTCATCAACAATCAACAATTTTACGGTTGGGTTGGCCATGGCGCCGGTTCCTTTCCCTGACTGCGCAGCCATCTGAGATATGCTTCAACCGGCTCAACGGGCACTTCTATACCGGCAGCGCGGAGCAGGCGCGCCACTGCCGGCAACGGCAATCCTACCACATTAGTGTAGCTGCCTTCGATCGAATCAATCAACGCCGCGCCACCGCTTTGCAAACCGTAGCCGCCCGCTTTATCCAGCGATTCGCCGAGCGCAACGTATGCAGCGATCTCGTCATCACTCAGGGCGCGGAAATGCACCCGGCTCGCCACAAGGTCAACCAAGATTCGCCGCCCATCATACAACACCCCGCTGTGCTCGACGGCTTGGGGCAACAAGAGGCACAAACCGGTCAGCACCGTGTGCGCGCGCCCAGCCAAGCGCCGGATCATCGCACAGGCATGGTCTTCGTCGCGCGGCTTGCCCAACACCATACCATCGAGCACCACTTCGGTATCGGCAGCCAGCACGATCGCATCAGGATGGTGCCGGCCAATATCAGCCGCTTTGCGCCATGCAACGAGGGTGGGATGCGCATCGATCGGCAAGGGTTCCGGCAACGGCGGCAAGGCTGCCGCCAAATCAACCGGCGCTGGCGCGGGATGATCTTCAGCCGGGCTGGCCAGACACGTATACTCCACGCCAAGATAGGCGAGCAACTCGCGCCGGCGGGGAGAGGCAGAAGCCAGAATGAGCGGATGAGACGAGGCGGGCATACCAATTCCTGATATCGCAATCCTTAGCGCCATTAGCGCATCGATCATAACATGGCCGGCTATGCCGCGCAAGATTGCTCGAATGATGGGCAGGCAATAGAACCATTCGTTGATCTGTTGCCAATTCGTTGATAAAGTTGACAGTCGCTAACAGAACCGTTATAATCCCGCCTAACGATGTACAGTCTCTTACCAACGCCAGTCGATCGTCGCCGCACCTCGCCTCATGCTATTCTGGTCCACGTATACCGGCTTGTAAAGCCTCCGCTCGTTTATCGGCCACAGGCTGATACTGTGATAGGACAAATGGCGTGCAGGTTCTAGAAAGGGGGTGATGCGGCGAAGAGAGAACGCAATGGCGCGGCCGATCGAAATGCGGCATGGCAAGAGATTGGAACTCGTTCGTTTCGCTGCCCTCAGATGTTAAGGAGGACACAGACAGATGGCAAGCTTTACCAAGCGAATCATTGCCGTCGCAATGGTGATGGCAATGGTGATTCCCATGCTGGCGGCTTGTGGTGGCACCGCCCAGCCGCAAGTTGTCCGCGAGACCGTTGTGGTCGTGCAGACGGCCGAGCCGGTGCGCGAGACGGTGCGTGAGACGGTCGTTGTCACCGAAGAGGTGAAGGCCGAGCAATACACTACTCCGCACCCGATCCTGAGCGATGTGCGGGTCCGGCAGGCAATCGCCTACTGCACCAATCGCCCCGAGCTGATCCAGTCGGTTTACCCCTACCTGACCCCCGAGCAACAGCAAGAGCTGTTGATGGATACCTTCCTGCCGAAGGCCCACTGGGCAGCAGCGAAGGAGAACATCACCACCTATCCGTTTGACCCCGACAAGGGTAAGGCGCTGCTCGAGGAAGCCGGCTGGACGGGCAGCCCAATCCGCACCAATGCCAACGGCGATGCGCTGGCATTGAGCTTCACCACCAATGCCCAGTTCCGCCAGACGTGGTCGGCGGTCTTCATCCGCCAGATGGAGGCTTGTGGCATTCAGGTCATCCCGACCTACGCCCCGGCCTCGTGGTGGTTCGGCAGCAGCACCGGTCTGCGCCGCCGCGACTTCGAGCTGGGCGCCTTCGCGTGGGTTGGCCAAGCCGATCCGGGCGGCCAGACGCTCTACGCCTGCAATCAGATTCCGCTGCCTTCCAACAACTGGGAAGGCCAGAACTACATGGGCTGGTGCAACGAGCGGGCGAGCCGCGCGATCATTGCCGCGAACAACACCCTCGACCGCGCCGAGCGCATCCGCCAGTATGCGATCGTGCAGGAAGAGTTCACCAAGGATATGGTGAGCTTGCCGCTCTTCAACCGGCTTGAGGCGTATGCCGCCAGCAACCGGCTGGTCAACTTCAAGCCGAATCCGACCGAGTACTACACGGCCAACGCCGATGAGTGGGAGCTGACCGATAATGGCGACACGATCGTGCTCGGCTTCACCCAAGAGCCGCAGACGATGTGGAGCTTGATCGAGAGCGCGGCGGTGCAGCGGGTGGCAGTGAACCTGCTTGGCGTGCCGTCGACCACGACCTACGACTACGACTACCAGCCGGTTGGCCTCGATGGTCTCTCGACGATCGAGAATGGCCGTGCTCAGAACGTCGATGTCGAGGTGAAGGAAGGCGACATTGTCTGGACGACCGATGGCGAGGCGAAGCCGTTGGCGCCGGGTGTCGAAATTACGACCGCCGATGGCCAGACCATCACCTATCAGGGCGGCACGGTCAAGATGAAGCAACTGACGGTGACCGACAAGTGGATCTCGGGCATCAAGTGGGAAGACGGCGAGCCGCTGAAGAAGGCCGACTTCGAGCTGGCCTACAAGATCAACTGCGATCCGGCGTCGGGCGCTACCTCGCTGACCTTCTGCAACTCGATCGCCAAGGTTGACTTCACCAGCGACACCGAGTACACCGTCACCTTCCACCCCGGCGTGCAGTGGCCGACCTACTTCACCGGTTCGTTGGGCTACTACCCGTCGCATCAGGTGTTGAGCGATGGCCGCAAGCTGGCCGATGTGCCCGCGGCTGAGTGGCAGACCCTGCCCGAAATCATCGAGCGCCCGCTGAGCACTGGCCCCTACATCCTCAAGGAGTGGGTCAAGGGCCAGAGCATGACCTTCGAAGCGAACCCGAACTACTACAAGGGTGAGGTCAAGATCAAGCGGGTGATCATCAAGTTCATCGCCGACACCAATCAGGCGGTGGCCCAGTTGCTGACCGGCGAAGTTGACGTGCTGGGCAGCGAGACGTTGGGCGCCGGCGCTGAGGTGCAGACCGTGATCGAGGCCGGCAAAGAGGGCAAGATCCAAGCCTTCGTGGTGCCCAGCCCGACGTGGGAGCACATCGACATGAACCTCTTCACCAAGTAAGCGATTGAGTCGGCCGGTAACCGGCACGGCGATGGGCAGATCGTTGCCCATCGCCGCGCCTGCTCTATGGGTGAACACACCAGCACAACGCTGCTAACGAAAGCTGCTTGACAATCGTGACCTCGCGCAGCCGGCCACGATCGGTCGTTCCCCAACGTTTAGGAGTATTACTATGGCAGGTTATCTTGCCCGCCGCTTCGTGCAAATGTTTTTGGTAGCACTGGTAGCGGCAATCTGCGCCTATGGCATGTTGTATTTGGTGCCCGGCGGGCCGATTGATCAATTGCTGGCCGAGCGCCAGAATGCCGGGCAAAATCGAATTACAGAAGCAGATATTCGCCGCGTGCGCGAGCGTTTTGAATTGGATATTTATTTGCCCTTCCGTTTTACCCGCTGGCTGATTGGCTGGCCGGCCGGGCCCCTTCCCGGTGGGATTGGCGCCGATTGGCAGATTGGCTGCGCCGTGCCGGGGCAAGTGCGTCTGCGCTACCCTGATGGCCGGGTCGAGGTGGTTGAAGAGGGTTGCGAAGTGCCAGTCACGATGGCCGATCTGGAAGGCCGCAAAGTGAGCCGTGGCATCGTGTTTGGCGATTTTGGCATCTCACAGGTGATGTTGCGCGGCCGGCCGGTGACCGATTTGATTATGACGCGCTTGCCCTATACCCTCTATCTGATGGGTACGTCAATTTTGCTGTCAATTTTGATCGCGGTGCCAATTGGTGTGTACTCGGCAGTGCGCCAGTATTCGCGCTTCGACTATATTATGACCACGATCGCCTTTATCGGCGCATCGCTGCCAAGCTTCGTCTTTGGCATTTTCGCGATCTTGCTCTTCTCGGTACTAGCCAAGAATGCCGGGTTGCCGTACCTGCCGCCGGGTGATGCGGTCGGGGTGCGCGATTATACCATCCCGTTAATCGGCACCGTGCAGGCCGGCTCATTCCTTGACCGCTTCTTGCGCTTTTTGATGCCGTGTGGTGTGTTGACCTTTATCAACATCGCTGGCTGGAGCCGCTTCGTGCGCGGGAGCATGCTTGAGGTGCTGAGCCTCGATTATGTGCGTACGGCACGGGCAAAAGGCGTTGCCGAGCGGGTGGTGATCCTCAAGCACGCCCTGCGCAACTCACTCATCCCGTTTGTCACCTTGTTGGCCGGTATTCTGGTTGCGCTCTTCAGCGGTGCGTTGATCACCGAGACTGTGTTTAACTGGCCGGGGATCGGGCGCCTGTTTATCGATGCCCTTGGCCGCAATGATTATAATGTGGTGATGGCGTTGTTGATCATCAACGTCGTTCTGTTGCTGATTGGCATTTTGATCACCGACATTCTGTATACGGTGGTTGATCCGCGCATTCGCTTGACCTAATGATGCTTTTGCCGGCGCGATCGCCGGTGATCAACACGTTCACGAGGAGAAGTTGCATGGCCACTAGCACGACTGCCGTGCCGCTCGAAGAGGCTGCTCCCCGACGATCGGAAGGGCAGTGGGCAATTGTCTTCCGGCGTTTTCGCCGCCACCGGCTGGCGATGTTCTGCGTCGGGTTGCTGACCGCGTTGCTGTTGCTCTCGGCGGCGGCGCCGTTGATTGCACCCTACGAGCGCGATGCACCCAACCTGACCGGTCGCTTCCTCACCCCCATGGGGCGCGATGCCGATGGCGGTTTGCATATTTTGGGTACCGACCACCTTGGGCGCGATTACGCCACCCGCTTGCTGTACGCTTCGCGCGTATCGTTAGGCACCGCCTTTACCGCCACCTTGATCGCCTCAACGATCGGGATCATCCTTGGCATGCTGGCCGGGTATTTCGGCGGGTGGGTGGATATGGCGATTAGTCGCTTTCTGGAGATTGTCGCCACCTTCCCGACCCTGCTCCTCTTGCTGATTTTGTCGTCAATCTTGGTGCAAAATATTAATGCGGTGCCGCTGCCTGCATGGGGCGCTTCATTCCTCGCCTTTCTCTTTGCCGTCTCAGAACGCGAAGCGCGGATTATTTTCGCCGTGATTTTGGTGCTGGCGTTCTTTGGCTGGACGGGAACGGCCCGCTTGATGCGCGGCATGGTGCTCTCGGTGCGCGAGAATGTCTATATCGAGTCGGCCCGCGCTCTCGGCGCGAGCAATGTGCGCATCCTGTTCCGCCATGTCTTCCCCAATGCACTGCCGCCGATGATCGTCGATTTTACCCTCGGCGTGAACGGCACGCTGGTTGCCGAGTCGGCGCTGAGCTTCCTTGGCTTCGGTATTCAAGATCCGACGCCGACGTGGGGTAACATGCTGGGGTATGCCCAAAGCTATATGTTCCAGTACCCGTGGATGCCGCTGATTCCGGCGATGCCGATTTTGATTGCCTCGATTGCGATTAACTATATTGGCGATGGTCTGCGTGACGCCCTCGATCCGCGCCAGCGCGGCTAGACAGCGGGCACGCTCAAGATAACGATACGGAGTAGCTGTGGCAACCGAGTCTCGTGTTGTAGCGGGCGCGGCGCGCCCAACCGGCCGGCGTGGCGCTGAACTGCTGCGCGTGGAGGGCTTGAAGACCTATTTCTTTACCGAAGAGGGTGTCGTGCAGGCGGTTGACGGGGTGGATTTTATCCTGCGCCGCGGCGAAACGCTCGGGATTGTCGGCGAGTCGGGGTCGGGCAAGAGTGTGACCTCGCTCTCGATTATGCGCTTAGTCAGCCCGCCCGGCCGGATCGTCGAAGGCAAGATTATCTTCGACGGCATTAATCTGCTCGACCTTGACCCCGAAGAGATGCGCAAGATCCGCGGCGACCGGATCGCAATGATTTTCCAGCAGCCGACCACGGCGCTCAATCCGGTCTTCCGGGTGGGTGATCAGATTATCGAGACGCTCGAAATCCATCAGGGTCTCAAGGGCGAAGAGGCGCAGAAGCGGTGTATCGAGTTGCTGTCGATGGTGGGGTTGCCCGACCCGCAGCGGCGTATGCGCCAGTACCCCCACGAATTATCGGGTGGGCAGTGCCAGCGCGTGATGATCGCGATGGCGCTGGCTTGCAACCCCGAATTGCTGATCGCCGACGAGCCGACGACCGCGCTTGATGTGACAATTCAGGCCCAAATCCTTGATCTGATGCGCGAACTGCGCGAGAAGATCGAGACGGCGATTATGCTGATTACCCACGATATGGGTGTGATCGCTGAGATGGCCGATAGCGTGGTGGTGATGTACGCCGGGCAGGTGGTTGAATATGCCGACGTGCAATCGCTGTTTACCGATCCCAAGCACCCCTACACCCGCGGCTTGCTTAACTCGATGCCGGTGCTCGGCGATGAACGCGAGGAGTTGGAGGTCATCCCCGGTACGGTGCCGAGTTTGATCAATCCGCCCAAAGGGTGCCGGTTCGCGTCGCGGTGCAGCAAGCGGTTTGAGAAATGCGACCAGCCGCCGCCGATGATCGAGTTAGGCGCGAACCGGCGCGTGCGGTGCTGGCTGTATGAAGATTGACGCCAAGACGCCGCCGAGCGGCCTAACGTCTTGGTTCTTACGTTACGATGGAGCGAGACCATGACTACTCCGGTGGTGCAACCGGCAGATGATACTCTGCTTGAGGTGCGTAACCTCAAAAAATACTTCCCGATTAAAGGCGGGTTTTTGCGCCGCACCATCGCTGAGGTGCGCGCAGTTGATGATGTGAGCTTTACCGTCAAGCGCGGCGAGACGCTCGGATTGGTGGGTGAGAGCGGCTGCGGCAAGACGACCACCGGGCGCACGGTGTTGCGGCTCGAACGCGCAACGGCGGGTGAGGTCATCTTTGAAGGCCAAGATGTGATGCGGGCCAGTGGCCGGACGATGAAGGCGCTGCGCCGCGATATGCAGATTATCTTCCAAGACCCTTACGCTTCGCTTGACCCGCGCATTACGATTGGCGAGAGCGTGGCCGAAGGGTTGGTCATCCATGGCATCGGCACGCCGGCTGAACGGCGCGAGCGGGTGCGGGAAGTGCTGGCGAAGGTCGGTCTGAGCGCCTCGCACATGACCCGCTTCCCCCACGAGTTTTCGGGTGGCCAGCGCCAGCGCATCGGCATTGCCCGCGCGCTGATTATGGAACCGAAGCTGATCGTCTGTGATGAGCCGGTTTCCGCCCTCGATGTTTCAATCCAATCGCAGGTGCTGAATCTGCTGCGCTCCCTCCAGCGCGAGTTTGGCCTGACCTACCTCTTCATTGCCCACAACCTCGCGGTGGTTGAGCACATCTCGGATCGGGTGGGGGTGATGTATCTGGGGAAAGTGGTCGAATTAACAACCAGCGCTGAGCTGTTCCGCGAGCCGCTGCACCCCTATACCAAGGCGCTCATCTCGGCGATTCCGCATCCCAATCCGATGGCCAAGCGCGAGCGGATCGTGTTGCAGGGAGACGTGCCGAGCCCGATCAATCCTCCCAGCGGCTGCCGCTTCCACCCGCGCTGCTGGATCGCCAAGAGCATCTGCAAAGAGCAGGAGCCGGCGTTTGAAGAGAAACGCAAGGGCCACTGGGTCGCCTGCCATTTCGCCGGCCAGTTTTAGCGGCGAGCGACAGGGAGCAGGCAACGTCAGGGGCGACGCAGTGCGTCGCCCTCACTCATTGTATTCCGCATGGAGTGATTCCTATGATCCGCATGCTCCATCTCGCCGATCTGCACCTCGGGGTTGAAAACTACGGCGCGCTAGATGCGCGCCGCGGTCTGCATTCACGCCTGATCGACTATCTCGACCGGCTTGATGAAGCGATTAGCATTGGCCTCGATCACGAGATCGATCTCTGCCTGATTGCCGGCGATGTCTACAAAAACCGCACCCCCAACCCGACCGTCCAGCGCGAATTCGCCACGCGCATCCGGCGCTTGCGCGAGGCCGGGGTCGCGGTGGTCATTCTCACCGGCAACCATGACATTTCGCCGGCGCAAGGCAAAGCGCACTCGGTTGAGATTTTTGCCACGTTGGCGCTCGAAGGGGTGACGGTAGCCGACCGGCCACGCCAGCACCGGATTGCTACCCGCAATGGCGAGGTGCAACTGATCGCGGTGCCGTGGGTGACGCGCCAAATGCTGCTGGCTCGCGAAGAGCTGGCCGGCGCGTCAATTGCGACGATCGAGTACGAATTGAGTCGCCGGTTGGCCGATTTTATCGAGCAGGCGGTGGCGCGGCGCGACCCCAGCCTGCCGACCATCATTGCTTTCCACGGCACGGTGGAAGGGGCCCAATTGGGGTCAGAACGGGCGATGATCCTTGGCCGCGATCTGAGCCTGCCGCGCTCGGCGTTAACTCTTCCCGGCGTTGATTATGTCGCGTTGGGCCATATTCACCGCCATCAAGCGTTAGGCGAACAGCCGCCGATCGTCTACCCCGGCAGCATCGAACGGATCGATTTTGGCGAGCGCGACGAACCCAAAGGCTGCGTCTTAGTGGAATTAGCGCCGGGCCAAGCGCGCTGGCGCTTTGTGCCATTGAACGCGCGCCCGTTTGTCAGCATTGAACGCGATCTCCGCCGGAGCAGTGATCCGGCGGCGGCGTTGCGGACGGCGATCGAACGGCACGATGTGCGTGATGCCGTGGTGCGGGTCGAAGTACAGCTCACGCGCGAACAAACCCCGCTGCTGCGCGAAGAGCAGGTGCGGACGTGGCTCCACGAAGCCGGTGCAGCAGTGATTGCCGCCATTGTGTTTGATGTGGAACGAACGGCGCGCCAACGCTTTGCCGGGGTGGCGGAAGCGTTGCGAGAGGGACTGACGCCGCGGCAAGCGCTCGAACTATACCTCAAGAGCAAGAATACGCCACCACAGCGCATTGCGCAGTTGTTGGCGGCAGCCGATGAGCTGATTGCCGACGCGGGCCACGGTTCGTAGCATTCATCCGCTCCCCCTTTGTTATATTGTCATTGCGAGCCGCCGCAAGGCGGCGACGCAATCGCCTACAAGCACGAATGGAACCCGCTCAGGGTTTGGGCGGGCAAAAGGGTGCGATTGCTTCAGGCGCTGTGCATCTCCGCAATGATAACCGAACAGCGCGCCGCCTGCTAGCTGTCATTGTGAGCCGAGCAAAGCGAGGCGACGCAAGCCCCTGCTTTAGCGGAATGGGAGCCTATACGCTATGGGTGTGCGCCGGAGCAGGAGATAGCTGCGAGCGCTGCGCACCCGCACAACGAAAACGAATAGCGGGGTGCGCTCCCGCGAATTGCCCTGCAGCGCGTTGGCTTTATTGTACCAATCCCACCGCATCTTCAAGCACAATACCATTCCTACAACAAAGGGAACGATGTTGTGGCATTGAAATTTATTGGATCTGTTTTTGATTTATCAATCAAAATAACAAACCTCTCATACCCTCCTAGCTAGAATTCACCGCTGCATCATCATACGTTCCTACTATATGACACATAAACCGTTCTGGTTGTTTCCTTCTGAAATGTATCAAGGCAGGTGTCACCATGATAGGAATTGGCGTTATCGGGTACGGCTACTGGGGCCCCAATCTCGTGCGCAATTTTGCCCAAGTTCCCGGCGCTCGAGTGGTAGCGGTGTGCGATCAGCGAAGCGAACGGCGCGCATTGGTCGAACAAGTTTACCCCTCGGTGAAGACCTACGCTGATGTCGCTGATATGCTGCGCAATCCTGACCTTGATGCGGTGGCGGTAGCAACGCCGGTATCATCACATTTTGAATTAGCGCTGATGGCGTTGCAGGCTGGCAAGCACGTGCTGGTTGAGAAGCCGTTTACGGCCACTGTCACCCAAGCCGAGCGGCTGGTGGAAGAGGCCGAGCGCCGCGGGTTGACGCTCATGGTTGACCATACGTTTATCTATACCAGCGCCGTGCGCAAGATTAAAGAATTGATCGATAACGGTGCGCTGGGTGCGCTCTACTACTACGACTCGGTGCGGGTCAATCTGGGCCTGTTCCAGAATGATGTCAATGTGCTTTGGGATCTGGCCGTGCATGATCTGTCGATTATGGACTATCTGGTTGGGGCGAGCCCAACGATGATCGCGGCGACTGGCATGGCGCATGTGCCGGGCAAGCCGGAAAACATGGCCTACTTGACCTGCTATTTCCCCAACAACCTGATTGCTCATTTTCATGTCAATTGGATGGCACCGGTGAAGATTCGCCAGACCCTGATTGGTGGATCGGAAAAGATGATTGTCTATGACGATATTGAAATGAGTGAAAAAGTGAAGGTCTACGACAAAGGCATCATTGTAAGCGAGAGCGAAGATGCCGTTTACCAGCGCCATGTCGGCTACCGCACCGGCGATATGTGGGCGCCGCGGCTCGACAACATCGAGGCATTGCGGATCGAGGCCGAGCATTTTGTGGATTGCGTGCGCAATGGTCGCCGGCCACAGTCGGATGGCCATGCCGGCCTGCGCGTCATTCGCATTTTGGAAGCAGCAACGCGCTCGATGACCAATCGTGGCCAACCGATTGCGTTAGAGTAAGTGCATTGGTCATAGTTAGTCAGCTATAACACAGCCGCATATTGTGAAAGGGGAAGTTTATGATCCCATTTGTTGATTTGAAAGCTCAGTACCTCTCGATCAAAGAAGAGGTCGATCGAGCAGTGCTTGATACTCTAGCCAGCACTCAGTTTGTCTTAGGGAAAGAAGTAGCGGCGTTTGAAGAATTATTCGCTGACTACACCCAATGCCGCTATGCCTTGGGAGTTAATTCCGGCACGAGCGCGCTGCATCTGGCCCTGCTAGCTGCTGGCGTCGGGCGCGGCGATGAGGTGATTACGACGCCGCACACCTTTATCGCCACTGTCTCAGCGATTGACTATACCGGCGCACGACCGGTATTTGCGGATATTGATCCAGTCAGCTTTACGATTGATCCGGCTCAGATCGAAGCTATGATTACGCCACGCACCAAGGCGATCATTCCAGTGCATCTGTACGGCCAACCGGCTGAGATGGATGCAATTATGGCGATTGCGCGCAAGCATGGGCTGGTTGTGATTGAAGACGCGGCGCAAGCGCACGGGGCTGAATATAAGGGCCGGCGGGTTGGCAGCATTGGCGATCTAGGTTGCTTTAGCTTCTACCCCGGCAAGAATCTCGGTGCGTATGGTGAAGGCGGCGCTGTGACGACCAACAATCCTGAACTGGCCCGCACGGTGCGTATGTTGCGCGACTGGGGCGCCGAACGGCGTTATCATCACGACCTCAAGGGTTTCAATTACCGGATGGAAGGCATTCAGGGCGCGATTTTGCGCGTGAAGATGGGCTATATCGAACAGTGGACGGAGTTGCGCCGCGCGGCAGCGGCTCGCTATGATGTGTTGCTAGCGCCGATGGGGGTGCGCACTCCCACTGCTCTGCCTGATCGGCGTCATGTCTATCACATTTATGCGATTCGCGATACCCGCCGCGACGAATTGCAAGCGTATTTGCACGAGCATGGCGTGAGCACCGGCATTCACTATCCGATCCCGGTGCATATGCAAAAGGCGTTTGCCGAGTTGGGCTATCAAGCGGGTGATTTTCCGCAGGCCGAAGCGGCGGCGGCAGAAGTGCTTTCACTACCAATGTTCCCTGAATTGACCGCCGAACAACAGCAGGCGGTGGTGAATGCGATGCAGGGTTGGATGCAGCAGATTACGGCTATAGCTTCGTAGGGCATAGGGTACAGCGCTGTTGCCTCCCTACGAAATCGTTATATCGCGAGGGCAACCCATGACCACAAAACGGATTCTCGTCACCGGCGGGGCCGGTTTTATTGGCAGCGAGCTAGTGACGCAACTGGCCGCCGCCGGCCACCGGGTAATCGTGGTTGATACCTTAGTGAATGGCAAGCGGGCCAATCTTGCCCACCTGCACGATGCCGAAGTTGAGTTGGCCGTGGTTGATATTCGTGACCGTGACGCGATGGCGCGCCTGCTGCGCGGGGTGGAGATCGTCTACCATCTGGCTTGTCTCGGTGTGCGCCATAGTCTGCATGATCCGTTCGAGAACCATGATGTCAACGCGACCGGCACGCTCATCTTGCTTGATGTGGCCCGCCGGGCCGAAGTGCCGCGCTTTGTATATGTGTCAAGCTCGGAGGTGTATGGCACGGCGCGCTGGGCGCCGATGACAGAAGAGCACCCGACCTTTCCGATGACGGTCTATGGCGGCGGCAAGCTGGCTGGCGAGTGCTACACTCGCGCTTTCTGGGAAAGCTATCGCTATCCGACCGTGGTAGTGCGCCCGTTTAACAGCTTTGGCCCGCGTAGCCATCACGAAGGCGATAGTGGTGAGGTGATTCCGAAATTCATGCTACGGGCAATGGCTGGCAAGCCGATGATCATCTTTGGCGACGGCACGCAAACCCGTGATTTCACCTACGTCAGCGATACGGCTCGCGGCATTCTGCTGGCTGGCATGGTCGAAAGCGCGGTTGGCGGCACGTTTAATATTGGACAGGGCCGGGAAATTTCGATCAACGAGCTGGCCCGCACCGTTGCCGAAGTGATAGGGCATCCCGACGCGCCGGTCATCCATGACGAACCGCGCCCGGGCGATGTGTTGCGGCTCTATGCCGACAGCTCACGGGCGCAACAGGTGCTCGGCTTTGCGCCAACCGTCTCGTTGCGCGAAGGGTTGCAGCGGCTGCGCGAATGGTATCTATCGCGTGGTGTGGCGATCGAGGCTCTGTTGAGCGAAGAGCGGGTTCACAATTGGAAAAAAGAGGAGATTACCCGGCTATGACAACGACAGCCAAGCGCCAGATTCCACTGGCCAAACCGGTGATGGGCTCTGCCGAAGCCGAAGCGGCTCAGCGCGTCATTTTGTCGGGGTGGATCACGCAAGGACCGGAAGTGGCCGCTTTTGAGCAAGAGTTTGCCGCCTATACCAGCGCCGCGCATGCAGTAGCCGTCTCGAATTGCACCACTGCACTGCATCTTGCCCTGTTGGCGATAGGCGTTGGTCCCGGCGATGAAGTGATCACCGTCAGCCATTCGTATATTGCTACCGCAAACAGCGTGCGTTATTGCGGCGCCGAACCGGTCTTCGTTGACATCGAGCCAGCGACGCACAATATGGATCCGGCGCAAATTGAAGCGGCGATCACATCGCGCACCAAAGCGATTTTGACTGTGCATCAGATGGGGATGCCGGCTGATATGGCGCGCATCTTGGCGGTGGCGGAAGCTCATAGCTTGCCGGTGATCGAAGATGCCGCTTGCGCGATCGGGAGCGAACTCTGGTGGGAGGGGCGTTGGGAGAAGATTGGCAAACCGCACGGTGTGATCGCCTGTTTCTCGTTCCACCCGCGCAAGGTGCTGAGCACCGGCGATGGCGGCATGCTCACGACCAACAATGCCGAGTATGCCAACTTGTGCCGCCTCTTGCGCCAGCATGGGATGAGCGTTAATGACCGGGTGCGCCATCTGGCCAATCAGGTGATTTTTGAAGAATACAACGTGGTAGGCTACAACTACCGTATGACTGACATACAGGCTGCCGTCGGGCGCGAGCAATTGCGGCGCTTGCCAGAGATTGTGGCAATACGACGACAGTTGGCGGCGCGCTACGCCGAACTACTCAGGGCCATTCCGGGGGTTGGGGTACCGGCCGAGCCGGCCTACGCGCGCACCAACTGGCAGAGCTACCCGATCTATCTGCCGGAGTGGTGCAATCAGCGGGAAGTGATGCAGTATATGCTCGACCACGGTATCGCCACCCGGCGCGGCATTATGTGCGCGCATCGCGAACAACCATATTGGCGCGCAGAGGGGTACCATTTGCCACATTCGGAATACGGTCAAGATCGCAGCATCCTGTTGCCGCTCTATCCACAAATGACGACCGAAGATCAAGACTATGTGGTCGAAACATTAGCAGCAGCCTGCGTGCGCTGATAGAGGAGCTGGCTATGCAAGGCAACGCACCGTTGGTGTCAGTCACGGTCTTAAACTACAACTACGCTCGCTTCCTCCCCAATTGTCTCGACTCAATACTCCAGCAAGGTTTTCGTGACTTCGAGGTGATTGTGATCAATGACCGTTCCACCGACAACTCGCTCGAAGTCATAGCGCCATATCTGAGCGATCCGCGAGTGCGACTGATCAACCACGAGCAAAACAAAGGCTTTGTTGCGTCGCTCATTGAGGGTATGCAAGAATCGCGCGGCACATACCTGAGTGTCATCTCAGCCGATGACTGGGTGGTTTCGCCGCATGCCTTTGCCCGCCAAGTCGAGGCGCTGGAACAGAATCCGCGGGTGGTGATGGCATTCAGCGCGTACGGGCTTTACGCTGACGAACAAACGCTGAGTTTTGTCAGCCGGGCAGCAGAACGCAGTTATGTACGCGATGGGAAGGAAGTCTTTGCCGATTTTCTGCTCAAAGGCTACCCACAGCATAGCGGCACAATGATTCGCAAAAGCGCGTACGAGGCGCTTGGCGGCTACGACCCAACCTTACGCTGGTCGCTCGACGCACAAATGTGGTTAGGGTTATGCCACGTTGGCGATATTGCCTACATTGATGAGATGCTCTACGCCTACCGCCGGCACCCATCGAGTATGTCGAAAGACCCCACCGCGTTGCGGAACGCGATCTACGAACTCTTCCGCATCTTTGATTGGACATTTAGCTTAATGCCGGCAGAGGAGCGGCGGCAAAAGCAATGGCTGTACCGCAAAGCGCGACAGCGGGCCTTGATTTCATTTGCGGCTGATGCCGTCTTTAGCGGCAATATGCGGCTCGGTTGGCAGTTCTACCGTGTCGGGTTACAGGTTAGCCCGTGGGAGACCATCCTGCAAAAAGGTTCAGTAGCCATTGCCCTGCGTGCATTGCTCGGCGCAAAGCTCTACGACAAGCTGTTTCGCCGCGCACAACCGGCTGTAGCCGAACAAGCGACGGTCTCGGTCTGAATGAGGTGTAGCATGAATGTGCGGACAACCCTCACCAACGCGATTGATCAGATGGGAAACCTTTTGCTCAGCCCGCCATATGGCGGGTTTGGCTACTATCACAACTATGGACCGCGTACAAGGCGCGCAGTGGCTTTCACGTTCGATGATGGGCCGAGCAAACCCAGCACCGAACTGCTCCTCGATACGCTGGGCGAGCTTGGCGTTAAAGCGACCTTCTTTTGCGTCGGGCTCAGCGTGCAATGGCACCCGGATGTCGTCCAACGCGCCTTTACCGAGGGCCATGTGATCGGCAATCACTCGATGATGCACAGCCGTAAAGCCGGTCTGATGTTGAGCGGCGGCGACCACATCGATGCGGCGACACATGCGATTACGCAAGTCATCGGGCGCCGTCCACGCCTCTACCGCCCACCGTGGGGCTGGTTGACGCCATGGGAAGGGCGGCGGTTGCAGCAACGGGGATATGCCGTGATTGGGTGGGACATCTACCCTGATGATTGGAAAGTGCCGGAAGTGCCGGCAGAACAATTAGTGGCGCAGATCAAGCCGTTGGTAAAACCCGGTTCAATCATCCTGATGCACGACTCGGTCTCGAACCAGATTCGGTGGAACAAAACCGAAACTGCGCGGGCAGTGCGCAGCTTAGTGCCTTGGTTGCGGGACGAAGGGTACGAGATCGTCACTATTCCGGAACTGCTAGGATTGCCAGCGTATGGCGAATGATAGATTCACGGCGACATTGTGAAGCGCAAGGGGGCAAGAAGTGTATGAGGATACCAACGGTGAGCGCCGTCATCTGCACCCGCAATCGAGGTGAGAGCGCGGTAGTTGCGGTTGAAAGCATTCTCGCCAACGATCATCCGGCATTTGAATTGATCGTCATTGATCAAAGCACCGATACGACAACTGCCACAGCACTCCGTCGTTTTCAGCGTGATCGCCGGTTACGGTATATCGCGACGGCTACCAAAGGCTTGGGAATAGCGCGCAACATCGGCTTACAACTGGCACATGGGCCATTGGTCGCCTTTACCGATGACGACTGCCGCGTGCCGGCCAATTGGCTGCGGGTGATTGAAGAAGAATTTCAGCACGAGCCACAGGCAGCAGTACTCTTCTGCAATGTGCTACCGGGGCCGCACGATGCGAGCGCCGGATTTATTCCAGCCTATCAACGCCAACAGCGAACGGTGGTGAAGAGCTTTCTCGGGAAATGCCGGGCGCGTGGTATTGGGGCGGGCATGGCGGTGCGGCGTGATCCCGTACTGGCGATAGGCGGGTTTGATGAAGCGTTAGGAGCCGGCGGCAAGTTTCCTTCCGCCGAAGACGCTGATATTGCCCTGCGAGCCATTGCCCATGGCTGGTATGTCATCGAGACGCCAGCTACCTACGTCATTCACGACGGGTTTCGCACGTGGGCCGAAGCACGTGAATTGGCTGCACGTGACTGGGAAGGGTTAGGCGCAGCGTATATCAAGCCATTGAAGGCGGGGCATTGGCGAGCTGTGGTCGTGTTAGGGTACGAATTGTTGGTGCCGGCTTTGCTCGAACCGTTACTGCCGCTGCTTCGGTTGCGCCGTCCGCGAGGATTAGGGCGACTGGTTGCGCTGATACGGGGGTGCGTGCGAGGTTTAGCTCATTCGGTTGATCGGGAACGGTTGGTGTATCGGTCGATCGCCGCCACATCCACTGTTGAGCGGTTGTTGTAATTTGTGGAGCAGAAATGTATGCTGGTTTCAATTGTCATTCCAACCAAACAACGGCCACAACCGCTACGCGATGCCGTGCAGAGCGTCTTTCGCAGCGTCTATCAGAACTTTGAACTCTTTGTGGTTGATCAAAGCCCTGATGATACCAGCGCGTTAATGCTCGAACCATTCTGGCACGATCCGCGCTTTCACTATTTGCTTAACCGGCGGCCCGGTTTTGGGGCGGCAAGTTCGCGTAATTTGGGCATTGCCGCCAGTCGGGGCGACATTATTGCCTTGATTGACGACGATGTTGAAGTACAACCCGACTGGCTGGCACAGATTGTCGCCGAGTTCAGCGCCGATCCAGAGCTTGATTTCATCGCTGGAAAGCTCACCGCGCCGCCGTACGATCCAGACAGCGGTTACACACCGGCATTCGAGGCTTGGCCATACCTCTCGCGCTGGCATTTTCCACTCCATGCTTCTGGGGCTAATTTCAGCATGCGGCGCCGTCTGTTCGATCGGGTGGGCGGATATGATGAGTTCTGCGGCCCCGGCAGCCGGTTGCGCGCTTCCGACGATACCGACCTATGCTGGCGAGTTGTGCGCAGTGGCGCTCGATACAAGATTTGCCCGCATATTGAGGTCGTGCATACGCATGGCTTCCGCTCGCACGCCGAAGCCGAAACGCTCTTTGCGCGCTATCAGTACGGCAACGGCGGCAACTTTGGCCGCTTCACCCGCCGCGGCGATCTGTTTGCGGGAGCTTGGTTTCTCGCCCGTGAAGTCAAGCGCATCCTGAGCACTCTGCCGGAAACGCTGCGCGGTGATCGGCGCGAGCTGTTCTACGCTGGTCAACGGTTGCGCGGCTTTTGGGATGGCTTTCGTTTGCCGCCACATGAAGGATTCGTCAGCGGCGAGCAGTTGCGCCGTTTGCATGCCGATGCTCGCGCAGCGGAAGTGCCGTTGGCTATCGCGCTACGCAGCAGTAGTGCGTAGCAGGGGTTAAACGTGTAAAGACTCACGCGGAGATAATACAAATGTGTCTAGAAACGAGCGACGATATTGTTAACGCAGGTGATAAGTCTATTTAGCGATTGTTCATCTCGGTTCGATAAGGTGATGATGAGCGTAGAGGACATCGAGACCATGCCATCACGCCCGTTATCCGACATCATAAGTGACATTTTTGCCGTGCTGCGAGCGCGCTGGTATCTACGCAACGCCGAACTAGGGCTACGAGTGCGACTGTGGGGGCGTCCGGTCGTTCACAATTATGGCCAGTTGGTGATCGGGGAACGAGCGCGTTTGGTTTCGACGGTGGTACCTTTGGAATTAGCGGTCGCGCATGGTGCGCGGCTGGAAATTGGTGACGGAACGTTCATCAATTACGGTTGCTCGATTGCCGCCACCGAGCTAGTGCGGATCGGACCACGGTGTAATATCGGCACGTATGCCATGATCATGGACAATGACTTTCACCGGCTCGAACCGGAACGGCGGCAAGAGCGGCCTCCTTCGGCGCCGATTGTGTTAGAAGAGAATGTATGGTTGGGGGGAAGAGTAACGGTCTTAAGCGGAGTAACGATCGGCGCCGGGAGCGTGATCGGCGCTGGGAGTGTAGTCACAAAGAGTATTCCGCCGCGATCGCTCGCTGCCGGGGTGCCGGCGCGCGTGATCCGGCAGTTGTGAGTGTATGAACGAGCAATCGGTAACAATAAGTGTCGTGACTCCAACTTACAACCGGTTAGCGCGCCTGCAACGAGTGCTGGCGGCATTAGCTGTGCAGACATACGCGCCTGATCGGTTTGAGGTTGTGATTGTCTCTGATGGCTCAACCGACGGCACGGCAGCTTATTGCCAGCAGGCGCACATGCCATTCCGCCTGAACTTCATTCAGCAGGCAAATGCAGGACCGGCAGCGGCGCGCAATCGGGGAGTGGCGGCGGCGCGGGGCGAACTGGTGCTCTTTCTCGACGATGATGTTGTGCCAGCCCCCAATCTGATTGCCGAACATTTGCGTCTGCACGAGGAACGAGCCAACCGGGTCGTGCTAGGCCCGATGCTTACCCCTCCTGATGCTTGCTTGTCACCATGGGTAGCATGGGAACAAGCCATGCTCGAAAAGCAATATCGGGCTATGACCAGCGGGGTTTGGCCGGCGACGGCGCGCCAGTTCTACACCGGCAACACCTCATTGGCCCGCCAGCTTGTGATGGCTGCGGGTGGCTTTGACGAGCGATTCCGCCGAGCCGAGGACATCGAATTAGCTTACCGCCTGAGTAAACTAGGAGTTGAGTTCGTATTTGCGCCACAAGCTGCCGGGTACCATTATGCCGAACGCAGTTTCGCGTCGTGGCTGGCGACGCCGTATACATACGGGCGCAATGACATCATCTTTGGACGCGAACAACAAGTCGATCTGCTAGGATTTGTCCGGCGCGAATTCAGCCAGCGCAACTGGTTGACACGCTGGCTAGTGCGGGTGTTGCTTGACCGGCCACGGGCTAGTGCCGTGGCATTGGCGACTATGCCGCGCTTGGCATTACTGGCGCATCGTGTGTTGGGCGAACGGGGCAGCCGGCCTATTTACAGCGCCATCTTCAACCTTCGTTACTATCAGGGCGTCGCCGATGAACTAGGCGGGCGCGATCGCTTTTTCGCCCCAGAAACGACCATCACCGCCGCACAGGTATGACATGAAGGGATGCAGCGTATGTGGGAGCTCTTTCTGCAAGATGCCCGGCGCTGGGTTGTGCCGGGACAAATCAGCACCGCGCCGTTGAGTTGGCGGCAACTATTGGCGCTCCTCTTTCGCCATTTCCCGCTCCGCGCCATGCTCTGGTTCCGCTTCGGATCATGGTGCAAGCAACGCGGCCTCCCATTTCTGCCCGGTTATGTGCAGCGAAGGTTGTACCGGCGCTACGGTCTTGAAATTGTGGTTGGCGCTGACATTGGTGGCGGCTTGTACATTGCCCATCCCATCGGCACGGTCGTTGCGCCGCAGCGCATTGGCCGCAACTGCACAATTGTCGCCGCGGTCACGATTGGGATGCGCAACGAGTGGGAGTTTCCCGTGATCGGCGACGATGTGTTTATCGGCGCCGGAGCGCGAGTCTTAGGCGGGATTACAATTGGTGATCGCGCTCGCATTGGCGCCAACGCCGTGGTGACGCGCGATGTGCCGGTAGGCGCAACCGTAGTTGGGATACCGGCGCGTGTCGTGAAGATCGATGGCAGGCCGGCAGCGCCTGAACGGGTAAACGCATAGCGTATGTGCGTTGGCTCCTAGAAAGCGCAAGCGGAGATGATACAAGCGCTTTTTGTTCTGGAACAACATCTTGGCCATCGCACCTACGCCGAGAATCTACGATTCGGCTTTGCTCACCAGTCGCAGATCACGGCACAGTGGGCCAACATCACCTATTACGACGAGAGTGGATGGATCGAGCGGCTGCCATTGCCTGCGAACGTGCGCGGAATGTGGCGCGGACGGCAACAGGTACGGCAAGCGTTGCGCGCGGCCACGTATGATGTAGCGCTCTTTAACACCCAAGTGCCGGCGGCATTGGCCGGCAAGCTGGTACATCGCCGGCCCTATCTGCTCGCCACCGATATTACGCCGCGCCAGTATGACGCGATGGCGGCATTGTACCAGCATCGCGCCGATCGAGCAGGCCCGCTGGCCGCCGTGAAGCATTGGCTCAATACCCGGCTATTTCAGCGCGCAGCATGGGTCTTGCCATGGTCGCGGTGGGCAGGCGAGGCGCTCATACGCGAGTATGGCGTGTCTCCAGAGCGGGTGTGCGTCATTCCTCCCGGCATTGATCTCTCGCGGTGGCGACCACAGCGTGATCGCGCCACCGACTCGTTGCGCATCCTCTTCGTCGGCGGCGATTTTGAGCGGAAAGGCGGGCCAACCCTCTTGGCAGCGCTGCGCCTAATCAAGACCTCGGCAGAAGTGGAAGTGCATATCGTGACGCGGAGTGCGGTCGAACCGGCGGAGCGGATGTTCATCTATCGCAACCTGCCCCCCAATGCACCGCAATTGATCGAACTCTACCAGCAAGCCGATATTTTTGTCTTCCCGACCCACGCGGAAGCGTTTGGCATCGCTGCCGTCGAAGCGATTGCGTGCGGCGTGCCCGTCATTGCCACACCGATCGGCGGGTTGCCCGATATTGTGCATGATGGCAGCAATGGGTTTCTGGTACCGCCAGACGATCCAGCAGCCCTTGCTGCCCGTCTGCAACTCCTGATCGATCAGCCTGAGACGCGAGCGCGGATGGCGCACGCCGCCCGGCGTCACGCCGAACAGCATTTTGATGTGATCCACAACGCGGCCCGAATCGCTGAACTGATGGCTCACGTCGTTCGCGATGGGCAACGATGTCAAGCGCAGGCAAACCGCGAGCGATCATCAGGGTAAAGCCCAGACACTAATGTCACGGGCGTGCCAATCACCACCCCACCAGCGATCGCCGCGGAACTCGATTCGGGTCACGCCGGCTGGGATCGGCATCCAGAAGCTGCGAAAATGTTCATCTTTGAAGTAGCTCGTATTATGCGCCTGCACCTGCGCGGCTTGCCAAGCGCCGCCATCAAACCGCACTTGTAGATTCGGGCCAATGCCGGCAAAACGCAGCCGCGCATTTGCCGGCGCCGGCGCTGTTAGTGTGACCGTTGGATTAGCTCGATCGACAAACCGGCGATTGGCGGCAATCATGGTAAATGGTTGTGACGGACTTATCGTCACGTTATCCCAGTGCCACGTGCCCGGCCGGCACGTGGCGCAATCTTTCAGCGGATTGTACGAGTGATGGCCAAACTGGACCACGCCTTGGCTCCAGCCAAGATCGGCAATGCGCGTATCAACCCAATAAAAATTGTACGCCGGCATGCCAAACTTTACGCTTGTGCGCGAAAGCTGCAATTCAAATGTGTCGCGGCGCGTTGGACTCGGATCGAGGAAGCGCTCATACGGGATCGGCGCGCCATCAATGACGGTAGGCTGGAAATTGCGATAGACTACCACGTCAAAGTAATTGCCGCTGAGATCCATGCGCACCTGCACCGCATTACGCGGCGGCCCGCTTAAATCAACATCCATATCAAGCGGAAGTTGGAGATGATCATTGTAAGGGCTGATCCAAATATCAATCCAATCACGCAGACTCGTGCGCAGGGTTGACACGTCAAAACGGATTGTAGCAGTCCCGCCGCTAAAATCAACTAAATGATCTGGCGTGAGATAGACCATCCCGTAACCACTGGCTTTTATGGCCGTCATGAGATGATTGCGGCAAAGATAGACTGCCTCCTCATACGCGCTAATCGTGTGCGTCGCCGGCGCTGGCGCGCAATCTGCGCCATGTTCAGCCGCCATCGGCTCAAGCTGATACCACGTATTGACATCACGCGAATGAACGGTGACATCCCAGTTGGCCGGATTCCAGCTTTGTGGTCGCGATGGTTCACCGGTAAAGGTTTCAGTGAAGGTAGCTGGTTTGACAATCAACGGTATAAACTGGCGATTGCCGCCATTAGCTACAACGGCGGGTGATGGCTGCCACATCACCCAGAGCAAAGCGCTGAAGCACATCAGACTAGCAGTGAGCAGCCATAGTCGTCGCTGCATGCAAACCTCCGTTATGTGATAACGCCCTCAGACCGGACGAACCGGATCTGAGGGCGTCATTGCCGCTTGGGGAGCGATCGCGTGCCGGAGGGGGGAGGGTAAATAGCAACGCCAGATCGCTCCTATAAGAAACGTCGCTGTTTATCACTGCAAGTAATGCTAAAACCAAACTGTATCCACCCTAACAGAGCATTATTGGCCGGTTCACGTACAGTTCAACAAGATTGATTGCCCCCTCAGCGCAATGCCAATGGAATGTAGACGCGCGGCGTGAGCGCTGTTTTGACAATCCGCATCTCGGCTGGAAACGCATCGGTCAAGGCTTTGACGGCGGCGGCGGCATCTGACCATTGGCCGGTATTATCGCTGACATTGAAATAGGGCCATACCCACGCACCGGCGTAGCAATTAGCGCGCAACTCGGCCAGCAATTGGGTTGGGGTGCGGTTGGTGCCGCCTGCGTTAGCTGGCGCTTCGCCGATCACCACCGGCTTATCGAATTGGCCTTCATACCAGTCAATAAATAACGGCGAATAGCTCCAATAGCGTTCATCGCCGTTCATCCAGCCATAGTAATGGATCTGGTAGAAATCGAGATAACCCTGCGGATCGTAAGCGGTCAGTGCGGCGTCGCTCCAGAAATTACCGGCAGCGCCGAGAGCGCCGGTGCTGTTCCACTTCATCGATGCGCTGCCGACGGTGGTCAACTGATTGGAATGGCGATGGATTGCGCCAGAAAGCTCGGCGATAAACCGTTGCATTTGAGCCAGCGTCACTGGTTGGGAAATATCGCTCGCTGGAGCAAAATGAGGCGGCTCGTTAATGCCAAATTCCGGCTCGTTGAAGATATCCCATGCCAACACGTGAGGATGGGTGCCGATGGTATAGCCGCTAGCGCCTACCGGGTAGCTCAGCATCGGCAAGAGCGCGTTATTGATAAATGACGCGCGTTTGGCGCTTTCAACAATCAGATCGCGATGGCCGCCAGCATGCTCGCCTCGTCCAGATACCGTCGAGTCTGCCATCAGCATATCGAAGCTCCAGAGGTTCAAAACGAGATACATATCCTCTTCGGCTGCGATCTGAATGGCGTTGGCAAGGCTCGGCAAGAAATTGGCATCGAGCCCGGTGACGGCGCCGCCGCTGTTTGCGTTAAACTCAGGTGCGCCTCGCCCATCAGCAAAAAGCCACCAGCGCACCGTATTAGCTCCTTGTTGACGCAAGGCGCGCAACATCGCCCGGGTAGCGTTAGGGTCGTAGGTGTGTTGACTCCATTCCTCTACCGTGGCAAAATCAGCGCCATAACCACCGTTGAGCCATGGCACATTTGCCCCAACGAGAAACCAACGTCCGCCAAAGCGGGGAATAAGATGCGAGCGATCGGCTGGACATGCCTGTGACAAGGCGGGAGCAGGCAGAGTAGCAACGACGCTCAGCAGAATGAAAGCCACGAGGACAAACCATCGTGTATGAGCCATTGATACGTCTTTTCTTGTGTCGTTATGGCGTCACCCTTGGCTACTCTACCATCTGATGAACAAAATGTCATCATGTGCAGCATAGGCATATAGTACTAAAAACATTGCTCATGTGTGCGATGGCGAGAGCAGATGGAAACAGAGCGGGCGGGTTTGTAACCCGCCCGTTCTAGCCTTATCTCATCTAACCTCGTCATATCGCATCACCGGCGAGCGAAGAAATCCATCTGCTGCTCTTGATACTGGCCCATCGAGCGATACTTTTGGTACCGTTCACGCATCAGCGTCTCGAGATCACGCTGCTGCAAATCGGCCAGATGGAAGCGGAGCCGTTCGCCGACCGCAGTAATCGCGGCGAGACGGTCAGTATGCGCGCCGCCGGGTGGTTCTGGAATCACCTCATCGATAATGCGCAACTCGAAGAGATCGGCGGCGGTCAACTTCAGGGCCTTAGCAGCCTCAGGCGCCTTCGCGGCATCGCGCCAGAGGATCGAAGCGGCTGCTTCGGGCGGGGCAACGGAATAGATCGAATTCTCTTGCATCAGAATGCGATCGGCGACACTGATCGCCAAGGCGCCGCCGCTACCACCCTCGCCGATGACGACAGCAATGCTCGGCACCCGCAAGGTCGTCATCAGCATAATGCTTTCGGCAATCGCATTCGCTTGGCCGCGCTCTTCCGAACTCTTGGTCGGATCGGCGGCGGGGGTATCCACAAAGCAAATCACCGGCAACCCAAACTTCTCAGCGTGGCGCATCAAGCGCTGCGCCTTGCGGTAGCCTTCCGGGTGGGGCATACCGAAATTGCGCCGCATATTCTCGCGGGTATCGTTGCCCTTCTGGTGGCCGATCACCATCACCGTCTGGCCGGCAAACGTCGCCATCCCGCCGACCATCGCCGGATCATCACCAAACCGTCGATCGCCGTGCAACTCGACAAAATCCTCGCAGAGCGCGGCGATATAGTCGAGCGTATGCGGACGCTGCGGATGGCGCGCCAACTGCACGCGATCCCACGGCGTCATCGTTTGTTGGGGAGGAGTTTCTTCCATACCGTGCCTCGCGTGATCTTACATAATCGGCTGTGGGAGAGTGGCGCGGCGCGCCGCGAGCTGATCGGTTCTAGCTGCCGGAGCCGGTCGCTGCTGGTAGAGCTTGAGGAGGCGCGCCAGCACATCACGCATCTCACTGCGCGGCACCACCATATCGATCATCCCGTGCTCGAGCATAAACTCAGCCGTCTGGAAACCAGCAGGCAACTTCTGGCGCATAATCTGCTCGATCAGGCGCTTGCCGGCAAAGCCGATGTTAGCACCCGGTTCGGCGATAATCACATCGGCCACCGACGGGTACGAGGCAGTCACACCACCGTAGCATGGGTCAACCAACAGGGCGATATGGGGTTGGCCGGCATCCGCCAAGCGGGTCAGCGCCATCGTCACCTTGGCCATCTGCATCAAGCCGATCACACCCTCTTGCTGGCGCGCGCCGCCTGAGGTATTAATCGTCAGCAACGGCACCCCCAGCTCAGCGGCGCGCTCGGCGGCGCGGGCCATCTTCTCGCCATAGACGCTACCCATTGACGCACCCATAAACGAGAAATCACCGACGGCGACACACAGTTTCATACCGCTAATCGCGCCGACACCGGAAATCACGGCATCAGCCATACCGGTGCGCTGCTGGGCCTTGGCCAATTTGGCGGCATAGCTCTCATCAGCAGCGACAAAACCGAGCGGGTCGGTCGGCAACAGATTAGCGTCCATCTCGCGGAACGATCCGACATCGAGCAGACCGATCCACTCGTGGGCGCTAAGGCGCATGTGATGACCGCACTTCGGGCAGACTTTGAGATTGTCGTTGAGCTGTTTCTTGTAAATCAACTCGCGACACTCGCTGCACTTCACCCACAGATCGTCCGGGATTTGGGCATTGTCCTGATCATCAGGCCCGGTAAACCCTTTTCGGCTGAGGCGGAAGAACTCTTTCACTGTTCCCTACGCTTTCACTTGGCGCACATGCGCGCGTCTGCTGGTGATTTTATTCACAGTGGCGTTATTGCCATGTATTATAGCATGAGCCGTAAAGAGGGTGTATCTGTGAGATCTGATTGACATTGCGCGATCGAACTAAACTGCAACGCGAGCGGGATAAAAGCGTTTTAGCTGACTAGAAAGCCAAAAAAGAACCATGTATTGCCGGCAGCTTGCGCCGCTTGACAAATCGGGCAAGAGTTGCTATACTCCCCATCGTCAATCGCACCGCGGTTGACACGGAGGACGGCCCGCGTGGCACGCTCCGCACCAAATGGCCCGTCGTCATCCGGCGCAGCGCAGTTTGCCTGCTCCGCTTTTTTTCGCCGTCGGGCCGGTCGTACCTTGACAACTCACGCGATTGCAAGCGAGAACGATGTTTGGTCTCACCATCGGGCTGCCGTCCACCGCAGCCGATGGCTCCGTCGGGCCGCCTTGGCCACGACGGAGGGAAGACATG